>NZ_AUUU01000224.1 GCF_002760435.1 Clostridium sp. LS
TCTGATGAAAAATAATCATGGCATTTTGGACTTGTTATTTTCTTTCATGTGCCTTAAGCTAGTCCATTTTTGACGGCATATACTGCTAATTGCGTACGATCTTTTAATTGTAATTTTGAAATAATCTCTGTAATTATATTTTTAACTGTTCCCTCAGCAATAAATAAAGAAGCACCTATTTCCTTATTATCTTTTCCGTCCACAATCATAGATACTATTTTTATCTCTCTTTCCGTTAAAAAAATGTTTATACCTTCAATATTTAAGGTTTTCTTTTTTGTTTTTTTATTTTCTTTGCGAAGATTTGATACTATAGGACTCAATACATCTTTAGTGATTATACCCAGTCCTAAGGAAGCACTCTTTATTGATAATATTAATTCTTCTGTGCTGATATCTTTTAAAATATAACCATCAGCTCCATTACTTATAGCATCTGTAACATCCATTTTATCATTTGAGGCAGTAAGTATTAATACTTTAACTGATGGAAAATTTAATTTAATCAATTTAGTAGCCTCAGTGCCATTACATATTGGCATGGATAAATCCATTAATACGACCTCAGGCTCGTGTTCTTTACATAAGTTATAGGCCTCTTCCCCATTAGAAGCACAAGCTATAACTTGGATATCACTATTATTCTCAATTATATTCTTAAAGCTTTCTCTCAAAAGTCGTTGATCTTCAGCAATAATAACCCTTGTCATATAAAACCCCTCTTTACTCAAATATAATAACATATATTAAATTTTTGCGTAAAAATAAATACCTAAAAACCCCTATTCTAGTAAAAAATAATTTATATTATTATAAATTATAACATTTTGTCTGTAATAGAACAATGCTATTTGCATTTAGAGTCCAATTTGTTGTGCAATTTGCATATTACTACATGACTTGTGGTACTACAAAGATACATTAAAAGCATTTAAAATATAATTATTAAGAAAAAAGACAGAAGATTGAAGAATAATGTGCTAGGGAGGTAAAAATTGTGAAAAGAGTATTAGTTGTAGATGATGCGGCTTTTATGAGAATGGCTTTGAAAACAATTTTAGAAAAGTGCGGGTTTGAAGTTGTGGGTGAAGCGGATACTGGAATAAAGGCTGTACAACAATATAAGGTATTAAAACCAGACATTGTGACTATGGATTTGACAATGCCAGAGCTTGGTGGAGTTGAAGCAATAAAGATTATAAAAACTATTGATAAAAATGCAAGAATCATAGTTATTTCTTCTATGGGGCATGAAATACAAGTTAAGGAAGCTATAATGGCAGGTGCAGTATCATTTATAGTAAAGCCATTTAAAGAAGAAATTGTAACTAAACAATTGATGAATATTAGTGAAACTATTAGTAAGTAGAGATACTTAACGATAGGTATGAATGGGTATAAGGTGTAGTTAAGAAAATTAAAATTATAGTTAGGGTGGATGAATATGTTTAATTTGGGTGGTTCAAAAATCAAAAACAAAATTAGTTTAATTTTTATGATTATAATTATTTCGCAAATAATTTTATTTGGTTTAGCTTATAAGAAAGCAGAAGTATCTGAGGACGTGCAAACAAATATAATAATTTTTGGGGCAATCTCGATAGTTGCTACAGTGATTTTAGGATACATATTAATGGAGTTAATATATAAACCGATAAAAAAGATTAACGAGTTTACTAGGAATATAGCAAATGGAGAGTTTAATGGAGATATTAATATAATAAATGAAGATGAATATGGTGAACTTGCTAGTGAATTAAAAGTAATACAAAGGAATTTTAGCAGTTTAGTTAACGATTCCAATAGTATTAAGGAAAATGTGGAAAAAGGTAACTTTAATATAAAATTGGATAAGTCAAAATATAGAGGAACATGGAAAAATATAAGTGAAAACAATTTAGAAACTATAAACATTCTTATAAAAAATATTAAAACAACTTCAAATTACATAAATAGATTAAGCAAGGGTGAAGTTTGTACTAGACCTAGTGAAGAAGAATATGGAGAATTCAATAATACTAAAAATAACATTATTCAACTTATAGATGTTTTAGAGACATTTAGGAAAGATGTATATTGGCTTAAAGAAACTTTTAAATTAGGAAATACAAGAGACAAGATAGATATATCAAAATTTGAGGGATTCTATAAGGAAATGGCCGAGTGTATAAATGATACAACATGGATATCTATAGAAGTTTTTATCAAGTTATTTGCAGTACTTAAATCATATTCAGAAGGAGATTTTTCAGTTGAACTTGAAAAATTCCCTGGTAGATATGGTCTGGTAAATGAAAATATAGAAGAGCTAAGAAACAACTTACTTAATATATCTAAAGAACAAATTGGTATAGCCAATGAAATTAAATTAGGAAACTTATCAAGAAGAATAGATTCATCGCATTTTAATGGTTCATGGGCTGAAATGGTTGATGGGATTAATAACATAATAGAATCATTTGTCGAACCAATAAATTTAACAGCTGATTATATAAATAGAATAAGTAGTGGTAATGTACCAGAAAAGATTGAAAATGAATTCCAAGGGGAATTTAATAAAACAAAAAACAGTTTGAACACATTAATTGATACCTTAAATATGTTTGTAAAAGAAGTTAACTGGATGAAGGATACATTTAAGCTAGGAAATACAAGAGATACAATAGATGTTTCAAAATTTGAGGGAGTATACAGGCAAATGGCTCAAAGCGTAAATGATGGAATGTGGATATCTGTAGATATACTAATAAAAATATTTGCTGTATTAAAGTCCTATTCAGAAGGTGATTTTACAGTTGAACTTGAAAAGCTGCCAGGAAGGTATGGTATTGCAAATGAAAGCCTAAATGGATTAAGAAATAATATTCTTAAGGTTGTGGATGAACAAGTGCAAGTACTTACAGCTGCAGCAGAAGGAAATTTACAAGTTAGAGGTGAAAGTGAGAAGTTTACTGGAAGCTTTAAAGAACTTATAAATATAATAAATAAAGCTGTAGATGCCTTTGCTAAACCGATAAGAGAAATAAATAATGCTTTAATGGAAATGTCAAAAGGAAACTTGGATATGCACATTGAAAATTCTTATAAAGGCGATTATTCAAGTATAATAAATGGATTAAATTCATCAATAGAAGCAATTAATCAGGTATTAACTGATATTAATATATCAGCAAATGAAGTGGCATCAGCATCAATTCAAGTTTCGAATGCAAGTCAAAGTTTATCACAGGCATCTGCGGAACAAGCAAGTGCTGTAGAAGAGATAACTGCTTCACTTTCAGAAATTGGTGAACAAACAAAGATGAATGCTAAGAGTGCAAACACTGCTAATGAATTAGCTACAAAGGCTACTACAAATGCAATAAATGGAAACGCAGAAATGAATAATATGCTAAAGGCCATGAATGAAATAAATGAAGCATCTGAGAATATTTCGAAGATAATAAAGGTTATAGATGAAATAGCTTTCCAAACAAATATACTAGCACTTAATGCAGCAGTAGAAGCAGCAAGGGCTGGGCAGCATGGAAAGGGTTTTGCTGTAGTTGCTGAAGAGGTAAGAAATCTCGCAGGCAGAAGTGCTAATGCAGCTAAAGAAACCACAGCATTAATAGAGGGATCTATAAAGAAGGCGAATGCAGGAACTATAATAGCAAATAATACGGCAGAATCACTAAATGCTATTGTTAATGATATTAGCAGTACTTCTGAAATAGTTAATAGAATAGCAGCATCTAGTAGTGAACAGGCTTCTGCTATAATACAAATAAATGATGCTATACAGCAAATATCAAGAGTTACTCAAATGAATTCTGCTACTTCAGAGGAAACTGCATCTTCTAGTGAAGAAATGTCTAGTCAAGCAGAAACATTAAAAGAAAGAGTATCGCAATTCAAATTGAAGAAAGCAAATTCAAATAGAATATTTTTAGATAATATAGGTGAAAAGGAGATATTTAATTTAGAAAATATTAATGATAACAGCAAATCATTTAATACAGGTAAAAAAATTAAAATAAATTTAGATGATACAGAGTTTGGGAAATATTAGTGTGTTAAGATAATAAAAAATTAAAAAACTTTAAATGCCGAAAATAACCATGACGGATAGATTAACTCAACAAGATCATTAGCTTTTACAAAAAGAGAGGGAGTGTTAGTATGAATGAAAATTTAATGATAGATATTGTAGAAACAGATGAAGATACTCAAAAGGGAAAATATCTTACTTTTGTCCTCGATAATGAATCTTATGGGATAGGTATAAATAATATTACAGAAATTATTGGAATACAGCCAATAACTTTAATTCCAGAACTTCCAGACTATATTAGAGGGATTATTAATCTAAGGGGAAAGATAATCCCTGTAATGGATGTTAGGTTAAGATTTAAAAAGGCATTTAGAGAATATAATGATAGAACCTGCATAATAGTAATAGATATAAATGAGCTATCAATTGGCCTAATTGTTGATAGTGTTTCAGAAGTGTTAAACATACCGGATCAAGATATTATACCACCACCAAATTTAAATAAAATTAATAACAAATATATACGAGGAATAGGAAAAATAGATAATGAAGTTAAATTAATCTTAGACTGCGATAAGTTAATTAATGAAGATGATGCCGACATTTTAAGCAATATTGAATAAGACAAAAGGTTGGGAGGGGTATTAATATGGGATGGTTTTATAATTTAAGAATAAGTGTAAAAATACTTTTAGGATTTTTTGTTGTAGCTGTCATTGCAGGAGTAATAGGAATACAAGGAATTTCAAATATTAATAAAATTAATGACCTTGATACTCAACTGTATGAGAAGATGACAGCACCATTATCAGATGTTATTGAACTTTCTAATTCTTTTAGTAGTATGCGGATAAATGGCAGAGATATAATAATAACAAAAGATTCATCTAAAATACAGGAATATAGCAACAATATTAAAGAAGCTAGCAATACTTTTGATGAGAGTATTAATAAATTGACCGAAACTACACTTACCAGTGAAGGAAAGAATATCATAGGTAATTTAAAAGCATCAAAATTGGATTATATGAATGTTTTGGACAAAGTAATACAATTAAAAAATCAAAACAAAGAAGAGGAAGCAACAAATTACTTCTATAATGAAGGTACAAAAGCTGTAAATTCCTTAGATAAAGCTGTTAAAAGCTATACTAGTATGAAATTGAGCCTTGCTAAGGACGCATCTGATAATAATGACAAAACAGCAAAAAGTACAGCAACAATGACAATAGTAATTTTGATAGCAGGAATAGTAATAGCAGTATTTATAGGATTATTCATTTCTTCATCAATAAGCAAACCTGTTCGCAAGATAATAAAAATAGCTGATAAAGTAGCTGATGGAGATTTTGATATAAATATTAATATTCATAGTAAAGATGAAATTGGGTTATTAGCAGCCTCTTTTAGAAAGATGACTGATAAATTAAATAGTACTATGACTAACATTAATTCAGCAGCTGAACAAGTTTCAGCAGGTTCAAAGCAGGTATCTGACTCAAGTGTGGCTCTTTCTCAAGGTGCTATGGAACAAGCGAGCTCAATTGAAGAATTAACTGCGTCTATTGAAGAAATATCAGCTCAAACAAAAATGAATGCAGAAAATGCTACAAATGCAAATGATATGGCAGTAAGCGCAAAAGCCAATGCAGAAGAGGGCTATGAGCAGATGAAGGAAATGCAAAGAGCTGTTAATGAAATAAACAATGCA
Source organism: Clostridium sp. LS (assembly GCF_002760435.1). Taxonomy (GTDB): domain Bacteria; phylum Bacillota; class Clostridia; order Clostridiales; family Clostridiaceae; genus Clostridium. Next base: position 5,745 of record NZ_AUUU01000224.1, read on the forward strand.
TCAACAAGTATCTATAAAATTATAAAGGTTATTGATGAAATTGCATTCCAAACAAATATCTTAGCATTAAATGCAGCAGTTGAAGCTGCAAGAGCAGGGCAGCACGGTAAAGGTTTTGCAGTTGTAGCAGAGGAAGTAAGGAATTTAGCTGCAAGATCTGCAAAGGCGGCTAAAGAAACAGCAGATATGATTGAAGGTTCTATTAAAAAAGCAGAAGCAGGGACAAAGATAGCAGATCAAACTGCAGATGCTTTAAATAAAATTGTTGAGGATACTGTAAAAGTTGCTGATTTTATAAGCCAGATAGCAGTAGCTTCAAATGAACAAGCAGAAGGAATCGCCCAGCTAAATCAAGGTATTATGCAAGTATCAAATGTTGTACAAACTAATTCAGCTACTGCAGAAGAAAGTGCAGCTGCTAGCGAAGAATTAGCTTCTCAAGCTGAGCTGCTTAAAGAGCAGGTTAATCAATTCAATTTAAAAAGCAGCAATAGGCCTGTAAAATATAATGATATTGATTTAGATAATGTACCCCAGTACTTATAAAGGATAGAAACCTAGAAAATGAATTCAAATCTTTTCCACGAGGTGATACTTATGACAAAAGATATTAAGGTTCTCATAATAGAGGATTCAAGGGCTTCTTTGAATTATGAAGTAGCGCAGCTTAGAGCAAGTGGATTTAATGTAGAATATAAGCAAGTAGAAAGTGCGAATGAGTTAAGAAGTGCATTAAGTGATAGCTGTTGTTGGGACATTATTTTATCTGATCATGTAATGCCAAATTTTAGCTCTGTTGAAGCACTGCAAATACTAAATGAAACGGGATTAGATATACCTTTTATTATAGTATCAGGAGAAATCGGGGAAGAGGTAGCAGTAGAAGCTATGCGTGCCGGCTGTAGGGACTATATAATGAAAGACAAATTAGCACGACTTGGTCCTGTTGTAAAACGCGAGCTTAGCGAATTGAATGAGAGAATTAAAAGAAAAAAAATTGAAGAAGAAATGAAAAATCTTCTTATAAGAGCAAAAGAGGAAGCCGAGGCAGCTAATAAAGCAAAAAGTAATTTTATTGCTAATATGAGTCATGAGATACGTACACCACTTAATGGTATTATTGGAATGATTGAATTAACACTAATGGCTGAAACTTTGAATGAGGAACAAAGAGAAAATCTTTTGATTGCTAAAAATAGTGCCTATTCATTAATTAATATTGTTAATGAAATTTTAGATTATTCAAAATCAGAAGCAGGTAAGATGGAATTAAAACAAACTAACTTTAGTCTCAAGAATCTAATATATAAAGTAATCAAAATTTATGGCTATAATGCAAAAGTAAAAGGAATTACTTTGGAGCATAATAATTTTTATGAAATTCCTGACTTGTTGTATGGAGATTGTGGAAAGCTTCAGCAGGTACTAAACAATTTAATCAGTAATGCAATTAAGTTTACTCATGAAGGAAGGGTTTTGTTAGCAGTAGAAAAACAGAACATATATGAAGATACTATTGTCTTAAAATTCTCTGTTAAGGATACTGGTATAGGTATTAGTGAAGTGGATAAGAGTTTGCTTTTTAAGAGTTTTAGCCAATTAAATAATTCATATTCACGTGAATATGGAGGCACAGGGCTGGGCCTTGCATTATCAAAGCAGTTAGTTGAAATGTTAAATGGAGAGATTTGGGTTGAAAATCAAGAACCATCTGGAAGTATTTTTAGTTTTACAGCTACATTTAAATTAGCAAAAATAGATGATACAAGTAAATATTACAGAGAACTGAAAAAAGTAAATGATATAGAGGAAGTAGGTAACAGAAATAATAATATGGCATTAAAGAATGAGCTTCAAAAACTTCTTCAAAAAATGCAGGATGCAAGAGATGATATGAAAAAAATTGAGAAATTAGCTGATTTTATAAACGACTCTTTGCTCCTCTCTAAATTTGACGATTTAGTGATGATGGGGTTTAAATTAAAGGCAAATGCGAGAAGAAACAACGCAGATAAAGTGAAAAATGTATTTGAACAGTTAGAAAGAGATGTAATGAGATTGATGTAAAACATACAATAATTAGATTAGAGGGGTTGTTAATTAATGAGAATTCTTATTGCAGAAGATGATTATGTTAATAGAAGATTTTTATATAAGTTTTTTTCACAGTACGGTGATTGTGATATGGTAGTTAATGGTGAAGAAGCAGTTAAGGCATTTATGTTTTCATTGGAAGAGAATGATTTATATGGGCTCATATGCCTTGATATAATGATGCCAAAGCTGGATGGGTTAAAAGCTTTAAAAATGATTACTTCTATTGAAAAAGAAAAAGAGATTATTGATGAAGAGATTTCTAAAAAATTTGTAATTACTGCCTTAGATAACGCAAAGGATGTTCAAGAGGCTTTTGAACTTGGCTGTGAAGTATATGTAACTAAGCCAATTAATACAGAAAAACTTGTTGAAGTAATGCAAAAATTAAAATTAGATTCAGCTAATTAAGATTTTGTATCTATAAATTAATTCTCGATTCAATTGAAAATAAAGGATAAAATGCCACAGGCGCTTTTCTAAAAAGTATCTTTTTAGAAAGGCCTGTGGCTTTTCATCTATTATAACTACTTTTCCTTTCTCAGGTGTTTTAAGCAATATTTCCATAGATTTGAGGAACGGTGTTTCTTTTAATTCAATTTAGTCTAAATCTAATTTACATTTCGGGTATCTATATAGATAGATTTTTGATTAAAGTAATTTTTAATTTGTTTTATTGCCATATCACAAATATTAAATAAATTATTCAAATCAAGTTCAAGATTATTGTAATTTTCGGATTTTAGCATGTCATTAATTCTACTAGTTTCCATATAAACATCTGTAATTCGATAATTTCCAGAAACTCCTTTTAGATTATGAATTATCTTTTTTATTTTCGTAATATCTTTCTTATCTATGAGAAATTTTATCTCTGAAATTGCTGAATTAATTTCAGAAATCAATTCAGCATATAAAACATATACTTCTTCTAGGTTGAGACCTAACTCAATAGTAAAGCCAGTTATATCATACTTCGTATTACGATCCAAAAGTATATACCCCCTTTTATAGATTAGTGATAAGTTATAAGCTACAAGTGATAAATTAATAGGATGAAAAGCCTCCGGCTTTTCTAAGGATATTTCCAAGAAATATCATCCATAACTCATAACTTATAATTTTCACTGTGTGTTGCTCTTAGTTATTAATATGTTTGAAATAGTCTCGATAAAGTTTTGAATATTAATCGGCTTAGTAATGTAATCTGTAAAACCAAGTTTAAGTCCTTTTTCTATATCTTTAGGCATTGCATGAGCACTAATAGCAATAATAGGTATATCACAGGTATCTTTAAACATTTTAAGTTTTTTAAAGACTTCAAAACCATCGATCCCTGGCAGGTTTATATCTAGCAATATAATATCTGGTTTATGAGCTAGAGCTAAATCCAAACATAACTCTCCAGAAGTTGCAGAAAGCATTTTTATATTTACTATTTGGCTTAGAATTCGCTCTACGAGTCTTAAATTAGCAGGATTATCTTCTACATATAATACTTTATAAGTATTATCATTGGAAATAGAATTTGGTTTTTCTGATGATATTACATTTTCAGAATCAGGTAAAACAGGAGATTCAACATAAGGAAGTTCTACCCAAAAATGACTGCCCATATCTTTTTCACTAATAACATATATCTCACCATTCATAAGCTCTGCTAATTGTTTTGCGACAGCAAGTCCAATGCCAGTGCCTTCTATAGAATTGTTGATTTTGTTTAAACGCTGAAATGGTTTGAATATAAGTTCTAAATCAGAATCAGATAAACCAATACCTGTATCAATAACATGGAATCTATATTGGTCATTAACTCGATCATAATAATAAGTAACTTGACCGTTTTGCTTATTATATTTAATCGCATTAGATAATAGATTAAGTAATATTTGCTTTAAACGAGTATGGTCTGCATAAACAAAATCGTTTGAAGTCAATATGGGATGGGCTATAACTTTTATTCCATATTGATCAGCAAAAGGTTTTATTATAGCAAGAGTTTCTTCCATTACTGGTTTTATAGGTACTGACTCGATTGATATACTTAATTTTCCGGATTCGATTTTAGCCAAATCTAATACTTCATTTATTAATTCTAGTAAGTGATTTCCGGCTTTTAAGATTTCCTTAACACTTTGACTTTGAGAATCAGTAAGTGGTGATTCAGAATCTAATTCTAAAATTTGCGAGAAACCTAAAATTGCATTAAGCGGCGTTCTAAGTTCATGGCTCATGCTAGATAAAAACTCAGACTTTGCTTTACTTGCCTTTTCGGCTTCTTCTTTAGCTGAAATAAGAGAGCGAGCCAATTTCTTTTGATTAGTGACATCTCTAGCTGAAATTACAACTTTATTTGAGTCATTTAAACGTGGGGATATAAAAGCTTGAAGCCATATTAACCCTGAATTTGATTCTAAGTTAAATTCCATACTATCAGTTTCCTTTGACTGAATTACATGATGAATTTTATTTATTGCCATTTCAGAGGTTTCTTTATCTAAAAGGTCCGAAATGGAATTGAAGAAACCTTCTTCATACACCTTATAAATATCATTATGGGCTCTTGACCATAGGTTAGTTATGTATCCCCTAGAATCTACTTCTAAAATTATATCCTTAATAGAGTTAATTAAAGCTTTTAAATCTGTCTCTTTTTTCTTAAGTTCAGATTGAGCAGTTAATAAATTTCTGTTTGTTTCTCCTAAGTGCTTTCCCATTTTAAGAATTTGCATCGATATATCCTTTAATTCCTTAATGCTGAGTATTGGGGCTTTTGGAGTATAATCTCCATCACTAATTCTTTGTACGATGTCATTAATCTCTAATAATGAATTAGCAACAGTATAGCTCATTTTCTTAGATTTTCTAGAAATAATTATGAAAAATATTACGTAGGAAATAATTAATCCAGAAATAATAAATAAACCAATTTGAATTAGTGTATGTTTTAAATCCTCAGTTTTTGAATAGATATTTTTCTCTGGCACAATTATGAGCAGCTTCCAATCTGTATTTGATACTGTATTCCAACATATAACATTGGGTTCTTTATTAAGTGAAAGACTTGTAAAACCGGTTGCATTACTATTTATTTCATCTTGTAAAGACGATAAATCTTTATTTGTGTATAAATTAAGGTGATTTAGATTGAAGTTATCGCTCATACCGTCAAGATTCGAATTTTCATCCAGAATTTTAGCTGGTACGAAATTACTTTCAGTATCATTTGTCAATGTAAGGATACTACCATCTTTTTTTACTAATAGGCTATATCCATTCCAGGGAATATTCATTGATGATACTTCATTCGTAATTTCGTTCATTGATATATTAGCACCTACAATCCCTTCTACATAGTCATTATTGTAAACTGGATAAATAACTGAGGTCATTAGATTGTTATCGATACCATTCCAAAAAGTACCCGTCCACTCTGCTTTTCCCTTAAAACTATAATTGTTATACTTCTCATAGTGAGGAGTAGGTTGAATAATATGGGTTAGTTGGCTGTCGTGTAAAGTAATATCTATATAAGGATATATTACACTTAGAGAATCAGAAGAATTAAAGTATATTGAACTTACTATTGGTTGAGTATTTTTAATATCAGCCATTAATCCCTGCTGAGTCAGAATTTTAGCAACTTTATTTGGTTGTGGTGAAGCATTGTTATAATAAACTGCCGCACCGCCGCTTGAACTATTTTCCTTTGTATAATAACTTCCATTATCTAAATAAGTTAATCTGTTGTAATCTTCGGAAGTAAAAGATGCTGAAGTTGATAAAGCATGTCCTATTTTATCGCTAAAGTATATTATAGAAGTTGCAACACATGACAATTGATGATCAATTAAATCAGTTTCTTGTTTTGAAATTTGACCAATTTCATTTTGCGCTTGCTCTTTTAAGTAAGTGACTGTTTCTTTCTGGGACCAGTAATTTGAAATAAAATAAATGGAAATAAAAACTAATTCAACAATTATTAATGGTATTAAGGCAATACTAATATAAGAATGCCAAATCCATTTATAAAGTGAGATATCTTCACGTTTTTTTATTCTTTTCATAATATCACCTCATAATTTTGCTTTGGCAAAGGATGTATCTATAACACAGTTTTTATTTTTAAAATTATGTCACTAATATTAAAAGGTTTTGTAATAAAATCTACAGCGCCTTTATCCAGTGCTTTTTTTAAGTATTCCTTTTCATTTTCAGCAGAAAGCATTATTATTGGTGATTTTTTGAAGTTACCTGAAAAGCTTAGTGAATCTATAATTTGAAGCCCATCTATAAATGGCATTCTAAAATCCAGTAGCAATAAGTCAGGCTCATATACTGGATATAAATCTAATACTTGCCTAGGATCTGTTAATGTTTTTATATTATTGTAACCATATAACTTTAGCATTTTTTCAAGAAGTAAAACATTAGCCATATTATCATCAACAATTAAAATTTTCGACATAAATTTGTTCTCGACCATAAGTGTAAATTCCCCCTCTCACGATTTTCCAATAAAACCATAACAATACCCTAATATTTACAAAAAAATCATTTTCAATCTAATATTAATATATCATATTTCAAGAAAAAATTTAACTAAATGCTAAGTTTTTCTTATAAAATAATTTATAGCATAAAGAGGAGATATGACATGCAGTTGTCAGCTTATGATTGATATAGTAAAGATGACAAATTTAAAATATTTTTAGAAAGTTAGAAAGAGGGATATTCATGAATTATGAGATAGTAAAGTTAAAAGAAAAAACAGTAGCTGGAATTATAATTAAGACGAGTAATGGTGATCCTAATATGCAAAAGGTTATAAGCGAAACATGGCAGAAATTTTTTATGGAGGGATTCTACCAATCAATTTTAAATAAAAAAAATCACAACACTATTGGATTGTATACAAATTACGAAAATAAACTTAATGGAAAATATGATATGATGACCTGTTGTGAAATTTTTAATGAAGATAGTTTACCTAATGAAATTGAAATAATAAGAATTCCGGAAGGTAAGTATGCAAAGTTTCAAATCAAAGGTAATGCTATGGAAATAGTAGGAGAGTTTTGGAATAATCTTTGGAAGATGGATTTAAACAGAAAATTTAGTTTTGATTTTGAAGAATATAAAGGTGGATGTGATATGGAGAGTGCAGAAATAGATATTTATATTTCAATAGCCTAAGGTACAATTAGGAAAATACGTTTAATGGAGGATAGCCTAGTGAATTTTATAGATGCAAAAACTATTGTATCAGGGTATTCCGAGAGTAGTACTTGGTTCGGAAATAATTATAATATGAATATTTATAAGGGTTGCTGCCATGGCTGCATATATTGTGATAGTCGCAGTGAATGCTATAGAATAGATAACTTTGATACAGTTAGGGCAAAGAAAGATGCCCTTGCATTAATTAATAAAGAGCTTAGATCTAAAAAGAGAACTGGTGTAATAGGAACTGGAGCCATGAGCGATCCTTATAATCCATTTGAGAAAGAATATAAACTTACAAGAGGTGCATTGGAGTTAATTAATACTTATGGTTTTGGAATTTCTATGATTACTAAAAGCGATTTAATTACAAGAGACATTGATATAATAAAGAAAATATCAAGTCATTCACCAGTTCTTATAAAAGTAACAATAACAACTTGCAATGATGAGCTTTGTAGGAAAATTGAACCTAATGTTGCGGTTTCTTCAAAAAGATTTTCTGCGATAAATGAACTTTCCCAAAATGGAATTTTTGCTGGAATTCTACTTATGCCAGTTCTCCCGTTTTTAGAGGATAATGAAGAGAATATAGAGGGTATAGTTAAATTAGCTTATGAAAATGGAGCTAAGTTTATATACCCAGCCTTTGGAGTTACTTTAAGGCAAAATCAAAGAGATTGGTATTATAAAAAGCTTGATGAGAAGTTTCCAGGAATTAAACAAAAATATATAAAAGAGTTTGGAAATAATTATGAATGTTATTCTCCAAAGGCAAAATTGTTATGGGAGCTTTTAAAAAAGGAATGTAATAAGTATGGAATATTGTATAAAATGAAGGATATTATTGAGGCATATAAAAAGGGATATGACCACGATCAATTGTCATTATTTTAGAAACATATATAATAAATTTAGGTGATAAAAATGCAGATTAACCGATTGTTTGAAATAGTATATATCTTACTAGATAAAAAGACAGTAACAGCAAAGGAACTTTCAGAACGCTTTGAAGTATCAGTTAGAACAATTTATCGTGATATTGATATTTTATCAGGTGCAGGAATACCTATTTACACTAGTAAAGGGAAAGGTGGAGGTGTTAGCATTATTGAAAATTTTGTTCTTAACAAATCTGTATTGTCTGAGAAAGAACAAAATGAAATATTAATGAGCCTGCAAAGTTTAAATGCTATGAAATTTCTTGAGGTAGAACCTGTTTTGAAAAAGCTTAGCACAGTATTTAAAAAAGAAAGAACGAGTTGGATTGATGTTGATTTTTCACAGTGGGGAAGTGATGATACTGAAAAAGAAAAGTTTAACATTATAAAGACAGCCATTCTTAGTAATAGGCTTTTGAGCTTTGATTATTTTAGTTCCTATGGAGAAAAAAGTTTGCGGACTGTTGAACCACTGAAGCTTTTTTTTAAGGGGCAGTCATGGTATTTATATAGTTTTTGTAGAACTAAAAATGAATTTAGGATGTTCAAAATTAGGAGAATTAATAATTTATTCTTATTAGATGAAACCTTTAAAAGAGAAATTCCAGTTAATATTTTTGGGGAACCAGATAAATCTTTTAAAGATAAGAAGGTCAATTTAGTTTTAAAAATTCATGAGAAAATGGCATATAGGATTTATGATGAATTTAGCCAGGAGAATATTATAAAAAATGAGGATGGAAGTTTTACCGTAACCACCACTTTTCCTGAGGGAGATTGGATTTTTGGATATGTGATGTCCTACGGTGAGTATGCAGAAGTTATAAAGCCAGAAAGCATTAGAAAAGCCATAAAAAGAAAATTTGAAGAAGGACTAAAAAAATACCTGTAAACTAAGTTTAGGAGTGTATCAACCGAAATTAGGTACGTATGTGTTCCATAGGACTATGAAAATTTCACTGGAATGTTCTAAATAGGTGGTTGCACCCATTTCTACTTGCTCCAATTGTTAATTAGACAAGTAAAAATGGAACAACCACCTATTAAGAACATTCAGCAGTTTATTTTCAAATGCCTATTTTACATATATGTACTTAATTTCTCGGTTTTGATACACACCTAAGCTTAATTAATAGTGTATATATATTTCCGACTACTCTAAATCATAAAATATACAAATTATTTATCTACATAATATATCCCTAAAATAAAATTTAAAGAAATAAGGAATGAAGGCATAAACTAGGAACTGCATATGTTATAATAAAATAAAGTATTTATTGAATAATTATCCATAGAGATAAGTAATATTATTATTGAAAGGGGATTTCAAAATGCCATTTATAGGATCAAAGGTTAGTGTGAAAATATCAAAAGAAAAAGAGGAAATAATTAAGAGAAAGTTGGGAGAAGCAATACAATTAATTCCAGGAAAGAGTGAAACTTTTTTAATGGTTGGATTCGAAGATGAATATTCATTATTTTTTGCAGGAGAAAGATTAGATAAGGGAGCATTCATAGAAGTTAAAATATTTGGAAAGGCTAGCAAAGATGCTTATGCAAAATTGACAGCTGCAATTTGTAATATATATGAGGAAGAGTTAGATATACCTCAAAATAAAATATACGTAAAATATGAAGAAGTTCAAGAATGGGGTTGGAACGGAAGAAATTTTTAGGCTTTAAGTAAAGTGGGGGATTTTAAATTGATTATAGGAATAGCTCAAATTAATATAGTTTGGGAAAATGCTAGGGAGAACATGAAAAAGGTTGAAGAATTTGCCCAAAAAGCTTCAAAAAGTAATGTGGAATTAGTGTTATTTCCTGAGATGACATTTACAGGGTTCACTATGAATATTCAAAAACTCTTACTATCAGAAAATGAAATAGTAAATTGGATTAAGAAAGTTGCGGTAAATAACAATGTAAACATTGGTCTAGGATTTGCAGTAAAGGTTGACGAGAAAGGCGAGAATAAATATGTTGTTATTTCTAAAGAAGGAAATATTCTAGCCCAATATATTAAAATACACCCATTTTCTTATGGCGGGGAGGATAAAAAATATTATTGTGGAAATAAGATATGCACATTTACAATAGGCGAATTTAAAATAACTCCTTTTATTTGTTATGATTTAAGATTTCCAGAGATATTTCAAGCGGCATCTAAAGCTGCTCAAATAATAACTGTAGCAGCAAGCTGGCCAGAAGATAGAGAAGAACATTGGGTAACACTATTAAAAGCAAGAGCCATAGAAAATCAATGCTATATTATCGGAATAAATAGAGTGGGAGAAGGAGATAATTTACATTACGGTGGAGCATCTATCTTTGTAAATCCTAATGGAGAAATATTAAATGAAATCAGTTCGAAAGAAACCTTAATTGTAAGTAATATAGAAATGAATGATATTACAAAAATTAAGAACAAATTTGATATAAAGAAAGATAGACAAGAGAAATTATATATTACTTTGAATAAGTGAGCTAAAACCACATTGAAATGTATGAAAACTAACATTATAAAAATAAGATGTTATTATGATATAATATCATAATAAGTTTTTATTAAGTAGTGGAATGGTAGGTAAAGAATGATAGATGATTTTCAACAAGGAATTGATGATAGAAGGTTAGCATTAAAGCAAGAAATAAAAATAACTGGAGAAAACTGTGCTAGAATTCTTCTTATATTAGCTGTATCAATATATGCAATAGGATTTGGGATTATATTTGGAATAAAAATTGTGAATATTATCTTTGGTTTAATTGGAAGTAATAATGCCATTATATTTTCCAAAGAAACATATGGATTTTTTACAGGATATTTTCCGTGTATAATAGGTGATATAATAGCAATTATTTTAGCATTTAAAACTACGAAAATAAGCTTTAAAAAAGATATATTTACTGAAGTTAAAAGTACTAAAAAGTTTGTATTTTTAGGGACAGTGTCTTGTATAGGAACAGGAACAATTTCAAGTTTATTATATATAATATATTCAGCAATTCTTAAAAGCATGGGAATAACAATACCACAGCCAGATTTTAGTTTTCCAAAACAAACTGTATATTTAGTTTTATTTTTAATCTATGTTTGCCTTTTAGGGCCTATTTTAGAGGAGATAATATTTAGAGGATTTATACTTAAAAGCATGAGAAGATATGGTAACCTAACAGCCATTATTGTAACATCGATTTTATTTTCAATGTTTCATTTAAATCTTGTTCAGTTTATTAACCCTGTATTAATGGGAATAGTCCTAGCATTCATAGCTATTAAATCGGAATCTATAATACCTTCGATAATAGCTCATATTTTTAATAATACAATAACATTTTTAATGGCAGCAATATCATTATTAAAAATACCTTTAATTTATAATGCAGTTGTATTTGTATATATTTTATTTGGAGCTATAGTGTTTGCATTATTTATTTATTATTATATGTACGACTTTATTGAAATAATAAAGGAAGATACCATGTTATTAATGACTTATGAAAAAGTTAAATATTCCTTTAGTGGAAGATGGGCATTAGCATATGTAATTTTCTACGTTATATTTATTATTGTAACTATGGTATTAACTAATATAATGAAGATTAGCTAGAAAGTAATTAGGCACATTTGAATTCGATAATAATAAAAATAGAATATAGAACTAATTAAAGATAGGGTAAGCTAAGTTGAAGTTTATCCTATTTCTATTAATTAAAGCAATTTAAGAAACTTCAAGATATAAGAGAAAATGAGTTATTTATCGGCAAAGGGTGGAACGGCTACTTTGAACTAATGTTAAATTTTCTACATGTATTGACATGATAAAAATGGATGCCTATAATTTAAGCATCAATGAAGGGGGATTAATATGGCGAATAAAGTATTATTATCGATAATAGAGAATTTAAATGACGAACTTGTAAGAATATATCATAAATTGCATGAACATCCTGAATTACCTAATGAAGAATTTGAGACTACAAAGTTAATAAAAAAACTATTAAATAAAGTAGATATAGAAATTCTTGATTTGCCATTGGAAACAGGTCTTATAGCGCAAGTAAAAGGAAATCCAAATGGTCCAGTTGTTGCAATAAGATGTGATATAGACGCACTTCCAATCCAAGAAGAGACAAGTTTGTGCTATAAATCTAAAGTTGATGGCATGATGCATGCATGTGGACATGATTTTCATATGGCCGTAATTTTGGGTGCAGCTTATTTGGTAAAAAGACACCAAGCTTCGCTATTAGGCACAGTAAAGTTTATTTTCCAACCAGGGGAAGAAAGTGCAGATGGAGCTAAGAAGATTATATCAACAGGTGCATTGGATGATGTAGATGCAATCTTTGGAATACACAATATTTCAGATGCGGAAGTTGGTATTATGGGAATAAAAGCTGGAGCAATGACAGCTGCAGTTGATAGATTTGAAATTAAAATAACTGGGGTTGGTAGTCATGCGGCTAAACCTGAAAAAAGTATAGATCCTATTATAATTGCAAGTAATATAGTTACATCGCTGCAAACTATTATTAGTCGTAATATTGGGCCAACAGAAAAAGCACTTTTAAGTATAACTCATATAGAAGGAGGGAATACTTGGAATGTAATTCCTGAGTCAGCTTATTTGGAAGGAACCGTTAGAACGCTAGATGAAGATATTCGTAATTTAATTGCTAAGAGAATGAATGAAATAGTAACTGGAGTAGCTCAATCATTTGGTGGAAGTGCAGAATTAATTTGGCATCCGAGCTCGCCAGCAACAAACAACACCAAAGAATGGGTGAATTTTTCCACTAACCTTGGAGAAAGAGTCGGATATAATGTTAAACAGATTTCTATGGGATTAGAAGGAGAAGACTTTGCGTACTATCAAAAGAAAGTACCCGGTGCATTTATTATTGTAGGAACAGGTAAATCTTATGCACATCACCACCCACAGTATCAAGTAGATGAAAGGGCGATTTTAAATTGTTCAAAGTATTTTGCTCTTTTAGCAGAAGGTGCGTTAAAGGAAATAATTGATAAAAATTATAAACATAAGATAGTATAAAATAAACAACGAGCAGCAAAAAATATTCACAGATTGTAATTTTAGAAGATAAGTTTATGGTTTAGACTTTTTTCAGGAAAAGGAGTAAAATGAATTTAGGATGATGGCGCCAATTTTTATAATATTGGGATTATACATAATTCTTTGCTATTATATTGGAGCAAAGGGGAAGAAAATAGTCTCACACTTTTGTATAGGATTTAAACATAAAATATGTTCTTTAGTATATTGGTTAATATATTGGGGCGTGGCTTTATCCTTTATTTTTAGTTACATACTTAGAGGATTACTTACTGTAGACAATTGGTTTATATCTGATACTACATTAGTTGGTGTAATTTTTCTTGGAATACTATTTTATTCAATACTAATTTTTTTAATCATAGATATTTTAAAGATTGTAGTAAAGAAAATTAATTTGAATCCTTTAATAAAAGAAAAACTAAAAAAGGCATACTTCAATGGGTTATCTGTATTTTTAGCAATATTCATACTACTTGGTTATGGCTTTTTTAATGCTCAAAATAAAGTTATAACTAGCTATGAAGTAAATATAAATAAAAAAGCCGGGAATATATCTTCATTAAATGTTGTTATGATTTCAGATGTTCATATGGGAATAGCATTAAAAGAAAATGGAGTTGATAAAATGGTAGATTCCATAAATCAATTACATCCAGATATAGTTTTATTTTGTGGAGATATATTCGATGAGAATACTCCAACAAGTCTAAAAGAATATTCTCAAAATGCTTTTAAGAATATAAAGACAAAATATGGAGTTTATGATATTACTGGAAATCATGAGTATAATGCTGGTGATTTATCTAAAACTATCGCATATTTTAAAGATGCTAATATTAAATTCTTGCAAGATGAATCAGTTAAAGTAGCAGATAGCTTTATTATAATCGGAAGAAATGATCCGGCAGGAACAAGGTTAACAGGTGGGAGAAAAGCCCTTAACGATATTTTGAAGGACGTGGATAGATCACTTCCAATTATAGTTTTAAATCATAGGCCAGAAGATTTAGAAGAAGCGGAAGCAGAAGGTGTTGATTTGCAACTTTCAGGTCATACACACAATGGGCAAATCTTTCCTGGGAATCTTATTACAAAACATATATATGAGAAAGACTATGGATATTTAAATAAGGGTAATTTCAACTTGATCGTAAGTTGTGGTTATGGAACATGGGGACCACCAATAAGGATCGGAACTAAAAGTGAAATTGTTGAAATTAAAATTAATTTTAAGAATTAAGATTTAATAATCAAGATATGGATTCCTTACAAGAAGATTAAGAGTTTGGTGGAGTAACTAAATGAATTCAGGGGAGGGGAAAATGATGATAATGGAATCTGAACTATTTAAATTGTTTGTTGATAATATTCCATATCCCATATGGATAAAAGATCTCGATTTAAGATTTATATATGTAAATAAAGAATATATAGGCTTATGTAATGGAGAAAACAAAGAATTTATTGGGCGAAGATATGAAGAGATATTTAGTGAAGATTTAATAGAAGAAGATCAAAGCCAATGTAGTTTAGTGATGAGTACATTAAAGCCATTATCAGAGGAATATAGCATTAATGGAGTTAATATTAAACGTAGTTTAATTCCTTTAATTGATAAAAATGGTGAAGTAGTAGCTATAGCAGGCATGTATTCCAATATGAATGCTATAAAGCTGAAGGAAAAGGTTATAGAAGAGCAGGAAAATATACTAAAAGTTGTTATGGAAACTTTGCCAGGAATGGTATTTTATAAAGACAGGAATGGAAAATATGTTTATGCAAATAAGGAATTTGAGAAGTTTTACAATGGGAATGGCATAGGAGAGCTTGTTGGAAAAACTAATTTTGATATACACCCCACAGAAGAGTTGGCGGAAAAATATACAAGAGAAGATAATTATGTTATTAAAAATAAACAAAGTATATGTGCACAAACGATACTAAACACTGATGAAGGTAAAGAAATATATACAGAGGCTATAAAGGTTCCTGTAATGGATAAAAATGATGAGGTAGTCGGTGTAGTAGGATTAATTTTAGATATTACTGAGAAAAAAGAAGCAGAAGAAAAGCTGAAACGTTTGAGCTTTACTGATATTTTAACTGGTTTATATAACAGGGCGTATTTTGAAGAAAAAGCTCGTGAACTTTTTTGTGAAAAATATCTTCCAGTTGGTGTGATTATGGGAGATGCAAATGGGTTGAAGCTAGTTAATGATACATTAGGTCATAATCAAGGAGACGAATTATTAAAATTAATTGCTAATGTTCTTAAAGATGTATGTAATGAAAAACAATTAATCTTTAGAACTGGTGGAGATGAATTTGTTATTTTAGTTCCCAATACCACTGATTATGAATGCGAATATATTATCAAAAAAATATTCAAACAATGTAAAGCTTATAAACATGATTTAATAGATGTTAGTATAGCATTAGGTGCATCTATAACTAAGAGTTTAAATAAAAGTATATATGATGCATTAAAGGAAGCTGACGATAAGGTATATCGTCAAAAGTTATTACAGAAAAATAGCCTTAACAGCTCAATGATGCATTCTTTGCAAATGGGACTTCAAGCTAAAAGCTTGGAAACGGAAGAACATACTGAAAGAGTATTACAGAATTCCTTGATAATTGGACAAAGGTTATCGCTACCGATGGATGTAATGGATGAATTGACTATAGTAGCGAAACTGCATGATATAGGGAAAATAGGAATAAGCGAGGAAATTTTACTTAAGGCAGGAAGATTAACAGAAGATGAATTTGAAATAGTTAAAACCCATTCAGAAAAGGGATATAGGATAATTAAGGCATCTAATCAGCTGGATAATGTAGCGAAAGGGGTCTTGGCACACCATGAAAGGTGGGATGGCAGGGGATATCCGCTTAAATTAAAGGAAAATGGGATACCTTTAATATCAAGAATTGTCTGCGTTGCGGATTCATATGATGCTATGAGAAACAATGGCATTTATAAGAAGCCTTTAACTAAGGAACAAGCGATTAATGAATTAAATAGATGCGCAGGAAAACAATTTGATCCTGACATAGTAAAAGTATTTGTGAAGTATTTGGAAGAAGTAAAACAATAATTTTATTGATTGTTATGAATTAAAAAGTACATAATTGTATTGTAAATAAGGCATGAAATTAACTAGACTAATTTCATGCCTTATTATGTTTAGAAGTTAATCTCTTGAGCCTTATATTCTGTATTACTTTCAGCAAAGGCTATGGGACTGTATAAAGGATTAAGTTAAGAAGAATTTATGTAAAAAAGAGAGGAATTTAGGCAATAAATGAACTTAAATGGAAAAAATTATTTATAAAGGAGGAAAAGTGAAGAAAATGAAGAATAATATATAATTGTAAGTTTAGAACCATAGATAAAGACAAATCAGTTGAAAGATTGAGACGTAAAGCCACGGGTCTAAGGCATTTTAATGCTATGATAGCCGGGCCGCCTAAATGTTGTATCTAAGCTGTTCTTCTATATTCTTAGTTATTAAGTGAATATAGATTAGCTTTACTTTACAGAAAAGTCTATTAGAAAATAAAAAAATAGGTAGTCAGGAAACTATTTTCTGTATGTATTAATCAGAGTATTAAGACGCGTGCAGATTGGAGAAGGAATCATAGGGAGATTACCTTACGAAAGTCTTAAAGCCGATTTTTTATGTGAAATAGTCTTTTTATACTATTATAGAGAATATTTATACGACCCCAGTATTTGTCAATATCTATGGAAAATAAGGGGGTAAAATAATGAAAAGCTCAAGATATAAGCTTATGCGAAATAAGCTTATAAGTATTCTGCTCATATTTTGTATGAATTTTATCTTAACAACTGAGGCCTTTGCCTCGGCGAAATCCCTAAAGCAGGGGAAGGGAAAATATTATGGTAAAGAATTAGAACAAAAAGATAAAATTAAAACAATAAATGAGGAGAAGTCTAAAACAAACAAATCACTTCGTAAACCTATTGTTAAAAATAGCAAACCAGCCTTTGAATTTTCACTTCAAGCAAGTAAAGAAATAAAAGAAAAAAGAAAATCAAACAGCAAAACCTATAAAGAAGATAACGGAAAACTAAAGACATACGTTTATCTAGACAAAATTCATTTCAAGGACAGTTCAGGACAGTTTCAAGATATAGACAACACCCTTGTACAACAGGGACAAGATGATAATACAAGTTATGAAAATAAAGCAAATGATTTTAAAGTTACTTTCCCAGCTAAAATCACTAAGAGCAATAGTATTAATGTGGTAAAGAATGATAGTTCCATTGAGATAACTCCAATGGATGGAGATTTTTCAAAAAGCTCTATAGCAAAGAACTCTATACTATATCAGGAGGCATTTAATGGAATTGATTTTCAATATGATGTACATAACACTGCAGTTAAAGAAAATATTGTATTAAATCATTATGTTGATCAAAATACCTTCAAATATGAAGTCAGCACAAAGAATGTTGAACTTAAAGAAGAATATGGAACAATAAGAGGGTATAAACCAGGGCAAAAGGATCCAATTTTTATCCTTAGTGCACCTGTAATGACAGATGCATCAGGTAAAACTTCTACTAAATTGCAAATACACCTTGATAAAAAACTTATAGGCAGAGATGTCATTGAGGTAAGTGCAGATAAGGAATGGCTAAGCAGTAAAGAAAGAGCATACCCTGTTACTATTGATCCAGATATAAGTGTATCCGACGATAGTATACATACAGCTACTGCAGAGTCAAATTTCCCAGACTTAAATACATTGGACAATGGATATCTATATGTAGGGAACGACGATGGAGTTGCAACTGGTAATTTGTCGAACTATGGTTTTGGACTCGGTCAAACCAAAGCATATATAAAGTTCCCTTTTGATGTGGATTCTGGTACGCAGATTACTTCAGCAAAGCTCATATTAGACAGGTATAGAGCTTATGGAACAGATGCAAGAACAGTAGAGCTTTATAATATTGATGATAGCAGCTTTGATATAAGTGGAGTTTCATGGAATAATCAACCTGTGTCAAGATCATATTATTCATCAGCAGATGTTGATGGAACAGTGAGTCCGGCAATATTTGATGTAACTAAACTGCTAAATGATTGGATAAATGGCGTAGCTCAAAATAATGGAATTGTACTTCAATATGGTGACGAAACTCAGCAATGTGAGGTTTTTGCCAGTTTGACTAATGAATTTGACAACAATCCTCCTCATTTGGAGATTGAATCACAGGCAGTTAATCCAGTAGATCCTAATACGGCGTTTGCAGCACCAACAATTAACTTGGAGCCTTTAACAGAACATTATAACAATGGTCACATGCACCTAGACGGGGTATTTTCAGATGGAGTGGAGAAACCAGGAGCAAAAGTAAGTTATCAGATTGAAGGAACTGATTATAATGGTGAGGTAGATGCTAGTCAAAGCTATCTTTATCCTGATGGAACTCCTTTTCAAAGTTCTTTTCCAAATGCCTATTTAATAAAAGGGCAAAACAGCAACTGGCAGACTGATAAATTATTTACTCCTGAGTTAAATAAAGTGTATCAGGTGACAGCTACAGCAGACGATACAGATTCAACAGGTAATGAAGAAACAAGTGATACAGGAACAAGTGACACCTTTCAGGTTTATAAAGCTCAAACAAAAGATACGCTTTCAGCAGTAGCCAATTATTATGGAGAAGATTTAAATACGCTAATGCAGGATAACAAGGTTCAGAGTCAGCTGTTAATCAGCGGAAATACTATTTTTATAAGAAATCCTAAGAAGAATGCTGGCACTGCATTCACACCTGAGGGCTTATCTGATGCAGATAAAAGAATAATAGATACTAGTTTAGTAGGATTAAAATATCATTGTGAATATGGTTATGAGCCTATAAATTTAAATACTGGTAACTTCTTTTATAACGCAGATGACGTAAAGATTCCGGATTTAGGAGGAAACTTTACAATTAATAGAAGCTATAATTCCATGGAAGCTTATCATGATGGATTTTTCGGTGCAAAGTGGGACTTTAACTTTAATAAAAATTTATCAGAACTTGAGGATGGAACTTTAGTATATAACACTGGAGATGGAAGTGCGGTTTACTTTAGTAAAAATGCTGATGGAACCTACAGTGCACCAGCAGGGATACATGATGAGCTCAGCGTTACAAGCTCTGAAGAGGGAAATACGTATCAAATAGTTGAAAAGCAAAATACTACCTACAAATTCTATGCAAATGGATTATTGCAATCAATAACAGACATCAAAGGTAATGAAACTAAATTTAATTATGATAATAATTATAAATTGACAGCTATAATAACACCAGCAGGAAAGCAATTTGTAATTAGTTGTGATGACCAAGGAAGAATTGTATCAATATTGCAGCCAAATGGAGCAAGCCTTAACTATGGCTATGATGAAAAAGGGAATTTGACTTCATTTACTGATGCCTCAGGCAGAGAAACCAGATATGAATATGGCGATAATGGTATGATGACAAGCCTTTATGATGGCAATGGTAATCAAACTATAATTAATACTTATGATTCCAAAGGAAGAGTCCTTAAGCAGCAAGATGCCAATGGAAAAGTAGTAAGCATTAATTACTTAGACGGATATAATCAGGTTACAGATGCTGAAGGAAATACAACACTTTATTATTATGATTCAAATTATAGATCATCAAAGATTGTAAGGCCAGATGGAAAAACAGAAATAAAAACTTATGATGATAATGATAATCTTAAAACTTATACAAATGCAAAGGGAGAAGTCACAACTTACACCTACGATTCACATGGTAATAGATTAAGTGAAACAAGATGGGATGGAAAAGTTAGAAGTTATACCTATGATGATAATAACAATCTTCTTTCTTATACAGATTTCAATGGAAATAACACAAATAGGAACTATGATAGTTCAGGAAATCTGATTAAAGTGGTAAATCCAGATAACGGTTCAATTGAATATACCTATAATGACAAAAATCAAGTGACTTCAATGAAGGATGCTCAAGGCAATATAACAGGATATGAGTACAATGGTGCTGATGTTACAAAGGTTACTCAGCCTAATGGAAATGCATTTAACTATTATTACAATACAATGGGGCAGGTTGTTACTATTGAAGATCCTCTTGGGCAAATATCCAGGTTAGCTTATGCTCCAGGGAAAGAAATGCTAAATACTCAGTTACCGGATAATGGAGTTACTGAATATGCATATGACAGTGCTGGAAATAATGTTTCTCTAACAGATGGAAATAATAACACTACAACCTTTGAGTATGATAAGCTTAATAAACTAATAAAGGCTACAGACCCATTAGGGAATACAATAACCTTTGCTTATGATGCCAATGGAAATAAAATAGAGGAAGATGATCCTAGGGGCTATAGCAAAAAGTACGAATATAATAATCTAAATAAGCTAATAGAAGTTACAGATGAGGATAATGGTATAACAAAATACGAGAGAGATGAATTGGGGAATATTACTTCAATTACTGATCCTAATGGAAATAAGACTTCCATAGCATATAATTATGCTGTTAGCAAGCCTTATACTATAACCAATTCCCTTGGACAAACTGTAACAAACTTATATGATGAAGAAGGTCATATATTAAAAACCACTTTCCCTGATGGAAGCTATAAGGAATACGGCTATGATGGCTTATACAGACCTATAAAACTTAGAGATGTAGATGGCATAGAGAAGACAGTAACCTATGGAATAGGCAATAAGGTTACAAAGATATCAGATTCTACTGGAAAGAACTATGAATATGAGTATGATGCAAATGGAAACCTTATGCAGACTACCGACCCATTAGGCTATCATACTAGTTACACTTATAATACTGATAATCTTATAACCTCTGCTACCAATGAAGAAGGAAAGTCCACAAATTATAGTTATGATCCTGTGGGAAGAATTGAACAGATAACTGATCCTTTAGGTCATAACAGAACTTATACTCATGATTTAAATGGAAATATAAGTACTATAAAAGATGGAAACGGATCTTTAACAAGTTATTCTTATGACCAGATGAATAGGCTGAAAGCGGCAAAGGATGCTTTAGAAAACATAACTCAATATAGTTATGATGGCATGGGCAATATGCTGCAAAAAACAGATGCAGTAGGAAATGTTACTAGCTATGAGTATAATGGACGTAACATGCGTACTAAACAGATAGATGCAGAAGGAAATATAACTCAATTTGTTTATGATGCTAATGGAAATAATACACAGGTCATCGATCCTAATGGCAATAGCTATAGCTTTGTGTATGATGAAGGTAATAGAAGGACATCTTCTGTTGATGCTGCAGGTTTAAGTAAAAATATTTCTTATGATAATATGAATAGAGCTATTAAAGAAACTGATAATGCTGGAAACAGCATAGAAAACACTTATGACAGTATTGGAAGACTTCTTCAGCAAAAAGACATTGCAGGGAGAACTGTAAAGTATACTTATGATGCATCAGGAAATATTTTAAGCAAAACTGGTGTTGATGGTAATACCACAAATTATGAGTATGATTTAAGAAATAGAATTACTAAAGTTACAGATCCAGAAGCTAAAGTTACTTCCTTTGAATACAATGGATTAAATAAGATAACTTCCAGAAAAGAACCAGGAAATAAGAATTATGCCTTTGAATATGATGATGCAGCTAACCTGGTAAAAGTTATTGATCCATTGAATGCTGCAACTACCTATAAATATGATGGAAATAATAAATTAACAGAAGAAACCAATGCAAAAGGTTATAGTAAAAAATATGAATATGATGCAGTAGGATTACTTGCAAGCGTTATGGACGAAAATGGGAACTCAACACAATTTAGTTATGACCCTAACTACAATGTAATAAAGCAAATTGATCCTATGGGAAATTCTACCCAATATCTTTATGATGCTTTAAACAGAGTGCAAACAGAAGTAGACGCTTTAGGCTTTGATAGAGAATATGAATATGATAAGCTTGGTAATCTTGTTGGATTAACTGATGGAAGAGGAAATAAGACTAGTTATGATTATAATCTGCACAATAAGGTAACTAAAATTACCGATGCACTAGGTAATGCAACTCAATACGATTATGATTTAAATAACAGCTTATTATCAAAAACAGATGCTCTTGGTGCACAATATAAGTATGATTATGATAATGTGCATAGACTTATTTCTATTACTGATCCAAAACAATATATAATTAATTTTGATTATGATAATGTTGGAAATATTGATAAGGAATATGATAATGCAGGAAATATTAAAAACTTTACCTATGATAAAATGCATAGATTATTATCTCAGGAAAATACAGCAGGTTATATAACTGCATATAATTATGACACTTTGGGTAATTTAGCTTCTGTGAAGCAGCCAAATGGAAATCTCACAACTTATGATCATGACATCTTAGACAGAACAACAAAGATAGTTGATCCAGAAGGTAAAACTACTCAAATAGGTTATGATATTCTTGGAAATGTAGAAAAGGTATCTAATCCAGGAAATCAAGTATATAACTATACTTATGATCCAGCAAATAATCTTCAAACAGTCACTGATCCATTAGGAGATGTTACGACCTATGGATACAATAAAAATAATCTATTAAGCAGTGTAAAAGAACCACTGGGAAATACTACAACCTATGATTATAATGAACTAAACATGCTAAAGACAGTAACCAATCCTTTAGGCAATACTATAAGCTATGATTATGATGGAAGCAGAAACTTAGCTAGTGTTAAGGATGGAAATGGACAAGTTACTAATTATACCTATGATGCAGTTAACAGAGTATCTAATGTAACAAATCCTCTATCAAATGGTACAAACTATGGATATGATGCTGTAGGTAATCTAACAAGTATGACAGATGGAAATGGACATAAGACTGAGTACACTTATGATGAAAGAAGAGCACTAACTTCAATTACAAATCCTCTAGGAGAGGTTGAAAGCTTTACTTATAATCCAGTTGGAAATGTAGTAAGTGATACAAAGCCAGATGGAAGTACAGTTACAAATTCCTATGATATTTTAAACAGATTGTCTAAAGTAACCTATGAAGGATCAAAAGCTGAAAATGCAGATATATCTGGAGGGGATCAATCTGATTTATCTGCATTGAAAAATATTCATGAAGTAAATTACAGCTATGACATTATGGGAAATAGAACTTCCATGGATGATCCAAATGGAACAACAAAGTATACTAACGATAAAATGGGAAGATTTATTGATGTTAATTCACCAAAGGGAGAAGATGTAAAATACGAGTATGACAGCCTTGGAAGAAAAGCAAAGCTTATATATCCTGATGGAAGCTATGTAACTTACGGTTATGATGATTTAAATAGGATGACAGAAGCAGTAGATTCAGATGGAAACAAAACTACTTATACCTATGATGCAAACAGCAGGCTAACTCAAACAAATCTTCCAAATGGAGATACCATAAAGTACACTTATAATGAGGCAGATCAACTTGTTAAGCTGGAGAATGTAAGTAAGGACGGTAAGATTTTATCAAGTTTTGAGTATACTTATGACAATGCAGGAAACATAATAAAGGAAGTACAACGCAATAGCGATGATTACGAAGGTAACACCAGCGGCACCGATGAGGAATTTACAAGAACCTATACTTACGATGGAGCTAATGAAGTAATAGGCTTTACGGAACAGGGAGACGATGGGGAAACTAAAAAATATGACTATTGCTATGATAAAGCAGGAAACAGAATAGCAGTACAAATAACAGGCGATGATGCAAAAAATATAACCTACAAATATGATTCAGCGGATCAATTAACAAGTGAGAATGACGACGATAAAAACATAAAATATGAATATGACAAAAATGGGAACAGAATTAAAAAGATATTTCCAGGAAACCATATAGAGTATTATAATTATGATATTGAAGGCAGACTGGCAAAAATAACTCAAGTTAGTGGAGACATAGAAACCTTTGGCTACGACGGGGATGGAAACAGAATATCCAGAACTATAGCGCTAGGTAGTGACATCCAAGCATCAGCAGACCTAGTTCCAGGAAGTGATGTAACTCAGGGAACAACAGGAACAGCGGAAATAACTGATGGAGGAAGCAGCACTGCAAATAATGAAGCCAGCAGTACTACAAATAGTGAAACCAGCGAACCTTCAAGTGGAGACAGAAGTAAAGATAAGAATAAGGGTAATAATGGAAATCACTATGGACAAATAAAGAATGCTTCAAAGGGTGAATCTAACAGCGGAGGAAGCAGCAGTAAAAGCAGTAATAGTGAAGGAAGCAGTAACAGTAGCAGTAATAATAGCAGCAATAGCGGTAATAGTAGCAATAGTTCGGGAAGCAGCAATAGCAAAAGCAGTTCCAATGGAAATTCCTCAAAGAAGAGTTCGCTATTCTTTACAACTAGCTTAGATTTCTTCCCGGTATTTAGTGCAGTAAATAGTAAGAATAGTAGTAAAGGAAATAGCAGCAGTAATAGTAATAGCAGTAGCGGTAGTAGTAGCAGTAGTAAAAGTGGAGGAAATGGAAATAGTAGTAATAGTAGTGGCAGCAATAACAACGGTAAAAATGGAAGTAATAGCGGAAGCGACAACGGTCAAGGAAAAGACAGAGGAAACCACTACGGAAATGGAAAAAGCAAAGGAAGCAGCAGTGGAAGTAGCGGAAGCAGTGGAACCAACGGAAATGCTGCAGGCAATGGAAACGTAGAAAACAATGGTAATCAAGTAGGCTGGGATAATAGAGCTCAAAAACCAAAGATTAATGGAAAGTCACCACAAGTAGTAGATGAAAATGGTATCTATGAAGT
>NZ_AUUU01000033.1 GCF_002760435.1 Clostridium sp. LS
GCTCATTTTTAAATGCCTTCTGCATAAGAATATTTATTATTTCTGGTGAAGATATCTACATAAAGACTTAGTAAATGTTAAACCTTGCATATATATAAATTGAACTTTCTACAAGCTAGCTTTCAGTTGAGCTAAATCTTCTAAGTTTATAACATATTCATCATTATAGAACTGCATTAACTCCTCTTTTGTATTCCACTCTAACTCTTTAACAAAATTATTCCATGTCATAAACCACAACCAAGGTGTTCCTGTTTCCTTGAGTATTTTAGGATCTGGAATTGGTCCATTTTCACTTAATGCTACTGGCTTAGCCTCCTTTGGAATAGCCGCTGTCTTTAAGAATTCAATTGTTAACGGTCCATGATTTTCAAGAGGAGCATAGTAATCCTTGCTATTAATATCTACTACATCATCTCCTGGATACCATTCTGGATCTGGTGAATTCCATACCCAAATTAAATTATTTAATTCATGGTAATTTACATATCTATCATACATCAATCTATATAATCTTATATATGCTTGTGGACCTTTCGCCCCCCACCAGAACCAGCCGCCAGAAGCTTCATGCAGTGGTCTCCATAAAACTGGAATGTTATTATCTCTGAATTTCTTTAGCTGTTCAGCTATTATATCAAGATCTCTTAACATACTAATATTTTCTTCAGTACCTTCAATTAGAGCTTTTTCTAAATTAAAGTTAGTATTTTCTGTATAAAAACTTTTTCCTCTGCCATGCATTGGGGAAAACCAATGCCAGCATAATGTAATAATTGCATCAGTATCCTTTCCCCATATTAAAGCTGTTTCTATACTTCCTCTATTATTTGCCAACTCATCTATACATTCAAAATTACTATCTGGAGTTTCAGTTGATAGCGAATAGCTTAACAAATCAAACCCCAATATAGCAGGTGTCTTTCCTGTCATCCTTTCTGTATATTCAAAGTCCGTTCCACTAGCTTTGTTACAATGCTGACCGCTTAATATTCCATTACCATATATTTTTGAGAAAAGCCTCATTAAATCTACACACTCTTTGCTGGCATTATTATTGCTTAATGCAAAATTAGGTTTATTTTCAATATAATTTTCCTCTTCTGTAACATTTATACTATCAATATTTAAAAACCCACTCTGCTTTAATAATTTAATGATATTAATACCATTTTTTAATTTTAGGCATCCTAATTCTTTAATAGTAAATACGTCACTTACATTAAAGTCAATACTTCCATAGCATTCATTATTAATAAAAATTCTATGAAATGTTTGCTTTGATGCTTCTGAGTCATCAACTAATTCAGATGGTGCTGATTTATCTTTTAAAGGTAAGGCGTATCTTACTCCAACTTTATAAATTCCATCATTAGTTATATTTACTTCTGCGATAACATAATCATCATCGCCTGTTAAAGCAGTTAAATATCCTGAATTACTATATCCTTCAATTTCACGATTTATTCTACCATTAATATGTTTAATATCTGTGGAATCTATTACTATTAAATTACTCATTCTATACTTTCTCCTCAATTAATACGTATTTATCTTTTCAACCTTACTTTATAGCCTTTAGAGTCCACAACTTAGAAGAGAAATCACCTGAGATGCCAGCAGTATCAATTCCTGAATACATTAATTCATCTCCGCCTGCTACAATATCAGTGCCTTCAACTGCATAAATATAGTTAGAGTTTAGTCCCTTAAGTCTTATTTTCTTAGGAAACATATTAGGTACTTCTAAACTTTTAAAGTAGAAAACTACTGCTTCAGTTTTATCTTCTGTCACATAAATCCACGAAGTTTCACTTCCTTCAAATGGACTTAAAATTCTGTAAAACTCCCCATATTGTATAATATGACGTATCTCTTTGTAATGAGCTACTTGAGCTTTAACAATCTCCTTCTCTTCATCTGTGAATTTTGTCAAATCAAGTTCATATCCAAAATTCCCAGACATAGCTACATTCCCTCTAGTTTCTAAACTTGTTGTCCTTCCAACTTGGTGATTAGGGCAGGCTGATATATGAGATCCCATTGAACTTGCTGGATATACTAAACTTGTTCCATATTGAATTTTCAATCTTTCTATGGCATCTGTATCATCGCTAGTCCAAGTTTGCGGCATATAATATAGCATTCCCGGATCAAATCTTCCGCCTCCAGAAGCACAGCTTTCAAATAATACTTCTGGGAATTTACTTGTTATAGTTTCAAGAATATAATAAAGCCCTAGTATATATCTATGAGATATTTCCCTTTGCTTGTTACTAGGAAGCATAGCTGACCCTAAGTCAGATATTCCCCTATTCATATCCCACTTAACATAAGATATAGGTGCACTTTCCAATATATCAGAAAGCATTCTTATTATTTCGTTACATACATCTTCTCTGCTTAGGTCAAGAACTAATTGAGTTCTTTGAGCTCTTGATTGTTTTGGTTCTCTATTTGGTACATGAATACACCAATCTGGATGGGCACGATATAAATCGCTATCAGGCGATACCATTTCCGGTTCAAACCATAATCCAAAACGGATTCCTTTATCAGTAATTTTATTTACAAGAGTGTCTAACCCGTCTGGTAATTTTCTCTTATCTACTACCCAGTCACCTAAAGAACAGTTATCTGAGTCTCTCTTCCCAAACCATCCATCATCTAATACAAACAACTCCATTCTAAGTTCTTTCCCTGCCGTAGCAATTTCTTCAATCTTGTCAGCAGTAAAGTCAAAATAGGTAGCCTCCCAATTGTTGATAAGTATTGGTCTTTCTTCAAATTGATATTTGCCTCGGCATAATCTATCCCTATATAGCTTATGATAAGTTCTGGACATGTCACCTAAGCCTAAATCAGTATATACCATAACAACTTCTGGTGTTTCAAATACTTCACCAGCATTTAATTCCCAGTTAAAATCAAATGGATTTATTCCCATTTGAACTCTTGTATTGCTAAATTGGTCAACTTCTACTTCTGCTAAAAAGTTACCGCTATATACTAAGT
Source organism: Clostridium sp. LS (assembly GCF_002760435.1). Lineage (GTDB taxonomy): Bacteria > Bacillota > Clostridia > Clostridiales > Clostridiaceae > Clostridium. The sequence continues at coordinate 3,016 of NZ_AUUU01000033.1, forward strand.
TAAAACCATACACCTCACCATAATCTTCATCTACATTTTTTGCTAAAAGAGCAACAAATGGATTTTGCTGATGACTACTTATGCCTTTTTTACTATCAATAGATTGAATTCCTGGTACTAACGCTCTCTTATAAATATGCTTTTCACGGCACCACGCCCCCGACAATTGTAGTAAATCAAAATTAGAATGCTCAAAATCAATACTAAAGCTTAATGCTTTTTGTATATTTATCTTTTCTCCATTTGAATTATTATTTAAAAATTTTACATTCCTTGTTATTACATTATAATTGCTATATATAGTGTAAGATAAAATAAGGGTAAGCCCTATTATATCGTCACACAAAGTAACTTCTAAAGTTTCGGCTTCATCATCACTATTTACATAAGTTGCAGGTAATGAACTCATTTTACTTTTCCCCGGTATAACTTCATGTTTTACATATTTTAATTCACTTGTACTAGAGCCATTTTCTAGGACTATCTCAAAGGTTGGAGTCCTAAAATCTCCTGTACCAAAAGCTGAAAATTCTTGTGGTATTACATCTAAATTAGTTTCTTCAATCTTCGATGGGTTAATTAACTCATAATTTCTAACTCTTTTCCCATAATATCTATGAGCTAAATATCCAGCATCTAATATTTGCATTACATAACTTGTTTTCTCATTAAATAAATGTAATATTTTACTTTTTTCATCAAATCTAATTGGCATATAAATTCTCCTTAATCTGCTTCAATTTTAAATATAGTTATTTCTTATTTTAGAAAAATAGCTACTGCTTTCATGTTATCTGTTGTTTTATATTTTAATGTTCTATTTTCAATTATAATATCATCAGTTATATCACTATAAATTTCCTTTATATTATGCGGACATCCTTCTGGTAAAGCTATTTCAATATATTCCGGTAATTGACCATTAAATGTATGAATCGTTACATAAGCTTCTCCGTTATTTCCTATTCTTATAAGACCCTGCCAGCCTTCTGGATGTCTATAACTGGTTAAATGCGGTCCAAATCTATGGGAAAAACCTTCTTTAATAATAGGAGATATCTTTCTATAAAAATCCATTCCTCTCTCAATTTGATTCCATTGTTCCTTAGTAAGTTCTGTAACATTTCCAGAAAAACACATACGTCCTAAAAATGTATTTACAATAGAGTAGCAAATGCGTTTTAGACTATCACTTTTACGAATTACTGCCCAAATTTGACTTTGTCTTGGAAGTATGGCTCTATGAAGATTTGCTGCAAGTGCTGGCATTTCTTCACACTCATGAGCATCTGAGAAAGATGCCATACTCATAAGTCTCATCATGCTCGGTTCTAATCTATGACCTCCAGATGCACAGTTTTCTATAACAATGTTTGGCACCTCATCTTTTACCTTTTGAATAAATAACTTTGCTGCTTCAATATTTTCTCTTAAACCTTCTCCTAGAGAATCACTTCTATCACAGCCAATGCCCATAGTATCATTGTAATCTATCTTCATATACTCAAATCCGTAATCTTTAAGAAGTTTAATTACCTTTTCTGATAAATACTCTTGTACCCACGGATCTCTCATATCCCAAAAACGTCTGCCTTCAGTAGAAAGTACTTGACCATCTCTCTTTAATAAGTGCTCTTCCAAATTATATACCTTTGAAGCTCTCGCAACGTTTTCAATTTCAAACCATATTCCTGGCTTCATCCCAGCTTCACGAATTGCTAAAACTGTTTTATCTAATCCATCTGGAAATAATTCCTTAGATATTTCATAATCCCCCATGCTTGAATCCCACGTTTCACCTTCTGGCTTAAACCATCCTGCATCTATCACGAAATATTCTATGCCCTTTCCTTTAAGATTCTTTACTATTTCTGCTATATTCTCATGAGAAGGGCATCCCCATGTAGTGCAATATTCGTTAAAAAGTATCGGAAGAGTTTGTTCGCATTCTGGCCCTTCATTAACATATTTGTCTCCTGCTTTTGTTAGTCTTTGTGATACATTATCAATCCCTCCGCCTTTACATACAGTAACTATGGCAATTGGAGTTACAAAGCTTCCACTTGGTTTCACCTTCTTCATCCAGTGGCCAAATTCTCTATCGGCAATTCCACCTGATAAATTTATCCCATCATCTCTACGATAAACTTCCATTTGCCAAGAAGATGAAATAGCCAGCTGAGCGCCCCAAAGTACATTATTGGTTATGTCTTCTAAAGCTGCAAATGGGAAAAATCTCTTTACAGGTAAAGACCCAACTTGTCCAAACCTCTCACTATTAACATGGAATTTTGTCCATGATGGTTCCAGCTGCAAATCTTCTAAAGTTGCAGTCTCCAATCTTCCTTCATTACTCCATCTGCTTCTTAACCTATGTAACACCACTTGATTATAAGCATCACCTTCAATAAATGGTGTAATATTTCCAAGAGAAAAACTTGAAATCATTTCAAGGATTACTGATTCTTCAGAGTTATTTATAAATTCTGTATATACTTCAATAGATGCTTCCCCTTCAAACCAAGTTACTACATGCTTAGTAATATAATTTCTATCATCTTTTAATATAGTTATTATTTTTTTGCAATTATCTTTATTGCAATTTATTACATCTTGACTTAAAAATTTGAGCCTTTGTGTAGATTCACTATTACGTAAGGTTGTTCCGCCAGAGTATACCCCCGGATAAGCATCGCCAATTAATTTTAGCTGAACCAAAGAATCTACACCAAAATTATAATCTTTATTTGTTGTAATATTATTTTCCATTCCCAGTGGCACCAATGTCATTCCTACTCTTTCGCTTTGCCTGTCTATATAGTAGATAGCTGCCATATCCCCTAATCTAATCTTTGATAATTCTTCCAATTTCATATAACCCTCCACTTTTAAAAGTTTGTAGAATAAACTAAAATGTGTTGTCTATATTTTTCACTATGTTTTTACTTACATATACTATATCAATTTCATTTTTTATCTAATATAATACAATTGCTTAAAAATTGAATAAATCTATTTTATAAATAATTGTGTGCTGATATGAAATTGTATAAAAAAAGGTATCACAACTATCTATACAAATATTTGTGATACCTTCCGTAGACTTTTATGATACTAAAATTCCTAAAATCGTTATTTCTTTTGCTATGTTTTCTTTAACTACATCTATCTCTATTCTGTATTTCTTGATTTCATTACTTAATTCTAAAATCTCTGTAGCAGAATAATCTCCCCAGCCATCTTTAAAATAAGTATCTATAAACACTGTCTCTTTATCATTCACTTTTATACTGATTTTACCCGAATTTACTAAGATACTCTTTTTAAATAGCAAAATAATGTTTCTTGCTTCTAATTCAAAAACTAATCTTCCACCTTTCTCATCTTCACCATCATATTTCCACCCATTTAGGAATACTTGGAACCCTTCATCATAATTAGCAAATCCCATTATTTCTTTAGGATTGATTGTAGAGTTATTCATTATTGTTCCATTTAAATACCTATCTTCAAATACACATGGTGTGCCTAAAACATTATCTATGATTTCTATTTCTTCTCCTTCTTTATAATCATTCTCATAAATATTATTTATAAAGTTAATTAATAGTTCGGATATTATATAATGACCATCATCATTTGGATGTACTTCATCAGTTAGGACATCAGCAAATTTCATTTCATTTTTATCAACTTTACACTTAAGTGCATCTCTAAAACTTATCATTGGTACATTATATTTCTTACCTATTTCTATTTGCTGCTCCTGAACATTAAATCCTGTATCCATAGTCATAAATATTTCTATTACTGCCGGCTTGCTTTCACTAGCCAATAATCTTCTAATTAAACTCTCATAGGCAACCTTGCATGAATAATCTTCGTCATCGTTTACTGCAGCATCAACAAAAACCAAATCAGGATTTTGGCTTATTACCTGCTTTTCTGCTCTGTGGACTCCTATTAAAGATCCTGTTGCTCCTACTCCTGCATTTATATGTCTTACATTTACATTATTGAATTTTTCTTTAAACCAAGTATATGTTAATTCAACATAGCATTTTTCTGGAACTGTTGAATTACAACCTTGAGTTATAGATCCACCTAAAAATGCTATAGTTAAATCCTCTCCTCTTTTAGCTTTCTCAATTAACTTTAATATTCTATTTATATCACCTTTATTTACTAATGAATGTTTAAACATCTCTTTTGTCATTTTAAATTCCAAGTGTATTCCTCCCTTTTAAAATTTATACTTATTTAGCTAAATTGTAACTTAATCGTTTTAATTAATATTTGAATAATTCTTATAATGTTAGTATAATGATTTTAAAAAACAAAAACTTGCATTATTTAAGCAAATAATAACACTATTTTGATGTTAATAGAATTTTTATAGCGAGGTATTTCCTTATGAATAAGAATATTTTAAAAGAAACTACCAATTCTGGAGACTCTATGTTCCCATTATATTTTTCTAATATGGAAATCGGGGATAAATCAAGCATGCTTAATTGCCACTGGCATGATGAAATTGAATTTATTTTAGTAAGCTCAGGAAGAGCAATATTCCAAATAGAAAACTCTTCCTATGAAGTAAGTGAGGGTGAGATTATTATTATAAGTGCTGGTGAGCTTCATTCTGCTTATAGCTTGAATTCTAATAATCCATGCATTTGTAAATCATTAGTTTTCAATAGCGATATGTTAAGCAGCAAAAGTAGTGATGCAATTCAAATCAAATTTATTAATCCATTAATAAATAATCAATTAAATTTACCTCATCACTTAAAATGCGCCAATGATGCCGAGATTGCCATAAGAACTTTTTTATTTGAGTTAGCATCCACACTTAGTACAAAAGAATGTAACTATGAGTTAACGGCTAAATCCTATTTATATATGATCTTTTCAAAAATTATGCTTATGGTCACATATAAAAATACTAACAAATCTATAAATTCTAGTACTTCTAGCAAAATAGATAATTTTAAACATATACTCAACTATATTCATGTAAATTATAATAAACCACTTACAATAAGACAACTTTCATCTGAACTTAACATGAGCGAAGGACATTTCTGTAGAACCTTTAAATCCTTTACCTTTAAGACGCCTATTGATTATCTTAATTATTACAGAATAACAAAGGCTCAAGACCTCCTTTTAAATAGCAATAATAAAGTATTAGAAATTTCAATGGATGTTGGATTCAATAATCTAAGCTATTTTATAAATATATTCAAAAAAAATACTGGTTATAAGCCTTCTGAATTTAGAAATAAATTTAAGAATAACTGTTTAACATAATAGTATTATCCTAACTTAAATTAAAATACCATTCCTGCTGAAACCCCATAGCATATTTAAAGATCATATCTTAAAAATGCAATATCTATACTATTTTTTATTAATGCTATTACATTTTCAAAGATACTCTTGTAATCATTTGCATAAATGTGGTATTATTTTATTATTAAAGTAATCGATAACTCTTTTTTAACTTAATAACTATTTTTATTATAATTATTACTTTAGGATTTGACACCATAAAAAATTGCATAGTACATTGAAAAAATAAGGAGTGACAGCACATAATGAGAGCAAAAAAAATAGATTTATTCAAGAGAAAAAAAACAAATCCGGAAAATATAAAAAAGCTAAACATAAGTAAAATAAATGATGACTTTAAAAATTTACCAATAAGAAAAAAATTATATTACTCCCTTATGCTTATATCATTTATTGGAATTATATCAGGGTTAGCAGGATTAACATTTTTACAAAGCATAACTAGCAATTATAACAATGCATTAATAAATTATGGTTTTTCTCAAGGTGATATAGGAAAACTTGGTATTGAAATAGAGAAGTCAAATTCATTAGTAAGAGATATTTTATTTTTAAATGATTCAAACGAACAAATGGCTGCTAAGAAATCCCTTGTTAGTTCTTTATCTAACATAGATGATTTAATAAAGACAGTATCAGTATATCCAACAACTCCTGAAGAAAAAGAAATACTGAATAGAATAAAAGTTAATCTTGTAAAATATAAGCAAGTAAGAGATATTGTAGTTGCAAAGGGGATGGCTAATTTCAAAGATGAAGGCTTAAATGTCTTTAGAACAGATGGTACATCTTTAATAGACCAAATTAATGATGATATTCAATTATTATTACAAACTAAAATAGACACTTGTAATGCATTATCTAATAAGTTAACTATATTTAAATATGTTAGTATGGGAATTGTTATTCTTAGCATAATTTTTTCACTTATACTTAGTTTATCTCTAACTAAATATATTACTAAATTAATAAGTAACCCTATTGATAATATGAAAAACGTGGCAGAAAAAATGGCAAATGGTAATTTGGATGTTTCTATACATATCAATTCAAATGATGAAATTGGAGAATTAGCATCTTCATTTTCTTTAATGATTAATACCTTAAAAAATTATATTACTGAAATTTCTACAGTTTTAAGCAGCATTTCTCAAGGTAATTTTGATATTTATACAAAAGAAGATTATAAAGGCAATTTTGTGGAAATAAAAGATTCATTGGATGATATTGTACAATCTTTAAGTAACATATTTCTAGAGATTAAAGAAGCAACTTACCAAGTTAACAGTGGAGCTAGTCAGGTTGCCAGTACCTCTCAAGTTATATCTGAGGGTGCAACAGAACAAGCTGCTTCAATTGAAGGCTTATCTGTTTCAATAAATAGAATTAACGCTCAAGTCCGCAATACTGTTGTAAATGCAGATAATACTAATTTAATTACTATGAATTTAGTTAAAAGTATTATGGATAGTAACTCTCAGATGAATGAAATGTTACGTGCTATGGATGATATCGAGAAATCCTCTAAGGATATCAATAATATTATTAAAGCAATTACTGACATAGCAACTGAAACAAATTTGCTTGCATTAAATGCAGCAATAGAGGCTGCAAGAGCAGGCGAAGCCGGAAAAGGTTTTTCTGTCGTAGCAGATGAGGTAAGAAAACTTTCCTTCCAAAGTGCTGATGCAGCAAAACAAACATCATTATTAATTGGAGATTCTATTAACGCAGTAAATAGAGGCCGAAACTTAGCTAATGATACTGCTAAAACCTTAGGAGAACTTGTAAACAGCGTAAATAATGTGACTGAATTAATATCTAATATTACATATGAATCAAAAAACCAAGCTAATTCTATAAATCAAGTACATGATGGTATATTAAAAATATCTGATGTTGTTCAATCAAATTCAGCAATAGCTGAAGAAAGTGCTGCATCTAGCGAAGAACTAACAGCTCAAGCTGAGACTTTAAATATAATGCTAGATAGATTTAAACTTAAATCTTAGGTAAAAATATAGTAGATAGTTTTATAAAAATCTATCTACTATATTACTATAATAACTCAACATTAATTTCCAAATCAACTATTAACAAGATAGTTTAATCAAAACTATCTTGTTAATTCTTTTTTAAATTTTTAACAGTATCTTTTATTACAATTTTTCCACTTACAACTCTTCGTGCTGGCTTGTAGTCAACTTTGTATATTTTTTTGACTATAGCTTCTACAGCCGTTTCAGCCATCGTTTTCATATCCACCTCAAAAGTTGTAATACCTAAATCAGATAGCTCTGTCATCAAATAATTATCAAATCCAACTACAGAAACATCTTCTGGTATACGATACCCTTTATCCTGTAATTTTTTAATTAACAGATACGCTACTGAATCGCAATTACATGCAAAGGCGCTTGGCATTTTTTCTGGCAGATCAAAATTTAATTCCTTCTTACCAACTTCTCTATCTGCAATATACATATTAGACGAATATTCAATATTATTTTCAAGCAAAGCTTTAGCAAAACCTAAAAAACGGTCTTGAATACTACTAGTTGCATGGGGATTACCTACAAAAATAATATCTTTATGCCCCATCTCAATTAAATAATCTGTTAATAAATACATTCCATAATAATTGTCAGAAGTCACTGTGTCATAGTCGCTATGCTTATCATATGTATCTAGCAATACTAAAGGAACATCTCCAAGATTGTTAAGATATTCGATATACTCTTTCCTTAACTCTCCCATAACAATTATTCCATCTATTTTACTATCTTGTATCATCCTCGGGATCACTCTATTATTTTCATCATCTTTGCTTATAATTTCCATAATTCCGTAATATGATTTTTTTGTTAGTGCATTTAGTACGTTTTGATACAATTCCCAATAAAAGGAATGATACATTTCAACATAACCTTCGGGAATTAATACCCCTATATTATAAGTATAGCCATCTCGTAAAGACCTCGCTATGGAATTTTGACGATATCCCATTTCAGCTGCTACTTTCTTTATCTTATCTCTTAGTTCATCACTTACTCCCTCTTTATCAGAAAGAGCTTTAGAAACTGTTACTTTACTTACGTTTAAAACTTCAGCAATATCAGCAAGTTTAATTGCTTTTGCCATATTATTCATTCCCTTCTTGTTATACGTAAATCAATGATAGATGCTATGTTTAAGTTCAATAATTATAATAACACAATATGTTACTAGAATGCATTAATATTTAGATTAAACTAAGCTTATCGTTTGAAATTTGTAAGTTTAAACAACTATAATTTAAAAAATAACTATTTTCATTGCATAATATTACATCTCTATTAATAATTATATAATAAAAAGCCGTATTTTGCTATAAATTATACCTCAAAAGAGTTTGAAATTTTAGCTAAAATACAGCTTAATAAATTTGCCTTTATTATATCAAACTTTTATATATTAAGGTTAACGATTAGCTAACATACATTAATATACTATAGTCTTCCCTCTTCGCTATCTATAGCTCCAAGTTCATTATGTTCTTTTATAAACTTTACAGTTTCATCAATTGTAGTATATGCTAAGCCTACATAAGTATCTGCAGCACCATAATAGATAGCAATTCTACCTGTTTCAGCATCAGTTAATGCTGCACATGGAAAAATAACATTTGCCACAAATCCACGTTCTTCATACCATTCTTCTGGTGTTAACATTATACTACCCGCTCTATACAATACTTTTGATGGACAATCTTTATCTAAGATTGCAGCACTCATAGAATAAACAAGACCATTACAAGTTCCTGTAACACCATGATAGAACATTAACCATCCTTCATCAGTTTCAATTGGTGCAGGTCCACAGCCAATCTTTATTGATTGCCACCATCCAGATCCACCTTTTTGCATTACTATTCTATGTTCACCCCAATATTTTAAATCAGGACTTTTACTTAAGAAAACATCTCCAAATGGAGTATGTCCATTATCACTAGGTCTAGATAGCATAAGGAATTTCCCATCAATTTTCTTAGGGAACAGAACTCCATTACGGTTAAATGGCAGGAATGGATTTTCTAATCTTGTAAATGTTTTAAAATCTGTTGTCTTAGCCAATCCAATTGCAGCCCCGTCAAAATCCCCACACCAAATTATATAATATGTGTCTTCAATTTTTAATAATCTTGGATCGTATGCATAAAGTGGTTGATAATCTTTACCATCTTCATCCACAAATTTTATTTTTTCTTTTTCAAATTCCCAATTAATAGCATCCTTACTATGTCCTAAATAAATATGTGGTCTTCCATTTATAGTTTCACCACGAAATACTCCTATAAATTCATCTCCATAAGGCATAACTGCACTATTAAATATTCTTGCTACCCCTTCTACAGGATTTCTCCCTATAACTGGGTTTTCAGTATGTCTCCATATTGGCCCATTAAAATTAGCTGGCTTTTCTTGCCATGGAATGTTGGGTAAGTTTGCACCTAAAATTTTACTCATATAAATTCACCTTTCCAAAGAAATATCTAATAAAATATATAATTCTATAATATTTCTTACTGCATATTTTTATTATTAATGCTAAATTAATTAATTTAGTTTTAAATATTGTCAATCTTATTACGATAGTTTTTAATTACTCTTTTACCGACCCTGATACTAATCCGCTATAAATATGCTTTTGCAATGTAGTAAATACAACGAAGGTTGGAATCATAATAAGAACTATACCAGCACATATTATTTCCCAATGAGCACCAAACGGCCCTTTAAACTTAAATAATGTTGTTGAAAGCGTTAATAAGTCTGAATTTGGCGTATATAAAAATGGAGTATAAAAATCGTTATAAACACCAACACCTTTTGTAATCATAACTGTTACAATTGCTGGAGAGAGTAACGGAAGAATAATTTTATAATAAATTTGAAAATAATTTGCACCATCAATGATTGCAGATTCATCTAACGAAACTGAAATATTCTCTAAGAATTGTAGGAAAATATATATAGTCATTATATCTGTACCACAATATAAAATAATTGGTGCTAATCTAGTATTGAATAAACCTAATGCATGTACTATTTGGAATGTTGCAACTTGTGTTGCTATTCCTGGAATCATTACTGCAACCAAGAATAATCCATTTATAAATTTACTGAATTTTGTCTTAAATCTGCTAAATATATATGCAGCCATAGATCCAGTAAGTATAGAACCTATTAGTGAGAATACTAACACAATTAATGTATTCTTAAAACCATTAATCATATTTCCTTTATCAAATACTTGTTTAAAATTATCAAGATTCATAAAAGACTTCGGTAATGCTAATGGACTTGTTGTAGTATATTCAGCTCCTGTCTTAAAGGCTGTAAAAAATACACTTAAAAGAGGAATGATAAATACTAGTACAAAAAATATTAAGACAGCGTATTTAATTACTTCATAAACTAGTTCTTTTCCGCTCATTTTTTTTGCTTTCATACGCTTACATTCCTTTCTTTTTCATAACTGCATTTTGTATGCTAGTGATAATTATACACATTGCCAATAATACCATTGCCATTGCTGAAGCAAGTCCAACTCTATGATTTTGGAATGCATATTGTACAGTTTGAATTATGAAAGTCATACTTCCATTTCCGCCACCAGTCATAATATATGGTGTTTCAAATGCAGATAATGCTCCAGTAAGAGATAAGAATAATTGTAATCCTAGAATGGTTGAAATACCTGGTATTATTATATATCTTAATTGTTGTAATTTATTAGCTCCATCAACTCTAGCAGCTTCTAAAATGTCTGATGAAATAGAAGCCATTGCAGCTGAGAACATTACAATATTATATCCAATGTATCTCCATACTGAAACAAAAGCTAATGATATATTAATGATGCCTTGATCTTGTAACCAGTAGTGTATAAATCCTCCTAATCCAAGCATTTTTAGTACAGTATCTAAAGTACTATCAGGTTGGAAGAAAAATACGAATACAAAACTTATAGCAACACTATTTATTAATGACGGGAAGAAATATACCCCTTTAAATAAATTTGAGAATTTACATCCAAAAGAAACTAGATATGCGATTATAATACCTAATCCAATTTGAATAAAGGATGCAACGAAGTAGTAAAAACTCACAAATAATGGTGTGAAATATTTTACGTCACTCATTATAAGCTTATAATTTTTTAGACCTACAAAATCTTTAGTTTTAGTAATACCATCCCAGTCAGTGAAGCTATATCCTGCCATCGCTATTGCTGGTAAATAGGTAAATACAATCAATAAAGTTACTGGTACCATTAGAAATAAAACTGAAATTATAATCTTCTGTTTATTGTAAGGTAAGGAAGAGAAACTAAGTTTATTCTTTGAATTATTAGTGCCAGCTGCTACTTGTGTATTTGTTTCAGCATTTGTTATCATATTAACACTCCTTTACTCTTAATTTGAAAAGGCGATATCTATACACAATTAATATCGCCTTTTAACAATCAAACAATTACATAAAACTATTTACCTATAGAGCCTACTCCAGTAGCCCAACTCTTATTTAATGAAGCCATATAATCATCAAAACTTTGCTTACCGTTACCTAATCCGATTTCTATAACAGTCTTAACCCATTTACTATCATTAAGGTTAATTAATGATTCTTTTTGTACTTTATCTAAATCAGTAGCCATTTGTGTAGTACCAGCTTTTTGTTGAACTAATGTTGCACCTGCTCCTGCTAAGAAGTCTGGTAATTTTGCTCCTACAAGAGAAGAAACCATGTCGGAATCGTTTGGATATTTTTCTACGAAGTATTTTACAAATTCTTTAGCAATATCTTTATTTTTGCTATGAACATTTACGCCCATCATATAATCTGGTGCAATTTGCATAATTTGTTTTCCATCGTGTGATATAGGCGCTGCCATAAATTTGATATCTTCAGGTGTTTTAGATTTAGCCTTCATTTGACCTACTGCCCATGATCCTAAAGCCATTATACCTATTTTACCATCAGCCATCATTTGCTTTGAAGTTTCCCAGTCTGTTGTCATAGGATCTTGTTCAACTAATTTATTAGCAACAGCATCATTTAACATCTTTAATGTTGTATAAAGAGGTTGCCCTTGTCCAAATATATTTTTGTCATAAATCATTTTATTTGGATAATCTACATCACCTGATGCGTTAACTAGTTGTGCTGCTGTCCAGTTAGTTAATGCCCAGTCATCTTTATAGTTAGTATATAAAGGAATTGCAGATGTCTTTTCTTTTATAGCTTTTAAATCAGCCATAAATTCTTCTGGTGTTGTTGGAGTTTTTGTAATTCCAGCTTCTTTAAAAACCTTTTCATTGTAAAGAAAACCATTAGCGTTAGCTCCAGTTGCTAATCCATAAACAGTTCCATCTACATCTGCATTATCAAGGAAATCATATTTGCCTTTAAGTTCATCTCTAGTTCCCATTGGCTCATAATAATCTTTATATTGATTTTTAGTTATGTTTGCAGGAAGCATTAAAACGTCACCATAGTCTTCTGTTCCCATTCTAGTATTCATTGTATTTTGGTAATCATTTAATGCTTCAAAATTAACTGTTACTCCAGGATGTTGTGATTCAAATTCTGCTTTATATTTCTTGAATACATCATCCATATCTGTTCTATGTGTTAAAACTGTAATAGTCCCACCTGATTTTCCATCGCTTTTTCCTGATGTACTAGTGCTGCTGCTACCACAACCAGTTAATGATCCAATAGCTACTGCACTTGCTAGTAATAATGCTAACTGTCTACGTATTTTCATTTTTCATACCCCTCTTCTTAAATTTTAAGTTAACGTTTAACCATCTTTAGTATATCTCTTTATTAAATCGTTGTCAATAATTTTTGATATGTTTTTTACAAAAAATATCATATTTTTTTAGATATATGTCATGTCATATCGCTTCCATTTTTATTATTTGAAACCGTTATTATATGCTTCTTTATTCCATGCCAAGCACAAAAACTGCTTAAAAAACTCACAAATGAAAATGTACAAAAAAATATAATTGGTATAGTGAATGGAAGAAATATAATACTTGCTTCAATTAATGCCATGCATAATATTAATGTTAGAAACGAGTATTTAATATATGCAAGGCTTAATAAGAACGAATTCCTAATTATCGTCCTTAGGGGCAAATCAATGCTTACGCTCATTGGGTATATGTATATCAACCAAATACCTATTAGTGTACCTACTATAATCAAAATTGAAATTATTATATTATAAATTAACGCTTCTGCTGCAATACAAAATGCCAACACCTTCCCAAGCAGGGCTAATAATATGATTGATAAGATCCAAATAAGAAAAGATGATTTCCAATTCTTCTTAAAAGCCTCTTTAAAATCATAATATAAATCAGAAGGCTTATCTTGCACCATCTTCATTGTAACAGATGTCATAGCGCCAATAGCAGGGCCTATCGTAATAATAGGAATACAGCCGACTATAAAAATCAGATTTAATTTAATAAGTGATGTAAATTCACGTGCAAATACATCCCAAAATAAAGCTAATCCTTCTTTTGGAGGTGCATCCTTAGAAACTCCCGGTCCTTCCTTATTATAATTGAATAAAAAAAATCTCATAATACATCTCCATGAATAAATAATTTGTCTACTTTTATTAACCAGTAACTCTATTTTTTAATTTTATCAACTAACTTTATATAGATTAAAGCCATAATTTCGCTTAATATTATATCATTTATTTTAAGTTTTTTAACTAAAAAACTAATTAACTTTTGCAAAATTATGACTTTAACTTGAGTAAATTGATATTAATCTACTATATTCATTTCTTTAGTTTATATTATATCCACAATCATTCCTTTTACTTATAAATTAAATTAATTACAAATGGTTATTCCTGTTTCTTTATCAAATAAATGAATTTTATCTTCATCAATAGCTACCTTAATTGATTCTCCTGTCTCTAAAGTTGTATTAGCTGAAGCACGTAAAGTAATTTTTTTATCATCACAATTAACATGTAAATATACTTCTGCGCCCATTAACTCATTAAGAACTACTTTAGTAGTAATTACACTATCCTTATGATTTTCTAATGCTTCTTTCTCGATATATACATGTTCCGGCCTTATTCCAAGCACAACACTTTTTCCTACATATGATTCAAAAATTTCTTTCTCTCCCTTAAATTTAGGAATTAAAATACTATAATTATTAAAGTTAACATAATATTTATTGTCTTTCTTTTCGATTTTAGAATCTATAAAATTCATTTGCGGTGATCCAATAAATCCAGCAACAAACTGGTTACATGGCGTTTCGTATAACGCCATTGGTGTATCCATTTGTTGTATGTATCCGTCCTTCATAACTACAATTCTATCCCCCATAGTCATAGCCTCAATTTGGTCATGAGTAACGTATACGAATGTGATACCTAATCTTCTATGAAGCTTTGTTATCTCACCTCTCATTTCTGCACGAAGCTTTGCATCTAAATTGGAAAGAGGTTCATCCAAAAGAAATACAGACGGTTCGCGAACCATAGCTCGTCCTAAAGCTACACGTTGCCTTTGACCTCCTGAAAGTTCCTTAGGCTTACGATTGAGTAAATGTTCAATATCTAATATTTTCGCAACTTCTCTAGTTCTTTTATCTATAAGTTTCTTATCAAATTTGCGCAAATTTAAGCCAAATCCAATATTTTTATATACTGTCATATGAGGATATAGCGCATAATTTTGGAATACCATAGATATATCTCTATCTTTTGGCGATACCTCATTAACTAATCTATCTCCAATATATAATTCTCCACCACTTATATCCTCTAGGCCTGCAATCATTCTTAATGTGGTAGACTTTCCACACCCCGAAGGACCTACAAGAACAACAAATTCTCCATCATTAATTTCTAAATTCAATCCCTTTACAACGGTTACATTTCCGGGATAAATTTTCTCTATATTTTTCAGTGAAATACCAGCCATATTCTGCCTCCTCATTAACTTAATTGTTAATATAAACTTCTTAAATTATTTTATATTTTAGGTTAACGTTAATCTTAATGATATATATAATATATCATTGTTTTCTAATTCATACAAGATTAAAAATAATAAATTCATAGTTTTTTGAATATTAATATGATATTTACTTTAAAAAGACCTTACTTTTTATATAATCATACTCCATTTTAAACGTTTTCTCAATAGAAAATTAATTTTACCATGCGATTGCTATTATAAACGCCTTAGTACTTATTAAAAATATAAACTATGCATATATAATAGTGAAATACTATCCTTATATATGCATAGTTTTCTCAAAAAAACTTAATTTTCTTCTTATTCTTTACTAAATATAATACATATAATATTAAAACTCTAATTTCTAAAGGAAAGCCCTTCAGAGTTTGTTATATCCCATGGCTCCTTTATACTATTCTCAAATATTACATTTTTAAATGTACTATCTGTCATAAAGTCTATTTTAGCTGACTTTGTATTTTTAAATGATACATTTTCAAAGTGTATGTTAGTCTGAGGGGAATTTTTTAATCCTATTACAAAGATAGCATTACCTTTGGCTCCGTCAATACTACAATTTGAAACAAATATATGTTTAAATTGTGGCAAATGCAATGCCGGCTTAAATGTGCCTGTTGCGGTGCTATTAGAATAATTTGATGTAAATACAAATCGTTCTCCCTCGCCATCTGTTATATTTTTGAGGGCCGAGTCCCTAAATATAATATTTTTCGCACCTCCCCCAATTTCTGGAGCTGTTTTACAGCGCAGACCTGAAGCCGTTCCATTCATGATATTATCTTCTGCTAATATATTCTCTATCCATGCTGCTGTATTACTTTCTGCTACAATCGCACCATGTCCGCGACCAAAGTAATTATCAAATGTCCACACATCAGTTACAGGACTACGATTTTTTTCAGCATCTGCTCCTTTTCCGGCTGTGAAGTTTACATCATCATCGCCTGTATCAAAAACACTATTCATTACAATTAATCCTTTAGAATCAAAATCAATTCCATCTGCATTGTTACAGTCAAATGTTTTAATTAAGATACCATTTAGCACTACATTGCCGCATCCACTACTAACTAACCAATAAAAAATAAAAAAGAGAATTTATTATCTTCTCATAATAATAAATTCTCTTTTCTCTTCTACTGTAATTTTTCTCTTCTTTTTGTAGACTTAATAAATAATTCTTTTAATGCTTCTGTATCGTCATTTTCTATAGCGTGTTTTATTTTATCCAACTCAGTTTCAAAATCTTCTATGCTCTTTAACAAATTATCTTTATTTCCCAGGAAAAGCTCACTCCAAAGATCTTCATTAATATTAGCTATTCTCGTTAAATCTCTATAACTATCTCCAATAAAGCTGCCTGTTTCCCTTCCTTCCACATCGCTATTCATTAAAGCAACAGCTAAAGAATGTGGAAGCTGGCTTGTATAACCTATCATTTCATCATGATGTTCAGGAGTTATTCTTCTAACTCTTTTAAACCCAATTTTATAAGCTAAGTCTTCTATCATTTTTAAATTTTCTTCTTTATTTCTAACTACCGGTGTTATTATATAATTTGCATTTTTGAAAACTTGACTACTTGCAAAATCTATTCCCTTTTTTTCTCTTCCCGCCATTGGATGACCAAATACGAAATCAATATTTTCTGGTAATATATTCACAATATCTTCAATAAACATTTTTTTAATTCCAGTAGCATCTGTTATTATAGCACCATCTTTAAAATTATCTTTATTATCTACTATAAATTGCTTAACTAACCTAGGATACAGAGAAATGATTATAAAATCTGCGCTTTTAATTATTTCCTGACCATTCGTAAAGCCATCTTTTATTAATCCAAGTTTTTTAGCTTTCTCTAGAGACTCTTCATTAATATCTATTCCATAAACATCATCATACCCTGCTTCTTTTAAAGCCATAGTAAATGATCCCCCAATTACTCCAAGACCTACAACTACTATTCTCATATTAATAGCTCCTTTATTAAAACATATAGAAAGATTTAAATCTCTTTATCTTCGATCTTAGCTACCGCCTTAACCTTATTCATTAATACATCAAATTGATCTGGCGTAAGTGATTGTTGCCCATCACTTAACGCGTTTTCAGGATCATTATGTACTTCTATCATAAGTCCATCTGCTCCTGACATAATTGCAGCCTTAGCCATTGGTTCTACTAAGTATGCATATCCTCCAGCATGGCTTGGATCAACAATTATAGGTAAGTGTGATAATCTCTTTATTACCGGAACTGCTTGTAAATCTAATGTATTTCTTGTAATTGTTTCGAAAGTTCGTACTCCTCTTTCACAAAGAATTACATTTTCATTTCCACCAGCCATAATGTATTCTGCTGACATAAGCCATTCTTCTATAGTTGCAGATAACCCTCTTTTTAATAATATTGGAGTTTTAGTCTTTCCAATTTGTTTTAATAAATCAAAGTTTTGCATGTTTCTAGCACCGATTTGAATCATATCTACTTCTTCAACAAAGGTATCTAAGTAATCTGTAGACATAAGTTCAGTTACTATAGGAAGTCCTGTTTCTTGTTTTGCAATCTTTAAAAGTTTTAAACCTTCAAGCTCTAATCCCTGGAAACTGTAAGGTGAAGTTCTTGGCTTAAATGCTCCTCCTCTTAAAAAGTTAGCTCCAGCTGCCTTTACTCTTTTGGCAACTTCAATAATTTGCTCTTCGCTTTCTACTGAACATGGTCCTGCCATTATTCCAAGCTTTCCGCCGCCAATTATTGATCCTTCAACGTTAACTACAGTATCTTCTGGCTTAAATATTCTATTAGCCTTCTTAAAAGGTTCTTGAACCTTCATTACTCTATCTACACCTTTAAGTACTTGTAATTTCTTAGGGTCTAATACAGATGTATCTCCTACAGCTCCTACTATGTAGTATGTGTCTCCCTTAGAAAGATGAGTTTCTAATCCTTTTGACTCAACTACCGCCTTTACCTTTCTTACATCCTCTTCACTTGCTTTTGGGTTCATAATAATTATCATTTTATTTTCCTCCTGTACTACTTTCATTTTTGATTTTTTCTTTTTACTACTATACTTCTATCCTACATTTTTAGATAAACAAACTATTGGACAGATTTATACCTTGAAATATATCTCAACTAGAAACCGGAGCAAAAGCATGCTCCTTATTTCGGCGAGTTATATTCATAGTATAAATTACACATTGTTTATCTATATATAATATAAACTATTTAGACATATTTTTCAATTCTAATGCCTTCATAGCTAATATATACCCATTCTCTCCAAAACCGCACATTTGCCCTATACATGCTGGTGCAGTTACAGATTTTGTTCTAAACTCTTCTCTTGTATGTACATTTGATAAATGTACTTCAACTGTATCTATATTAATTCCTTTTATTGCATCGTGAATTGCATAACTATAATGTGTATAAGCTCCAGGATTTATTATTATTCCATCATAATTTTCGAAATAAGCTTTTTGAAGCTCATCTATTATTTCACCTTCGCAATTACTTTGGAATAATGTTATTTCATGACCTCTATTTTCACCTTCTTCTTTAATATATTCACATATATCTTCAAAAGATTTTGTGCCATAAATACCCTTTTCTCTAACTCCAACCATATTTAGATTCGGTCCATTAATAACCATAATCTTCATCAATACTCCCTCCTTCCAAGCTTAATTTATGTTTATATTAGATGTAATAACTTCTTTTACTTTGTTAATTGCGCCATTTAGTCCTTCATCATTTTTTATTATTTCATCTGCTGCTAATCTATACAATTCATAGCGTTCTTCATAAAGCCTAACTAACTTCTCCCTACCGTCTTTAAGTAACGGCCTTTTAGATACATCTATATCTTCTAAAAGATTTTCTAATGGTCTATCAATAAAAATAATAAATGAATTCTCTCTTAACGCATCTATGTTTTCTTTTCTTTTTACTACTCCACCGCCAGAAGAAATTATGATATTATTCTCTTTAGATAATTCTTTACAAGCTAAAGATTCGAAATCTCTAAAATAATCTTCTCCTTGTTCAAAAAGCTCGGGTATGGTTTTAGATGTCATATCCTCTATATACTTATCCATATCTATAAATTTAATATTTAATTCTTTACTTACCAATCTACCAATTGTGCTTTTTCCGCATCCAGGCATTCCTATAAATACTACTTTATTTTTCATATATACACCTACTCAAATTCATTTTCAAACATTGAATATAGACCTTGAGTTACTTCGCCATCTAATGAATATCCCTGCCATATTTCTTCTGCTTTTATTGCCTGCCCCACTAGCATTTCAATTCCACCGCATACTTTTTTATTCAAAGTTCTTCCTATCTTTAGAAACTTTGTTTCTTTAGGATTATATATTATATCTACTAATGATCCATAATTGCTAATAACATCTTCATTTACTGGAGTATTATCAATATTAGGATACATTCCTAAAGGTGTTGTGTTAATTAAAATATCTCCCTTTATATCTGAGATATCTTCATATGTTTTATATTCAATTCTTTTATCATTATAAGATGAATTGTCTTTAATTTTCCTTGATACTAAATAAATCTTTTTAATGCCATTATCTAAAAGATAATTAATTACAGCTTTAGCAGCCCCTCCATTTCCAAGTACCATAGCTATATTATCTTTCACAGCAATATTATTATTATTCAAGATTGTTCCAAATCCAAAGTAATCAGTATTATAACCATATAGCTTATTATCCTTTAAGTAAATAGTATTTACTGCCCCTATTTTTTTAGCTTCATCTGAAATAAAATCTAAATATTTCATTACATCTTGTTTGTAAGGAATCGTCACATTAACACCCTTTATTTTGAGAAGCTTCAATGAATCCATAAGCTTACTTAAATTTTCTTTTTCCACTTCAAAAAGCTTATATGCCCCTTCTATTTCTAAAGCCTTGAAAAGCGTATTGTGAATTTTAGGTGAAAGACTATGAGATAATTTTTCTCCTATCAATCCGTAAAAATCCAAATTAATCCCCCCCTTTTTTAGTTTACAGTTTACAGTGCACAGTTTACAGTTGTGGATAAAATCCCTTCGGGATTTTTATATATTTTTTGAAAAGCCTTTGGCTTTTCTTCCTTAACTGTTACTTGTTAACTGCTAACTGTTAACTGATTTCCTATATCCTCCAATTAACTTAAAGTAAGCACTACTTTGTTCAATTAATTTTAATGCTTTCTTTACTTGTTCATTTTCAATATTGCCTTCAAAATCTACATATAGGAAATACTTCCATGCTCCCTTTTCCATTGGTCTTGATTCGATTTTCATCATATTTATGTTATTTTCTGCGAAATGTCTTAATAATTTATATAAAGTTCCCGCCTTGTGCTCAAGTGAGAATACCACACTTACTTTATCACAGCTTTCATCCCATTCAAGCTCTTTTGATATGATTATAAATCTTGTAGAATTGTCGCTTTTATTATTTATGTTTTCTTTAATTATCTCTAAATTATATATATTTGCTGCTCTATTACTTGCAATGACAGCCTTAGAGATATCATTTAAATCACTTATAAGTTTTGCACTTGCAGCCGTACTATGAAAAGGAATGAGCTTCCAATTACTATGATTTTTCAAAAATTCAGTACTTTGCTGAATAGGCTGTGGATGAGAATAAACTTCCTTAATAGTATCTAAAGTCGTACCACTGACACCCATCAAATGTTGATTTATTTTAATGCATTCTTCTCCAACAATATAAAAGCCATACTTATATAAAAGATCATATACCTGTGAAATAGCTCCAGTTGAAGAATTTTCTATAGGTAAAATTCCATATCTGATTTCATCATTTTTTACAGCTATAAATATATCCTCGAATTCAGCATAAGACCTTGCATTTTCTATAGGTCCAAAATATTTCAGCATAGCCTCTTCGGAAAATGAGCCTTGTGCACCAAAGAAACCAACTTTACCTTCTTTCATGATTTTTACTTCAGTCACCACAGTTTTTTTGTATTCGGCTTCTTCTGCTTCTATCATCTTTCTACTTTGAAGTTCTCTAGCTACTTCCATTAATGATATAAAAAACTTTCTAGTTTCATCTTCGTAGTCCTTATTTTTTAGATACCCTACATTTTTTTCTATTACTTCATCTTCTCTATCTCTATTGAAAATAGGTAAATTATTAGCTTTTTTATAGTTTCCAATGTTAATTACCGTGTTCATTCTTTCTTCAAAAAGCCTGGTTATTTCTTTATCTATTTCATCAATTCTACTTCTATAATCATCTATCTCTGACATTTCACACTTCTCCTCACTTTAGTCAGTTAACAGTTAAAAGTTAACAATTAACAGTTTAGGATGAAATCCTTGCAGGATTTCTAAAATCTATTTTCGTTTTCAAATTTTAAAGAAATTTGTTCCTTCAATTATTAAAGTACTAAATCGAGTATTCCAATAGCCGTTACAGCTTCAATTACTGGAACAGCTCTTTGTACTATGCAAGGATCATGTCTTCCTTCAATTACAAGTTCTGTTTCTTTCTTTTCAGAAATATCTATTGTTCTTTGCTTCTTTATAATTGATGGTGTTGGCTTCATTGCAACTCTAAAAAGTATTGGCATTCCATTAGTAATTCCACCTGTAATCCCACCGTTATTATTTGTGTACGTCTTTACCTTATCTCCATCATAGTAGTATTCATCATTGCAATCTGAACCTCTAAGCTTACTCATTTCAAAGCCTTTTCCAAATTCTATTCCCTTAACTGCTGGAACAGAAAACATTAAGTGGGCTAAAGTAGATTCAACTGAGTCAAAAAATGGATTTCCAATTCCAGCATCTATACCCAGAACAGTGCATTCAATAGTACCGCCTGTAGAATCTTGTTCTTTTTTTGCTTTAAGGATAGTATTCCTCATGTCTTCTTCTTTTTCTGGCATTAGAAGTGGTAATTCCTTTGTTCTTAATTCCGCTAAAAGCTCATTATTTAATTCCACCTCATAAAAACTCTTATCTTCAATATTCCCAATACTCTTAACATGAGCTCCTATACTGATTCCTTTTCTCTCTAATACTTGCTTGCAAATAGCTCCTGCAAATACTAGCGGCGCAGTTATTCTTCCCGAAAAATGTCCTCCGCCTCTATAATCATTAAATCCACCATACCTAATTGATCCTGGGTAATCTGCATGGCCAGGTCTCATTAAATCTTTAAGCTTACCATAATCCTTAGAGTGCATATCAGCATTTCTAATTACTGCACAAAGAGGAGTACCTGTAGTTTTTCCTTCAAAAAAACCACTTAAAATTTCTGGTGCATCAGCTTCTTTTCTTGCAGTAGATAAATTGCTTTTTCCTGGTGCACGTCTTGCCATTTCCTTTGCAACTTCCTCTAAATTAATTTCAATTCCAGAAGGAAGACCATCTATTGTAATTCCTATTCCTACTCCATGAGATTCACCGAAAATAGAAACTTTTAATTTATTCCCCCACATTCCACTCATCAAATACACCTCCTAAATTTTTAAAGTCATCCCAAAACTCTGGATAAGATTTTGAAACACATTCATAATCCTTAAGTATTATAGGCTCGGTGCACTTAGTAGATGCTATAGCTATAGTCATTGCAATTCTATGATCCTTATGACTCCAAACTTCAACCCCGCCTTTAAGTTCTTTAACACCTTCAATAACTAATCCATCTTCTTTTTCTGTAATCCTAGCACCTAATTTATTAAGTTCTGAAGTTACAGCTGCTAATCTATCACATTCTTTAATTCTAAGTCTTCCAGCGTTTATTACTTCTGTAGTCCCGGATCCTAAAGCTGCAACTAAAGATACAACTGGAATTATGTCTGGACATTGAGATCCGTCAATAATAGTTGCTTTTAAATTCCCATCAACTTTTCCAATCAATCCATTATTCTTTGAGATTATTTTTAATCCCATTCTTTCCAATATATCAATTACTTCTTTATCCCCTTGAAGTGAATCTAAATTTAAATCATTGAGGACAACATTATTTGAAAGTGCATCAGCGCAGAAGAAAAATGCTGATTGAGAATAATCACCCTCAACTCTATAGTCCCTGCTCTTATAAGTTTGATTTCCTCTTATTATAAACTCTTGATAATTATTATTTATTATTTCTACTCCAAAATCTTTAATAGCACTTAAAGTTAAATCAATGTATCCTTTTGACTCCATTTCAGTTGTTATTACAATTTTAGAATCTCCATCTAAAAGAGGAAGAGTGAATAATAATCCTGTAATAAATTGAGAACTAATATTTCCCTTAACTTTAAACTCTCCTGCTTTCAATTTGCCTTCTGTTTTTAAATCTAATATTCCTTCTTTATAACTATAGTTAATATTTTGTTCATCAAATATATTATAGTATGTATCTAATGGCCTTTTACCTAGGTTTCCTCTTCCAACAAATCTATTAACACCGTCAAATAGTGCTGCAATAGGTACTAAAAATCTTAGTGTTGAGCCTGATTCATTACAATCAATAATTCTTTCACTATTAATTGAATTAACTTCAGTATTTTGAGGATTTTTAATTCCGTAAACCTCAAGGTAATCTTCTTTTTTAGTTATTTTTGCACCTAGTGCTGACATAGCCTCAATTGTAGCTATTATATCATCTGAATAATCTATATTTGTAACCTTACTTATGCCATTTCCAAGAGCTGCGCAAATTACTGCCCTATGTGCCATACTCTTAGATGGTGGTATCTTAACTTCACCACTTAATTTGGTCGGATAAATTTTAAAATTTCCCATTATCTTACCTCACTTTATCTAAATTAAATGTTTAATTAGCTGAAAAACTCTACATTAGTTTTTTCTAAAAATGATTCTCCAATGTTTTTTAATAATACTACCTTTAAAACATTATCTATATTTTTCTTATCCAAGGCTATAGTATTTAATATTGCTGAACCATCCTCTATCTCTACTTCATAAGGAAGACCATTTTGTATTAGTATTTCTTTTATTTCCTCACTTACTCCTTGCTTAGTAAGCCCCTTTTTTTCTGCAATCTTACTTATTTCATACATACCTATGGCAACTGCTTCACCATGAGTAAACTTTTTAAAATTATAGTAAGTTTCTATAGCATGACCTAAAGTATGTCCAAAGTTTAATAACATTCTTTCCCCAGTATCTTTTTCATCATTTTCCACAACACATTTTTTTATAAAACAGCATTTGTGGATTATAGTTTCTATATTGTGCATAATCTCATCTTTAGTTTTTAAGCTTTTTAATAAATCAAAAAATTCTTTATCTTTTATGCATCCATACTTTATAACTTCAGCCATACCATCTCTAAAAAATCTTTCACTTAATGTTTCAAGTACACTCGGATCTATTAGAACTAATTTAGGATGATAAAAACTTCCTACTAAGTTTTTACCTCTTTCTAAATCAACTGCAACTTTTCCTCCTACACTACTATCAACTTGTGCAAGGAGTGAAGTTGGCATTTGAACAAAACTGACACCTCTTAGAAAAGTAGATGCAACAAAACCTCCAAGATCCCCAATTACTCCTCCACCAAGAGTAATTATTAAATCACTTCGTGTAATTTTAAAATCTAAAAGTTCATTATATATAATTGGAAGAGTACTAAACGCTTTAGTTTCCTCGCCTGGTTCTAAAGCCATTAACTTAATTTCATACCCTGAGTTAGTTAAACTTGCTTTTACTTTATCACCATGATGACAATCTACATTTTTATCAGTTAGAATGAATATCTTTTTGCCTTTATAAACCTTTTGAATTTCTAATCCTACTTCGTCTATTAGTCCCTTTTTAATTATTATCGGATAACTTCTCTCACCAAGTTCAACAACTAAATCTTCCATTTATCAACACTCCTCTTTTTCAATAAACAGTTATCAGTTATAGATAACAATACCATGTGCATACTTTTTATTTTAAAGCATTCGGAAGGAAAAATCATCTTAAACTGCTAACTGCTTTACTATTATTAATTTTATTAAATTTCTCTTCCAACAGCTGCTGCAATCACTTTTAATTCTTCCATAAGTTTTGCAAACTTATTCGGTTTAATTGATTGTGGTCCATCACACAATGCATTTGCAGGATCATTATGAACTTCTATAATGAGCCCATCTGCCCCAACTGCTACTGCTGCTTTTGCTAAAGGCTCTACCATCCAATACTTTCCTGCAGAGTGGCTGGGATCAATAACTATAGGCAAATGACTTAATTTCTTAACAGCTGGTACCGCACTTAAATCTAATGTATTTCTTGTATAATTCTCAAAAGTTCTTATTCCTCTTTCGCAGAGAATTACATTATCATTACCTCCAGCCATAATGTATTCTGCAGACATTAACCATTCTTCTATAGTAGCTGATAAACCTCTTTTTAATAATATCGGTTTATTTGTTTTTCCGAGTTCTTTAAGTAAATCAAAGTTTTGCATATTTCTAGCACCAACTTGAATAACATCTACATTTTCAACGAATGTTTCTATATCATATGGTGACATAAGCTCTGTAACTATTGGTAATCCTGTATTTGCTCTTGCTTTCTTTAAAAGTTCTAATCCTTCATATTTCATTCCTTGGAATGCATATGGTGAAGTTCTTGGCTTAAATGCACCGCCTCTTAAGAAGTTTGCCCCAATTTCTTTAACTTCTTTAGCTATTTCAGTAATTTGTTCTTCACTTTCAACAGAGCATGGTCCTGCAATTATTGCTATTTTCTTTCCACCAATCTTAGCCCCATTTATATCCACTATTGTATCTTCTGGATGAAACATTCTGTTTGCCTTCTTGAAAGGTTCTTGCACCTTCATAACCCTTTCGACAATTGCATTGGCTTCAATAACTGAAGGATCTATTGTACTTGTATCACCAACTAGCCCTAAAATACTAACATCTGAACCAACAACTAGACTTACTGATACTCCTTTTCCTTCAAGCTGTTTTGTTAGTCTTTCTACTTCTTCTTGCTTTGCTTTTTGCTTTAATATTACTACCATTTTATATTGCCCCCTTGCATTTATTTAATTATTATCAAAAAAAATGGAACTCATGTATAATGAGTTCCATAAAATATCAATTCTATTAGATATTAAAAACTTATAAAAATATTAAAAACTCATTAAAAAGGTATTTTTCAGTTTTTTGCAAAATAAATAGCCAGCGCTAAAATAAAAGCCCCAGAACATAAAATAAAAAAAGCTATAAAATTTTTGCATAACTGATTTTACAATATCCTTTTCCATGATTTTCTCCATTCCTAAATTAATAACTATTTTTACAAAGACTAATATAGTATTTTTCTTTAAAATTTATCTTTTTATCATTATAACAAACTATAATTAATTGTCAATATTAATTAATGATTTTTCATATTTGTATTGAACTTAGTGACTATTTAATAATTATAAATGCAAATCATTGATATATTAGTC
The DNA here is from genome assembly GCF_002760435.1 of Clostridium sp. LS. Lineage (GTDB taxonomy): Bacteria > Bacillota > Clostridia > Clostridiales > Clostridiaceae > Clostridium. Next base: position 29,914 of record NZ_AUUU01000033.1, read on the forward strand.
AAAATATATTACTTCTATTTGCATTTATTAAAAAGTGATAAATAAAAAAAATATAAATACAAATAATAAAAAAGTACACTAAAGGACAAGGTGGAAATACTAATGACGAGAAAAAACTTTATTTATACTTTTATAATATTCTTAATTTTTTTATTAATTAGCTGCAATGCTAAAACCCCAATCCAAAATGATGCTTCACTAAAATCAAATACTAACATTAAAGCAGATTATACAAACTTCAAAGGTCTTGATATGCCTCAAGATAATGCTAAATTTAAAATTAATGGCAAAACATTAGATCTAAGATTACCTGTATATTTAAATAAAAACAGATATTACATATGTTTAAACGAATTTATTGAGCAGCTCGGTGGAGAAATAAATAAAACTGACAATTTATTAAGAGTACAAATAAATAATAATTCTTATGAAATTGATATAACTAATAAAATTATCAGACATTCTGATAATACATTTACATTAAAAAAAGCACTACAAAATAAAAATGATATATATTATATGGGATTCTCTGATTTTTCTCAAATGCTTGATCTTTATACGAGATGGGATAAAGACAACAAGTTAATTGATTGTAAAACAAATGGTTTTAATAATACCAATGTTATTCCATATAAATCAAAAATAAACCAAATAGGCTTTATACGTTTTGAAGATGTGGGATTAAATTCTCAACCTTATTCTAAAGAACATTTTGAAAAACTTCGCATAATAGCAAATTACATGTACCAAAGAAAAATTCCATACCATATTGCATGGATTCCGAGGTATATTATTCCCAATAAAGGAATTGATAATGATCCCTTAACTAAAAATAATTTTGAAATGGCTGAAATGGTATATAGTTTAGACTATTTTACTATGCATAATGGAATAATTGGTCTTCATGGATATACTCATCAACTTAATAACGATGAATCTGGTGCTGGCTTCGAATTTGGAAAGTTTCAACCTTCTGAAAAAGTACTCAAGGAAAGAATTGAAAAAGCCATTAAAACTTCATCTTACTTGGATATACCGATTAATTTCTTCGAAGCACCACATTATGAAATTACACCTAATCAAAATAAAATTGCTGAAAAATATTTTAAAATATTATATTATCCATTTAAGGAGGATGATGATGGTAATGCTGATTTAACCAAACCTCAGCTTAGCCAATACAATAAATCCTCATATTACATTTCAACACCTTTAGATTATATTCCTCTTGGAAAAGAAGATATTGCTTTAGATAGAATAAAAAATTCTGACACAAGTCAGATGGGAAGTGTATTTTTCCATCCTACCTTGGAAAATAACTATATTACATTAACCAAGAAGGATAATGCACCTACGTATACCTATACTGATGATTCACTCTTAAAAAGATTAATAAATATATTAGAGGAGAAAGGATTTAATATTATAAAAGTTACAGATATATAATTTGAATTTTTAACTAATCTGCTTTAACAGATTGCTCTCCCTTTGGAAGCACTTTTATAGCAATCAAAGAAAAAATTAACATTATTGAAAAACCCACAAGATACATGAATGAATATCCAAATATCCCTTGAATTGCACTAAACATGCTTGGATATATAAAATTAGCTCCTGCTGAACCTAATACACTTACAAAAGAAAATGTACCTGCTACCAATTCTTCATCAACAACTTCTCTAATATATTTAAATAAAAATGTTAAGTAGCATCCATACATTAGTCCATGTAATTGATCACCTAAGATAATTAATGGTACAGAGGCTGTTGAAAATAATAATATTCTCGTTGTTCCTATAAGAAACGATATTATTAAATATTTTTTTGGTTTTTTATCTTTTAAAAATTTACCCACAAGCATAAAAGATATAAATTCCACAACAACTCTTGAAAATATAGATTTGCTGTATATAGAATTAGATAAATCAATATTCCCAGTTATTTTTATCAAATATGGCGAATATGCAAATTCAATTGCAGTATATACACCAATAATCAATATATTTATTACTCCTAGGATTATTGAGTTTTTATTCTTAAATACATCACTTAATTTTACATTAGTTTTCTTTGAATCAGATTTAATTTTCTTAAACTTCACAGCTATTAAAAATATAACCATACTGGTCATAATAATTCCTATTAAATGCACTGCTCTAAAACCAAATTTTAGGATTATAGTTCCACTAAGCAGCACTATACAGCCAAATCCAATAGATCCCCATTTTCTTATTACAGAATATTCTATATTGTGTCTAATCGATGTTTCTTCAACGTATACTTCATACACTGTTCCCACTGTTTGAACTATTAAACCATAAAGCACTGCATAAAAAGATATAATAGTCTTATTAATAAACATCAAAAATATTATCATAGCTATTAAAGCGCTTAAATGAATAATGATAAATTTCTTTTTATTCTCCATTGATGAAAATTTGCTTACTAATAATTGCTGCGATAAAATTGCAAATAATGCTCCTATAGATACCACTGTTCCGATCTCACCTAAAGATAGCCCAACTACCTGATTTAAATACGGTGCATAAAAAGTGGTTACTATACTCATTACTCCAAAATGTATAAATGTAGTTAAAGAATAATAAAATTTATCTTTGTTTTTCATAAAAAGCTCCAATCTAAGTAAGTTATCTTTCTCCCATTTGCTCATATAATATAGCTGCTTATAATATCGGTGATACTAGCCTTATTAAAGACTCTTTAATTTTAAGCGAAAGACTTCTTCCATTATATATTTCTTGTGTTATTTGCTCTGAATCTTTAATATCTTTCATAAATTGCATTTCGCCATCCTTTGCAATTCTATCATCGTAAATAAATGCATTAACCTCAAAATTCAGTTTAAAGCTCCTTATATCTAAGTTAGCTGTTCCTATACTCATTACTATACTATCTGCAACTATAGTCTTTGCATGAATAAATCCATTTTGATAATTATATACTTTTACCCCAGCCTCTAATAATTCTCCAACATACGAACTTGCAGCCCATTTCATAAAGAAATGATCTGGGTTACCTGGGATTATTATTCTTACATCTACCCCTGATAAAGCAGATATTTTCAAAGCCTCTAATATAGGCGAATCAAGAACTAAGTAAGGTGTCTCTAAATACAAATTCTTTTTAGCATTATTAATCAATTTCAAATAAGCATTCCTAATGTATTCTTCTTTATGGTCTGGACCACTAGTTACAATTTGTATTCCAACATCGCCTAAGTCTCTCCTAAATTCTTCTGCATATTTACTATAATCAATAATTTTTTCTCCTGAAGCGTGACCCCAATCAAGTAAAAAACGTTCATTTAACGCATTAACAGCTTCCCCTTGAATTCGCACATGTGTATCCCTCCAGAACCCAACTTCTGGATCTTTGCCTATGTATTCTTTTCCTACATTAAATCCACCAACATATCCATATATTCCATCGATCACTACTATTTTTCTATGATTTCTATAGTTTATACGAGTATTAATGTGAGGCAAAATTCCTGGGAAAAACAACGAAAACTTTCCGCCAGCATTTATATATTTTTTAAGGTCTTTTTTTCTTAACTTACGTGAACCCATACTATCTACTAGTAATCTAACTTCTAATCCATCCTGAACTTTTTTGGTAAGTTCATCAATTATCTTTTTTCCAAGTACATCTCCTCTAAAAATGTAATACTCTACATGAATATATTTCTTTGCACTTCTTATGTCTTCAATTAATTGCTTAAACTTCTCCTCTCCATTTACATAAACATTAACTTTATTGTTTGTGGTATATTTTACACCTGAATGATTAAAATTTAACTTTCTTAAATCTGCAAATTTTTCTCCGCCATCGTGACTATGATCATTTACTTTGTATGTATCATTTCTATTCTTTCTCTTCTTCTCATCAAATTTTATTTTCTCTTTAAAGATTTTTTGTCTGCTTAGATTTTGACCGAACAAAATATAAATTATAAATCCAAGGCCTGGTAAAACCATTGATATTAAAAGCCATGCCCACGTTGTAGTAGGATCTTTTCTTTCAATAAATACTAATGATAATGAAAAAATTAAGTTTAACATTAAAATTACAACAATTAGACCCAACATTATACTCATAGGTTCACTTCCCTCTATAATTAAACTCCTATCTATTATAGTATTGTACCATAATAACTTATTCTTAGAAGATTATTGTTTTATCTTTCCAAAAAATTAAATGCCTTATCCAAGAAGCTCCTTTTATCTAAAAAAAGCATATTTTATGAAAAGTCTGTAGCTTTTCTTCCTTAACTTATAATTTATCACTTATCACTAAGAATAATCTGTACTCACTTGATATATAACTTATCAAATGACTTCCTATAAGTCAACTTCTTGACTTTTTTAGATTTTTTAATATATAATGTTATTAAAATTTTATATTAGCGATGATTAGGAGTATTAATAATAATTATATCTTTCAGAGAGCTGTTGGTTGCTGCAAAACAGTGTTATTTTATTATGAACTTGCCTATGAGCTTACTTGTAAAAGCAAGTACGGTAAACCCGTTAAAATATTGAGTGAGAAGAATTAATTTTTTTATTCTTCTAATTAAGAGTGGTACCACGGAAATTATGCTTTCGTCTCTTTGTATTTAGAGACGGAAGCCTTTTTTTTCAGTTAACAGTTTACAATTTACAGTTTACAGTTACGGATGAAAACTCCGTAGGAGTTTTCTTAAAATAAATAATAATGAACAAAGTCCCTTGGACTTTGTTCATTAACTGTGAACTGTAAACTGTGAACTGTAAACTGATTAAATTCACGTTTAGCGGGTCAAAATTATATTATAAAATTCCTAAGCAGTGATTCAGATAACATCTTACAATAGAAATCACATAGTGATTTCCTCCTGCAACTGTAAACTGTTAACTGTAAACTGTAAACTGATTAAATGGGAGGATAACAATGGCAAATTACGGAACTAAGATTGATGAAAAATGGCAAAAGATATGGGAGGAAAATGAAACCTATAAGTTTAATTCTGAAAATTTAGATAAGAAACTCTATACACTTGAAATGTTTTCTTATCCATCAGGTGCTCAACTTCATGCTGGTCACTGGTTTAACTATGGTCCAACTGATTCATGGGCAAGACTTAAAAGAATGCAAGGATACAATGTATTCCAACCAATGGGCTTCGATGCCTTTGGATTACCTGCTGAAAACTATGCTATAAAAACTGGAATACATCCACAAGATTCTACTTTAAAGAATATTGAAACAATGGAAAAGCAATTAAGATCTATGGGAGCTATGTTTAACTGGGAAAATGAAGTGGTTACTTGCCTTCCTGATTATTATAAATGGACTCAATGGTTATTCTTAAAACTTTACGAAAAAGGATTAGCTTATAGAAAGAAAGCTCCAGTAAACTGGTGTCCATCTTGTAACACAGTTTTAGCTAATGAACAAGTTGTTGATGGTGCTTGTGAAAGATGCAGTACTGAGGTTACAAAGAAAGATCTTACTCAATGGTTCTTCAAAATAACTGATTACGGCGATGAATTACTTGATAAATTAGATGATTTAGATTGGCCTGAAAAAACTAAGTCTATGCAAAAACACTGGATTGGAAGGTCTTATGGGGCTCAAGTTACTTTCAAAGTTAAAGATTCGGATTTAAAATTTGATGTATTTACAACAAGAGTTGATACTCTAAATGGTGTTACTTATGTAGTTTTAGCTCCTGAAAATAAATTAGTTGATGAGCTAACACTTCCTGAATATAAAGCAGCTGTTGAAGAATATAAAGAAGCTGCTGCAAAACAATCTGAAATTGAAAGACAATCAGTTTCAAAAGAAAAAACAGGAGTGTTCACAGGATCTTATGCTATAAATCCTATTAACGGAAAGGTAGTTCCTATTTGGATTTCTGATTATGTATTAGCTACTTATGGAACTGGATGCGTTATGGCCGTTCCTGCTCATGATGAAAGAGATTTTGCCTTTGCAACTAAATTTAATTTACCAATTGAAAGAGTTATAACTGATAAAGATAATACTGATCCAGAGCTTCCATATTGTGAATACGGAGTACTTGTTAATTCAGGAAAATTTGATGGCCTAACAACTGATGAAGCTAAAAAGAAAATTGTTGAAGAATTAGAAAAAGACAATTTAGGTGCGATGAAGGTAAACTTCAGATTGAGAGATTGGTTAGTTTCAAGACAAAGATACTGGGGTGCACCAATTCCAATTGTATACTGTGACGATTGTGGAATAGTTCCAGTACCTGAAAAAGATCTTCCAGTAAAATTACCTTATAATGTTGAATTTACTCCAGATGGTAAATCACCATTAGGTAAATGTGAAGAGTTTGTAAATACAACTTGTCCTCATTGTGGAAAACCTGCAAAGAGAGAAGCTGATACTTTAGATACTTTTGTATGTTCATCTTTTTACTATTTAAGATATGTAGACAATAAAAACGAAGATGCACCTTTTGACTCTGAAAAAGTCAACAAAATGCTTCCTGTAGATAAATACGTTGGTGGACCTGAACATGCATGTATGCATTTATTATATGCAAGATTTATAACAAAAGCTTTAAGAGATGCTGGATACTTAAACTTCGATGAACCATTCTTAAGCTTAACTCACCAAGGTTTAATCTTAGGGCCAGATGGACTTAAAATGAGTAAATCAAAAGGAAATACAATTTCTCCTGATGATTACATAAAAGAATATGGTGCTGATGTATTTAGAATGTATCTAATGTTTGGATTTGGGTACACTGAAGGTGGAGCATGGAGCGATGATGGAATTAAATCTGTAGGTAAATTCGTAGATAGAATTGAAAGAATCCTAGAAACTTGCAGAAACATAATAGCTTCAAATGAAAATATTAAGGATTCTATTGACTCAGCAGAAAAAGAATTAAACTTCTGGAAGCACACAGCTATAAAAGGTGTTACTGAAGATGGAGAAAAAATGCAATTTAATACTGCAATAGCAAGACTTATGGAGCTTACAAATGCAGTTAATAAGTATATTCAAGAAGAAGTTAAGAATCCAAAGTTCCTAAAGGAAACCATAACTGATTTCATAAAATTACTTGCACCATTCGCACCTCACTTTGCTGAAGAACAATGGAGCTTAATAGGAAATACTTCAACAATCTTTAATGAAAGATTACCAGAGTTCGATCCTTCTGCTTTAATTAAAGATGAAGTTGAAATTGCAATCCAAATCAATGGTAAGATAAAAGCTAAAATTATGGTAGCTTCAAACTTAGATGAAGAAGGTATAAAAGCTGCTTCTTTAGACAATCAAATAATTAAAGAAAATACTGAAGGCAAAAATATTGTTAAAGTAATTGTTATTAAAGGGAGACTTGTTAATATAGTTGTTAAATAAGAAAATTCCAACCTTTAGCACTTATAAGTGCTAAATTAAAAGTGATAAGTTAAAGAGGAAAAGCCAGAAGGCTTTTCCTAAAAATTTTAACTTATCATTTGCTTCCTACTCTATTCTTCTATTTGTTGGATATACGACTCTAATTCATTTTCTTTAAGAAATCCTTCTGATGCGCTTGCAGCTCCTATTTTATAGGAAGCAAAAACTATGGCTTTTTTGATAGCTTCATATGGATCATCACTTTTTGAGTAATAGTGAATAAAACAAGAAAATAAGGAATCCCCAGCACCAATTGTGTTTACTACTTCTCTGGTTTTTACTGTTTTATAACGCTTCATATCATTATCTCTTCTTACATATAGTAAGGCTCCTTCACTGCCAAGACCAACTACTATAATGCCGTTATTATATTTTTTAGCTATTTCTTTTACAAACTCTTCGACAGATCCCTTTATATTTTCATTGCTTAGAAATAATATATTAGCATATTCCATATAATCTGAATTGTATGCATCGTTTATATCTCTTAATACTTGAACATCACTTGCAATGATTTTATTATTATCCTTTGCTATTTTTAATAACTTTCTTGAAAAATTGATATTACATAAACAAACAATAGAACAATCTTCAATAACTTTTTTAAAAATTTCTTCATCATATGAAGAATCTTGTACTTCTTTTAAATCACAATAAATTTTCCTTTTTCCGCTTTTATCATATAAGACAACTGATTGCGGAGTTGACGAAAGATTTTCTGTAATATAATTAGTGCTAATTCCACAGCTCTCCAATTGATTTTTTACAATTGTTCCAGATGCATCTCTGCCAATCATGGAAAGTAGAACTACCTCATCACCTAAAGTTGTTAATGCTTTTCCTATATTAAGACCAACTCCCGAGGCCTTGGAATCGATACCAAAGAAAAGGAAATCAATTGGTGTATACTCGATTGGAAATGAATCTATTTTTACTGTGGTTTCTACATTAACCAAGCCTACAATTACTATCTTGTTCATTTAAAACCTCCTAAATCTTAGCTATAAAAAATAGCTGTATACATATACAACTATTTTAATTATATAAATCTCATTTGTAAACTGTAACCATTTATAATAATTAACTCCAATAATTAGATAGTTTTACAAAAACTAAAACTTAACTCTATAACAATTTAAGAATTAAACCTATACCCTGTTCCCCAAAGCGTCTCTATATATTCTGGATTTCCAGGGTCTTTCTCAATCTTCTTTCTTAATTTCTGTATATGAACTGCTACAGTAGCTGTATCTCCATAATATTCTTCTCCCCATATGTTATCAAATAATTGATCTTTAGTAAAAACTATATTAGGATTAGAAGCTAAAAATACAAGCAGCTCGTATTCTTTTGTGGTAAGAATAACTTCTTTACTATTTACAAAAACCTTATGGGAGTCTGTTCTTATCTCTAAAGACTTATGACTAAGAACACAATTTTGTATTTTCTTCCCAGACAGCCGTTCATATCTTATCATATGAGATTTTATTCTAGCCACCAATTCTGCTGGACTGAAGGGCTTAGTTAAATAATCATCTGCACCAAATCCTAAACCTTTTATCTTATCAATATCTTCACTTCTTGCTGATACGATTATTATAGGTATTTCATATTTATCTCTAACTTCTTTTACAATTGTATAGCCATCCTTACCGGGAAGCATTAAATCAACAATTATAAGGTCATATATGCCCATAAGTGCTTGTTTTAGTCCTTGAGCACCATCTTGAATTATTTCTACTTTATAACCATTTAATTGAAGATATTCCTTTTCTAATTCCGCAATATTAATATCGTCCTCAATAATCAATATTTGTTTCATATGATTTCTCCTTTTCATTTATTGGGATTTGTATAATAAAGCTGCTGCCTTCCCCTACAATACTATTTACATGAATTTTCCCCCCATGAGCTTCTATCATCTCTTTAGCTATTGCAAGCCCTAAACCAGTGCTCATTAAATCTTTTGTTCTTTCAGCATCTATGCGATAAAACCTATCAAATATATGAGGAAGTTTATCTTCAGGAATACCTGGTCCATTGTCTTTAACTTCAATACTAATATATGAATCATTATTGCCTAATTCAACCTCTATAGCCGGTTCTTTATGATTTCCATATTTCATTGCATTTCCTATAATATTTCTAATAACTTGATATATTCTTTTTCTATCTATATTAACTTCTAATTCTTTAAATAAATTATCTTGAAATTTAAATTTAACGCCTTTCTCTTTAAGCACAAAATCAAATTCTTCCATGAGATCCTCCATAAAAGGCTTAATTTTAATCCTTTCAAAATTAAAATCTAGTTTCTGCATATCCAACTTAGAAAATAAAAACAAATCATCTATAAGATTATTTATATATGTAGTATTGTTATAAATTACCTTTAAATAATTATTCACTTTATCTGGAGATGTAACAACACCATCAACTAAGGCTTCTATATATCCATTGATTGAGGTAATTGGCGTTTTTAAATCATGAGAAATATTCGCTATAAGATCTTTTCTATTTTCTTCGTATTCCTGTTTCATCTCATCAGCCTGCTTCAAAGTTTCAGCCATTTTATTAAAATCATATATTAATACGCCTATTTCGTTACACACATCATTATCTATTCTTACATCATAATTTCCTTTGGCAATTTGTTCAACACCATTTTTTAACTTTTCTAAAGGTTTCATAATTCGTTTTTCCATTCTCAAAGTAATGTATATATGTGAGGCCTGATGAATAATAAAAATTATTGCGAAAAATATAGTAATAGTCTGCACACCAACGAACTTGAAGATTAGAAAAAGTAAAAATAAACTTATTAATCCTCCTACAGGGCGTAACCATCTCAAATATCTATGAATTTTATTAAGTTCATTAATCTTTTTATGATGAATTTTATGATGTTCATGTTCTAATTCATGACGTATCTTATTAAATTCACAAAGTTTTTCAAAATACCTAAGATGTTCTTCATCAACTTTGTTATTAAAATGAATTTTTCTTTTAAGTTTTCTAATCTTAATCACCACCCTAAATTTAATTTTATCTATTATAGTAATTATAACATTAGATAATATATAATAATTTAGAAATTAGTTATATATAAAATTATTAAATATACATCTTGCTTTTAATTTATGTAATTTTTCTTATAAGAAAAGCCACCGCATTATGCGATAGCCTCTCATTAATTATCTTTGTTTACCAAACAAAATCCAACGTTCCATTAATGGTGTTTTCACCCTTAGCCGCAATTTCTACTTTCTCAATCTCATTATTTTTATTTGCATATATCTTCAATAAAGTATCACTTTTTTCCGAACATAATATTTCTTTTATAAACTCATGATGCTTATGAAAATCCTTATTTATTCCCTCATGCATTTGTTTGTGATATTCTAAAATCTTTTCATCATCAATTCCTTTGCGAAAATCTTTATGCATATCTTTTATTTCTTTTAGTACATCTTTTAAATCCAAAGATATAATGGATTTTTCATCTTTTTCTTCAACTTGTATATTATTTAATAGGTTCAATATAAATGTAATTTTTGAAAGACCAGCCTTTATTCCACAATTCTCATGTCCATGGCCATGGTGATGCATATGCATTCCTTTATGGAATTTATGGTGTGGACAATTCTTAATATTAAATTCTGAATTACTTTCGTGCTTTACTTTTTTTCCTTCAGCATCTAAATCTAAATTTAACTTAGCCTTTGTTTCTCCATTTTTAGTATTAGTTTCAAACTCGTTAGAGAACGATAATATCTTAACTTCTCCTTTAGCAGCTTCTAATTTTAAATTTCCTTTAAATATTTCTTTATCCTTCATTGTTTTAAACACATCGTATAATACTTTAATTTTATTCATTTATAACGCCTCCTAATATTTTTGCAAGGATATCTTAAAATGTTTCCTTGCTGTTATGAGTACATTATAAAATTCATCTTTAAAATTCCTTTAAAACAATTTTAAAAATTTTATAAACAATAATAAAATAATAGTAAAAATTATTACATACATTTTGTGGAGTACCTTTTACGGATTTTATACTACTATCAAACACAATTACAACTCTATTTTAGCTTCTTCTGCTACGAATATAATTTAGTTTTACAAGTTCATAAAAGACAGTAGTGTTTTTTTGATGAAAAACTTTCTACTGTCTTTTATGAATTTTACTATAAATATAATAATACTTAACAACTATAAGTATTAGATATGCCTAATGTCCTATCTGAACTTTCTGTTCTTATATTAATATTTCTTTTGAAAGTAAATTAATTATTTAGTTTATGCATAAACATCAATTTTTGTACTTGATACTACTGCATTGGAATTATAATTTGTAGTGCTATTATCAGAAGCTTTTGTTGAACTGTATGTTTTATCATCACTCTTAGCATTTTGAGCTTTTTGAGCCTTCTGAGCTTCTTGGGCTTTTGCTGTTTGTATTTCTGCCTGAACTGCTTGAATCTGAGACTGTATCTCTGCTGCTTTAGCTTGCTTTGTTTTTGTGTCTAAACTGGAATCAGAATTAACTTTTGCCAACTCCGATTGAAGACTTGATAATTGTGATTCAAGCGAGCTAACATCTGTACCAGCTGAGCTACTTGAACTGCTTGAAGCACTCGAGCTACTAGATGTACTTGAAGTCTTACTTGAAGCACTTGACTGCTTAAACGCATTACTTGATTGAGCAAGCGCACTACTAGATTGCTTAAATGCACTAGCCATTGTTGAATTAGTATTAATTGTCATAACATGTACCTCCAAAATATTTTTTATTTAAAATAGTCTCCTATAGTTTAACTTGGAGACTATTTCGAACCACATCTCCCTGATCGTCTCCCTAATTTTATATTATTTCAGGTAATACAAAGCCATCTAATAGATCTATTTTAATCATATTTGTTTAGTACATGCTTGACCCATTTAGATTTATTGCTTCTTCAAAGGCACTATTTATTGCATCTTCTTGGTCTTGTGTTATAGTTCCTGCTGATACTAAACTGTCCAATGGATCTGTTTGATCACTTGTAGTATCTGTATTCCAGCTTGGCCTATTTGCTTTCATTGCTTCCTCTAATGCACTTTTAATTGCATCCTCTTGGTCTTGAGTGATTGTTCCTGCTGATACTAAGCTATCTAATGGATCTGTTTGAGTGCTAGATGATGATTCATCTCCTCTTGGTCTATTTGCTTTCATCGCTTCCTCTAATGCACTTTCAATTGCGTCTTCTTGGTCTTGAGTGATTGTTCCTGCTGATACTAAACTATCTAATGGATTTGTTTGATTAGTATTGGAATTTCTTGCTGAATCCAAGGCACTCTTAAATGCATCCGCCTGATCTTGATTTATTGTCCCTGCTGATATTAAACTGCTTAATGGATTTTTATCTGCATCTACTCTCTGATTATGTCTTGGTCCACTTTCTTTCATAGCTTCTTGAAGTGCACTTTCTACTGCTGTTTCTTGGTCCTGTGTGATTGTTCCTGCTGATACTAAACTATCTAATGGATTTGTTTTTGTACTAACTTCTGAAACATCAATACTTGATTTACTTGCTTTTCTGGCTGAGTCCAATGTACTTTTAATTGAATCGGCTTGATCTTGTGTTATTGTTCCTGCAGATATTAAGCTTTCTAAAGGATTTTGAGGCTTAGTTCTGTTATTGTAAGTACCTGATGCTTGAATTTCTTTTCCTCTAGATTGAAACACACTTTGAACCGCATCAGCTTGATCTTGTGTTATTGTTCCTGCCTCTACTAGACTATCAAGAGGACTACTCCCCGATACATTTTGTGTAGATGTACCTAATGCTTGAAATGCTTGTTGACTAATTGTAACTGAATCATTTTCCTCTTGCCTTTTCTGTTGCTCTAATTTTGATTCTTGTAAAGCCTTTGCTGCTTGTATCCTTCTTTCTAGATACACTTCTAAATTGTTTTGATTACTACTTATTGTGTTCATGTATGATTCTCTCCTTTGACCTGCTTCCCTGCACTTATTTTCTCCTATATTAATATCTTCGGAATAATTATTTATAAAACTAACGTATCCCTGTGGCAACTTTGTGGCAATTTTGTGGCAGGTTTATCCTTTATTAAATTTTAAATTATCTTTCAATTTCTATGTGGTAAAATATATCTTGAGGTGAAGCAGTTTCATGAATAAGAAATTAATATACATTGCTGATGATGAGATTAATATTTGTAACATAATAAAATCTTTTCTCGTTAAGGAAGGTTTTGATGTAGAAATCTTTACAGATGGTAAATCTATTCTAGAAGCTTTTAATAAAAAACAAGCTGATATGCTTATATTAGATATAATGATGCCCGAGATAGATGGATATGCACTTTGCTCCTTAATAAGACTTAAAAGTTATGTTCCTATTATAATTGTATCTGCTAAAGATACAGAGTCAGATAAAATTACTGGTCTTAAATTAGGAGGCGATGATTATCTCACAAAACCATTTAGTCCTTTAGAACTCATAGCTAGAATTAACAGTATTTTTAGGAGAATGGATTTGGACAAGACTCCCTTAACTAGTTCTAAACTTATTAATATATTAGATGTTTCGATTAACTTTGATACTAAGCAAGCTGAAGTAAACGGTAAGGCTCTAAACCTTACCGTAATGGAATTATCTCTTCTCAGTTACCTTATAGAAAATAAAAATAGAGCTGTTAGTCGAAGCGAATTATTAGATAAAGTTTGGGGATTTGAAAATAAAGTAGAAACTAGAGCTACTGACGATATGATAAAAAGAATACGAAAAAAACTTTCTGATGCAAATTCCATATTAAAAATCGCCACAGTTTGGGGATTTGGTTTTACAATACATGATAAGTTGAATTTCCAAAATAATTAATACATGGATACACATTAAATTTTAATACATATAAAGACTGGATGGTGTTATGAAAAGAGATACAATAAAGTGGAGAATTTTTAAATATAATATTATTGTGATTATTATGCTGATTACATTAACTGCAATAATATTTAATGTTGCTGTGCATATGTACATAGAAAAAGATATAGTAGAACAACTAGATAGAGTAGCGCTAAATGCTGAACATACTGCACTTCAACACGGACCTGATTTTTTTCCTAGAAAACCAGAACCACCTCACCCTGATAATCCTAATAAGGACAGTCTTCCTGTGGATTTACAAGAAGACAATGATCCATACAGATACTATTTTATGTTAGATCGTTCGCTAAAAGAGCCATTTTCTTTACTAAATTCAGATTTTATTTTATTAGATAAAAATAGAAAACGGATTACTCCTATTCAAGAAAATCCCTCTTCGACTCATGTTGATCTTACAAAGCAGGTTGTTGATAAACTTGAAGAATTAAAAAATGCTACTGAACAATCAGAATTAAGACTTAATGTATCTGGCACAGAATACATAGCAATAGTAAAACCAGTGTCTGATAAGAATTCATTTGGTTTAGGGTGGATAATAATATATTCAAGTGTTGAAAAAATAAATCAACTTCAATATGCTATAAATTTCCTTCTTCTTTTAATACTTATTTTTTCAGCTTTAATTACTGTAATATTTTCTTCACGCGTTTCAAAAAAAATATCAGAACCTTTTTCACATCTTAACCAGTATATAAGTAATATATCAGAAAGAAATTTTGGAAATAAGGTTAATGTTCCAGTATATGATGAACTACGTGAATTTGTAAATAATATTAATGTTATGTCTGAAAAACTTGAGACATATGATAAAGCACAAAAAACCTTTTTGCAAAATGTATCTCATGAATTTAGGACTCCTCTTATGTCGATACAAAGCTATGCTGAAGGTATTAAATATGATGTTATTGATAGTGATAGTGCTGTTCCAGTCATACTTTCAGAAATTAAGCGCATGACTCATCTTGTAGAGGATTTGTTATATTTATCTCGTCTTGATGCAATCGAAGAAAATTATAACTATATGAATTTAAATTTCAATGAGCTTATAAGTAAATGTATAGTTAGCATGAATTTGTTAGCGGAAAAAAGTAATATTTGCCTTTTGACCGATCTTCCAAATGAAACAGTTGGAGTTTATGGTGATGAAGAAAAGCTTTCTAGAGCAATTACTAATATTATCAGCAATTGTATAAGATATGCACACAGTACTGTTTCAGTAGAATTAAAAATTATTAACAATACAAGAGTTCAGCTTAGAATATCTGATGATGGTCCTGGCTTTAAAAATAATGAACTTCCTAATATATTTGATAGATTTTATAAAGGATCAAAAGGAAACTTTGGACTTGGATTATCTATAAGTAAAAATGTAATTGAAAAACTAAATGGAATAATTACTGCTAAAAATTCAGATTCAGGTGCTTTATTTATAATTGAATTATACATAGACAAATCACATGTAGACTAGACTTATAAATATAACTAGCCGAAAGAAAGACTAACTATGTTGCTCGGTTACTAGAGAATAAGATTGAGGATTTCTAGCATTGGAAGTTGTACCCATTCTTGCATGCTCCTTAGATAAACTAAGGACAAGCAAGAATAGGACAACTTCCAATGAAGAAATCCTTCAATCCTATTCTCAATGCAACGCTGTGCAAAATAGTTAGTCTTTCTTTCTGGTATAGTATATATTTCTAAGTATAATTCAAATTTATAATGAGCATTGAACACATCATAAAAAAGCTATTTATTTTTCAAAATCCTTATACATTAAGCTTGGTTGGATTCCTGTGTTATTTTGATATTTTCCGCTGCTATATAAGTCGTATTCTCCATGAATATCGTGATAATAAATTTGGCATATTTCTACGTTAGGATATACTCTAATTGGCTGAACGCAAAAAATTTCTAATGTCCAATACCCAGAGAATCCAATATCACCAAAACCAGCTGTAACATGAATGAATAGCCCAAGCCTTCCTGTAGAAGAACGACCTTCAAGCATAGGCACAAATTTATCAGTGCTTGTAAATTCATTTGTTCTTCCTAAATATAATTTACCTGGCTCTAATAATAAGCCTTCTTCTTGAATTATTATTTTTCTTGTTGGATTTGGTGTTTTCATATCCAAAATATCATTTTCATAAATCAACAATTCATTATGCAAAGATAAATTATAGCTATTGGGATTAATTCTTTTCTCGTCAAATGGCTCAATTATTATATTACTACCAATATTCTTTAAGATTTCTTTTCCCGATAATATCATATATTTATCCCCCTTAGTATATAAATAAAATCTAATCTATAGTTCATTCTAAAGTAAAAGAGATTCACAGTACATTATTTAAGTACAAGATATCTTTTAATAAACCTACCCTCATTCGTTAATCTATGAATTTAAAATTTCCTTAAATTCTAATAATATTTTTTTTACCAGTTCCTCATCCAATGGTTTATAGCTTTCAATATACCTGGATGAATCAAGAGCTTCGTATGACTTTTTACTCATTGCAATCCAATTTTCAGGTATATACACCCATACAATATCCTCATACTTACAACTTAGTAAAAAATGTTCTAATCCCCAAAACGCGTATTCTTCAATTTCATGCAATTCATTAAAAAGCTTATAGTCTGCAACTACTTTTGAAGTTAACTTGTATTCATATATATCTACATAAAAAAAATCAAATTTTTCTCTTTGAACTTTAAATGCATCACCTTTTATAATTTTTATCTTTTTGTTATCCTTAAAAGTTTGATTATATAAACTTATTATTTCTTCACTAATTTCATACACAATAACTTCTTTAACGTTAGACTTTTTGGCAACTTCTTGAACTACATATCCAATTCCAAGACCGACTATTCCAACCTTGCCATGGGCAGAAGAAATAGCTCCATAAGAACTTTCTATCTCTTTTGGGGTAAGTTTCATTAGACAACTATCCTTTTTGTATAGTTGAATTACATCTATATTAAATTCTTCTTTATTTTCATACATATATCCTTCTAAATTTTGTATTTGTGTAGTATCTTTAACTATATAATAGTCACCACAGGTTCCTTGATTGATTATTTCATTGTATTTTTTCATCTCTTGGAACACAAATTTTTTATTATATGGTTTCATAGTTAATTCCCTTTCCTGCAATATTTAGCTTAAAATCTCCAATCGAAATTCCGTATTCACTAATAGCATTAATTAAATTACATGTATAATTTTACCATATAGTTTATTAAATTAATATATTTAATAAACTATAATATAATAGCACATTATTAGACATAATATAACTATTAATATAAACTTTTTATTTTAATCTATATATGCTATACTTACGTTAATGATTTAATCATAAATAAATATTTAATAAGGTAGGTGTTTATATGAAAAATGTTACTATAAGCGAAGATGCATATAATGAGTTCAAAGCTTTTTTAGAAGAAAATAAAATAACCGAATTTAATATTAGAATAAATTTGGCTGGTTATTCATGCAGCGGTCCAGTTTTCAATATATCCATTTCAGAAGCTACTGATGACGATGAAATTGAAAAAATAAATGATATTACATTTATGTTTGAAAAAAACTTATTGGAACAATTTGGCGGATTTATAATCCTTTCTTCTGAAGAAAATGAAGGCAATGGCTTAAGTTTAAAACCTGTTATTGAACCTGAAGGTGGATGTGGAGGCTCTTGTGCCGGATGCCACTAAAATCAAAAATTTTGAAATGTAGAATAAATCTATAGATATTTATTCTACATTTTTTATTTTAAACATAAACTTATTTCCTCAAAATTAAATACAAGCGGCCTCATATCCCTTTAAATATAAATTATTTATTTGTTCTGCTTTAAACTCGTATCTATTGCTTCTGTTTTCCATTGTAAATTCACATAATCATCACTTATATCATATATACCCTCTAGCATATCTATCCAATAATATTTACTTATTACTCTTTTTTCTTTATCTTCTCCTGTAATTCCCTTCAAGGTTTCTTCATTAAACTTATTAAAGTACTCATTTAACCTTGTTGAAATTTCATGCATGGATTCAAAAGATTGTAGCTCATCATTGTCTAGCTCCAATTTACTTTTATCATTTATCATTTGCTTATTTAATTTAGATAGTACATATTCTTTAATTTTTCCATGTATCTCATTTTCCATTACTTTATTTGTTTTTATTTTCTTTGAAAGTAATGGGATAGCATTCTGTGAATAAGATCCATATTGCTGCCAAAGCTCTATTATATCATTGCACATTGCATCATAGTTTTTATATAGCTTTAATAAATCTTCATTTTTTATATTTTTTTCTTCAACACCCTTTGATAATATATTCATATTACTTTCATTTCTTTGCTTAAAATCTTCTATATTAGTATAGGATTGTTCTCCTATTTTATACTTATAATTGCTCAATTTGAAGAATGCATATACATTAAAAAGTATGCTTATTATAAGAAGTACAGATAATAACATTATATAATCTATATTTTTTATTCTCTTAACCAAGAATATCCCCCCTATGCTTTAATTTATTTTAACACATAAGCTTATCTTTGCATATTTAAAGTTATAATTGCAGCAAAGGACTGATCTATACTTTGCAGATGAATAATTAATGATGAATAATGAATGATTGCGGTAGACATTGCTTTGCAATGTCCATGCAGTATTATAATCAAAAAGCTCCAAGCTTTTTTCCTTGATTATTCATCATTCACTATTCATCATTCATCCTCTCTTATCTCGCCCAATCATGTATAGCTTCATTAATCATTTTTAAGCCAATATTACCTTCGACAACTTCCTTTTCCTCAGTATTAATTCTCTTTATTTCCCCATAAGCATTTTTTAAAGATAAATCTTCATTTCCAGAAACTACCCATATTATTTTTTTATTAATTGGCTTTACCTCTAACTCTTTTTCCCCAACTCCATCAGTAAAGTATATTAATATGGCATCTCTTAAATTATTTTCCATAATATACTGAAACACAGGAGAAAATTTTGTTGAACCATTATTCTTACTTCTTTTACGTATGTCATTTTCATTTGTAAGCTTATACATGCTCCTAATTTCATTGTCACACTCTATAATTGTAATATTATTTTTAGTGATAGAAGTTATTGATAATATCTCTATTAATATTTTATGTATATCACCTTCTGTCATGCTAGCACTAATATCAATAGCTACAATAAGTTCAGTTTGATTTTTAGGTAATCTTCCTCTCAAATCTAACCTATCTGGCTGCCGTCTATCTCTTCTCGTTATGGTTTTCTTATATCCGGATTTTACGGTTGGCAAAATATTTTTTAAAACAGTTTGCCAAGGTATTTCAGCTGATTCCTTATATGATAAAATAATACTTTCCAATCCCTTAGGTGTATTTTTTGAATAAGAGCTTATTGCTGTTTTTTTAGTTAAATTCTGTATATCTTCTTCACTTAGCTCCATTTCTTCCCACAGATCATGAGCCTTAGTTATATCTATCTCATATTTCGAATCTTTGTCTACTTTATCATTTTTAATCCTTGATTTGATTGACTTATAAATCTCTTCTGCATACTGCTCGATACTCCTATTTTCTTCAAGGGATAATTTGTACTCCATATTTACAGCTTCGAGCCTTTTACTAAAGCCTGGTAAATCCTTTATATACTGATTAATTGAAATATCTAATGCAACATTTATAGCTTCCTTGCTAAATCTATTTTTTAATCTTCTTTCTCTTTCAAAATGTGAATTCATTATGTGATAGATTTCATGCTTTAGCAGCGCAGACATTTCTCTTTTGCTGCACATCAAGAATAAAAACGGATTAAAGTACATAGTAAAACCATCACGTTTTGGAATAGTTGCAATCGGAACAGTTAAATTAACGTTAATATCTCTTTTTACCCTAAGCATGAATTGTCCAAAAAAGACATCCTGAGTTTGGAGTAAATATAATATAACATCCTCAACTAGTTCAAAGAAACTTCTTTTATAATTATCATTAAATTTAACATTTTCCTCTAATGAATATGCCTCCTTCAAAAGCTGCTGTCTTTTTTCTTCAAAATCCATACTATCACCTTTCTTTTTGAAGTAATTCTTTTCGTATATACTTGCTGTTAATAAATAAATTCAGAAAACTAAATCATAGATGCCCACAAGAGGAAAGTTCAAGAAACCAAATCATAGATTTGGGTTCTATTTATAAGGAAACTCGACTCGCGTTCGCTCGCTGAGTAAGTGATTCACACCAAATCATAGATTTGGGTTCTCTACTTAAGGAAACTCGACTCGCATTCGCTCGCTGAGTAAGTTCGACTAACCAAATCATAGATTTGGAGTCTCACTTAAATATATTAAAAAATGCGTCTAGGAACTCATCGTTTTCTAGAAGATTTTCATATATTCCCTCTTTATAGTCTCGTTTAATTTCCTTCATTATTCCGAGTCTTAAATCTCTAGGATATAAATCTAGAAGCTCTGAAAATAAGTTAAAGTTTTTTTCTATCGGCATATTCTCCAAATATCGTAATGAATTTTTTGCTAATATGTATAACCTTGAATGATTCTCATTATTTACTTTTTCTTTTAAATCAAAATTTAAAATTTCGTTATTAAAAATATCTTCTATTTTTATTAGTGGTTTCTTTAAATTAATTAAAAAGCTCGCAAAGTCATTTGCAATATTAACTCCAACATTCCCTTTAACAACATTTAAAAATATGTCTAATGGATACTTATCTTTATTATTCATATATATTTCATATGATTTAGATATTCTTTCCCAGCTTCTTGGTGTAGGCTTTATAGTTTCTTCGGACTCTGGCATATGCAGATATTCTGGAAAGGTAGATAAGAATTCTATAATATGTTCATTAATATTTCCTGATTCGCTCATTCCCCATTTAATCCATTCTTTTATATCAGAATCAAGTTTCACCCAAACAAACCTATCTTCTTGAGCTGGATCCATATCTACAACATCATATTTACTATTGTTAAATCCATCATTTTTATTTGAAGGATTCATTGCTGCAATCACTCTAACCTTATCATTTAACATATATCCATTTATTTCTCTATTTAATATTAAGTTCATAAGTTCTTGAGCTACAGCATGGTCACATCTATTTAACTCATCTATAAATAGAATAACTCCTCTATTTTGATTTTCTTTTATGGCATGTTCGATTTCAACCAACTTACTATGCGTTGCATATATCGTAACCTTATTCTCAACAATAGGTAATCCTCCAATTTCTCCTTCTTTTAATAAATTAGCATCAATTGTAACTAGATAATATCCATTTTCCTTTGCTATCCGTTTAACTAATGAAGTTTTCCCTACTCCACTTTCTCCAATAATTAATGGCACCTCATTGGATGCAACTATCAAATCTACTGTATTTAAACATTCTGAATAATTCAATCTTTTCACCTCTCTCCTATATTGATAATTTATAATCCACTAATAATTTTTTAGCATTTTTACTT
Organism: Clostridium sp. LS; assembly: GCF_002760435.1. Taxonomy (GTDB): domain Bacteria; phylum Bacillota; class Clostridia; order Clostridiales; family Clostridiaceae; genus Clostridium. The sequence goes on from NZ_AUUU01000033.1 coordinate 51,822, forward strand.
CCAAATTCTCTAATAAAATTAATTTTGTCCATTTCTAAAATCTCTAGTTCCAAAAAATCTTCAATATACTTTTTCTCAATATTCTCATCTTTCACTTTTTCTTTAAGCACTTCAACAACTATTTCTACATCAATACTCCCATAGATATACTTAACTACATTTATGTTTTCATAAATAAAAACCTTTATATCATCTAAGTCATAATTGGAAATATAATTTATTGCTTCCCCATTTAACTTTATAGCTTTAATTTTAGCTGATAAACTTGGATTCTTTATAAATCGAATGGCTGCATAATAGTTTTCAACAGCTGCAAGCTGGACTTTTTCTGAAGGATTCTCTATATATTTGATTGCATCATAATCTTTACCAACTGCTAAAAGTTGCAATTCTTCGCTAGGGTTACTTACGAATTGTATAGCCCAGCCTTTTGACTTTATAGCTTCTTCCATAATTTTTTCACTTGGGCTACTAATTAGCTCTAAAGAATTCCATAAACTTTTAACACACATAATTCCAACTTCTTCATCGACATTTTTAATATACTTTATACATAATGGGGTATTCTTAATAGCCTGTTTTTGAACTTCTTTGCTTGGGCTTTCAATATATTTAATATTGTTACCATTATTTTTAACAATAAATAACTGTAACTCTTCACTTGCTACATCCAATTCTCGAATATATTCAGGATTATTTTTTAACTTTAATAATAATTGTTCCATATCCATAATTTCTTCTTCACCTCGTATGTATAATATTACTTATTTAATATTAATTATTATATCTTATATTTTACTTTCATTCACTATAAATAATTTATCTTTATACTTTTGGAAAAATAAGAAGTGAAGATTCCTATAGGCAGAATCTTCACTTCTTACATTTTTATTGTTTAGTGATTTTTTTAGTTTGATATCCTCCACCATACTTCTTTTGGTGTCTCTTTATAAATAACGCTCATCGTCTAAGCCATATCCGATTTCTACCTCACCATTTTCATTAGGACTACCTTTAAAACAAATGCCACCAATTATTTTATTTTCTGTTACTAAGACTATTTGCTTTAACATGTACCACATAGAATTACTCATATCATTTAAAGCAGTTTGATAAAATCCATTAAAGAACTCTCTTTCATCCTGTGTTGACTTTCCACTGTTATTTAAACCTATCTTTTTATCAAAGTCCTCTTTTCCATTATCCTTTGTAAAAATCTCCATATCTGATAGCTCCAAATGTAAAATTCTTAATCTATTTGTTTTTGTTTCTATCAAATTAATAATCCTCTCTTAATATATAGGCCTGCATGGATCATTAATTAATTAATTGTTTGATACTTTGCATTTTTCCAATTCAATTAATCTTTTTAGAATATGCAGTACCTTTTAAATTAGATTTTTTCCTATACTTTTAATAGAATGAATAACTTTGATTGTTGTCATGTTCATCTACTCCTTTTAATTTGATATTAAATTTCATAGATTACCTACCAAGCATATCAGTAGGTTAATATATTAGTGAAATCTTATATATTAATTTATATCATGTTTTGTATTTAAATTCAAATATTTATAAATTAATACAGTTTATAGTCGCAAATTTAAAAAATTAAGATGTCACTCTATTCAAAAAATAATATATCTAATAATTGAAAATTTTATTGATAAAACTTACTGATGAAGTAATTCTCATCAGAATTATTTTTGCCCATAATCTGTTGTTGAGATCATGTATCTTGGATATAATTAATATTATAAGAATATAGGTAGGTAAATTATATGCCGATTAATGTAAAAAATGAGATTGAAAATATAATATAATGAAATAAATAAAACAGCTAATATTACTGCTGCATATTCATTTGAATCGTATGCATATGGAAACCCAAACGAAGATAGTGATCTAGACATTTTTATATTAACTAATGATAAAAGTAACAGAAAAATAGAAATAGTGAAAATACCTAGAAAAGCAATAAATAAAATTCAAAGTTTTCCAGTTGATTTAATTATATATTATGATATGAATTTAATGAAAGATCTAAACTTAACTGCACTATGGAGCATGAAATATTATTGAATAGGGTTAAACTTTATGAATAACATATAGCTTATATAAAATTAAGGTAATAAGTCCCAACTTGGGGTTTAATATTATAAATATTAACTTATTGGAGGGTATAATGTTTTCGTATGATAATATTCAAAGATTTAATGAAACTGAAATCAGGATATATAAGTTTATTGTCGATAATGGAGATAAAATTCCTTATATGACTGTTCGAGAATTAGCTGATTCTATTCAGGTATCAACATCAACGATACTTAGATTCTGTAATAAGTTAGAGTGTGACGGATATAAGGAGTTCAAAGAAAAGCTCAAGAAATATGTACATAGGATTCAGGAAATGGCACCGCAAAGTGATTTGACTGAGATATTAAACTACTTTAATAAAACCAACACTAATTCTTTTGAACAGAAAATAGAGCAAGGTGCAGGTTTCATTAGAAAAGCAGAAACAGTTATATTTTTAGGCTCTGGTTCATCGGGTGCACTTGCTAAATATGGGGCGAGATATTTCTCTAATTTGGGTAAATTTTCAATAGGATTAGACGATACTTTGTACCCAATTACAAAAGATATGAAAACTACAGTAGTAATTACGCTCTCAGTTTCAGGAGAAACAAAAGACGTTATAACTTTGATAAATCAATTTAAAATTAGTAAATGCAATATTTTGAGTATAACAAATCAAGCTAATTCTACTATTGCCCAAATATCAGATTGGAACATTTCATACAATATGAATATACATCATGCTAATGGTGGATACAATGCCACTACACAAGTACCGGTATTATTTTTAATAGAAGCATTGGCAAGAAGAATATGAATTTTGAAACATCTTGTTACTAGTTATGTAACAAGATGTTTTTTATACTATTAATAAAGCACAAGGAGGTATAATATGAAAACTGAATTAGAAAAATGTATGTCAGGGGAAATATATAACTGCCATAATGAAATTTTTTTAGAATTTAAAAATACAGCAAGAAAATTAGTTACACAATATAATAAACTTCCATATGACTATAAGTCAGAAAAAAGAGAAATTTTAGAGCATCTATTTGGCAGCATGGGTACTAACGTATCAGTAGGATCTCCATTTATATGTGATTATGGCTGCAATATTTATTTTGGTAGCAATGTATCTGTTAATATGAATTGTACTTTTGTAGACTGTAACAAAATAACTATTGGTAACAATGTATTAATTGCATCAAATGTACAAATTTATACTGCAGCTCACCCAGTAGAACTTAATGAAAGAGTATCACCTAATTGGAATCCAGAAAGTGGAGAATATTTCTGCCATACCTATGCACTTCCTGTTACTATAGGCGATGGATGCTGGATTGGGGGCGGCGTCATTGTTTTGCCTGGAGTTAATATAGGAAATGGGTGTGTTATTGGGGCAGGTAGTGTTGTAACAAAGGATATTCCTGAAAACTCTTTAGCAGTTGGAAACCCATGTCGAGTAATTCGAAAAATTAATGGAGCCTGCCAGCATGATTAAAATGGCAGCCTTTGATTTTGACGGAACAATAGCACACACAATCCCTATGTGTATTGAGGCATTAAAAAAAGCTGTAATACCTTATGCAGGACATAAACTCACTGAAAATGAAATTCTTGAAACCTTTGGATTAAATGAGACAGGGATGGTTAAAGCAGTTGTACAAGATAATTGGGAATTAGCTCTACAGGATTTCTATTTTTATTATGAGATAATGCATAGTAGCTGCACTGAACCATTTCCACTAATATGTGATTTAATCAAGTATTTAAAGGAGAAAAATGTTATTGTAGCTTTGATTACTGGAAAAGGACAAAAAAGTTGTGATATTTCTTTAAAAAGGTTAAGCATGGAAAATTATTTTAGTGAGATAATGGTAGGAGATGAAAAACATCTTAATAAAGCAGATTCTATTATAAAGTTGCTAAAAAAATATTATATTAAGGCTGATGAGTTTTATTATATAGGTGATGCACTTTCTGATGTAATGGCTTGTAGAAAAGCAGGGGTAACCTGTTTATCAGCAACATGGTCAGGTAATGTCGACTTAGAAAAACTGAAAAAAATTAATTCGACTTATATATTTGATAATATTGCTAGTCTAAAGATATTTTTAGAATCAAAACTTTGATTCTAAGCTTAGACTTTGATAAGTTATAAGTTAAGGATAAAGCTAAAAGCGAAAGTTCTGCTAACCAAATGTAAAATTTGTGGCATTCACTTTTCCCCTTAGCTAATCTGAAAGAAGATTATTTTTGAAAAGCCCATGGCTTTTCTTCCTTAACTTATCACTTTAAATTTATAACTAATTCATATAAGACTTAATCTATAAGCAATAAATTTATTTATTGTGTGCCTATATAGAGTTTTTATTCTCTATATTTTTCAATTTCTTTTTTAACAGAAAAAAGTAAGCTATTTAATTCCCAAACTTCCCCGTCTTCTATTAGCTTATTTAAAGCCTTTTGATAACGTGATGCCTCAACCTCTTTGCCTAATGAAATTAGGGTTAATAGTGAATTCATTATGTTCGAAATCAGATGAGACTTAACTTCAAATAATTTTTGAGCATCTTTAATTTCATCTTTAATCTCCAACATTTCTTCATCTAATCTAAATGCAGCATCTGCAGATCTTTTTAGTTTTTCCTTTAATTGTTCTGGTATATGTTGCTTATATTTATAATTTAAGGAATGCTCAATTGTTGCCCAAAAATTCATGGCTAGTGTCCTTATTTGAAACTCTGCTAAAATTTCAACTAATCCTTCTGCCATATTTACAGGATATTTTATTATCATATGATAACTTCTATAACCACTTTCCTTAACATTTCTTACATAATCCTTCTCATAAAGAATCTGCATATCTTTACGCCCTCTAAGTATATCTACTACTGTATCTATATCATCAACAAATTGGCACATTATTCTTATACCAGCAATATCTTCAAGTTCATATTTAATTCTATCTATAGGAATTTCAAATTTATTTGCTTTTTCCAGCATACTTGAAACTTCTTTAACTCTTCCGGTTACAAATTCTATAGGTGAGTATTCATTTTTTCTTCTATATTCTTTTCTGATTGATTTCAGTTTAACTTTCAATTCATCTACCGCTTGTTCGTAAGGCATTAAAAATACCTTCCAATCACTTATCGCCATAATTACCACCCTTTAATAACATCATTCCTCAATATAGTCCTTATCTATTATATCAAAAACTTCAAAATTAGTGTAATTAATAATATATAAAGTATTTAAAAAATTTTTATAACCTATTTATGAATTTACTTAATATGATATAATTTATATATATATTATAAATAAATTTTAAAATCAGTGTACTTTTGATGAGGTGACTATAATGAACGATACCGATATATTAAACCATTTGTTTGATAAACAAACTATTTGTCCTGTTTGTGATTCACATTTCAAAGCCAAAACTGTAAAATCTAAGTCACCAAGAATTATTTCCAAGGATTCAGATTTTTTCATTAGATATTCAGTTATAAATCCATATTTTTATGATGTTGTAATATGTAATTCTTGTGGCTATGCTGCAATGAAATCAGATTTTGAAAAGATTAAATCTCATAAAAAAGAACTTGTGCTTAGCAATGTGACTCCAAAATGGAAACCAAGAGAATATCCACCTATTTTAGATGAAAAATTAGCAATTGAGCGCTATAAATTAGCCTTACTAAATTCGGTACTTATTAATCTTCCGGATAGTACAAAAGCTATGATTTCATTAAAAATTGCCTGGATGTATAGATTACTAAATAATACTGAACAAGAAAATGTATTTTTAAAACAAGCCCTTGAAGGTTTTAATAGTGCTTATATTAATGAAATTTTTCCTATGTATGGATTGCAAAGGGATTCCTTAATGTATTTACTTGGTGAATTAAATAGAAAACTAGGTATCAATCAAGATGCATTATTATGGTTCTCTAAGACTATCGTAAGTACGAACTCTTCTCTAAGAATCAAGGAAATGGCTAGAGTTGGCAAAGATTTGATTAAAAATTCAAATCTTTAAAATATACTTTATTTTTCAATAGGGGGATTTATATTATGGGGATTTTCAAAAACAAAAAAATTACAGAAACTAAAACTACACCAATTTCACAAAGTGAAAATAATACTATAAATCAAAATCAAAAGGATTTAAGTAAAATTAATGATTTAAAAGATAAGGTTGGCGCAATAGATAATTCTATTAAAGACATTAGCTCATCTGTTTCATCATTAGTATCTTCTACCGAATCTCAAAATAGAGAAATACGTAATGTTAAAAGCACATTATCTAACTTCCGCTCAAATATGGAAGACTTAGCGATTAATATTACTAATGTTCATATTAAAGTATTAGATACAGATAAATTAGCAGATAATGGTCTAAATACAATTAGTCATTTAGATACATCATTAACTGATCTTGAAGATGCATTCACAGTGTCAACTTCAACAGTAAATGCATTAGTATCTAAATTAGAATCTGTAAATAGTATAACGGATTCCATTAGTCAGATAGCAAGTCAAACTAATCTTTTATCATTGAATGCTGCAATAGAAGCTGCTAGAGCTGGGGAGGCTGGTAAAGGCTTTTCTGTTGTTGCTGGAGAAGTTAGAAAACTCGCTGAAAATTCAAAACTAGCTGTTCAAAGCATAACTAGTATTTTAGAGGAAATAAAAGTGGATATTTTAAAAGCATCTAATGCTATGAATTCTGGTAATTCGGCTTTAACTACTCAACATAATTCATTAGAAGAAGCAAAAAGTAGCTTTTCTAGCATAAAGTCTTCGATTGAGGATGCAACAGATGAAATTAATATATGTATAGAAAACTTAACTACCGCTTCAGACGCAAAAGATACCGTTATTTCAACAGTTGATAATATAAGCGTTGCTTTTGAAGAACATGAAGCTTTATCTAAAGAAATTGCTTCTGACCTTCATACTCAAGAAAAGGCTATAGAAAAGATTGGTAATGAAATAAACAATTTATTATAATATAAAGCTTATTTACTCTATAATAAAAAAGCTATCTAGTTAAAATGATAGCTTTTTTACTTTATAACTATGTGTCAATTGCAATAAAAGCATCTAATTTATTCTTCAATAGATATCTTATAGATGCAATTAAATTCTTTTCCTATTTCTAATGAAATGATTCCTTCCTTTTCCTTAAAGTCTCCATTAAAATCACCATAATCTGCATGTCCAAACCAAGGTTCAATACAAACAAATGGTGCTCCTTTAGCAGGTGCCCATATTCCCAAATATGGAAAACCATCAAATTCTACACTTAATGATTTATTATTATTTCTAGATTTAATTGTTATCTTATTGGATTTTAAATCATTAAAAACTAATGCATCATTCTTAAAAACTTCTTTTTTTAGTTCAATGATATCACTATTAATTAAATATTCCTTTTTATTATGTGTGAAATATACATTTTCATCAAAACACATAATTGAACTATTTTCTACTTTATTAAACTTAAGATAATAATCTTCTAATGCTTCCCCTTTTTCAATAGGACACATAAATGCCGGATGAGCACCTAGTGAAAAATAAATCTCTTTATCATCAAAATTAATAACTTTATAGCCTACCACTATACTATTGTCTTCAAGAGTATATGTAATTTGTAAAGAAAATTTATAAGGATATACTTCAAGAGTCTTATCTGAATACTTTAACTCAAAAGCCACGTGATCATTATCTTTTGAAAGTAATGTAAATTCTGATATTCTTGCGAATCCATGAGATGGTAATTGGTATTCCTTATCTTCAATCCTATACTTAGAATTATTCAATTGCCCTATAATTGGAAATAAGTGTGGTGAATGATATTTCCAATACTCTGGGTTGCCATTCCAAAGATATTCTGTTTCTTCTTTTTTACCAGTAATAGAATGTAATTCACCACCATCAGTACTCGCTGTAATTCTAACTCTTTCATTTTCTAAACAATAAATCATAGAATTTCACTCCAAATCTTATTTAGGCACATGAAAAAAAATAATAGACCAAAGATGCGACGCATATTTCGTGTCAGACAAGAAAGTAAATTCTGCTCATAGCGGGCCTATTAGCTGAATTTGCTGACGCAGTATGACG
>NZ_AUUU01000225.1 GCF_002760435.1 Clostridium sp. LS
GAATATGTATATCATTCTAGTAAGCGTTTACAAAAGATGAAATCCAATATTAAATTAATATGAAATTTATAAATAATTTATATTTAATATTACTATAGAAAGAAGGGGCAAATATAATGAAAAAGTTAAAGTTAAAATTATTGGCAATTACAGTAGCGACTACAACAATAGCAACATTACCTTCCATACGAGTGTTAGCAGCTTGGCAAGAAAGTGGAGGGAACTGGTACTATACAGGTGATTCAGGAGAAAGAAAAACTGGATGGGTTAACGATAATGGCACGTGGTACTATTTAGATAATTCAGGAGTGATGAAAACAGGCTGGGCTAATGATAACGGTACATGGTATTATATGGAACCATCAGGAGCGATGAAAACAGGCTGGGTTAATGATAGCGGTACTTGGTATTATTTGCAACCATCAGGAGCAATGAAAACGGGGTGGACTAATGATGGGGGTACATGGTATTATATGCAACCATCAGGAGCAATGAAAACAGGCTGGATTAATGATAATGGTACATGGTATTTTGCAGCAGCATCAGGAGCAATGCAAACTGGCGT
>NZ_AUUU01000226.1 GCF_002760435.1 Clostridium sp. LS
TAAAATGTACCCTTTGTCAAAGACAGTTTAAAAAAAGTCTAAGCAAAGTTAAGAAGATGATTTCTGTATTGAACAGGAGTCATCTTTTTTAAGTTCCATTGACACCTATAATTATTATGGTAAATCATATAATCATCAATTTCTTTAACTAATTCTTCGAAAGTTTCACAACCCTTTAAGTAAGTTTCATCTTTTAAATGTCCAAAGAACGATTCCTGCGGGGCGTTGTCCCAACAGTTACCACGCCGAGACATGGATTGTCCCATTTTATTTTCTTTAAGTTTCTTCTGAAAAATAGGACTTGTATAATGAGCTCCTTGATCTGAATGAATAAATACATCTTTATTAAGTTGAATTGTGCTTGATTTTAAAAGTATATCAATTGTATCTGTTACAATGTTTATTTTTAAACTTTTTGAAACATTATATGCTAGTACTTCATTTGTTGATGCATCTAAAATGGTAGACAAATAAGCTTTTTGACCATTCTTAAAAAATAGATATGATATATCTGTCAATAATACTTTTCCAGGTATGCCTTGTTTAAAATCTCTATTCAATAAGTTTGGTACGACCGTATGCTCCTTAGTTGCTTTCATCATTCTTCTATAAGGATTTGCTTTTCTGTGAGGACATACAATGCTATATTTTTTCATGATTCTTCTAATGCGCTTAAGGTTATAATTTATACCAAATTCATTTTGTAACGTCATTTTAATTTGCTTAGCACCTTTATTACGTTTTTTAAAGTTATATGCAGTTAGTATGTTTGTATAACTATCTAAATCTTTGGAATCGTGCCTATTACGTGTAGATATTGACTTTGGTAAAAAATAATTATAATAACCGGAGCGTGAAACGCCTGCTAATTTACACAAAAATCCAACTTTGTTTTTGAGTTTATATTTTTTTATAGTTTCTCGAATAATTAAAAATTTCTCTTTAACTAATAAGTTTATTTGTTTTTTCTCATCCCCTTTTCTAGCATCTCTAACTTTTTTAAAAACTCATTTTCAGCTTGCAAAAGTTTGACTTTAGCTTCAAGTTTTTCATATTTTTGTTGCAGTGATAAATCTTTCTCAGCGGGTCGTCCTGAATTGAATTTTCTGGTATCCTGTAGTTCAGAAACTCCATTTCTGCGAAATGCAGAGCGCCATCTTTTACCCGATGACCGAACTCGCTCTATACCTATAATATGTATATCAAAGCCATATTTCTCAAAA
>NZ_AUUU01000034.1 GCF_002760435.1 Clostridium sp. LS
TGCCCTCATAGCGGGCCTATTAGGTCAATTTGCCGACACAGCATGATGGAAAATATGCTGGCAAATGGACTTGTTGTTTTTTGAATGTGCCTAAAATAAACCATGCAGGATAAGGTTGCATTTCACACCATAACTTTTGCATGGTTTTTTTTATTTATTCATAATTGTGAGATGAGTAACAATGCTTATATATTTGCATAATTTATAGGTATAACCGAGTAAATGTATATGATTTATGAGAAATGAAAAGAGTAGTAAAAAGATAGATTATATTTCTTATTTCAAATTAATTATCTAAGTACAAATTCAATTATTTTTATTAATAATAATGGTAAGGAGGAGAAAACAATGAGTTCAAGAGAATACTTTGATAGTATTGCAATAGATTGGAATAAAATGAGAAGTGAATACTTTAAGGATGAAGTGAGAGAAAGAATATTACAAAAGTTAGAAGTGAACAATAAGGTAATAGGGGATTTGGGATGTGGCACAGGATTTATTTCATTAGGACTTGTAAGTAAAAATCCAAACATTATTTTTTCTATAGATCAATCCATAAATATGCTTAAGGAATTAAAAAAAGAATGTATAAAACGAAATTATAATAATATTTATCCAATAAAATCAACCCTAGATGAGTTAGTATTATATGATGAATCTTTAGATGCAATAACTATTAATATGGCTCTTCATCACATCGTAAGACCAGATAAAAGTATAAAAGAAATGTATAGGGTATTAAAAAGTAGAGGAAAGGTAGTAATTTCAGATGTGTATAAGCATAATGGCAAGTGGGCTAAAGAGGAAATGCATGATGAATGGCTGGGGTTTAGTGAGGAGGAAATAATAACTTGGCTGAAAGGCGCAAGTTTTAAAAATATAAAGATTGAAGATACAAAACTAAATGCAATAGGTATATCAACTAAAGGAGAGTACACAAGAACAGGGATATTCGTGGCTACAGCAACAAAATAATTAGTTAAATACATGGCAAAATTCTAAGGCTTATAGGTAATTTGGAATTTTGCTATATTTATTTTGGGATATTGCAAGGCGCCTGAAATAATATAAAGGTACTTTTATTTAGTTTATTTAATAAAACTAGATTAGAAAATATTAATTTTAATTAAAAATATAATATGATTATATAATGATATCGTAAACATAATGAATTTGTAAATGTTATCAAAAATATTCTTCGAATTTGTATTAAAATGTGGAACATTCTTCTTGAATATATAGAAAAATAATTGTATAATACATACTGTTAGTACACGAACAATATGTATAAGAATAATTATTATATGGAGGGGTAATATGAAAAAAACTATGTTAGTTTGTTTAGTTATAGCTATGATGTTAAGTGGTTGTAGTTCTACAGCTAGTAAGAGTGTAGATAATAACTCGCAAGCAACTCAAAATACAGAACAGCAATCTAATGTTAAGTACATAATGGCTGGAAAGATTGATGCAAATGATCAAGCAAATGTAGCTTCAAAAATTTCAGGAAGAGTCTCAAAAATATTAGTTGATGTCGGTTCAAAGGTTAATGCTGGAGATACTATTATTCAATTAGACACACAAGATTTACAAGCACAAGTGGATCAAGCTCAAGCTGGTGTGAATACTGCACAAGCAAATCTAACCAATGCTATGAGTGCTACACGACCTGAGCAAATTGCTCAAGACCAAGCAGCATTAGATAATGCAACAGAAAATTATGAGGTTGCTAAAAAGAACTATGATCGTACAAAGACTTTGCTTGATGCTGAAGGAGCTACACAGCAGCAACTTGAAACTGCACAGCAACAACTAACTGCTGCAGAGTCACAGCAAAAAACAGCACAAGAAGTATTAAATATGCATAAAAATGGAGCCACTCAAACTAGTATAGATGTGTTCAAAGCTCAAGTAGAGCAGGCACAGGCTGGTTTGAAAATTGCGCAAACAGCATTGAGCAATGCAACTGTTATAGCTCCAATATCTGGAGTAGTAAATGCTAAGAATATTAATGTAGGGGAAATGGCTTCTGCAAATTCAACGCTTCTTTCAATTTCAAATTCCAGTGCTTTAGTTGTAAATGCTTATGTGCCAATAGATATTGCAAGTCAATTTAAAGAAGGACAAGATGTAGTTGTAAAAGTGGCCGAAGTAGATAATACAGAATTTGAAGGAAAAATATCAGTTATAAATTCTAAATTAAATGCTCAAAGCAGAAATGTTTTAATTAAAATAGCATTGTCTGATCCAAATTCGGTATTAAAACCAGGTATGTTTGCTGAAGTTGGGATAAAGGAATAAGGGAAGAGGTGATTTTAGTATGAAAGAAAAGCGTAAAATTTTAATAATTGGAATTTTGGTAGTAATTGTAGTAGCATTATGCAGTATAGCTTCTTATTATTGGTATGAAAATACATATTATGTTTCAACTGAGGATGCGAGAGTTAATGCAGATTTTGTGAGTGTAACGCCTCAAATTTCAGGTAAGTTGCTAGAACTTAACGTTGACGAAGGAGATAAGGTAACAAAAAATGAAATATTAGCTCGTCAAGAAATGAATAATCTCCCAGATACAAGCGTAGAGCAATCTTTGGTGAGATCACCTATTGATGGAATTGTTGTAAAAAAACAAGGAACTGTTGGAGAACTTTTATCAACAGGTCAAACTTTAATCACTTTAGTAGATCCAAGTAAACTTTATGTTTCTGCTAATATAGAAGAAACAAAAATTGAAAAAGTTAAAGTTGGACAACCAGTTGATATTACAATAGATGAATATGATTCGCAAAAATTTACTGGAAAAATAAAATCTATAGGTGAAATATCTAATTCAGCTATATCATTATTACCTTCATCAACTAGTGGTACCTTTACTAAGGTAGTTCAAAGAGTACCTATAAAAATAGAACTTAGTAATTTCAATGAAAAGATTCTTCCAGGAACAAATGCAGTTATTAAGATTCATATTAAGTAATGAGGTGATATAATGGGAGAGAGTAATAATGATTCTTTAATGAATAGTTGGTTAGCTTTAGGTGTAGTTATTATAGGTACATTTATGTCTATACTAGATAGTAGTATAGTAAATATTGCTCTTCCTAAAATGATGGCTGTTTTTGGAGTATCTTTAGATGATATAAAGTGGGTAATAACTTCTTATTCTTTAGCACTTGGTGCTATTATCCCCCTTACAGGATATTTACAGGAAATTTTAGGATCTAAAAGAATATATGTATTCTCTTTAGCAATGTTTACTGTTGGATCTATGTTATGTGGTATTTCTTGGAGTAATTCGAGTATGATAGTATTCCGTGTTATTCAGGCTATTGGTGGAGGAATGATAATGCCAGTAGGAATGTCAATAATATATCAGATATTCCCTAGAGAAAAGATAGGGTTAGCTCTTGGTTTTTGGGGAATAGCTGCTATGGCAGCTCCTGCTATAGGACCAACACTAGGTGGATATATTATTGAAAAATTGGATTGGAGACTTATTTTCAATGTTAATGTTCCGGTAGGTGTAGTGGGAGTAATATTAGCTACAATATTATTAAAAGGTTCGGAAAGAAAGCCTTTCAAGTCCTTTGATATAATTGGATTTTTATCTTCCACAATAGGACTTGTAAGTATACTATATGTTCTTGGGGAAGGATCATCAATTGATTGGTCTAAACTTGAAAATCCAATGTTGATGACCCTTGGATGTTTAAGTCTTGTATTGTTTGTAGTAAATGAATTAACTCATCCAGATCCACTGTTAGATTTAAGAGTTTTTAAATTGTTTGATTTTACAATAAGCCAACTTATAACTGCTGTATTAACCTTGGCAATGATGGGGGGAGTTTATGTATTACCTCTATTTTTACAAAATGTGAGGGGATATACAGCTATGGAGGCTGGAATAATAATGCTGCCAGGAGCATTGGTAATGGGAATTATGATGCCTATAAGTGGCAATCTCTTAAATAAAGTTGGGGTAAAAGCTCTTGTTATACCTGGGCTAATAATTCTTGCTGGAGCTTCCTATGAACTTGCAACTGCTATAAATATGAATTCAAGCAGAGAGCACATAATATTTGTTAATTGTATAAGATCTATTGGAATAGGGCTGAGTATGATGCCGATTAGCACTACTGGAATGAATGCTGTACCGGCTCATTTAATTAGTAGAGCATCAGCTCTTTCAAATACTTTAAGGCAGGTAGCAGGTGCAGTTAGTATTACTTTTATGTCTACAATTATGCAAGGAAGAAATGATTACAACTATGCAAAATTAGCAGAACAAATTAATGTATATAATAAAACATCTAATGATACAATAAGTACATTGACAAAGGTATACATGGGCATGGGGCAACAATTGGGTGATGCCAAAGTATCGGCAGTTACGTATATAGTAAAAGCAATTGGAACCCAAGCTTATGTAGATGCTATGGCTTATGCGGTTACAGTAACTGTTGTTATAGTTTTTGTTACTATATTTTTAGCTTTATTTATGGGCACGAAAAAAGCACCTAAGAAAGGAAACAAGGAAGGTGAAAAAAATGAATCAGCAGGAGCAGTCCTCATCTCCGAATAATGAATTAATTCAAAAACAAGCGGATGAAATAATTGAAATATTTAGATGTATTAGAAAATCTATTAGTTGTAAGTATGAGAGAGTAGCTAAAGAATCTGGATTTACAGCACCGCAGTTAGGAGTTATATTTCATTTATATATGATGCCGTCAATAACTCTTAATGAATTAAGTGATCATATGAGCTTAACTAAAAGCACAGTTTCGGGCATAGTTGATCGTTTGGCTAAACAAGGTGTTGTAGTGAGAGAGATACCTGAAGATAATCGTAGAATTGTAAAGTTATCAATTTCTGAGGAATTTAAAAAAAATAATGATATTCATGCAATAAAGAAGAAATTTATAGGCGAATTCATATCTGATTCTATAAAAAATATGGATGCTGAAGAAGTTGAAAAAATGATTTATGGATTAAGACTGTTTAGTTCCTTATTAAAAGATAAAGATGATGATTAAAATAATTTTATATAAGTTATCAAAAAACCGTATTGGAAATTAAACCAATACGGTTTTTTCTTCGTATTTACTATTATTCACTATTTTGGTATAATAATATTCAACGTTAATAATTATAAAAATATAACGTTATAAATGTGTATTATAAAACGTTATAACATAAGAAGTATATAAATTTTGGAGGTATAAATTTGAAGGTAGATAAAGTTAAAATCTCAGATATAGCTAAAGCGCTTGAGGTATCAACAATTTCAGTCAGTAGGGCACTTTCAGGGCAAACTGGAGTTGGAGATGAACTGAGAAATAAGATCTTAAATAAAGCAAAAGAAATGGGGTATTTTAAAGCGAAAAATTTAGATAACATCAAAATTTTAGTACTTCATCAAAAGCCTTTTGTGCAGGATACGAGTAATTACAGCCATATGGTTCAAGGTATTGAAAAGGCCATACAAGAGGCAGGGTATGAATACGACTTAGAATTTGTAGATAAAAATCATCAAGATGAACGTTATTTGCCATACAAGATTCAAAAGGGAATTAAATTTGATGGAATTATATTTATTGGGCGTTTTAATAATGAATATGTAAAATTTATTTCTAGTAAGATAAAAAATCAGGTTTTTTATACTGGTTATTCTCCTTCCTTTGACTGTGACAGTGTTTGGTATAACTTTAATAATGGCGGCTACAAACAGTGTGAATATTTGATTAAAAAAGGTCATACAAGAATTGGATTCTTAGGGAATAGCAGTATATATAAAAATAAAGAAAAAGTTCTTGGCATATCATCTGCTTTAGAAGATTATAAATTGCCAGTAAAAGATGAATTCTTTATTTATGATGAGAATTTCGAGGAAAAAATGCTTCAACTGATTAGCAGGGAAGATGGTCCAACTGCAATAGTTTGTCAATGGGATTATACTGCAATAAAGCTTATAAAGTGTTTATATGAAAAAGGCATTAAAGTACCAGAGGATATATCTGTAATAGGCAGCGGAAACACTGAAATGTCTTCAGTGTCTATACCTGCCTTAACTACATTGGAGTTAAATATTGATTATGCATGTGAAGTAGCAGTTTCACTTCTTCTAAAAAGGATTATGAAACCTGAAAAACCTTACGAGAACATAACAATAAACAGTGTTTTAATTGAAAGAGATTCTGTAAAAGATATGCACATAAGTAATTAGTTAAAATTCTATTCACATAAGTAATTAGAGTTTGTTGTATCTAATATTAAATTTTGGGTATCACCTTAAAACTTTTACTTCAAGAAAGGGGCGCTATATGGGAAAAAAAGTACTGATTAATTTTATAAAAGATCATAAGGCTTCATATATAATTGGAATAATATTTGTACTTCTTACATCGTACATTCAAACTCTTTTTCCAGAAGTTCTTGGAAATACAATAGATATTTTAAAAGTTAATAACTTTAATCCGAGTTTTATATATGTAAATATTAGTTATATGATGCTTATTGCTTTTGGTACTTTTATAAGTACTTACATATGGAGAAATCTAATTATTGGTAATGGAAGAAATATGGAATGCTATCTTAGAGAAAAGCTTTTTGAGCATTTCCAAAAGTTATCGCCTGAATTTTATAACAAAAGAAAAACAGGGGATTTGATTGCTTATGCCATAAATGATATAAGCGCTGTAAGAATGACATTTGGACCTGCTACAGCAATGGCGGTTAATGGCATTGTAATTTGTGTTATTTCCATTTATTCAATGGCTAAAGCAATAAACTGGAAAGTTACAATTTTAGCGTTAATGCCTCTACCTATAATTGTCTTATTAATGTTTTGTATAGGCAAAATTGTCAGAGTACGTTTCAAGAAAGTTCAAGAAAGCTTTGCAGCAATTTCAGATAGGGTTCAAGAAAATATTAATGGCATAAGAGTTATAAAAGCTTATGTGCAGGAAGATAAAGAAGTTAAAAAATTTGAGGAACTTAATAACGAAATGGCTAAAGCTAATCTGGATATGGTTAAAATTTCTTCTTATTTATCACCAGTCATTGAGATATGTTTTACTATAAGCTTTGTTCTAAATCTTATTATTGGTGGAAATATGGTTTTAAGTGGAAGTGTATCCTTAGGTGACTTTATAGCCTTTAATGGATATCTTACTATGATAATGGGTCCTGTTATTTCTATAGGGCGTATTATTACAATATTTCAAAGGGGAATGGCCTCATTAAACAGATTAAATGAAATATTTGATTCTCATATTAATATAACGGAAATTGAGAATTATTTGGAGAGTGATGTTAGAGGCGATATTAAGATAAAGAATCTCTCTTTTTCATATCCAGAATCTAAAGAAGTTGTTTTAAAAAATATTAATTTAACAATACCTAGAGGACATACTTTAGGGATAATAGGTAGAACAGGTAGTGGAAAAAGTACTTTGGTAAGCTTACTGCTGCGTATGTATAATGTTCCAAAAGATAAGATATTTTTTGATAATGTGGATATAAATGAATATGGATTAAGAGCTCTTAGAGATAGTTTTGGATTTGTTCCACAAGATAATTTTTTATTTAGTGCGTCAATAGCTGATAATATCAAATTTTTTAAGGAGATATATTCTAAGAAGGAAATTATTGAAGCTAGCCAAAACAGTTGCATTTGTGAAAGCATTATGGATTTACCAGATGATTTTTCTACAATTCTTGGAGAAAGAGGAGTAAACATTTCGGGTGGACAAAAACAGAGAATTTCAATTTCAAGGGCACTAATAAAGAATCCGGAAATACTTATATTAGACGATGCTCTTTCTGCTGTGGATACTATAACAGAGGCTGAAATTCTTAAGAATCTTAGAAAAATTAGAAAAAATAAAACTTCTATAATAATTGCTCATAGAATATCAGCGGTTATGGAAGCTGATGAAATAATAGTTCTTGATAATGGAAAAATTATGGAGAGTGGAAGTCATTTAGAATTATTGAAGAAAGGGGGGCTGTATTATGACATCTACAAGTCTCAATTCCATGAAGAAGACAATGAATTTGGAAATGAAGCCTCCTAAAACAATTAAAAGATTATTGAAATTAATGCTGCCCTACAAAAAAGGGATTTTTCTTGCGTTTTCCTGCGTAATTTTAGTAAATATAGCTGCATTAATAAAGCCTTATATTTTAAAATTGGTAATTGACGATTTTCTAACAAAGCATATAGTTCAAAATGGTTTTTATTCAATAACGACTATGGGTATAATATATTTTTTAGTTGTTCTAATAAGTAGTGTTTTATCAATTTCACAAGTTTTCTTAATTAATAAAGTTGGACAAGAAATAATGAGAAATCTAAGGAGTAAAGTATTTAGGACTATACAATTACTTCCTCTTTCATATTTAGATAAAACATCTTCTGGAAGATTAATAACAAGAGCTACTAATGATGTAGAAGCATTGAGTGAAATGTATACAGATGTTGTAATTAATTTATTTAAAGATGTAATTTTGATTGTTGGAATAGTTTATACAATGATAATAATAAATTTAAAGCTGGCATTAGTTTCATTTTGTGTAGTCCCGTTAATGTTTGGAGTAGTATTTGTTATAAAAACAAAGATAAAAAGAAATTTTGCTAAAATGAAAAGTTTAATCGGAAAAATAAATGGTTTTATGGCTGAAAATATATCAGGAATGAGGATCGTACAAATTTTTCATGGAGAGAAGGAAAAGAGAGAAGAGTTTCTAAAACTAAATAATGGATATTATAAAGCGACATTATTTCAAGTCTGGATGAATAGCTTTTTAAAACCAGCAGCTGATGTTTTTCAAAGTTTTGCTGTTGCTATTTTAATATGGTATGGTATGGGGAAAATTTCAGATAATACTTTAAGTATAGGGGTACTCTACGCATTTACCAATTATATAAAGCAGTTTTTTGATCCTATTTCAGATATGGCAGATAATTACACAACCATTCAATCTGCTTTAGTATCGGCTGATAGAATATTTGAATTATTAGATGAGGAAGAATCTATAGAAAACTTAGACTTAGGTATTGGCGCAGATAGATTCCAAGGAAATATTGAATTTAGAAATGTATGGTTTTCTTATAATGATAAAGACTGGGTATTAAAAGATGTAAGTTTTGTTATCAAAAGAGGACAAACAGCAGCATTTGTTGGACAGACAGGTTCTGGAAAGACAACTATAATTAGTCTTATCAGTGGATTTTATAATGTTCAAAAGGGAGAAATTTTAATTGATGGAATAAATATTAATGAAATAAAGAAAAGAGATTTGAGAAAAAATATAGCAGTAGTACTTCAAGATGTATTTCTTTTTTCAGGAACTATTGAAAATAATATCACATTAAATGATAAGATTGAGGAAAATAAAGTGAAAAAGGCTTTAGAGATTTCTCACGGAAAAGAAATAATTAATAACTTTGAAAATGGAATTAATGAATTTGTAATGGAAAGAGGAAGTACACTTTCATTAGGGCAAAGACAGCTAATATCTTTTGCCAGAGCAATAGCTCATGATCCTTCCATATTTGTGTTAGATGAAGCTACAGCTAATATTGATACTGCGACTGAAATATTAATTCAAAAGGCTATAGAAAGTATTACAAAAGAAAAAACTACTATAATTATTGCACATAGACTTTCAACTATTAGAAATGCAGATGTAATAATAGTTTTAAGAAATGGTGAAATTATTGAAAGCGGTAATCATGATTCACTTATGGAAAGTGGTGGATATTATAAAGAATTAATTACAAGAAATAATAATGAAAGAGGATAGTGTATGAATATTACTAATGACCTAAAAAGAACATTTAATAACCCCTTTATTGCGTTGAAGCATGATAATTTTAGATATTATTGGATAGGAATGTGTGTGTCTTTAATTGGTACATGGATGCAGAATATAGCTCAGCCATGGCTTGCATATACCTTAACCAATTCACCATTTTTACTCAGTTTAATTGGAATAGCTCAATTTACACCTATGTTAATATTTTCGTTATTTGCAGGAGTGATTGTAGATAAATTTCCAAAGAAGAAAATTTTAGTGTTTACACAATTATCATCATTAATAATTACATTAATATTAGCAATATTAGTATGGATTGGACAGGTGCAATACTGGCACATTCTAGTCTTATCTACAATTCTTGGTGTTATAAATACTATTGATATGCCAACACGTCAATCAGTGGTTATAGAACTTGTAGGAAAAGAGGATTTAATGAATGCAATTGCGCTTAACTCCATGGTTTTTAATTTGGCTAGAATTATAG
Source organism: Clostridium sp. LS (assembly GCF_002760435.1). Classification (GTDB taxonomy): domain Bacteria; phylum Bacillota; class Clostridia; order Clostridiales; family Clostridiaceae; genus Clostridium. Next base: position 10,307 of record NZ_AUUU01000034.1, read on the forward strand.
GTCCTGCTATTGCGGGGATTGTAATGGGGTATGAAGGAATAGCATTTTGCTTTTTTATAAATGCTATAAGTTTTGGAGCGGTACTAATAAGTTTAATTTTTATTAAATTAACTCCGGTAGAAAGAAAGGCTAAAAAGAATGCCGATGTAATAGAAGAAATAAAAGATGGACTTAGATATATTTATAAAAAGAAAATTCTTTTATATACTGTATTTGTATTAGCTATTGTAGGTACTTTTGCTATGAATTTTAATGTACTTGTTCCAGTTTTTGCAAAGCAGATATTAAATCAAAATGAAGCAGGTTTCGGTATTCTAATGTCCTTTATGGGATTTGGGTCATTTTTAGGTGCTATGTTTATAGCAACTCAAAGTAAAACAGGACCTAAGAAGTTTATGATTTATATAGTGCCATTAATTGTTGGGGTTTCATTAATAATTACTGGCTACACTAATATGTATTTGCTAACTGGAATATTTCTTGCTATTACTGGTTTCTTTTTTATCGCTTTTACATCCAGTGCAAATTCAACCTTACAGCTCAATTCAAATAATGAATATAGAGGCAGGGTTATGAGTGTATATGCTTTAGTTTTTTCTGGTTCTACGCCTTTTGGGAATCTTTATGCTGGATTATTTGCTGAACACTTCAATGCAAGGATAGGTTTTGCTGCTTGCGGAGCTGCAATAGTGCTGCTTATGATACCGCTATTTGTTTATAAAGTAAAATTAAGTTACAATAATAAATAAATTATTATTGTAATTTCTTATATTATTGAATAGATAAATAATTGTATTAAAATAACTTTTAAGATAGAATATTAAGAAATTAGGTTAAAATTTATAATATTTAAATTAAATGTATAAATATATGGTCGAAAGAAATAGTAGGACCAAGTTAATGAATTTTGATTAAAGTGTAAGATAGTAACACTAGGAGGAAACATGTCAAATATTAAGGATTTTGATTTAAACAATATAAGCAGCTCGACAAAATCATTAGGAGAACAAACTTCAGAACGGATAATTCAATTAATTATAAAAAATGATTGGAAGGCTGGAGATAAATTACCTAATGAATATGATCTTGCAGAGAAACTTAAGGTAGGAAGAAGTACTATTAGAGAGGCTATAAAAGCCCTAGTTTCGCGTAATATCCTAGAGATTAGGCGTGGGGCTGGAACCTATATTTCTGAAAAAGGTGGAATTGCAGATGATCCATTAGGATTAACATTTGTAAAAGATAAATTTAAATTAGCAGTTGATTTATTGGAAGTCAGATTTATGATTGAGCCATCAATTGCATCTATAGCAGCAGTAAAAGCTACAGGAGAAGAAATACAGCAAATGTCTGACTTATGCGATGAAATAGAGGAATTGATCTTACAAAATGAACCGTACATGGATAAAGATATAGAATTTCATACAGCTATAGCTAAAAGCAGTAAAAATTTAGTCGTTGGCAATTTGATTCCAATTATTAATAGTTCTATTGCAATTTTTATGGATATCACAAATCAAAAGTTACGCAGAGAAACTATAGAAACACATAGAGAAGTTTTAAATGCGATCAAAGACCGTGATTCGAATGGCGCCCGCGATGCTATGTATCTACATTTAGTATATAATCGCAGGAATATTAAAGGTATTATAGAAAAAGGATAAAAAATTAATTATTTATTATTTTAAAATACATCTGCTTCAGAAATGGCAAGATGTATTTTTTATACGTATTTATCAAAATACATCATACCAATGTAAAGGTATAATATCGATATTGGTATATAAAATTATAAAAATGCAAAAAATATTGACAAATACATCAGATGTGGTATTATAAATACATCAGATGTATTTAAACGATATCAGAATTTAATTAAGGAGAGACCAAGTATGATTAGTCAAGAAATAAGAAAAATTGCTCCCGAAATGGACCCTCTTCGCAGGGGAATGGGATGGACAACAGAAGATTTAGCAAAACCACAAATCATAATAGAAAGTACATTTGGAGATAGCCACCCAGGAAGTGCGCATCTATTAAAATTTGCTGATAAGGCAGTTGAAGGAGTTAATCAAGTAGGCGGAAAGGCAGCAAGATACTTTGCAACAGATATTTGTGACGGAATGTCTCAAGGACATGACGGAATAAATTATTCATTAGCTTCTAGAGATACACTGACTTCATTAATAGAAATTCATGCCAATGCAACTCCATTTGATGCAGGTGTATTTATTTCAAGCTGCGACAAAGCAGTTCCAGCACATCTTATGTCAATTGGAAGATTGAATATACCATCAATTATAGTTACAGGCGGAGTAATGGAAGCAGGTCCTGATTTGTTAACTCTAGAACAAATAGGTGCATATAGTGCTATGTGCCAACGTGGTGAGATTACTGAAGAAAAATTAACTTTCTATAAGGAAAATGCATGTCCATCTTGCGGCGCATGTTCATTTATGGGAACAGCTGCAACAATGCAGGTAATGGCTGAATCTCTTGGATTAATGCTTCCTGGCAGTTCGTTAATGCCAGCAACGTGTGATGACTTAGAAGATGTGGCATTAAGAGCAGGTAGACAAGCTGTTGAACTAGCTAAGAAAAATCTTCGTCCAAAAGATATTGTAACAATAAAGTCTTTTGAAAACGCTATACTAGTTCATGCTGCAATATCAGGATCTACTAATTCATTATTACATTTACCAGCCATAGCTCATGAATTTGGATTGTATATTGATGAAGAAACTTTTGATAGAATACACAAGAATGCTCATTATTTACTAAATATACGTCCTGCTGGAAAATGGCCTGCACAATATTTCTATTATGCAGGGGGAGTGCCTGCCATAATGGAAGAGCTAAAACATTTGCTTCATTTAGATGTATTGACTGTAACAGGAAAAACCTTAGGTGAAAACTTAGAAGAATTAAAGAATAATGGATATTATGAAAAATGCAATGAGTATCTTAAAAAGGTTGGGGTGAAAAAAGAAGATATTATACGTCCATTTAATAATCCTATAGGTAACAATGGATCAGTTTCAATATTAAAAGGAAATATAGCCCCAGAAGGTGCGGTAGTAAAACATTCTGCAGTTCCAAAGGAAATGCATGAAGCTATATTAAAAGCAAAACCTTTTGATAGTGAAGAAGAAGCTATTGAAGCTGTTTTAAAGAAAGTAATTCGCCCTGGAGATGCAGTTATTATAAGATATGAAGGGCCAAAGGGAAGCGGAATGCCAGAAATGTTCTATACAACAGAGGCAATTTCTTCAGATGAAGAATTATCTGCAAGTATAGCATTAATAACAGATGGTAGATTCTCGGGAGCTTCCAAAGGACCAGCAATTGGACATGTATCGCCAGAAGCGGCAGTAGGAGGACCAATTGCATTAATAGAGGAAAATGATTTGATTGAAATTAATATTCCTAATAGAGTGTTACAGGTTGTCGGAATAAAAGGTAAAAAATGCAGTGAAGAAGAAATAAAGAAAGTCTTTGAAGAACGTAAGAAGAATTGGAAGCCAAGAAAATCAAAATATGAATCAGGTATTTTGAAGCTATTTTCTGAAAATGCAGTATCACCAATGAAAGGTGGATACATGAAATAGACTAATAAAAGTAGAAAATATAATTAGAGTATTTGATATTATATTTTCTACTAAAAATAAAGCATATTTTGCTAAAGTAGTATGCATCTAATGTAAACAATTAAAAAGGAGTGGTAAATATGCCATTAGTAATAATCGCCATTGGTGTAGCGTTATTGTTGTTGTTAATGATTAAATTTAAGTTAAATGGTTTTTTATCTTTAATTATAGTTGCTCTTATAGTAGGGGTTGCAGAAGGAATGCCAATTGATAAAGTTGTAACGTCCGTAAAGAATGGTGTAGGAGGAACGCTGGGAAGTTTAGCACTTATAATTGGATTTGGTGCTATTCTTGGTAAACTATTAGCTGACTGCGGAGGAGCTCAAAGAATTGCTATGACTTTAATTGAAAAGTTTGGAAAGAAGAAAATTCAATGGGCTGTACTTATTACTGGATTTGTTGTTGGATTTGCATTATTTTATGAAATTGGTTTTGTGCTACTTATTCCACTTGTATTTACAATAGCTGCTGAAGCAGAAATACCGCTTTTATTTATTGGAATACCTATGGCAGCAGCACTTTCTGTAACACATGGTTTCTTGCCACCACACCCAGGACCAACAGCAATAGCTGGAATTTATAATGCTAATATAAGTAAAACATTATTATATGGCGCTATACTAGGAATACCAACAGCTATAATATCAGGACCAGTATTTTCAAAATTTTTAAAGAAGATGGAACATCCAGTTCCTAAGGGATTATATAATCCTAAAATATTTACAGAGGAAGAAATGCCAAGCTTTGGAATTAGCGTATTTACAGCATTAATACCGGTTTTCTTTATGGCTGTAGAAGCTGTTGCGAATATGACTTTACCTAAAGATTCAACAGTAGTTAAATATGCAAGTTTCTTTGGAGATCCAGTAATTGCGCTTTTAATAGCAGTAATTGTAGCTCTATTTACATTTGGATTAAATAGAAAGAAGAAAATGGAAGAAATAATGCAAACTGTGGCAGATGCAATAACAACAATTGCAATGGTGCTATTAATCATTGGAGGCGGCGGAGCTTTAAAGCAAGTCCTTGTTGATAGTGGAGTATCAAATTATATAGCAAGTGCAATGCAAGGAAGCAATATGTCACCACTTTTATTAGCCTGGTTAATTGCTGCAACTTTAAGAATAGCATTAGGTTCAGCGACAGTAGCGGCTATGACGGCAGCAGGAATCGTAGCACCGATTGTAGCAGCAACTGGAGTAAGTCCAGAATTAATGGTAATCGCAACAGGATCAGGAAGCCTAATATTCTCTCATGTTAATGATCCAGGATTCTGGTTATTTAAAGAATATTTTAATTTATCACTTCCAGAAACTTTAAAATCTTGGTCTGTAATGGAAACATTAATTTCAGTATGTGGACTTTTAGGTGTATTAGCACTAAATGCTATTATTTAAATTTAAAATATAAACCTGAAAATAGGGTTTCTACTAATTAAACATAGATTGTTTAATATTTAAGTAGAAGCCTTATTTATATATCAAAATACTTTATGATATTGAGTTTAGTATTATTATTAGTAAGTTAAGTTTGCCTATGAGGAGAGCTAGTACTCTTTATAAAATTTTGCATGAATCCAAGTAAAGATAAATATTTACTTGGATTCTTCTTCAAATGTATATTTTCTGCTTTGTATAGTTTTATTTGGTTTCATGAGATTTACATCTATGTGTTTGCCATTAGCAAGGATCTTAAGATATAAATAATCAATAATAGTAACTTGAGAAATATAGGATGAAAGCTTTTCAATAACTGTTTTTGGATTAGTAGGGTAGGTATATATAAAATCATTTACCATTTTTGCAAATGGAGAATTTGGATTACTAGATAATCCTATAGTAGGAACGCTCTGTTCTTTTAAGGTATCTACTAATGTAATAATATCTTTATTCATGCCAGAATTACTGAAAACTATTGCTAAATCGTCAGAACTCAATTGAGAAGTTATTTTCAGCTGCATGTGATAATCCATATTATAAATACAAAATAAACCAGTATCAATAAATTTATTATAGGCATTTAAAGCCAATTCCCCAGAGGAACCTAATCCTAAAAATGCTATTCTTTTTGAATTCATCATAGTTTTTACTATTCTATCTAATAATGAAGTATCTATTTTGTCAGAGTTTTCTTGAATATTATTAGAATATAATTCAGTTAAATATTTGTATGGATTTGATGAACTATTAATATCGTCTTTTCTGATTTTATTCTCATTAGAAGTTTTTGTAACTTCGCTGGCTAATGCCACTTTAAAGTATTGGTAGCCAGAATAGCCTAATTTTTTTATAAATCTAAAAACTGTAGCATCAGATATAGATAGTTCTGTTGCAAAATCTTCGATTGTATAATATACAACCTTTGCTGGATTTTTTAATATAAAATCAGCTATTATGCGCTCTTTTGAGCTGAAGCTGTCATATCTGTCGTTAATTTGTAATAAACAACTGTTTTTCAAGCAATTTAGCTCCTTTCAAGTAATTAAAATATAATGCTCTTGCTAAAGAGAATTGAAATATTTATTTCATTATAGCATAAAAAAGATATAATAAAAAAAGAAAATGAAAAAAAATTTCATATATTGAAAAAATATTTCACATGTAGTATAATTTAAATCAAGATAATGAATAATATCTTTAGCGGCCGAAAACGATTAATGTCATTATTGTAATCATTAATAAATTATTGGAGGTATAGTGATGAATGGATTTATAAATTTCCTTGAAGAAAAAGCAATGCCTGTTGCAGGTAAGATTGCAGCACAAAGACATATTAGAGCTTTACGTGATGGTTTAGCAATAACGATGCCATTAATAATAATCGGTTCTATATTTATGATTTTAGCAAATTTTCCGGTGCCTGGCTATGTAGATTTCGTAAACGGTATCTTTGGCGCAGGATTTACAACAAAACTTTTATATCCGATTCGTGTAACTTTTGATATTGTTGCAATACTTGCAGTTATTTCAATCTCATATCAATTAGCAAAAGATAAAGAAGTTGATGGCTTATCAGCTGGAGCGCTTTCTCTTTCAGCATTTTTGATGTTAACTCCTGTACCAACTGTAGACGTAGTACTACAAAGTGGTGATAAGTTAAGCTTAGGAAAGGTTTTACCTACAGCAAATTTATCAGCAGGTGGATTAATAGTTGCAATACTTACTGCTATAATAGCAACAGAAATATTTATATATATTGTTAAAAAGAATTGGGTTCTTAAGATGCCTGAATCAGTACCACCAGCAGTTGCAAAATCCTTTACAGCAATAACACCAGGGCTTATTATTTTAGTAGTATTCTTTTTAATTCGCCTAGGATTCGAAAACACATCTTATCAAACAGTATTTGCATTTATTACTAAATTTGTTGGAGCGCCTCTGGCTTTGGTTGGATTATCATATGGAGGAATGTTTGCAACAGTTTCACTTTATAGTTTCTTCTGGACTCTTGGAATACATGGAACTCGTGTAGTTTTTGGAGTTATGGATTCAATATTATTACCAGCAATGGATCAAAATCGTGCAGCTTTAGAAGCAGGTCATCAATTACCTAATATAGTAACATTACAATTTTATGATAACTTTGTTAACAGTTTAGGGGGATGTGGTGCAACATTAGGGTTGATTATATGTATTATGTTAGTTGCAAAATCAAGACAAGCAAAGTCAATAGGTAAGTTAGCTCTTGCACCGGCAATATTTAATATATCAGAACCAATAATTTTTGGTATTCCAATAGTTATGAACCCAATAATGATGATTCCATTTATTTTAGCACCTTTAGCAGTAGGGTCATTAACTTATATTGCAATGGCAACAGGTTTTGTTAGTTACCCAGCTGGAATAGCAGTGCCATGGGACTGTACCATCATTTTTTTCTGGATTTTTAGCTACAAATGGTGATTGGAGAGCCATAATTCTTCAAGGATTAAATATACTTGTTTCAGCTATAATCTATTGGCCATTTGTAAAAGCTTATGATCATAAATTAGTTCAACAAGAAATAGAAAATCCGGAACTTATGGAGCAGTAAATAAATTACAAAGGAGAGATTATAATGGAGAATTTAGAACAGATAGCATTTTCATTAATCGTTCATAGTGGTGATGGAAGAAGTTATGCATTTGAAGCAATTAGAGCGGCAAAAGAAAAAGACTTTGAAAAAGCGGAAGAACTATTAAAATTATCTAGCAGTGAATTTGAGAAAGCACATCATGTACAAACAGAGCTTTTAACTATGGAAGCTGATGGTAATTCAAGTGTAATAACGCTACTATTAGTACATGCCCAAGATCATTTGATGACAGGAATCACTGTTAAACAGTTAGCTGAGGAAATTATTGATATAAGAAAAGATATTAAGTAGAAGATGCGATGTGTGAAAAGGGCATATTTTCACACATCACCTCTAAAAGTTTTTAAAATATACTCAAATAATATTATAGCATAATAAGAGGGCAATTAAAAGGTCATAGATTATTGAAGATAATTAAGGAATTAGTGTAATACTAAAATATATTATTTATTTGGAGGCAAAGCATGGAGTTAAAAAAGAGTACATTTAAACTACCAGAGAATTTCTTTGTTGGAGCAGCAGCTTCGGCATGGCAGACAGAAGGTTGGACAGGTAAAAAGGATGGTCAAGATTCATACATGGATTTGTGGTATAAATCTACGCCACACCTTTGGCATAATGGTTATGGTCCAACATTAGCAACTGATTTTTACAGAAGATATAAAGAAGATGCTAAACTTATGAGTGAAGTTGGATTGCAAAAATATAGGACATCTATAGATTGGTCAAGATTTATAAAAGATTATGAAACTGCTGAGGTAGATGAAGAAGCTCTTGAGTATTATCATAATATGATAGATGAAGTTATTAAAAATGGTGTTGAACCAATGATATGCTTAGAACATTATGAGTTACCAGCAGTATTATTTGAAAAATACGGTGGATGGGGATCTAAACATGTAGTTGATTTATTTGTTAAATATGCAGAAAAAGTATTCAAAGCATTTGGGCATAAGGTTAAATATTGGTTTACTTTTAATGAACCCATAGTGGTTCAAACTAGAGTTTACTTAGATGCAATTAGATGGCCTTTTGAACAAAACACAAAAACTTGGATGCAATGGAACTATAATAAAATTTTAGCAACGGCAAAAGTAGTAGAAGTATTTAAGGCAAATAATATTGAAGGAAAAATTGGGGTTATTTTAAATCCTGAAGTAACTTATGCAAGATCATCAGCGCCTCATGATGTAAAAGCCGCTGAAATGTATGATCTATTCTTTAATAAATTATATCTTGATCCAAGTGTGAAAGGTGAAATACCACAAGAATTATTTGAAGTCCTTAAAAAACATGATTGTTTATTTGAGTACACTAATGATGAATTAGCTATTATTAAGAATAACACAGTTGATTTGTTGGGGTTAAATTTATATTTCCCGCATAGGGTAAAAGCTAGAACAAGTGCTTGGAATCCTGAAACTCCATTTCATCCATCATACTATTACGAAATGTTTGATTTACCAGGAAAGAAGATGAATCCACATAGAGGATGGGAGATATATCCTAAAATAATGTATGATATGGCAATGAGACTGAAGAATGAATATGGAAATATTGAATGGTTCATTGCTGAGAATGGTATGGGAGTAGAAGGCGAAGCAAAATATAAAAATGCAGAAGGCGTAATACAAGATGATTATAGAATAGAATTTATATCTGATCATTTAGTATGGTTATTAAAAGCTGTTGAAGAAGGCTGCAATTGCACGGGTTATATGTTATGGGCATTTACTGATAATGTATCACCACAAAATGCATTTAAAAATAGATATGGCTTAGTTGAGATTAACTTAGAAGATAATAGAAATAGGACTATTAAAAAATCTGGTCATTGGTTTAAAAAATTATCTACAAATAGAATTTTCGAAGCAAAAAATACAGAAATAGAATATAAGTAAAAGAATATTAGGAATCAAAGCAAGAAACATAAAAATAATTATGAGGTGATTTTAATGAGAATTTTATTAGTTTGTTCAGCAGGAATGTCAACAAGTCTATTAGTTACAAAGATGGAGAAAGCAGCGAAAGAGCAGGGGATAGAAGCAACTATATGGGCAGTCTCTACTGATGCAGCAGATTCAAACATGGCAAAAGCAGATGTAGTTTTAATAGGTCCACAAATTCGTTTCCAACTTCCAGAGATGAAGAAAAAAGGTGAGAAATATAGTATTCCAGTAGAAGCTATTCCATCTGTAGATTATGGAATGTGTAATGGTCCGAAGGTATTAGGTTTTGCAATCAATTTAATAAATAATAATAAATAATAATAATTTTTAAAACCGTGTCAAGATCTTTTGGCACGGTTTAATTTTTTATGGGATGGAAAAAGAGAGGAAATTAATAAAAATAATAGTAAATGTCATCTTAAAATGATATAATTTTGAACAGGAACTATTTGTATAATAATTTGTGATGGTTGGAGGGAATTATGGAAAAGAAACTTTACTTATCATCAACAGACAAAAAATTGGCTGGCGTATGTGGAGGATTTGCTGAATATTTTGGGATTGATTCTACTTTGATTAGAATTGGTTATTTAGCTATGGTTATTTTAGCAGGAACAGGCGTACTTTTATATATAATCTGTGCCTTGGTCATACCTAAAAGACCAGAATATTAATAAATAAGTTGATTTATTTAGGGTTACGTTTTATTTTTCTTAACTAAGCTGAAACTAAAAAATGCAAAGCAATATGTTTATATAGAAAACAGGAGGGAACTAATGGAGAAGATTAATGATTTAATCAGTCAAAGTCCAGTACATATTACTACAAACACTATAGTATTAGCAATAATAGCTATTGTTGGTTTTTATATTTTAATAAAAGCTATAGAGGGATTCCTAAGAATAGCTGCATTTATAGGCATTTGTTGGTTTATATTAATGTCACTTCAGAGCACAAATCTTGTTAATATACCAGTGATAAAGGACACTTATACAGCAATAGAAAAAATTATTCCAGCAAAAGAATTGTGGACAGAGGCTGTGGATAAGGCTGGAAAAATAAATAAGGTTGTGGATGACTTAAAATAGTGAATTTTCTAAATGTACTTAACCTGAGAACTGGAGAAATGATACATAATTAAAATAATAAAGTATATAATAAACTTAAAAATACATCATTAAATAAAAAAGCACGGGCAATATCTATTATGCCCGTATTATTTATATATGAGGAGTGGAAAGTATGAAGGCTTCAATTCACAGAATAGCTATTCCTTCAATCCTTGAAGTAGGAAAGGGAAATATTAAAAATGTAGGAAATTTAATTAAAAAGGGAATGTTTCAAAAAGTTTCAATATATTTTGGAGAAGGTATAGAAGAATTATTTGGAGCTTCCATACAAAATTCCTTAAAGGAAGCTAATATTCAAATTTCTAAAGTAGAGACTATATATGATATAGATTTTGAAGAAATAAGCACAAAAGCTTTTGAAATACCAAATGATGTAGAAGCACTAATTGGTGTTGGCGGAGGTAAGGCTATCGATGCAGTGAAATATATGAGTTTTTTAAAGAAAATGCCATTTATCAGCATTCCAACATCAACTTCTAATGACGGTTTCTCAAGTGCTGGTGCATCTCTTATAGTTCAAGGGAGACGAATGTCTCTTCCAGCTAAAACACCTTATGGCATAATTATAGATATAGATGTAATAAAAGGAGCACCTGAAAAATTTATTTTTTCAGGAATAGGAGATTTGGTTTCAAATATTACTGCACTATATGATTGGAAATTTGAAGAAGACAATGGTAGAGTAATTATCGATGATTTTGCGACTATGATTTCTAAGAAAGCAGTAAATAGTTTTGTACGAACTGAATTTAAAACTATTAAAGATGATTTGTTCTTAAAGGAACTTGTTGATTCATTAACTTTAAATGGAATATCTATGGAGATAGCAGGTAACAGTTCCCCAGCTTCAGGTTCTGAACATTTAATTTCTCATGCCTTGGATAAATTCCTTGAAGTGCCTCAGCTTCATGGTATACAAGTTGGAATAGCAACCTATATTATGGCCAAGGTTCAAAATCATAGATTTGAAAGGATAACAAAAATATTAAAGGAAACAGGGTTCTTTGAATATGTTAAAACTTTAAATATGAAAAAAGAGGATTTTAAGAAGGCTATAGATATTGCACCTTCAATAAAACCCAATAGATATACATTTATTCATGTTGAAGAGAATAGGGCACTTGCTAAAGAAATCATTGACAAAGATGAAATATTAAATACTGCGCTAATATAAATTGAAAGCACTTCCGATAGAATATATTGGAAGTGCTTTTTAGAAGTGAACTTAACTAAATTATGTTATTGAAGTGTTCATTTTAAATTAACGAATAAATAGATTAATAAAATTAACTATTAAATTTAAGAGAATTAAGATAATTGGATTTATACATAAAAAGTGGTATAATTAACCGTAATTTATTTATGAAAAATTTTAGATATTTTATATAAATACATATTTAAGATAAGGGAGTGAACACATTGGATAACGCAGTTTATGAACTTCAGAAAAAATTGAAGGAATCTAATATTGAATTTATATTTTCAGGAACATTTTCCCAAGGCTTAATTGAAGAACTTGGAGTAGCGTTAAAACAAAGACTTCAGCTTCAGCAAGTTGCAAAAAGTAAAATTAGTTCAGCTTTTTTCGCTTTTGTTGAGCAAACTCAAAATATTAAACAATACGAAGTTTCAAAAGAAAACACAAAGAATTTTTCAGTTATTGCTGGATCAGCTGTAATTGCTATTTCCAAAATAAATTCGGGGTATAGTGTTTATTCTGGAAATGTTATATTAAACGAAGATATCACAAATTTAAAAGAAAAGTTAGATAAGATAATATCCATGGATAAAGATGAGCTGAATATTTATTTTAGGGAAGTTTCAAGACAGGAAATTGATATGAGTTGTGGTAGAGCAGGCCTTGGACTAATCCAGATTGCACGAAAATCAGCTGAAAAAATTGACTACAAATTTGATAAAATAGATGACAGTTATTCTTACTATACATTAACTGTTACAGTGTGAGGTTGGATTATGAATAGTTTTGTTATTGAAAATACAAAGAGTACTCCATATTTAGAGTTTATTAATGAAGATAAAAAGCTGATTTTAAAAGGTGAATCTTACCCAGAAAATTCCTATAATTTCTATGAACCTGTTTACAGCTTAATAGATGAATATTTTAATAATTTTAATGAATTGACCATAGACTTTCAACTTTCTTATATAAATACCAGTAGTATAAAATGTTTAATTATTTTATTTGATAAACTTAATGAGAACTACAAAAATGGAAAAAATGTTATTATAAATTGGTATTACGATGAAGACAATGGCTTTGACTATGATATGGGACAGGATTTTAGTATGGATATAGATGTGCCATTTAATTTCATTTCAATTAGTAATGAGGAATAACTGTGAAAGAAAATGGGCAATTTAAAAGCTATAATCAATCATATATAAGAAATGTTTTTAGGATAATTTTTATAGCTAGTGCAATTATATCTTTTGCAGTGATAGCTACAGGATTATTAGGATATAACAGTACTAAAAAATCGCTAATAGATAAATCAAAGTCCCAGGATATGGTTTTTATAGTGAAATCTATGGCGGCGAAAATAGACAGTCGTATTAGTCGTGCCGTTGAAACATCTTCTATTTTTGCTAAGGATCCTTTAAATATTGAATGGATAAATGGTGAAGAAAAAGATAAAGAAGCAGGAAGTGTAGTTCTAAATAAAATAGATAGTATTGCAAAATCATACGATTATAGTAATTCTTTTATAGCAAGTGTAAAGACAAGGCACTATTATTACAGAGAGAATTCAGGTGAAAATAATAAAGACTTTGTGACATTATCAGAAAGTAATCCAGCAGATAGTTGGTTTGACGCGATGATAAAATCAAAAAGAGCAATAGAGCTCAATGTAGATTATAATAGGAATATGGATGACTATTTTCTTTTTGTAAATACAATTATGGGAAGTGTAGATAAGCCATTAGGTATTACTGGGGTAGGTTTAAGTCTTAATGAGATTACAAAGGAATTTAGAGATTTTAAAGTCGGAAATAAAAGCAACCTATGGATGGTAGATGATGAGGGAGTTATCAAATTATCTGATGCACGTGAAGATATAGGTCAAAATTATGAAGATTTCCTGCCAAAAGATGTGGTTAATGTGATTCGGAGTAAGCCTATGGAAGGTGAAGAAAATGTTAAGGTATCACAATACACTAATAGTAATAATGAAATTATAGATTACGCGTATTGTAAATTAAGTTCAAGCGACTGGATTCTGTTTTATGAAATTCCGAGAACAGAAAATTTATCTTTAATTGATACACTAAAAAATAATACAATTCTTAATGTGATTTTAGTTTTAATATCATTCATGGTATTATTCTACGTTATTTCTAAGAAAATAGCTGATCCATATAAGCAAGCAATGTTAATTAACATGGAACTTGAAGAAAAAGTTAATATAAGAACTCAGGAGTTGAAAGAATCTAATCAAAAAGTAAATGAGAGCATTGAATATGCAAAAAGATTACAGGAATCAATTTTACCATCTGAAGAAGATTTGAAAAGAGCATTTAAAGAAAATTTTGTTATTTGGAAACCTAGAGATACTGTAGGAGGAGATTTCTTCTGGCTGCAGGAAATTGATGATATGATTATCTTAGCCGTTGGAGATTGCACAGGTCACGGAGTTCCAGGCGCATTCATGACAATGACTGTAAATGCAATACTGCATAATATAGTAACAACTATAAGCAAAGATGATCCTAGTATAATTATAAAAGAGCTACATACACAGCTTAAGCAATCTCTAAATAAAAATTCAAATCCAAATAGTGTAGATGATGGATTGGATATTGCAATATTTTGTATAAAAAATAAATCAAAATTACTGTACCTAGGTGCAAATATAGAATTATATGTTAAACGCGATAAAGAAGTTAAAATTATAAAGCCTCAGAGCAAAGGGGTTGGATATAGTTATATTAAGCTAAAAGAGTCTTTGGATAATGATATTTTTGAAATTCAAGAGGATGATATATTTATTGTTACTACTGATGGTTTTATACATCAAAATGGAGGTCAAAAGAATTATCCTTTTGGAAGAAAACGACTATATAGTATGATACAAGAATGTTCTACTGAGGATTTTAATTCTATGAAAGCTGATTTTGAGGCAACATTAGGATTATATATGAATGAAGAGCAACAAAGAGATGATATTACTGTATTTGCATTTAAAGTGAAATAAAGCACAATCAAGAAAATAATATACTTGTATGCTATTTTCTTTCATGTGCTTAAGTTTGGGGTGATATATAATGGTATCAATTGAATCTGATTTTTTTGAAGTTGAAAAATCCTTATTAAGAGGTGCAAAAGAATTAATTAATAGTAGGAAACATGATGAAGAGACTATATTAGAAAACTTTTCAATAATTGTTGAGCAATTTGATAAACTAATAAGAGATGTAGAGAAGATAATTAAAATAAGCGATGGGCAGCAAGAATATCTACATAAAATACAGAATGATTTAAAAAAAGAAATTGAAGATAGAATTAGGGCAGAAGAGAAGTTGAAATATTTTGCGGCAATAGATACACTTACGGGTTTTTACAATAGAGGAATGGGATTAACACTGCTGGAAAATAAGATTAAAACAATACGAAGGAAAAAGGGCGTTTTTTCAATATGCTATATTGACCTTAATGGGCTAAAATATGTAAATGATAATTTTGGACACGCAGAGGGAGACGAACTTCTTGTGAATGCATGTGAATTTATAAAAGAAGGCGTAAGAGATAATGACATTTTATGCAGAGTAGGTGGCGATGAGTTTATAATTCTTTTACCAGAGCTTAAGCAAGAAGAAGTAGAAAAGATTATGGAGAAGATTATGATAAATATAGATATCGAAAATAAAAGTCAAATAAGACCTTATGATCTCTCTTTCAGCTATGGAGTAGTACAAGTCGAATGTAATAATTGCAGAACTATTGATGAAATTATTCAAATGGCAGATGCAAATATGTATGAGTATAAGAAAAAGCATAAAAAGTTAATGCAATAAATGTTTGCCCTTAAACAGAATAAATATTTTCCCACTGGTAAAACTACTTATAAATATTGATTAAGTACAAAGATGTAGGAGGAAAATGTAATGGAGAGACTGAAAAAAGGTGAGCATGAAAAAGCTATGGAAAAAGCAAAAGAAATGCTAGATAGAGGCTGTGGAATGGGTGAGATAGTAGAAAAAACTAATCTTAGTGAGGAAAATGTATTAAAAGCAAAAAGAAAATGGGAAGATCAATCTTAAAATATAAATGATCTATGGAACATAACTGCTATTAAGTTCTTTATAATGGACTTAATAGCAGTTGTTTTATGATTGAGTTCATACATTAGTGAGATTATAGTAAGTTATTGCATAAGCTGAGTTTATGATTTAAATATCTAAAATAAAAATGAAAAAAATTTTTGAATATTTATGCAAAAAATATGAATATGTTGTATAATGTAATTATAAATTGAGAAGTAGAGGAAAAAAGATGTGTAATATAACATATAAATATATAGATTATAAAAGCAAAGAATTCAATCAGGTAATAGATTTAAGATTTAATGTACTCTTTAAACCATATGGTAAAATAGCAAAATATAATTATGATGAATTAGATGATGTGAGTTTTCATTTAATTGCATTAAGCAATTATAAAGTCATAGGATACTCAAGAATGACTAATGTTAATGGGAAAGGCAAAATTACTAATGTAGTTGTTGACCCTGAATATATAAAAAGGGGAATTGGATTAGAGATGTTAAAAAGGCATATTATTGAAGCGGAGATTAATGATATAAATTATTTATACTTAAATGCACGTTTAGATACAGTTAATTTTTACAACAAAGTAGGATTTGAGTGTAAAGGAAGTGCCTTTTTATCAGAAAAAAGCGGTTTGATGTTGCAAGAAATGTATTATACTTTATAAATTTCCAGGAATGAGTAAACGTCATATTAAAATATAAACTCAATGATACTAACCATTAAAGTATTGTTGAGTTTTTTTATTTAAATAATTACCTAACTCAAATAGATAAAAAAGTGGTTGGAAAAATAAGTAAAATAGTGGTAGAATTATGATATCTGTATAAAATAAAAAAGTTTGTATAAAATTTGTAATATAACAGTCAGTGGTTAAGAATAAAAAGATTAACTGAGTTAAATAAAAGTAAAGTTGAAAATTATAAGTCTTAGACGTGATTATATGAAAAGAGACGCATTAAAAATTAGTACAGATAAGGAGTAATGATAATGAGTTTAGTGGTATCTATCATTTCAAAAGAAGACGATATTAATGTAGAGGAAATTCAAAATGAAATAGCATACCCTTACAGTGAACTATTTGGTTTTGAAAGCTGGAGATACGAGATCTGGGGAAATAGCATAATTAAATTTTTAGGATGTGATATGCTGTATTCACTAAATAATAACAATATATATGCTTATGGCGACGATATCCAGAAACTAAAGTTAGAATTAATTAAGATTAGTAATAATATTCAAATGATTTCTAATGTTACAAAAATAGATGAAAAGATAATTGAAGTACGGATAAATAATGCTTTGGAAGCAATAAGGATATCTGAAAAATATAAAGATAAAGTAGGTATTTCTATTAAATAATCAAAACATTTTTATATTTGCTTTAAAAAAATAGTAGAGTTCTTTAAGCCTGAAAAATATTCATGACAATTTATTAAAGATGCATGCTTGTATTAGAATCAGTAATAACTGTGAGCACAGAAGGGGTTAAAGTTGATATAGGGATAATTCTTGAGCATATGAAAAAGAAGATAGACTTGCTGGAAACATGGATGAAAGAATTTAATCAAGTCTCTTCAGTAGCGTGTTTAGGAGGTACGAATGTTGAATTATCCCATATAGATATATATGATATATGTTCATATTTAAGAAGACATAGGTAGCAAAAAAGTCCAAGGTATATGAAGTGGATACTGAAGCCTAAGAATACTATTTTTTGAAATTTAGAGAGCGGATACTTAAAAATGTGAAGAAAGTGTTAATTTTATGTAAAACATTGAATTTATTTCCTTATTATGCTATAATGAAGCAGTCAGAAAAATTGAATTAAGATGGTAGATTTCTTGGACTTTATGCTATGGTGATGCGCCATGGTGGAGATTTGTTAAACACACATCATCAGGTTGCGCGCAATTCGCTACGCTTACCAATATTGTTCATTTTATATTGGTGTTGCGCTGAAGTGCCACAACCAAATAATAGAATAGTTAGCAAGAAATTTATCTAATATATAATTAGGATTATCTCCAGTTCTATCTAAGGGGGGTAATCTCTTTTGCTATAAAATATATATTTTTTATAAATCTAAACATGTTAGTGATAAAATATGTATTTTAATCAAAAAATTAGAGAGGGATGTAATACATGTGGGCAAAATTTCTAAAGGAATATTTTAAATCACCAAGAACGATAGGAGCTGTTGCACCTAGTTCAGGAAAGCTTGCTGAAAAAATGGCTGATGATATTGATTATGAAAATGCAAAATGTATTGTGGAGTATGGTCCGGGAACTGGTGTGTTTACAGAAAAATTAGTAAGTAAAATTAAAAAGCATACAATGTTAATACTTATTGAGTATAATGAGGGATTCTGTAAGCAGTTAGAAGAAAAATATAGTTCTTATGACAATATTGTAATAGTAAATGATTCAGCTGAAAATATTGATAAATATTTAAAAAAATATAACATTGAAAAAGTAGATTATATAGTTTCGGGATTACCATTTGCTAGTTTACCAAAAAGTATGTCAAACAATATATTGAAGAAGACTAAAAATGTATTAAAGAAAGATGGCTTGTTTATTACTTTTCAATACACACTACTTAAAAAAGGTTATATAGCAAGTTATTTTGAAGATATAAGTTTTGAAAGAGTAGTTTTTAATTTACCGCCAGCTTATGTGTTAAAGTGTCAAAATACATAAACTAAGTTTGGCTTATTATTTACTAAATAAGGGTTATGCATTTACTTTTGTTGCTAAAGATTTATATAGTGTTTCCAAAGTTTGTAAGCGTACAATTATAATTAAGAAACGCAATCCTTTAAATCTTAAATGCAGTATTATGTAAAAGTATAGCCTTTGTTTTTTGTGAAAATATATTGTTAAGTATGGTAGGTGAATGTAATTATTATTTAATATTAAATGTTTAAAATTAATAATATATATGAAATGCAGAGGATTCAGGTATCTTTAATAAAATTTACTAGTAGATAAATTGGAGTATACAAGATTTAAACATAAGGAGCGAACAAAATATGGGATTTAATATAATAAATATGAGCACGTGGGAAAGAAAGGATTGCTTTAATCACTTCTTTAATAATGCTAAATGTACATATAGCATTACGGTTAATATAGAAATTACAAATCTTTATAACTACATAAAAGCCAATAAATTAAGATTTTATCCAACTTTTACATGGATTGTTTCAAGAGCTATAAATAATTATCAAGAATTTAAAATGGGATTTGACGCAGAAGGAAGGTTAGGATTTTTTGATGAAATTGGTCCAAGTTATTCTGTATTAAATGAAAAGACTAAAAATATGAGTGATTTGTATACACCATTTAAAAATGTTTTTTTGAGTTTCTACAACGATATGGTAAAATCTTTAAACTCTTATAAAAAAGATACTAGCTTTACTACACAGTTTCAAAATAATTTTTTTATTGCTTCGTGCTTGCCGTGGTTTAATTACACATCTTTTAATGTGAATAATGAAGGAGACAGACCATTTCTATTTCCTATGGTAACATGGGGAAAGTTTTTTGAAGAGAGCAGCAAAATTATTATTCCATTAACTATTCAAGTTCATCATGCGGTGGCCGATGGATACCACTGTTCATTGTTTTTTTCAGATATAAAAGGAATATGCATAAATCCCGAACAATATTTAAACTAAATTATTAATATTTTATAACATAAACACCAAAACATGCACAAGATTCATATTATAGACTTTTTTATTTACAGCGATTATAATATGTGTAGACAAACATAATAGTTGGGGGTATTTATGGACATAATGGATTATAAAATATTAAAATGTTTGAAATCTAATGCAAGAAATAAAGCATCAGATATAAGTAAAGAAATTCATTTATCAGTTTCAGCAGTCCTTGAACGTATAAGGAAAATGGAGAAGAATGATATAATTAAAAACTATACTATAATAGTAGATCAAAAAAAATTAGGAAATGATATGACTGCCTTAATGGAAGTCAGCCTTGAACATCCAAAGTTCTATGAATCTTTTACAAATGCCATTGAAAAGAACCCTAACATTGTTTCATGTTATTACTTAACAGGAGATTTTGATTTTATGCTTAAAATATTCTGCAAGTCATCAGATCATCTTGAAAGAATTCACCGAGAAATAAAGAGTTTAGAAGGTGTATCATTAACAAAAACTCATTTTGTTTTAAAAGATGTAAAAAATATATTCAGCGTAATCCCGGAATCAGAGGAATAATATAGTGCATATATAAACAACATGTAAATTAGACTTAAGTTATATATCAACCCAAATTAGGTACATGTGTGTTCCTCAGGACTATGAAAATTTCGCTGGAATGTTCTAAATAGGAGGTTGCACCCATTTATACTTGCTCCAATTATTAATTGGACAAGTATAAATGGAACAACCACCTATTAAGAACATTCAGCAGCTTATTTTCAAATGCCTGTTTCACACACATGTACCTAATTTTTCTGTTTGGATATATACATAAGTCTAATAAATGTTGTCTATATGTCTTTATCAAAATCAAGAAATCCTACAACCCTATTCTCAATGCAACACTGCGCAAAATAGTTAGTCTTTCTTTCTGGTATGGTAATAATTATAAGTATAACTAAATCTTATAATTAGTTTGTCCATACCGATTAAATATTTGGCTTATTAGATAAACATGTTTACATATTTTCTAAAACTTAATATGATATCTTCACCAGAAATAATAACTATTTTTGTGTAGAAGGCATTTGAAAATGAGCTGATAAAGGTTCTTAAGCAGAGAACCCAAATCTATGATTTGGTGTGAATCGCTTACTCAGCGAACG
>NZ_AUUU01000227.1 GCF_002760435.1 Clostridium sp. LS
CCTTCAGCGATATTTTCATAGTTTTTCGTAATAAAAATATTTATTATTTCGGTAAGTTACCACATAAGTCTAGTTTAAATGTTGTTTATCTATAATCAATTTCCCCCATAGAGAAACACCATTTTTATCTAAAGCAGCGAACACTAATGTAGCTTTTTTATTTTCAAAGTCCCAGGATGGGATTACTTTTCCTTTATATTGTACTTTTTCACCATTAGAATTAGGTATTTCAACAACTATATCATCATCCCCCGTTAAATCCCATTTTCCAGATTGCTTTTCACTTTGAATTTCACCACCACTTGCCAGCTTATATTGCTTAGAAGGTATTATATTATTATTGTTTTTATCTTGTACTATTAATTGCCAGTCTCCAGGAATTGCATCTTTTTCAATTTTAGTTTCCTTTTCTCCGCTGTACCTTTCTGGGGAAATCATTGGCCATCCATCTTCTGACCATAATATTTTTCTTACATTTAAATAAAACCAATCTTTATTTTTTTCAGTCCTAACATGATGAATTATATAATAGTTTCCATTGTCATTTAATACAGAATTATGACCTGGTGCCATCCATCCTTCTGCATCACCAAATTTGTATCCGCCTAAGACTTTATTTCCAATTTCATTTGGATTAGCACTTGATATATTAGTCATATCATTGCCGTTGCTATCTAAATAAGGTCCTTCTATATTTTCTGCTCTCCCAACTCTAACATTATAATCTGAAGATAATGAACCATAAGAAACAAATAAATAATACTTCTTTTGTTCCTCATTATATATAACATATGGCCCTTCTACAGCTCCACTTACACTTCCATTTCTTTTTGCAATATTTTTTCCTTTATCATTTGGATTTACTGGCTTTCCAGTATTTTTATCAAGCTTTACAATATATATGCCACTCCAAAATGATCCATACGACATCCACATTTGTCCATCTTTATCAAAGATAATATTAGGATCTAAGGCATTCTTGTCTTCTCCTTGATCAGTTTTTAAGACAAGCCCTTGATCTTCCCACGGACCCTCTATTGATTTACTTTTTAGTAGACCTATATATGATCTATTTTTACCAAAGCTTGATGCACAATAATATAAATAATATTCATCCCCTACTTTAGTAATCTCCGGAGCCCATATACCTTGAGCATAGCTCCATTTTTTAGCTTCTTCTGGAATTCCCGGTAGTGCTTGGCCTACAAATTCCCAATTAATTAAATCTTTAGATTTTCTAACTTGTATTCCTGGAGTTGCAGGACCTCCTACTCTAGCATCTGTTGAAAACACATAATAGGTATCCTTATCTTTATATATAGATGGATCATGAGCGCCTAAAGTTCCCCAATTTTTTTTATCAAGAACTACACTTGGATCCCTCGATTCTTCTAACTTTGGATTCTCCGGAAAAGTAATTTTCGCCAAGCTTTCTTCGCTATTCTTGCTAGCTGAACATCCCATTATTCCAATTAAAGGCAATAATAATACTAATGCTAAAATTCGTTTTTTCATTTTTCACTTCACTCCCATTTAATAAAATAGGATTTAGCATGTGAAGACATATGCTAAACCCTAAAGTCTCTAGATTATAATAAACACAGTAATTCTAAGTTATTATATTTACATAGTGTAATATTCATTAAGCAATATTTTTTTATTTATATAGCTATTTATTCTTACCTAAACGAATCACATTCCACGATACTTTTCCTAAAGCTGAAGTGATAATTCCATCGTTTAACTCACTTCTATCTACAGATTTTGGAGTAACAGCTTCTCCTTTTGCAGAATTTATTATCTTCATATCGTCATGTTCTAGTACAATGTGTTCAATAATTTTAAAATCTCCAAAGCTTTTTACATCACAGGTTAATTCAATGTCCTCTTTTAAGTTACGATTAACTGCAAAGATAGTTACTTCCTCTTTTTCTTCATTATATACTGCTATAGATTCAACATCAGTTACATCTGTAAAATCTATAGTATCATGCTTTGGTGAAGAAAGTACTGGCTGCAGAGCAATTCCCCTACCATATTTTGAAGCATGTAAATATGGATAGTATATAGTTTGCTTCCAAGCTGGCCCATTTTCTTCAGTCATTATAGGCGCTATAACATTAACTAATTGTGCTAAACAAGCCATTTTAACTCTATCAGAATGCTTCATCAAAACTATTAACATCAATCCAACTAATAGAGCATCTTCAAAATTGTACATATCTTCTAAAAGCGCTGGCGCCTTTTGCCATGGACGATTTTTCATTATATCATCGTCCTCTTGATTTGAATGGAACCATACATTCCACTCATCAAAACTTAGATTCATGGTCTTCTTGCTACGTTTTTTAGCTTTAATATAATCACAAGTAGCTGTAACAGTCTTAATGAAATGTTCCATATCAACACTTTGAGCCAAGAAATTAGCAGTATCATTAAATCTATTTCCATAATATTGGTGAAGAGATATAAAGTCTGCCACTTCATAAGTATGGTCTAGAGTTGATGCTTCCCACTCTGGAAATGTTGGCATTGCAGTATTTGAGCTTCCACAGGAAACTAATTCTATATCTGGATCTATTAATTTCATTGCTTTACCTGTTTCTAAAGCTAACCTTCCATATTCTACAGGCGTTTTATGCCCTATCTGCCACGGTCCATCCATTTCATTTCCTAAGCACCAGGTTTTTATCTTATGTGGTTCTTTAACACCGTGTTTTATTCTTAAATCACTATATTTTGTTCCACTAGTATGATTGCAATATTCTAAAAGATTACATGCATCTGCAATTCCTCTTGTTCCAAGATTCACTGCCATCATTACTTCCGAGCCAACAGCATTAGTCCATTTTGAGAATTCATTTAATCCAATTTCGTTGCTTTCAAGACTTCTCCAAGCAAGTTCCAATCTCTTTGGTCTTTCTGCCACTGGTCCTACACTATCTTCCCAAAAGAAATTTGATACAAAATTCCCACCCGGATATCTTATAATTGGAACATCTAATTCCTTAACAAGCTCCATTACATCGGTACGGAATCCGTTTTCATCAGCACATATATGATCCGGCTGATAAATTCCACCATATACAGCTCTTCCTAAATGTTCAATGAAAGAACCATAAATTCTTTTATCTATTTCAGATATTTTAAAATCTTTATCTACTACCATTTTTGCTTTTTTTGCCATTAGAATTCATCTCCTTAAATATTTAGGTTGAACTTTTTACTCTCTAGTAAAAATTTCATTAACCTTTTACTGCTCCAGCTGTCATACCATCAACAAAGTATTTTTGGAAGCACATAAACAATACAAATATTGGTAAAATCGAAAGGAAGGAACCAACGAATAATAAGTTGAAGTTATTTCCATAAGGTGTCATCAATGTATTTAAACCTATTGGTAAAGTGAATTTCGAAGCATCTTTCAATACTAACATCGGCCATAATAGGTTGTTCCAGCTACCCATAGCATTTAAGATTGCCATTGCAGCAAAGGATGGTTTCATTATTGGTAATATTAACCTAAAGAAAATACCATATTCTGATGCTCCATCTATTCTTCCAGCTTCAACAAGATCTTTTGGTATTCCAGCTAAATACTGTCTAAAGAAGAATATAGTTCCCGCCTTTGCTATATCCGGCAAAATAATCCCTGCGTAACTATTTGTTAAATGCATAGTACTTACTTGACTATAAAGAGGTAACATTAAGATTTCAAAAGGTACCATCATAACAAACAGCACACAAATGAATAAGAAATTTTTTCCTTTAAAATCATACATTGCAAAACCATATGCAACAAATGCACTAATAAATAATTGAAGAGCTACTTGTCCTATTGTCAAAAACAAGCTATTAAAAAACCATGTGAAGAAACTATTCTTTTCTGTAAATAAAATCGTATAGTTTTTAAGAGACATTTTAGCAATATTGATTGATGCATCCATACCATTTGCAACCACTATCGCACCATCTTTAAAAGTTGAAATGAAAAGTGTATAAAAAGGAATAACTAGTATTACCGCTATTACAGCAAATAATGCAAATATCATCACTTTAGTAGGTATATTTTTTCCTTGTCCTGCTATATTTTGCGTATTTTTTTTAGCGCCTTTTCTGCTATTTAAACTCATATTACTTTGCATACTAATCCTCCTTCTTAAATGTTCCATTTAACTTTAATTGTACTAAGTTAATAGCCATTCCTATAACAAATAATACTAAACCTACAGCCGATGCATAACCCATTGCATTTTTTTCAATACCCTGTCTATATAAATATCCTACAATTGTAAGACCTATATTATTCGGAGAGTTATTACCATTAAACACCATATAGCTTTCTATAAACATTGCAAGGCCTGCATATATGGATATAGTAAGTACATAAATAGTTGTTGGTTTAAGTTGAGGGACTGTAACATATATAAACTTTTGCCATGTACTTGCTCCATCAATATCTGCTGACTCATATAATTCTGCTGGGATATTTTTTAATCCAGATAAGAAATATAACATGTTAACGCCAGTCCATCTCCAACATGCTAAAACTAATAATACAATAAAGCCTGTAGTTCCATTTTTAAGCCATTTATACGGTTCCATTCCGAATAATGCAACAAATTGATTCATTAATGAAGTAGCTTGCTCACCAAAGCTAAATCTAAAAACTATACCAGCCACGGCAACAGATGTTAAGGCCGGTAAGTACAATGATGCCTTAAAAAACTCTCTGCCAACCATCAATTTACTATTTATTATACATGCAAGTAACATTGGAATTGGAATAAGTAATATTAATGTCCACACCATATACTTGACACTATTCCATAATGCAATTAAAAAAACCTTATCTCCTAATAATTTCGAATAATTTTCTAGTCCAACAAATTTTCTTGAACCTGGTAATACATTTTGAAAACTCATTATTATTGTATTTATCATTGGAGAAATAAAAAATACTAAAAATACAAGAATAAATGGCAATATAAATACATATGGTGCTGCTTTTTTATTATATATAAATCCCTTAAACATTGCTTAACTTCCTCCTATTACACACTTAAATAGTACAGAGAAGCCATTTTCTAGCTTTCATTTTTATAAAACAGCTTCTCTGTATAAATTCTCTGATTATTTTAATTCATTTTCTACTTGTTGTTGTGCTTCATCTAATGCTTGTTTTATATCTTTCTTGTCTTCAAATATACTATTTAAAGTAACTGTACATAAAACATTGTTTATATTAGGCATAGCTTCATTTGATTTGATTAATGAAATTTCATTCTTAATTTCATTTAATGTATCAAAAGGATTAGTCTTGAAGTATTTTATAAATTTGTTGTCTTTGTTTTGAGTAAGTTCTTTATTGTTCCATAAATCTGTGTTTATTGGATCA
Organism: Clostridium sp. LS; assembly: GCF_002760435.1. GTDB lineage: Bacteria > Bacillota > Clostridia > Clostridiales > Clostridiaceae > Clostridium. The sequence continues at coordinate 5,399 of NZ_AUUU01000227.1, forward strand.
AATCCTAAGTCATCCCATATAGCTTTTTCTCCATCTTCAGAAAGTTTCGCATATGCTATAAATTCTTTAAGGTTTTGCTTGTTTTTAGCAGTTTTAGTTACAACTGTACCTGTACCGCCTAGACCTACAGAACGTGGTTGACCTTTTTCAAATACTGGTGCTGGAGCAATTGCCCATTTACCTGCTTGATCAGGCATATATTGTAAGAATCTTGACATATACCACATAGCTTTAATTACAACTGCATAGTCTCCATTGTTAATTGCGCCTTCAGCATCTGTTGTATCAGGTTGTCCACCAGGAATAGTTGCAATAGCATGAGCGTCTTGCATATCTCTTAAAGTAGTAAGTGCTTTAACCATTTGAGGGCTGTTTAATTGTGGCTTACCATTAGCATCTGTATAATCAGATTTCTGTTCTGCTAACATAAGACTTGTTTGCCATGTAGCACTTGTATCAGCTGTACCGAAGTTTTTACCAGTTGCAGCGTAATATTTTTCTCCTGCTTTTTTGAAATCATCCCAAGTTACTATAGTTTTATAATCAATACCAGCTTTTGCCAAAAGTTCAGTGTTATAGTATGCTACAGTTGCACCAACATGATAATCAAATCCATACACATGATTATCCTTGCTATAAAGGGCAACACGCGATTGAACTACCTTGTCTTTATAAGGAGCATACACATCATCAAGTGGTTCTAATTGAGGCTCTCCTTTTAAGAAGTTAGGGAATTTACCTAATTCTATGTCACACGCATCTGGCGCACCTTGTCCGGACAAGAGTGCAGATTGTAATTTATTATGCATATCGTCGTAAGGAAGAACTGTAAATTTAATGTTAAGTTTCTTATCAGGATTCTTTTCATTCCACTTATCTAGCATCTTTTGGAAGAATTGAGCATGCATATCAACAAATGTCCACATTTCTAATTGATCATCTGAAGATGATGCAGTTGATGAACCCTTTCCATCACTAGTTGTAGTACTATTACTACCGCAACCAATTAACATTGTAGCTGCAAGTGATGTTGTTACAACAGCAGCTGCAAGCTTTTTTAGTATTTTTACACTTTTCATATTATTTACCTCCCATTTTTTAAATGAAATTAATATATTGCGAACATTATTCTTATGTTTTATTAAAATCATTTACTTTAAAGAATAATGACCAAAACAAATTGAAAAACTTTTATAAGACCACTTATACGTTTACTAAGCATAAACACTAATACGGATTTAAATACTATATAATAGCAGCTTTATTTTATATTATACTAAAATATATGTTTCTTCTATAAATCTCGATTTATTTCTATAAAATAGTATCAAACAGGCATTTTTGTAAAATTATATAAATTCTTATGACAGTAACCCTTTTCATTTAAGCAATTTTATATATGTTGCTTGTCCTCATACTTTTATTATATACTTATCCACCTTAATGTCAACACTTTTATATTATATATTTATTAATTATTTTAAATATTACTAAAATATAATTAATTTCTTACTTATAATCAGCCTTGAAGTTATATATTTCAGGTGATATACTATGTTTAAACGTTTATAATTTAAACTTTTATTAAATAATATAATACTATAAAAACCTTTTATTTCTTAAGGAGATTGATTAATATGAAAATATTTGTACCTAATTTTGATCGCGAAGGTCCAGGCGTAGACAAAAATGAGCCTGTGAAGGAAGGCATTTCTTTATTTCTCTATATATTATGCACTAAGTTTTGGGACATAATTAAACTTAATATGCTTTTTATTCTATATTCTATTCCTATAATTACTATTGGCCCTGCTTTTGGTGCAATGACCTCTATTACTATGTCTATGGTTCAAAATAAGCATATCTTTATTTTTTCTGATTTCCATGAAGCATTTAAGGTTAATTGGAAACAATCATTAATTTCTGGGGTTATAAGTATTATATTTTTTATATTATTAAGTACTTCTATATTATTTTATTTTAAATTATCTCAAAATAATCCTAAATTTTATATTATTCTATTCACCTGTATTTTTATTATGATACTATTTTCATTTGCTTGGTTATATGTTTATCCTTTACTTACTACTGTATCTCTTTCATTGAAAGATATATTTAAAAATTCACTATTACTAAGCATCGTCTGTTTTAAAAATACATTGATTGGAGCAGTTACTTACGGGATAATACTCGGACTTAATGTTTTCTTTTTTCCTTTAACATTTCCTTTATTCTTATTTCTTACATTTAGCCTTTTATCTTTTATTTCAAGCTTCACAACTTGGGCTGGCATAAAAAAATTTATTATTATAGATAAACAACATGTAAACTAGACTTATGTGGTAACTTACCGAAATAAT
>NZ_AUUU01000228.1 GCF_002760435.1 Clostridium sp. LS
TTTCAAATTATATAAAGTTGTTTAATCCAGAGCTGATAATTTTAAGTGGTCCATTAATTCAATATTCAAAGTTGTTTTATGAAACAGTAAAAGAAATTGCGATACAAAAATGTCATATTAAAGATACGAATCTTCAATTTAGCAACGGAGGCTATTTTGAAGATAATTCTATAGCAGTAGGCGCATGTGCTATAGTTATGCAGAAAATATTAAACTAAAAGATAAGGATGTGAGTTTATGAGTCCGGTAGCGTTTTCAATTGGAGGATTTGACATTAGGTGGTATGGTATATTAATTGCAACTGGCATTATGCTAGGAATATTAATATCTCAATACAACTGCAAATGGAGAGAAGTTGATTTTGATAATTTATTTAATATTGTATTATTATCTCTGCCATTTGGCATAGTAGGTGCAAGGTTATATTATGTAATATTTGAATTCGATAATTATAAGAATAATATAATTAATGCTTTTAATATAAGAAATGGAGGGCTTGCAATACATGGAGGGCTTATTTTTGCAATATCAACAGCATTAATATATACAAAGATTAAGAAATTGAGCTTTATTAGATTTGCAGATGTAGCAGCTCCTTCAATTATTTTAGCTCAAGCTTTAGGAAGATGGGGGAATTTCTTTAATCAAGAAGCTCATGGAGATGCAGTAAGTTATGAATTTATTAAACATTTTCCAATGTTTATTCAAAA
>NZ_AUUU01000035.1 GCF_002760435.1 Clostridium sp. LS
ATTTTTCACCACTCAAAAATCTCACAATCGTTGATATCACTCAATTTCAACAATTAAAAGTCCCACAATTTCCCAAACTAAAAAAAGCGCCTCATAAATTACTATATGAGACGCTTTTGCTAAAACTAATAGTTTTTCCCTAATTCTTTATACAATTCTGGTCTTCTGTCTTTGAACATTGTGTAGTATTCTGCTCTTAATTTTCTTGGTGATTCTAAATCTATTTCAGCAGAGATTATCCCTTCAATTTCTTCATTTAATTCAACTAAAGGCTTTCCTACTGGATCTATAATTTTACTATGTCCAAAGAATCCTAATTCTTTATCATGTCCAATTCTGTTTGCTGCTACTAAATATATGCAGTTATCAAAGGCTCTTGCTCTAGTCACTAAATCCCAATCATCAGAATAAGGCTTTTCCCAGTTTGTATTAACAACAAGAAGCTCAGCACCCTTTAAACAATAGGTTCTAGCTACCTCTGGAAATGCAGTATCCCAGCAGATCATTACTCCAATTTTCCCAAAGGAAGTATTGAAGATTGGAAAATCGCAGCCTGCCCTGAAATACTTCTTTTCAGTATCAAATAGATGAACTTTTCTATATACTCCCGCTATCTTCCCATTGTTATCAATGCACACAGAAGAATTGTATAAAATATCTGTTAATACATTATCTCTTTCTGGAAATCCAAATACTATATTGGTATTAAATCTCTTAGCTAAATCGCTAATTACTTTGATGCTATTACTGGCTTCTACTGTTTCAGCTAAATTTTGAAATTCACTTCCACACTCATATCCTGAAGTTATTAATTCTGGAAATACGATCAAATCTGTTTCACTATCTTTTCTCATAGCTTCACAAATAAGCTCTTGCATCTTTTCTAAATTGTATTTAACATCACATAATTTAGGTTTCATTTGAATACATGATACTTTTATCTTCATAAGTATACCTCTCTATTCTAGTACGTAGGCTTGTTCTCCCTCACTGCTTTCTTGTACTTTTAAATCTTTTCCTAATATGCTGCTAATTATAAAACCTAGTCCTATCCATCCTAATACTATATATGGAAATAAATTATTGGGGAATTCTGGAATAGGATAAATATTTGAATATAGTACATATAAAAGAGCTACTATTGATACTATTGGCACTACTAAATGAGCTTTACCCCAAACTTTGTTTCTTGTAAAGTATACCATGGCACCTATACTAGTGAATATATAAGAAACAAGTATTGCTAGTGAACCTATAGTTGCTAAATATCCAAACACTTCTATTCCATCATGCTCAAATAATGCAAGTTGTACTATATCTGAAATTACTATAATTAATACTAACGCAAAGTATGGTGTATTATGTTTAGAATGAAGCTTCATCATAACCTTAGGCATAATTCCATCTCTGCTAAGTGCAAATAACATTCTTGATCCTGCGCAATATGATCCAAGTGCACATGAGAAATTTGAACATGCTGCAACTAAAATTAATACTGTACCGAAACCTGTTGTTAGATATTTTGCAGATAAATCTGTAAGTGGTAAAGTAGATGAAGATAATGCCTTAAGCCCATCTGCATCAAGACCAAATCCTATAACTTGAGCATAGCTACATACTAAGTAAAATAATCCTGATAAAAATACTGCACTTATTATTGCTATAGGAATAAACTTTTTAGGATTTTTTGTTTCTTCTCCTAAACTTGAAGCACTTTCAAACCCTATGAAGGAAAGAAATGCAAACACTGAAGTTGAAGCAAGCGCTGACATGCTAACTCCATTTGTTTTAAATGGTGTTAAGCTTAAACCTGTTGTAGTTCCTACTTTAAATAAAATTACAACTGACAATATTAATATAAGAAATATTGATATTCCTTCAATAACTAAAATAATTCTATTACATATCTTTGCATCGATTATTCCAAGGACAATCATAGCAATTGATGCAATTATTGAAATAGGCAGCCAATTTACATTTAATCCGAACACAGCTAAAAATCCTGAGAAGAAGTTACCAAAGCCTGCCGCTGTTCCACCTGCTAAGGTAATGTATGCAAGTAATAATGCCCATCCTGACGTAAAGCCCATTTTATTCCCTAATGCTTTTTTGGTAAAAGCATAAAGTGAACCTGATGCTGATATATAATGATTAAACTTTATAATTGAGTAAGATACAAGACCGACTACTATAGTTGAAATTAAAAATACAAGAGGTGCAGAAAATGAACATGTTTCTGCCATTAACGAGATATTTAATGCCATTGCCGCTGTTGGTGCTATAATAGCAACTGATAAAGCCACTGTTTCAATAATACTTAAATTATCCTTTTTTAAACTTAATTTTTCCATGGTAACTCCTCCTAATAAAATTATTTTTATATTTAAGAATGCAAAAAGGCGCACTGCTTTTTTTAATTTCAGTGCGCCATTGCCTTTAATATATTCATTTTTAATTTTGCTATTTATAGTGATTTATAATAAATTTCTTTAATTTCTTCTACTGAAAACTCCTTAGGATGATTTGCTACACTTGGCTTTGATACTTTCATGCAGTTCTCTGCCATCCAGTCAATATCATTTTCCTTAACTCCAAGTTCACCTAAAGTAACTTTTAAATCAATCTTTTTAAGGAAACTTCTTATAGCATCTGCACAATCCTTTGCATCTGTTCCACCTAACATTTTTGATATATCATTATACTTTTCTATATCACTTTCCCATGATTTCTCAACAATTACAGGTGTTAATGCTGCAAGTCCTTTTCCATGAACAATATCATAAAGTCCGCTTGCTGGATGTTCAAGACCATGTGGTGCAGTTACTCCTGCAACTCCAATTACCATTCCACCTAAAGTACTGGCTAAAGTTACATTTTCCCATGCCTCTAAGTTACTTGGATCATTGTATACTTTAATTAAATTGTCTGCTAATAATTTTATTCCATAATAAGCCTGCATGCTTGTTAATGGTTGTCCTATTTTCGAGACATAAGCTTCCATATTATGTGCTAATGCATCAAATCCAACAGATGCAAGTATGCTCTTTGGCATTGTAGTCATAAGCTCTGGATCGATAATCGATGCTTTTGCGATAATTACATTAGTTCTAAGAGATTTCTTATCTTTAGTTTCTGGATTTGTAAGTACAGAAAAACAGTTTCCTTCACTTCCTGTTCCACAAGTTGTTGGAACTAAAACTATAGGTAGTGCTTCGTTTCCTTGCTTTATTCCAAATATATATTCTGATATATCTCCTGGATTTTTAGCAGAAAATGCTATACTCTTTGCTGCATCCATAATACTTCCGCCACCAAGGCCTAAAACCACATCACAGCCTGTTTCCTTTATAACATCTACGCCTTCATAAACTGTTGTAGTTAGTGGATTTTGCTCTACTTTATCAAAAACCTCATATTCAACTTTTGCTTCTTTTAATAAACTTATTGTTTTATCAAGTAATCCACTTTTCTTTGTACTGCTTCTTCCAGTTACAATAAGTGCTTTTTTTCCATACTTAGCTACTTCAGTTCCTATTTCATTACTTCTTCCTCTTCCGAATAAGAGGTTTATTGGTAAATTATAATTAAATATCATTTTAAATTCCTCCCAAACATTCACTGATAAATATAATTCCTTAAGCATTTTTTTATAGCTAATACTAAATAAAAGTATAAAAAAATGCCTTTATTAATAATAAAGACACCTTTGTCATAACTATACTATCATATTAAAACTATATATTCTATAATTTTATCTAACAATATTTTAGTGCATCATGGACAATATGAAAATATTATTTCAATTTTGTATTTCATAGAATATTTGATTTACAACCTGTAGGGTCTTTTCAATATCTTCTTCAGTATGTTCAGTTGAAAGATATAGCCTTCCTCTTCTAGATGTAAATCTAATTCCATATTCTTTAGCCCTGTTTACAAAGTCTTCATAAAAATGTATATCTGCATTCTCAATATAATCTCTAAAATCCTTTGGTGAAGTATCCATTCCAAATATCAGTATACATATTGATCTAACATTACATGAAAATAATTTAATTTTATATTTCTCTCCTAATTCCCTTATACCATTAACTAACCTTTCTCCTAAGGCATCAAACTTTTCATAGACCTTTTTATTCTCCAAAGTTTCTATTGTAGCTAATGCAGCTGCCACTGAAATTGGATTGGCATTAAATGTTCCTGATGCATGTACACCAGAATCCATTATTTCTTTCCTTCCTGCCACTGCTGATAATGGATAGCCCGAAGCTATAGCTTTTGCAAAGACTGAAATATCAGGAGTAATTTTATAATATTCTTGAGCTCCGCCAAGAGCTACTCTAAATCCAGTTATTACTTCATCAAAAATTAGTATAATATTATATTTTGTTGACAATTCTCTTAAACCCTCTAGATATCCGACTTGTGGCAATATAGGACCAGAATCAAACATAATTGGTTCTGTAATTATAGCTGCAATTTCCTTAAAATTATCCTTTAAGACCTTCTCAAGTATTTCTAAGTCATTCCAAGGAAGAATTATAATATCATCAACCGCTTCATTTCTTTGACCTTTGGAATGAAGAATTTTATTTGGATTTTCTCTTGGTCCAAGCTCATCTATAGACCCAGCATCTATTGTCACCTTTTCTTCGTCAGACCATCCATGATATTGTCCCTCAAATTTAATAATTTTCCTCTTTCCTGTATAAGCTCTTGCAATTCTAAAGGCATGCATATTAGCTTCTGTTCCTGAACTTTGAAAAGATATTTTTTCTGCACATGGAATAATTTCTGTAAGCTTTTTTGATAATCTATATAAATCATATGTAGTTGCTGCAAATTGAGAGCCTTTTTCTAATTGTTTACTTACAGACATGTTTATAACTTCGGGGTTAAATCCTAAAAGCATTGGTCCAAAAGCTCCAATATAATCAATATATTCATTTCCATCTATATCATATACCTTTGATCCTTTTCCTCTTTCTATACAAATAGGATATTCTTCATATTGTGATTTTTGAAATGAACTTGCAACACCATCCACTAAATATTTTTTTGTTTCTTCAAACATATTCTTTGATTTCCTAGTCTCAAATTTTTTCATAAGCATCCCCCTTTTGTACATTTATATTAATACAAAAAAATGGCAAAAGTGTCTTCTTTAATAATAAAGACACCTTCGCCATCATATACTTAATCTTATCACATCAAATATACAAATTATATGAGCCCCATAAACAATAATTTAGTGCATTACCTACAATTTGGTATCATTGTAACTTTTGTTACATACATCTTATTCCGTAATATTTATAATTTAATCATAAGATAAATAAACGAGGTGTTAATTATGAATATAGATAATTTAATTAGAGAACATAAAGGTATTTTTGAGGAAATAAATTATATAAATAGTTTAACTAATAAAAATGATTTAGAATCTAATCTTTTAGATATAACTAGTCATATAAATAAACTTGCTGGCAAATTGACTATTCATTTAGGTTCTGAAGATAAGTTCTTATATCCTAATCTTCTTAATTGTGGGGATAATAAAATTAAAAACTTAGCGAATTCTTACATTAATGAAATGGGAGGTATTTCAGATATATTTAAAAATTATAAAAATAATTTTAATACAAAGAGTAAAATTCTTTCATTAGGTATCAGTACTTTTATATTTGAAACAAAGAAAATGTTAAAGTCAATAGAAGCGCGTATCAACAAGGAAGAAAGTGAATTATACAAACTTATTAAATAAAAAACATAACCTCGACTCACTACAATACCAAGTGAGCCGAGGTCTATTAAATTTATTATGATAAGCTTATTTATCTTCAAATAGAGCAGTTGATAAGTAACGTTCTCCTGTATCTGGTAGTAATGCTACAATTGTCTTTCCTGCGTTTTCTGGACGTTTTGCTAGTTCAGTTGCTGCATATATTGCTGCACCTGATGAAATACCAACAAGTAATCCTTCTGTTTTAGATAATTCTCTTGCACCTGCAAATGCTTCTTCAGTTTTAATCTTTATGATCTCATCATATATTTTTGTATTTAAAACGTCAGGTACAAACCCAGCACCAATTCCTTGTATTTTATGAGGGCCTGCTTTGCCTTCAGATAATACTGGAGAATCAGCTGGTTCTACTGCAACAATTTTTACATCTGGATTTTTAGATTTTAAATATTCTCCAACCCCTGTAACTGTTCCACCTGTACCAACACCTGCAACAAAGATATCTACTTTTCCATCTGTATCTTCCCAAACTTCAGGTCCTGTTGTATTTTTGTGTACTTCTGGATTAGCTGGGTTTACGAATTGTCCTGGAATAAATGAATTTGGAGTTTCTTCTGCTAATTCAGCTGCTTTTGCTATAGCTCCCTTCATTCCTTTTGCACCTTCAGTTAATACTATTTCAGCTCCATAAGCTTTTATAAGGCTACGTCTTTCTACACTCATTGTTTCTGGCATAACTATTATAACCTTATATCCTTTTGCAGTTCCTACTGATGCAATTCCAATACCTGTATTTCCGCTAGTAGGTTCAATTATTACTGATCCTGGCTTTAATTGTCCTTTTTTTTCTGCATCTTCAATCATTGCTTTTGCAATTCTATCTTTAACGCTTCCAGCTGGATTAAAATATTCTAACTTTGCTAATACTGTAGCCTTTAAATCTTTTCCTTCACTATAATTTGATACTTCTAATAATGGTGTTCTTCCTACTAATTCCGCTAAGTTCTTATAAATCTTTGACATTACAACCACTCCTTAATCTTTTCTCACATTCTCATATAATTCTTATCTGTTTACTATGTTATAAGTATATTCCTCTATTTCCATATAGTCAATACTTTTTTTATATATTAATAAAAAGATTTTATATATTTTTCTATGGATTAAATAAATTTTTATCTTTATTATATTAGAATTACAGTTATATAAAGAAATTATTCAAAAAGCTACAAGCTTTTTATTGAAATGATTTTTTATCTCACGAAATTTTATACTTTTATGTATATAAAAAAAGATGAAACAAATAAGTTTCACCCCTTGATCTTGATCCTATTCTAAAGTTCCTAATAATTCATCTAAATGCTTTTTTAATGCTAATATATTTTCTACCGGCATATTTATTTTACATGCCATTTCATTCGGCACTTCTAATATCTCATCTTTTAATAGTCTTCCTTTTTCAGTCAATTCAACTATTACTACTCTATCATCATTCATATCTCTATATCTTGTTATTAATCCCATACTTTCTATCTTTTTTAATAGTGGAGTTAAAGTACCTGAATCAAGATGCAGCCTTCTACCTATATCTTTAACTGTACTTTTTTCATCTTCCCATAATACAAGCATAGCAATATACTGTGTATATGTTAGGTTAAATTTATCTAAAACAGGCTTATATAATTTAATTATTTCCCTTGATGCTGCATATAAAGAAAAACAAACTTGATTATCCAATTTGATACTATCATATTTATATTTATTCATGATTTTTCTCCTACATTAGTATATTATTTATACAAATTCATTTTAATAAATCGATTTAAGTTTAACTTTTTTGACTTTATCTGTCAATTACCAAGCAAGCTTGCAAAATAAATCAAATTACTTCTTATTAACTGAATCTACATAACTTGCTGCTGATAATCCTGCTATATTTCCTTCTCCAGCCGCCTTAATATACTGATACGGTTTTCCAACAACATCTCCTGCCGCAAAACATCCAGCTATACTCGTTTTCATTAATCTATCAACTTCTATATGATTATCTACTATTTTTATTCCTGGAACTAATTGCCCTGGAGATATACTATCCCTTAATATAAAAATGCCATCTGTATGAATTTCCGAGTTTCTAAGTTTTAACTTACTTACTTTTTCTTCTCCAATAATTTCTAATGGAGTATCATTAATAATTACAATAGAAGATTCAACCTCAACTTCTTCTTTATACATAGGAATATAATAGACTTTCGATGCTATTGAGGCAATAAAATTAGCTTCTTCTTCCTCATGTTTATTATAAGCTATTATTGTAACTACTTTATCTTTATATAAAGGTGCATCGCATGTTGCGCAGTATCCAACACCCTTTCCAAGTAGTCTCTCTTCTCCTTCAAAAAGTTTTCCATATTGAACTCCTGTAGCTAATATAACTGAAGTAGCTTCATACATTTTTTCATTTACCATTAAAGCAAAATAATCGCCCATTGCATAAACATTATTAATTCTTTCTTCGGTTATACGTATATCCATTTCACTTAAATGATTATTAAATTCCTCCTGAAGTTCTTTCCCACTCTTTCTATAAAACCCTAAATAATTGTTTATTTCATGAGCATTGGCAAGCTTGCTGGAAAGTTCCTTATTCCCAAATATTATAAAACTTTTCTTTCTTATTCTCGCATTTAAAGCAGCCGAAAGACCTGCTGGGCCACTGCCTATTATTGCAATGTCATATCTTTCATTCATCTTGATTTCCTCCAATATTTGTATAATTACATGTAGCTTTCAGCATAATTTATAAGATTCTTAATAAGAACTAAATTTCACTCAATACATATTATTTAAATTAAAACATAGTACATTTTATTTTTGTACTATGCTCTCTGTTACTAATAAATAAATTTTATAAATTTTTTTCTATTGTTTCTTGAATTCTTTCCTTTGGTAAAAATCCTACAAGTTGATCTACTTTTTCTCCATCTTTAAATATAACCATAGTTGGCACGCTAGAAATTTGGAATTGATTTGCTAAATCTAAGCTTTGATCTATATCAACCTTTATAAATTTAGCTTTTCCACTCATATCATTTGAAAGACCTTCAAGGACTGGTGCTAACATTTTACAAGGACCACACCATGTTGCAAAGAAGTCAACAACTGTGATTCCACTTTCTATTTCACTCTTAAATTCATTACTATCTACTATCTTCATTCTTATTCCTCCATTTATATCATAAAAAATTTTATATTAACTATTTTAAGCTTTTTCTAGATTAGTATACATATATACAACTTATATTTACTAAAATTAAATTTTATTCAATATATTTATAATCTTATTTTACTTTTTATAATATTTATTGTCAATATTTCATATAAAACTTTTCTTACATATAGTAAAACATATAAAAAAATCAACTTTAAATATTATTTTACATTATATTTAAAGTTGGTTTTGAAGATTTCTCTATTTAATTATAATTTTAAATTCATCAAGATTTATTTTATACTCAGTCAGCATCTCAATAACAGTATCTCTAAATGAGTTTTGAGTTGATTTTTTTTCTACTGGGCGAATTTCTTTAACAACTTTATTACTATTCTTGTTTTGCTTGTATTGTTTATTTAAAATCTCAGCAGTCTTTACAAGTAAGTCATCCCAATCATCAACCTGCACTGTTTTATCATCCACCCTGAAAGCTTTTGGTTCTTTTAAGGAAAAATCCTTATAGATTTCCACTTCTCCTTGATTAATTTCTAACTCACTTAAGCTCTCACTATTAACTGCTGGGCTTTCTTTTTCATTCTCTTCGCTTAATTTTTGAGCAGCTTCTTCAGTTCTATTTTCATGCTTTTTTATATTCTTCTCATACTCATCTTGCATCCATTTAACATATTCTCCTATATTTTGAACGACATCATATATATTTATTGACGTATCTCTATATGCTCTACTTAACTTAAAATCCCTATTTTTCTTAATAATTTCACTTGATTTATCTTCTACATAATCAATTGTATTTTCTAATATGTTAGCTAAATTATTAAGACCATTTTGAATTTCGATAGACATTGCCGGAAAATTTTCAATTACGTACTGAATTGTCTCAACATTAAATAATAATAGATTTTTTTGCTTATAACTGCTCTTTTCATCTTCTTTCTTTTGAATTTTAGGCTCATTAATAACTTGTACTTCATTGGTTTGAATCTCATCCTTCTTAAAAAATCCCATTACCAAACAACTCCATTCACATTAATATTACATACATTTTACCATAATATTACATATTTGTTTATCTATTCACAAAAATATTTTTATTATTTTAAAATGAATTTATGTGATATTAAAATTGGGATTTACTATACAATATTTTACTGTTCAAAATATGCATGCACTAAACTTATCCTTAGGACTAATATATGGATCTGTATTTAGAATCGAGTTTATTTCATGCATTTTAAAACTAATTATAATAATTCTTCTCTTTTTATATATGGGTTTAAGTATCGATTCTTTTTTATTGTTGATTTTCCAATATTTATTGCCTTCTTAGGGCATATATTTATGCATGCCATACAATCAGTACATTTCCCTGACCATCTTGGTCTATTGCTATCCATTGTAATGTTATCTACTGGGCAAACCTTTTGACACATACTGCACCCAATACAATTATTATTTACATTAAACTTCTTATCTTTATTTTTGTACCATTCTCTCCATATCTTATATTCTAAATTTCCAATTCCGTTCTTAAAATCTTTTGTTTTAATTTCTTTTTTCCTAAGAGATTCTATAAATTCTAATAGTGTATTTTCATTTTTCTTTATAGCAGCTTTAGCTCTTTCTTCGCTAGGATTTATTCCTGCTCTAGTATAATTTGAAATATATTTAATGGTACAGTAGTTATTTATTTTAAGATTATCCTTCAATAGCTTATTTATCTGATTGAAGCTGGTATTTGCTCCACCCCCGCCTGATACGCCAACTGCAAAAATGTATGCATCTTTATTAATTTTTAATTTGGAAATAAAATCATCAACTACAATTGGTATCCCTGCATAGTGAATTGGATAGATAAAGCCAATCATATCATCTGTAACGTCATATTCTTTTTCCTTTAATGCTTTGTTTATAGATATTAATTTACTTTCTTTAAAATCCTCTTTTATCATTTTTGCAACATATAGTGAGTTACCTGTGGCTGTATAATAAAATATAATCATTCCTGAAATCCCCCTAGTATTTATAATATAATATTCTAATTACATGCCTATTATAAATGTAGTAAAATATTATTCATGACTAAGTCTTATAAACTCTTCTATATCCTCTTCAATAGTTTTTAAAGAATTTCTCCAGAAATCTTTATCATTTATATTTATGCCCATAACTTTAGTTACATCTGCTATTTTATTTTTACCTGTAATTGAAAGTAAGTTTTCATAATCTTTTGCAAAAGTGCTGCCTTTTCTTAAATATTCAGCATATAGTCCTTTTGCAAATAATAGTCCAAATGCATATGGGAAATTGTAATAATTATATTCAGCATCATAATAATGTGGTTTCCACGTCCACATATATGGATGAAGAAAATCAGGATCTAATCCATCTCCATATGCTTCTCTCTGAGCATTTAGCATAAGTTCTTTTATCTCCTCAACACTTAAAGCACTTTCTTTTCTTGCTTCAAAAAATGATTTTTCAAATAAAAACCTTGAATAAATATCAACAATTACTTGAGTGCAGTCGCTTATTTCAGTTTCAAGGATAGTTAAAGCCTCTTCCTTAGTTGCATCTTTGATTGCAGCTTTCTTAATTATTGTTTCACAAAAAGTAGATGCTGTTTCTGCTATTGGCATTGGATAATCTGAATTTAATATGGTTTCGTTATTTAAACATTCGCCATGAAATCCATGTCCAAGCTCGTGAGCAAGGGTTACTACATCTCCAAAATTATCTCCGTAATTTAATAGGATTCTGCTTTCACCAATGAAATGTAAATTTTCACAAAATGCTCCCCCAACTTTACCTTCTTTTGGTTTTACATCAATCCAATTATTGTTTATTGCTTTTCTCGCAAAATCACCTAAATGTTCACTAAAGGTTCTAAAATTTTTCTCTACAAATTTAGTTCCTTCTTCATAGGAAAATTTCATATCTGCTTCACAAACTGGTGCATATAAATCATAAAAAGGCAACCCGTTCTTGTGTCCTAACATTTCGCCTTTTCTTCTTAAATATTTTCTAAACGCAGGAAGGCTTTCTTTCATAGCTGAAAGCATTGCTTCTAGTGATTCATCATCCATTCTTGAATCCTTAAGAGTTTTTTCAAGTGGTGACTTATATCCTCTTAAATTGCAGACAGTTAAAACCTCACCTTTAATTGCATTTAAAGAGGCTGCTACCCCCTCTTCCACCTTTTTATATGAATTTATTTCTGCTTCATATGCTTTTTTTCTTATGTTTTTATCCTTATCATAAGCCATATTTAATATTACAGTTAATGGTATTTCTTTAATTTCTCCATTTTCTTCAAAATCTACTTTTAAATTAGAAATTAAAGTATCCTTTAACTTTAACCAAGCATTAGAACCTGTATTTTTCATATTGGCTATTACATTTTCTTCTTTTTCACTAAGTAAATATCTGCTTTGTTCCACGATACTCTTTAGTAAAAATTCATGTTCCTTAAGAACTTTAGATTGATTTATTATTTCATCTATATCTTTTATTTCACTAATATATCTTTCTAATTTAACCGAACTCTCTACAAGATTAGTTAATTTCTTTTCTAAAATATCTGAATACTTTAGTGCATCCTTATTCTTTGTATTTACACTTAAGCTTAGATTTATAAAACTACTAAGCTTGCTAGACAAAATAGAAAAAGCTGAAAATTTATTTATATACTCTTCTAATTTTTGTGGCAGATTTTCTTTATCCTTTACTACATTATTTGTCCACCTATTAATATTTTCTATAGCTTCATTAATATTTTCCAAATCCCTTTTAAATTCCTCACTATCAAATGCTGGATATATTTCATTAAGACTCCAGTTTAGTTCCATATAAACTCCTCCTAAAATAAGATATTTATGATTTCTGGTGAAGATACCTACATTAAGTAAACATGTTAATATGTGCCTCTAATAAATCAAGTTATGAATCTTGGTATCTATTTTAATTACCAATCAAATTTTATTTTATTCACTAATAATAATTATAATTCATAGTTTAAATTTTTTCTTCTTAATTTTACTTATATGTATAACTTGAGTAATATTTTTCAAATTATGTTATAATAAGTTCTATGTAAAGACATTAATATATTTTATTAAATGCTTAAAAAGGGGGAGTATGTATGGGAATAACAGTATTGATAGCATGTATTGCCACTATTGCAGTTGTTATATTTCAAGTAGTTTTTACATTGTTTGAAGCAAATCCATATAAAAAGGTTTATTATAAATTTCTTTTGGAACTGAGTAAAGCTCCTAAAGATGCTGAATTAAAGAAAAGAGCAATAGAAGCTGGAAATGATTATTATAGTAGAATAAAATCTTACGGAATGGGAAGTTTTAGAGGCGCTGTAACCTCAGCTAGAATGAAGACGTTAATAGGCCCTGTAGATGAAAAAATGCTGTTTGAAGATATGACAAGAATAGTTAAAATAGAACCGCCGAAATAGGAGTTAGGCTTTATAAAAAAACAAAAAGATAAACCATGAATAATAGTTTACCTTTTTGTTTTATAAATTCAGCTATTATCTTTTTTGTTATACTTACAAGAGGGGTATTCTTATATTATAACTACTGGAAAATTAATGTTTTAGAATAAATATAGCTGAAGGTTTAACTAGATTGATTACTTTAAATAGCATATAAATTTGCTATTACCAGAGTTTAATAAAATTTTGCTGTCGTTACCTTCTATTATTAGTTCTCCACCATCAGCTTTTTCAATATTTGATGTATTTTTTAATATGAAAGTCCAATTTCCATCTGTTCCTGTTGAATGAACAATGATCTCTTTTTCAGTTCTTACAGCTTTTACTTCAAGGACAGTTTCCCCATTTATATCTAAAATAGTGGTCTTTGCCTTTTTATTTTCTTTTAACTCAAATGCTAAAACTGATACATCTTTTCTGTAGTTATAGTCCGGTTTTGAATTTTCATGTCCAACAGCTATTAAGCTATTTTCTTTTACCATCATAGGTACGCTTAAATAATCATGTGTTTCCTTAATCCATCTTCCGCCTTCATATTTCTTTCCGTTTATGAAGTTAGTCCAAGTTCCTTCTGGTAAATAATAATTAGCTTCTCCTTCTTCATTAAAGATAGGTGCAACTAAAATGGAATCTCCAAGCATATATTGTTTATCTAAATAGTTACAAGCCAAATCCTCCTGGAATTCTAATACCATAGCTCTCATAGCTGGGATACCTTTTTTTGATGCATTATTTGCTACATAATATAAGTAAGGCATTATACTGCATTTAAGCTTAGTGAAGAATCTCACTACATCGCAAGCTTCTTCATCATAAAGCCATGGCACTCTATATGAACTGCTTCCATGTAATCTGCTGTGGGAAGATAATAATCCAAAAGCTACCCATCTCTTATATACATCAGCAGTTGCAGTGCTCTCAAAGCCTCCAATATCATGGCTCCAGAATCCAAAACCAGACATACAGAGTGACAAGCCACCTCTTAAACTTTCTGCCATTGATTCATAGTTCGCTTCGCAGTCTCCTCCCCAGTGCACTGGGAATTGTTGTCCACCAACAGTAGCTGATCTTGCAAATACTGCGGCCTCATTTTCTCCTAAATTTTCTTTAAGAGTCTCAAATACTACCTTGTTATAAATTTGAGTATAATAATTATGCATCTTATATGGATCTGATCCATCAAAATAAGCAACCTCTGTTGGTATACGTTCACCAAAATCAGTCTTGAAGCAATCTACTCCCATGTCAATTAATTCTTTAAGTTTACTTGAATACCATTTGCATGCAGCTGGATTTGTAAAATCTACAATTCCCATTGCAGGCTGCCATAGATCCCACTGCCACACATCACCATTAGGCTTCTTTATTAAGTAGCCATTTTCCATGCCTTCATCAAATAACTTTGATTCTTGAGCTATATATGGATTTATCCAAACACAAATTTTTAATCCTTTTTTCTTTAATCTTGTAAGCATGCCTTTTGGATCTGGAAACACTCTGCTATCCCATTCAAAGTTACACCAATTAAAATCTCTCATCCAAAAGCAGTCAAAATGGAATACCCTAAGTGGTAAATCTCTATCTGCCATGCCATCAACAAAACTATTTACTGTTTCTTCATCATAATTTGTAGTAAAAGAAGTTGTAAGCCATAATCCAAATGACCATGCTGGTGGAAGTGCTGGTTTACCTGTTAAGGTTGTATAATTTTCAACAACTTCTTTCATTGATTCCCCGCCAATTATAAAGTAATCTAAACATTCTCCATGAACACTGAATTGAACTTTAGCTACTTTTTCTGAGCCAACTTCAAATGATACCTTCTCTGGATGATTTACAAATACTCCATAGCCTTTATTAGTAATATAGAATGGTATATTTTTATATGACTGTTCTGTACTAGTTCCTCCATCTTCATTCCATATATCTATGCTTTGTCCATTCTTAACTAAAGGTGTAAACCTCTCTCCAAGACCATAAACCAATTCACCTACAGATAATTGTAGTTGTTCTCTCATGAAAACACCTTCTTCTGGAACTTTCATAAAGACTCTTTCTTCAGTAGTATTAACATATGCTAACCCTCTTGGCATACTGGAAGTTAATTTCTTATCACCTTTATAGAAGTTTATTTCAAATACTTTTTTATTTATAACAGCTTTAACATTTCCAGATTTAAATACAATCTCTTTCTCATTATCCTCAATTACAACATCGGTATTTTCACCTTCAAAGATTTCAAAGCTTGGGGATTTCTTTTGTTGACCCATAAAATGATATGCTCGAACCCTTATTACATTTTCCATAGTTGAAGATATTTTATATGTTATTACTGGCCCTTTTAATGTGTCTCCTCTTTGGTTTATTTTATTGCAAGGTGCATATATCGTTAAAATATCTCCCTCAATTTTATAATTATAAACTTCTTTAGGGCTATATATTTGATATCCTGGTTTGTCTAACCAACAACCGTTACTAAATTTCATATTAACACTCCCTTTAACTCAGTTATGAGTTAAGAGTTATGAGTTCACAGTTTAGGTAGAAAAGCCTACAGGCTTTTCTTATATTATATATTTTGGAAATCCCTCCAGGGATTTCATCCTCAACTCTTAACCTTTAATTCTCAACTCTCAACTGAAATTTTTTAACTTTTAACTTTTAACTTTTAACTTTTAACTTTTAACTGAGTTAATTAGCCTTTTACTGATCCGGCTGCTACTCCTCCAACAATATACTTTTGTCCTAATATAAATATTATTAAAACAGGAAGTAATGTTAAAATAATATCAGCACTAACTAAGTTCCATGAATTTTCAAATGCTCCAAAGAAATTATAAACTGCTAAAGTCATTGGCCACTTTGTTGAATTATTTAGGTAGTAAAGAGGCATTGTAAAGTCATTCCATACAGCCATAAAATTTAAAACAAACAGAGTTGAAATAATTGGCTTTAATAATGGTAGAATTATTTTTACAAATAATCTAACTGGTCCGCATCCATCTATAACTGCTGCTTCATCTATTTCCCGGGGAATTGTTGAAATAAATCCATAGGATAAAAACAAACTAAGAGGAATATTAATTGCTGCATAAACAAGAATAATACCTATTCTTGTATTTACAAGATTTAATGCCTGCAAAACCTTCATTAGTGCAACATTGTTAATTGGTATAGCAATACCAGAAAGAATAAAATAGTAAATCAGATTATTTATGCCTTTACGATTTCTAGCAATAACAAAGGCTGCCGCTGCTACTACAATTACAATAATTAAAACACTGCAGGTAGCATATAAAAGACTATTAAAGAATGATGATACTAGTTTTCCTTGTTCAATTACTGTTTTATAGTTTGCAAATATCCATTCTTTAGGCAGTGAAAGAGACATCTTATTGGATTCACCTTGTGTTTTGAAGGAATTAAGAAGTAAAACCACCATTGGTATTAGTACCAGTAAGCTTATAAAAATTGATATAACATTTGCTGCTATGCTTCCAACTGATTTCTTTAAAGTACCCATTACATATCTACCTCCTTATTTTCCATAGATTTTATAATAAAATATACTAGTAACATTAATGCAAAGAATAATATACTTGATAATGTTGTACCCATTGCATAATTTCCTTTAGAGAACTCCTTATAAACCGCTGTGTTAATTACTCCTGTTGCATTACCTGGGCCACCATTTGTTAATGAATAGATCATATCAAATACTCTAAATCCATATGTTACGTTTAGAATTGTTACATTTATAATAATTGGCTTTAATAATGGCAAGGTTATTAAGCGAAACTTTTGCCAAAAATTAGCACCATCAATATTTGCAGCTTCATAGTAATCAGGAGAAATAGACATTAATCCTGCAATAATAACAACCATTATATATCCCATACCCTTCCATGTGTCTACTGACATAACGGTTGCAAAAACAATTTTTAAATCGGTTAACCAATTCATAGCTAAGAAATTTAACCCTACAGACTTAAGAAAGTTATTTACAAAACCTGTATCAGGATGTAACATACTTTTAAATACTAGTCCAACTACTAAATAGGACATTACTTGTGGAGAAAAAATAACCATTCTGTGAAAGTTTTTTAATTTAATAACTTTTTGAGTTAGTAATAATGCTAAAGCTAATCCTACTACTGTTTTCATTATTGTTGTTACTGTTGTAAATAATACTGTATTCCATAAATACGCACGATATTCTGGTTTCCCTTTCAATACTTCTGCATAGTTTTTTAATCCTACAAAATTAATTTTATCAGTGAAGTTATTCCAATCAGTAAAAGAGTATAATATACCAATAATTCCTGGTAAAAAGCAAAGTAAGAAGAATATTATAAGTGCACCGCTTGTAAAATACCACGGATATAATTTTTTCCTGTCCATTTAAACCCCTCCATTTTAGAAAAATAAGGCTTCTAAAATGGAGAAACCTTATTTTTATTTACTATAATTAATTACTGTGATTATTTATTCCAATCAGGATCTTTTTGTAGCTGAGCTTGTTCTTTTCTTCTATTCATAATTGTTTGTAAAACTTGTTGTGGAGTAGATGATCCAGTATACATAGCTTCTAAATCCTTACCAACATCCATCCATTGGCTGTCAATGTATTTAACACCAGCCTGCATAACCATTCCTTTTTGTAATGAATCAATATATGCTTGATCTTCTTTTGAATATTTTGATTTGATTTCTGGCCAGCATAATTCAGATAATCCTGGCTGTCCATCTAAACGTTTTTGTAAATTTTCAGGTTTTGCTAAGAAATCAAAGAATTTCTTTGCTTCTTCAACATGTTTTCCGTTTTTGTTTATGAAATATGCATTACTTGCTGGATTTACACCGATTGCTTGATTATCTCCCCAAGGCATTACAAAAATACCTAATTTATTAACATCGAAATCTGGGAAGTCTGCTTTTACTTCATTTCTCCAAGCTGATTCTGCTATAAACATTGCTGCTTTTCCATTTGCCATTGCTTCTTTTGCGTTTTCAACTGTATTGCTTAAATAATTGTCTCCATAGAATCCTAAATCTGCACATTCTTTTAACTCACTAATAATAGTTTGTAATTCAGGTACAGAATCTAAATCAACTTCATTTTTATTAAGTTTATTATATAAGTCTGGATGCTTTTGTTGATACATAGCCCCTGTTTCAAATAAAGGAAGAACTTGATGCCATCCATTTTGAGTGCCTTCATATATTGGTGTAACCCCTGAATCTTTTATCTTTTGACATACATTTTTAAATTCTGCATAATTAGTTGGAATTTTCAATCCTAATTTATCAAATATTTCTTTATTGTATACGTAGAAATACATCTTCTTACCTGGGAAAGTAATTCCATAAACCTTTCCGTTATAAGAAATTGAAGGAAGAACATTTGGGTCCATTCTCTTTACCCATTCTTCATTTGATACATCCAAAACATATTTTTCTGGATTAACTCTTGTTACTAGGTTTAATGGGTCAGCATCTGCACAGAAAATATCTGGCGCTTCACCTGAGTCTAATTTAACTTTTAATAAGTCACGCCATTGTGCATCTGGTGAAATTTGAAAATCAATTTTAATGCCTGTTTCCTTTTCAAATTCCTTTGCTAAATCTTGTACAACACCAGACGTAGGAAGTCCTGATTGATGTGAACCAAATGTTAATGTAACTTTTTCACCACCCCCTGAAGATTTTGAATCAGTTGCAGTATCATTAGATTTTCCCCCGCATCCTGCAAGTACTCCACCTGCCATAACAGTAATACAAAGAGCACTTAATACTTTTACTAAACGTTTTCTCATAAATGTATCCCTCCATCTTTTTAATACTTGCAATATCGCATATGCTTGATGATATGCTTTACATTGAGTACATTCTTATGATAACATTTACTCAATTTATTAGACATAGACAAAACAAAACTTCCTTTTGCACTTTTTTGAACATTAGTATATAATACTTTTGAAAAGGAGGGCTTATAATGAATATGCGATTTAACTATTCTCAAAAGGTATATTTGTTCTTTATTTATGGACTTTTAGTAATTGCGCTATTGTCTTTATTTTTCATATCTTTCTATTCTTTTTACAGTAAAGATATTTATAAAGATGCAAAAACAAAGTCAGAAACGCTTTGTACCTCTGTTCAAAATTCTGTCTCTACAGAGCTTAATAATATGTCAACTATATCAATGAATATTGTATACTCTAATGCTATAAAGAAAAACTTTACAAGCTTTGCAAAAAATAATACTAATAAAATTGAACTTGATAATTTTTCTGTATCTCGAGAAAACGTTTTATCCATCTATGATATTATCACAGCTATTATTGGCCCCTATCAATCTGCATCTCAAGTCAACCTTTACACCCTTAACGGAATATCCATAGGCTCCGGTTCTTTTCAAGGAGTTACAAATGTCAATTTAAGCTCCATTCCTTGGTATGATGAAACTATTAATAAGAATGGTGGAAAAAATATTTCAACTACTGCAAAACTCACAAATGATATTAAAAAAAATTATTATAATTCCAAAGATGAATATTTATCACTAACTCGTTTATTTTTTAACAGCACTAATGAACCAGAAGGTATTGTTGAGGTGTTGCAGGATTATAAGGTTGTATTTTCTTTAATTTCAGAATTAAAGAGTAGAAATCCTTCAACTTCATTTTATGTTTACAATGAAAAAAACGAATTAGTTTATCCAAATAATTCAGATTTAACTACTGATATAAACTATATTGACGTTATTAAAAGTAATAACCTAGCTCCATCTGTAGGAGCATTAGCTAATTTAGGAAATAACGAAAACGTTCTTATTACCTACCAAAAAATTGAGCCATATGGCTGGACAGTCATTACCAGCGAACCTAAGGACATTGTATTTAGGTCACTATATGCATTTGAGCAAGGTTTTATTATTATAATAATTCTTTCAATTTTCTTTACTTTGTTACTATGTTTTGTTATATCAACTCGTTTAACATATCCCTTAAGCAGATTAACAAAGGCAACAAAAAAGGTAACTATAAGCAGAGTATTAAGCGAAAAAGAACTTATATTAGACCCTGTTGACAGTAATATAAGTGAAATTACAGAGCTATATAAATCTTTTATGGAAATGTATGATAAACTGAGGGATTCTTCCCACGAAATTTTATTATTAAGATCCGAAGAAACTAGAGCTAAACTTCAGGCGACTCAATCTCTTGTTAATCCGCATTTTTTATATAATAATTTAACAAACATAAGTATTATGGCAGAGGAAGAGATGAATGAAGATATTATAAAGATGTGCCATTCATTGTGTGATTATTTTCGTTATATTACTGCCAGTGATGAAACTGCAGTTCCTTTATCTGAAGAAATTTTTTATACAGAAAAATATATTGATTGTATGAAAATGAGATATGGTGACGATTTAATTTATCATTCTGATATTCACAAGGATACAGAAAATATATTAATTCCTAAATTAATAGTTCAGCCTATTGTGGAAAATGCATTTAAACATGGATTATGTTCATCACCTCCATGGTATTTAAATATTACTTCCAGCATAGAAGATGATAAATGGTTAATTCATATTGAAGATAATGGCGGATGTCTTAGTGATGAGAAAAAGGAGGAGCTATTATCAACATTTCATAATCTAAATAAAGACAAGGAGCTAAAAAATCTAAAAATAGGCGGCATGGGTACTAAAAATGTTTATTTAAGACTTAAACTTTTATATAATGAAAATGCTATTTTTGAAATCAATAATTCTAAAAGCAATAAAACTATCTTTACAATTGGTGGCCCAATTTATTATAATAAGGAGGATTTTTATGGAAACTATACACAATTATAAATATCTTGTGGTAGAGGATGAGCATTTAATTAGGCAAAATTTAATAAAGAAAATCAATTCTTTATCTGTTCCTCTTGAATTAGTTGGTGAGGCTAGTAACGGTGAAAATGCTATCAAGCTTATAGAGCAATTATATCCATCCCTAGTAATAACTGATATAAAAATGCCTCAATCTGATGGTTTAGAACTTATTAAATATATTCACTTAAACCATCCCCATATTAAAACAATGATATTAAGCGGATATAATGACTTTAAATATGCTCAAACAGCACTAAAATATGGAGTAAAAGATTTTCTTTTAAAGCCAATTAAGCTAGATGAACTTAATTCAGCACTACAAAACATTCTTGTTCTTCTAGATTCAGAAAATAAAGAAGTATCTTCTTTTTCCATTGATCCACATAACTTAAAACCAGAAAATCTAAGCCAGCTTCTAGAAAATTATCTGCTTAATAATTATGCTTCTATAACATCATTAAACACAATTGCCGATAAATTTGGATTTACAAATGAATATCTAAGTAAAATATTTAAAAAATATACAGGCGAAACTCCACTAAAATATATTACAAAACTTCGAATTAATGAATCAAAACAGCTTCTAATCAATCAGCCAGACATGGAAATAAAAAAGGTTGGAGAGTTAGTTGGATATAAGGATGCCTTTTACTTTAGCCGCGTATTCAAATCAAATGTAGGCGTTTATCCTAGTGATTATAGGTTAAAACACCTAAATTCCAATTAAAGGAGAATTATTTTGTTTAATAATATTAATAGATTAAAAGAAAAGAAAATGTTTAAAGATCTAGAGCACAGTGAATTTTTGCCTAATGGATTTTTAATATTACTTGTTTTTGCTATATTGTGGGGAGGAAGTTTTGGTTTAGGCAGACTTATATCAACATACCTACTAAAAGATGTAACTAATCAAACTTTGGGACTATCACTTCGCAGCATTATAACATGTGGCTTTCAAATTTTCATATTTTTTCTGTGGGTAAGATTTATAGAAAGAAGGAAATTTTCCACTGTGGGCTTTAGAGGAAATAGCAGGTTATACAAGTTTATTATAGGCTTCTTTATAGGAATTATCTCTATTACAATAATAACTTTTATCTTGTTCCTTGCAGGGGCAATACAAATTGAAATTGTGCAAAACATTAATATGAGTATAAGCTCATATATTGGAATAATAGTAATAGTTGCAGGATGGCTTGTTCAAAGCGCTTCAGAAGAGATAGGCATAAGAGGGTGGTTAATACCGCTTTTAGGAGCAAAGTATAATCCTCTAATATCTATTTTAGTAACGTCTATTACCTTTGGGGTTTTACATCTTTTTGTGCCAACAGCAACGATACTATCATTTGCAAATTTAATTTTATCTGGAATTTTTTTTGCTCTATATGCTATAAGCGAAGACTCCCTTTTAGGTGTCTGGGGTTGTCATTTTGGTTGGAATTTAGCACTAGGCAATATATACGCATTTAGCGTGAGTGGATTTTCCCCAAGAGGTTCTGCAATTTTTAAAATTAAAGTTATTGGGGACAACCTGTTAACAGGGGGTCAATTTGGACCAGAAGGTGGACTCCTAGCTACATTAATTGTAATTATTGGAATCATAATATGCTGCATTAGGATTAAAAAAAGTCTTGCTTAAGTAAATATTATAATTTCCATATAGATGAAGAATCTTACTGCATAATAAGCTTCTTCATCCACCTGTTAATATCAAGCCATATTCACACATCAATATTTGGCTGCCAAAATACATTTGTATCTGTATATAACTTTAAAACTGACAGATTAAAAAGCCCACTCTGAAACCACACTTTCCCCTTCCTCCAATGGCTTCCCTTCTTCAGAATCATAAAAATGTATAAGAGAATTATCTTCTGGTTCTTCATCAGTTACTTTAATGTGCATATCTGTTTTCCTATTTTTATTTGCCTTTTTGCTTTTCTTCTTTTCCAAAGGTATAGGTATCGGAATATTGTCTCGTAAATTAGTTATTTGTTTGTTATCACTAATATTTTTATCAATATTAGTAACATCTTTATTATGAATATTTAAATTTCTACTGGCATCATTTCTGATATTTTCCGTTTCAATTTTACCTGCTTCTTTATTAGATTCTATATCAATTTCATTTTTGACATCTGCTGCAGCTACATTAACTTCTTCATTCTTAATATTAGAGTCCGTCTCCTCAGATTTAGCATTTTCTTTAACCATAATGTTCTGATGTTTAGCAAAATTTTTCACTCTATAAACATTATCTTCATTAATCCCAATCATTTCTAATTCCATAAAAACATCCATAGCTAATTTTACTTGTTCAATACTTCTATTAAATTCTATTGCCAAAGTCTCTATTGTATAAGGAATGGTTTTAGACATATACAAATCTCCTGCTAAATTAACCTTCCCAGCTAATGCCAAAAGTCTTGTCCATATGTAATGAATAAGGTCTCTTTCAGGCTTCATATCTATTATTTTAAATTTTGTATCTTCATACATATCTACTCTTAATTTTATATTTCTTCTTTCTCTCATCTTGATCAATCTCCTTATAATTTCATTTTTTTATATTATCTATTTAAGTTATATGGTTTACTTAATAAAATTACAGGAAATTTTAAAATTTTTTTTAGATCACTCCACAATCTATAATTTCTCAATATAAAAATATAATGCGTTGATTTTAGAGCTTTAACTCTATTAATCAACGCATTATATTTTTTCATTTAATTTGATTGAAGTTTAAATAAAACCATTTAACATGCCTAAACTTACCATTAGGATTATCACTTTGCATTATAATATCCTTCTCCTAAAATAAAGTTCTATTTATTAACGCAATCTATATATTCATTTATTCCCTGCCAATATAAATTTTGTTGATTATATGTGTTATTATATTCACTTTGAATATTATAACGTGTATATTCATCCATATGGCAAACAGTCCCTTTTAAAATATATCCTCCATTTTCATCTAAATTCTCTTTCTTAAAATTATTATCTGCGAATATAATTACTATATTATTAAAGATTCCTAGATATAATTGACTTTCAATTTTATCATTTAAATTTTTTGCATCAATTCTTTCCTTTGATAATATCCCTTTATCCTCATCTGTATTAGCCAGTTTAAAATAATTAATAGGTTTAACATTTCTAATATATAGCTTAACATTCATGTTTTCTTTTATCTCTCTTAAATCGCTATTAGTTTTTATTACCTTAAAGGTTTTATCATCTTTTAAATCGACCATATGGTTAATCTCATAAGTATCATCTGTATGATAGCTTGCTGTACTATTTCCATATATATAATGTAATATAATAATCACAATAGCTATAATAGGATAAATTCTAAAATAATTAGGATCCCATTTTCTTTCTTCTTTATTCTTTGGTGTATAAGGCTCAAATCTTATTTTTCTTGCATACTTTCCTTTTAATTTTAATTCTACGTTTCTAAGATATTTTTCTATTTTTTCATTATCATTGTCAATACTTAATAGTTTATTAAAAATTTCTCTTGCTTTTAAAAAATTATTACTATAATAGTAGCAGTATCCTATATTGGTTAGTCCTATTAAGTCCTCATTATTTAATGATAAGTACAATTCAAGATATGGTATTGCTTCAACAAAGCATTTTCTCATTGTTAAAATATGCCCAAGCTGTAATGCACTGTCTAAATCAATATTATTTAATTTAAAAGCTAATCTTGAAAATTTCAATGCATTATCAAAATCATTAGTGTCATAATATAACTTTCCAATTAATCTTAATAATTCTGCATCATTCTCAAATAAATGGTACGCATGGAATAAGTGTTTTTTAGCTTCTAAATAATCTTTTTTTTGCATCATCTTATACGCCTTTTCCCTAAGTTCCAAATATTTATCAGCATCCTTAGAGTCTAATGTACCTAAATAATCATATTCTAGCTCACTTGGACTTTTAAGATTGCTAAAAAATTCATCAACTTTCTCTGGTGGGTACTTACCATATAGTGTTTTCTCATTTTGGATCCAATCAAAATTATTGCTTAATAGTATCAATACCTCTGAAGGTAAGTACTTATGATCCAATAAAAATTTAAATACTTCGTCCTTTATAATTTTAAATGAATTTAAATCCCAAAGTAAATCACTGTTTAGTAATTCTTCCCACATCCTAAGATTTATTCTTAAAGAGATATCATTATAAATTGTATCTAACCTATTTAGGAATTCATGTATATTTTCTTTTAAATTATTATTTGCAGCTGATTTATCATAATTTATATGATTATTCTCAAAATTTATCTTGTTAGGTATTTTTACTTTCTCATTCCCTATTTCTTTGTTAACTTGATTAATTTTGTTAAGATATGCGTTAACCTTAACTGTAGTTTTTTTATGTTCATTTTCTAATTCTTTGCTAGCCTGATTAATTTTATCAATATATAAATTAACCTCGGATATGATTTTCTTATTTTCATTTTCACCTGTATTACCTTCATAATCTAATTTTAAGGGCTCTTTTTTTCTTTCATTATTATTATTCTGTTGACTATTTTTATTTTTCTTAACATGCTTAATAGCTTTATCATAGGCTTGTCTAAGATTTTGATATCCTTCTGCATCATCTTCAGGATTATGAACTTTTAGCAATTTAGCATAGGCTTTTTTTATTGCTTTAATATCACTATCATAAGATATCTCTAATACATCCCACCAATTCATAATTAATAGTAAATCTCCAATTCATTTAATTTCTGATTAAATATTTTCACGTTCTCTTCAATTAGCCTTGAATTTTGGGTTGATAATATTCTTTCAAACTCAGCTAATAGTTTTGCAATATAATCACGCTTTTCACCTAGAGCTTCTTCATATAATCTTTCACCTCTTGCAAGCAGCAATCTATTTTCTGTTCTATCCCTTGGATGAATTTTTATATCCTTAAGAGTTTCCATACGAGCTTTTATTTCTTCTTCTGTCATGGAACCTGGTGCCTTTTCAATTATTAAAGTTTCCTTAACTCCTGTGCTCTTTACAGTAGCTTCCACTTCTAGCAGTCCATTTATATCATAAGTATATCTTACATCAACAACTTGCTTTCCAGCTTTATCTCTTGGAATTGCTATTTTGAATTCTCCAAGAGCTATATTATTTTCTACTTTCCTGCTTTCTCCTTGGTATATCTTAATAGTCATTCTGGTTTGATTATCCGCTATTGGCACTAGTTCCTTAACTATGCTTATTGGAACTGGTGAATTTCTTTCAATTATAGGCAAATAATATCCTGACTCATATTTTTCACCATCCATACGCTGAGCAATTGCTACTCCAAGAGTATATGGGCATACATCAGTTAACACTAATTCTTTTAACTCTGAATTTTTTTCTTTTAAAGCTGCCTGGATTGCAGCTCCAAGTGCTACTGTCTCATCTGGATTTATATTTGAAAAAGGTAACTTATTAAACATTTTACTAACAACATTTCTTACTAATGGCATTCTTGTACTTCCACCAATTAAAATTACCGCTTCTATTTCTGATGGTGATATATCTGCATCCCTTAATGCTCTTTCCACTGGATGCCTTAGTCTTAATATTAATTCTGTACATAATTTTTCAAACTTAGTTCTATCTAATTGCACTTCATAGTTTTTTTCATTTGTCATTAATGTCATGGCTGCATTTTCATTGCTTGACAATGCCTTTTTACATAATTCAGCTTGCTTAAATAAAGATTATACTTCTTTCTTACTTAGCTTATTTAAATCTAAGTCATTCTTTTCTATAAAATACTCAACAAGGACTTTATTAAAATCTTCTCCGCCTAAAAAATTATCTCCAGCTATAGACTTAACCTCCATAACCCCTTCAAATAATTCAAGTATTGAAATATCAAAGGTTCCTCCTCCTAAGTCAAATACTAAAAATTGAGTTTCATCTTTTTCCTGATGAAGACCATAGGCTACAGCCGCTGCTGTTGGCTCACTTATTAATCTTTCAACCTTAAGTCCTGCAAGCTCACCAGCTTTTTTTGTTGCTTTACGCTGTGCATCATTAAAATATGCTGGAACACTTATGATTGCTTCTACAATCTCTTCTCCTAAATAGCTTTCTGCATCCTCTTTTAATCTTTTTAGGATAAAAGAAGATAGCTCTTCAGGTGTAAATATATAATGACCAATATTAAATTTTTTCTCTGTCCCCATAAATCTCTTAAAATTAGCAACTGTACATTCTGGATGAGTAATAAGTCTTTCTTTTGCAACTTCTCCTATTAAAATCTCACCATTTTCATCAACACTAACTACAGATGGTGTTAAATTATTCTTTAGGACATTAGGTATAATCTCTGCTTGCCCGTCTTTCCAGATTGCCGCCAAACTATTTGTAGTCCCTAAATCTATTCCTATAATCGCCATAACTCTCCTCCCACTTCCATCAAAAATTATAATTTAATTACTTCTTAATATTCTTCCAAACTCGAACAAATATATAGAAATTAAGGAGAACTGAAGTCATTAAGAATAAGCTCACCTTTTCTCCTTTATTAACCAAATATACCTTTTATTATAATACATTGAATTAATTTCTTCAATTTTTTCATATCTGGCTGTAATTACTCAATATAATAAAAAAATCCCCTAACGGGGACTGTGAGTTTTGTGAAATTAAGAGGGAAAGGGTTCATCTTCAGAAATCCAATATAAACCTTCTTCCTTTATCAACTTTTTCACTTTTCTGCATTGCTAAAGTTGTGGAATAATAAGTCCAAATAAGGAATTTTGCCATAATGTTAATGATTATTAATCCAAATATATATACTAGCTAATTTTTTTACGAACATTATTGTAAATTAAGCCAACTAGTGATATAGTAATCAAAATAATACCGCTATAGATAAATACTATTCCACTTCCGCCTCCTGATACGGAAAGAAAAGCGCCTACCACTAAACCAACAATTGCCAACTTAGTTATAGAGCTTCTGTCAGTAGCTGCAATTTTTTCTTTAGCTTCAGCAACAAAAGGATCCTCATAACTTTCTTCAGCCTCAATTACAGCAGAAGTATCTCCGTTATTATAATTTTTTATTTTTTCTAGAGCATCTACAAGTTTGTATAAGGACTTTTTATCTTGAAAGATCACTGATCTTATTAGCTTTCCTTTCTTATCTTTAAGATCTAATCCTATATCTTGAGACATTCCAGCATTAGATGAATAGTACACTTTAATCTCTCCAAGAGCATCTCCTCTAATTATTTGAAATTTTGGACCGTTAGCATTCATTCTATGAAAAAGTATGAATTTCTTTCCTACAGTAACTGTCCCAGATATATAGGCATGTACACCAAAAGCTGGCTTAAACATATCGTCATCAAAGGTTTCGAAAGATTCTTCGTCCTTCAAGTTTTTCTTTATTTCCTGCTCACATCTTTGATACACATTATCACCTATTGGCTTACGAAGTCTTAAATATTTAACAAAAAATACAAGACAAATAACCCCAAAAATCCCCGAAAAAATTACTGCAGTAGATGCTGCTTGTGGATCAGCTGATGAAATTACTATGTAACCCCCAACCGCTAGTATAGCCAATATTACAACACTTATGAGAGTCCTTCTAGATTGTGCCTCATTTATTTCACTGCTTTTTACTAATTGTTCTTTTAGATATTTAGAAATAACCATTTCAAAAATCCACATCCTAACTTTACTGTAATATATATAATTTTATAGAATTAATTGGATTATGTCAATGTTAGGCCTTTTATATAGTTGTTGTTCATCAACAGTATAATAATAATATCTATTTAATTTAGATTCTGCTTCGGAATCTGCAATATAAGCAGCAACAACCTCATACCCTCTGGCAAATCTGGAAATTACATTGAAGTCCTTATCGGCCTCAACCAAAACATTGTCTTTATGTAATATAACTTTACTTAACCATTGTCATTTTACTCCAACAATATCCTAGCAGATTTTAATACAGATACGTAAATATAATTCACTAAATATTACCAACAAAATCTAACCCAGTAAAAAGCTATTGTAACTTTCTACTTGGTTGATTTTATCATTAAATTCCTTTATTGCTACGCATCTATTTGAATACTTACAGAATTTTATTTCCTCTTTAGATAATTATAAATTCAAAATTATACTCCGCAATCGTGTTTCTTTCCACAGAAAAAACATTCCATAAATTTTTCAAATGTATCAAAAATTATTTCTCCTAAATCTTCTAATTCTTCTCTGCTTTCGCAATCATAATACTCTTCATGATCAAGCCATACAAGTTTGTAATTATTAAATACATCAAAACAAAGTGGTCCCCATCCATTAAAATCTCCAATAGGTATATATCCAAAATCTATTAAGTCCTCATAACCTTCAAGAAGTCCTTCTATTTTTGACAACGGTGAATTTGATGGCTGTTGCACAATATACATAATTACTTTTTTATCATTTTCTTGATGAAAATCATCAAAAACGCCTTCTAATTTTTCAAATAAATGATAGTATGAACATATAAATGTTTTATATATAGACGACAATTTTATATTAAATTTTTCTTCTAATCTAAGAATATCGTCCTCCTCTATATTAGATTCCACTAATTTCCATCTTGATATATCATTTTCAGCTTTCATATCTTTTGGAATAATATTTTCCCCATCAATTGCTTTTATAACTTCAAATTTTTCCGGATGATTTTCAGACAACACTTTAAAACATTTTTTTATAAATAACATTTCTTCTTTACTCATTATTTCACCTCTACAATTAATTTTAATTTTGTTTGATTACTTTTAAACTTTACACTTTTTAGTGACTTCTTTTTTAACATTATTATGAAAGTCTTCTGGTAATCCAGCCGATCCTTTAATTAATTTTCCATCTTTAATAACACCAAAGTGCTCATCAGCCCAGTTAATTAGTTTTTGTGAATATTCTTAAGCTATCTTGTTTTCCCTTACAACTCATCCTAATGCTTTATTCAATATTTATACCTATTGATTCTATCCTAATATCATTTACCAGCCTAAAAATTTTTTTATACTCATTTATATTTGTACATATTCCATGTATTCATCTAACTCAAAGTTATTTTCAATACTAACGGAATTGCTGAGCAACCCCTATATACACATTTTAGTGTTGTATTAATGATTTATTATTTTCTTATAAAAAACAGTAAATATTTTTGCATAGTCAAAAATATCTACTGTTTTTTCATTAAATTTATATATTAAATTTTATATCCATAAAAATATTTGCATCCTTCTTCCCAACTCATTTGAGAAAGCTTTTTTACATAATTAAATACTTGATTCATTAATTCATCATTAACTATTGTGTAATATTCTACTGGGCACTTAATCCCACTCCAAATTGATAGTAATGTTGGTATTGTGACCATTTTTAATTCATTTCCACTACTCATAGAAATAGCGCTTCCATCTAATAAAATTTTAGTAAAATCTCCTGGGAATATCGGCTTGCTATTATAATAATATTGCTCTCCATCTAACTTTTCTTGCTCACTAATATAAACCTCTCCTATTTCATCCACAGAAGAATCTTCGGAAAGTAACCCCTCATAATTTAAAATATGTTTAAGTGAATCCCTAATAGTACTTTCAACACTAGTATCCTCCCATTCTTCTAACAAAGCAAGTAAATACGGAACTACTTCATAAGATAATGCATGTTCTGCCCATACTGCAAATGTATTAATAGCATCTTCGCTAGCATATGATAAAAAATTCAAATTTTCAATTTTAGAAATATCTTCATGATTTGATACAGAACAAAATACTCTTATCCCCAAATTTATAACGGCCTCATCATTACTGTTATTAATCATTTTTACAAGAATTTCTTTTGCTGAAAATTCACCAAGTTTTAATAAATCAATTATGCATAAAAGTTTTTCTCTTTCGTTTTCATTTTTATTAGCTTTTTCCCACAATTCACTTTTTGTTGTATTCTCAGGAATTTCTCCAAACCATATTCCCTTACATAATATTTCATTTGCTTCATACATTTTCATTTCTCCTTTATTACTTTTTTCTCAAACCATTTTTTCGCTGCCATTTTAATACTTTATTTTGGAATTTAGTTGCTTCTGTATGATTTGAATTATTACCAAAAATATAAATTCCACTCTCTGTTTTATGAATTTTTAAGACCTTTGCGCCTTTTTTTCCATATCCATTTTTTGAATAAAAACTTAAATCCAGACCTTTTAAATCACTCTTTCTTATTGTCGATTCACCAGTATAAATAATATTTTCCTCTATATTTTGCCCACCAAATGCAAGACCTTGATTGTGATGCCCTTTACTCAAATTTCCTTCTGAAACTAATGTATTATACTCTTTTCTAGCTACATCCAATTCATGTCCTTGTACTATAGTTGACTTTTCTGGGTCTGAAAACCATTTTGGATTTTCGACATGTAATTTTTTTGGCCTCATCATAATATGGTCCGTAAACTGCTTTGCCTCTTACTGAATTTGCGGATTGTTGCTCTTTTGACTCAGGGCATTTTCTTTGATACCCACTCGGATCATAATACCCAACGGGATTATTCCCACAATAAGCATAAAGATTTAACCCATCACCTCTATAAATATCCTCTTGAGTAAACCTACCAATAACAGGATTATAATACCTAGCTCTCAAATAATACTGTCCTGTAACACCATCAAATTGCTGACCAGTATAAGTTATCCTATTATGGACTTGTTCTTTACTTTCAAGGACATTACCAAAAGCATCATAATAATATTCATTTCTAACATTCTGATTCTTATCAGTAATTAATACCGTGCTTCCCTGTTCATCAACAGTATAGAAATATCTATTTAATTTAGAGTCTACTTCGGA
>NZ_AUUU01000229.1 GCF_002760435.1 Clostridium sp. LS
GATGGTGAATGTTATTGCTTTGATGAACATGGAGGATTATACATGAACTGTACAACCCCAGATGGTTACAAAGTTGATGATACAGGAGCATGGATGCAATAGAATATATTTAATTTTTAAGGGTATAGGAGTTATTTAATCCTGTACCCTTCATTTTTTATGGGCAGTAGTTAGGAGAAATCCAGTTACTGCTTATTTTTTTGTGAATGAATAATTAATTCTATGATAAGTTATATTAATAAGTGAGTAATTAAAATAATCGGAGTGATGAAAATGAACAATATAATGCAAAGTTTAATTTCAAATAGACCAATACTTTTCTTATTAGTAGCCTGGTCAATTATTTGGAAAGGTATAGCACTTTGGCACTCAGCTCGTAACAAACAATTAATATGGTATATTGCACTTTTAATAGTGAATACAGTTGGAATTCTTGAAATAATATATCTTATTTTCTTTAAAAAAAGATTTGAAAATTCTTTGTGATACAACTTGCTGATACAGTAGACATAGCAAAATAAAGTCATGTTAAAAATTTAGAGAAGACCAGGTAAGGAAGATAGGAGGAATCCTGTTGGAAATACATGGTCTTTTAGTTTAAAAAGAAACTAATTGTCATAAAATGTAGTTGATGGTATAATTGTAATAATAAATTCTAAATAATAATTATTATTTGTATATATTTAAGTTAATAAATAGAATTAGAGGTGAGGATAATGAATAATTTTTTTATTAATATACTTCTTTTAATAGCAGCAATATTTTTAGGTGGACATTTATCAAAGGATACGCCTTTTGAATGCAGTTCCAAAGTTTGTACAAAGATTTTGCTTGGTTTAGGCGGTGGAATACTTGCGATAGGAATGATGATTTACGCAATAGATATTGAAAGTACAAAAACTTTGGTGGATTTAAGAGTTATAGCATTAATGTTGGTATATTATATTGATGGACTTCTACCTTCACTAATTACAGGGATAATTATAGTTTTATTTAGAACTTTATACTTTGGAATCAATCAATCATCAATAGTTGGAGTTGCTCAAATCTTAATATTACTATTGTCATATTCTATAATTGGCAAATTGAAGTTAAATATGGTCAAAAAGTGGATAACGATATATTTACTTAGTATATTTTCGACAATTAGTACATATTATTACTTGTTATTTAATGTTGGTGGTGTATTTGAGATACTCTTGGCATATTTGATTATGTCGACAATTGCAGCTGTATTAGCTTACTATTTATTAAAATATGTTAATTCATCAAATGAGTTGTATAGGAGGTATAAAAATGAGGCTACTAAAGATTTTTTGACTGGATTAAATAATACAAGACAATTTGATTTGATATTTAATGAAAGTGTTGCAAATGCAAATGAAAATGGTGAAAAATTATCCTGCTTAATGGTTGATATAGATCATTTTAAACATGTTAATGATACATATGGCCATGCAGTTGGTGATATAGTATTAAGAGAATTAGCTGTTATTTTGAAAAATACTTGCAGAGTATTCGATGCAGTGTCAAGAGTTGGAGGAGAAGAATTTTGTGTCTTGTTAATTGACTGTTCTAAAGAGCGGGCTATGGATATAGGAAAAAGGATATGTGATGAAGTAAAGAAACATGAGTTTGAAATAGGTGATAGCAGAAAGATAAGAATTACTGTTTCTGTAGGTGTATCTGCTTACCCGGAATTAACGGATAACATTGAAACGTTACTAAAACAAGCCGATGACTCCTTATATAAAGCAAAGCAAACTGGAAGAGATAAAGTATGTTCAGTTGAGATATGTGATAAAATTTAAATAAAAAAGTTATAGTTGTAATGTCTAAAGAATATTATAACTGTAACTTTTTTCTTACTACTGTGGCATGACAAGGTAATCAGGATAACGCTTGTATGATCGGTATAACAATAAAAAGGATAACTCGCTAGGGTGTAACGAGTTATCCTTTTTATTGTTATAGATTTTTTAATAGGAGTAAATAATATGTTTTAACTACTTTGTAATTTTATTATAGCTGCTATTTGTTACAGTATTATGTCAAAATAATTAGTTTAAAATAAATTATAAATAAAATAAGTATAAAGTAAAAAGAACTGTTTTTAGTGAAGAGTGTAGTTCTGTTTGTAGAAAATGATGATTTTACATGTTATAATTAAAAGGTTGATACTTAAGAAATAGAAAGACAGGGGATTTAAATTATGGAATTTGAAATAAAAATACCTATATGGAGGGTAATAGCTGTAATAAGTGCAGGAGTGTTAGGTTATATTGTTGGATTGATTGTATATAGATAGATATGATTTTTGAGGCTGAGTAAAATGTACCCTATAGGATAGACAATTTAATAAAAGTCTATCTTATAGGGTACTT
>NZ_AUUU01000230.1 GCF_002760435.1 Clostridium sp. LS
ACTATGGAGGAGGCACTAAAGATACTTTTATCTTTAACTGAAAGTGTTGCTATGAGACTCAGAGATAGCAATAGTTTATGCCGTCTTGTAGTTGTAAGTATTAAAACTAATGAATTTTCGCACTATTCCCATCAAAAGCAGCTAAATAATTCAACAGATTGTACAAAAGTAATTTTTGAAGGAATAAAAGAAGCCTTTAAAGAAGTTTGGAAAGGCGAAAAAATAAGACAGTTAGGTGTAAGAGTGACTAAACTAAGCAGCAACATGTATTGCCAGGATACTTTATTTGATTACGAAGTAAAGGAAAAGCAAAGAAAGCTTGATAAAACCTTAGATGGTATAAGAGAAAAGTATGGGAAATATAGTGTTATAAGATCAACTTTTTTACATTCAGGAGTAAGGCCAATTAATGGTGGAACAGGATCCCTTGAAGAGTATCCAATGATGAGCAGTTTGTTGTAAGGAAGTGCGTTTAAATGAAAGTAGTGGCTAAAAAAGTTGAGATGATAGCACACTTTAAAGAAGACGGAAAAATAAAACCTCTAAGATTTAAAATAGAAGAAGAAAA
>NZ_AUUU01000231.1 GCF_002760435.1 Clostridium sp. LS
ATTGAAGTAGGTGCTCCTTCATAAATATCTGGAGCCCACATATGAAAAGGAACAATAGCGATTTTAAATGCAAAGCCTGCAATTAAAAATATCATACCTAGTATTTCTAATGGTGCTACTTGTCCTGTTCCCAATACTTCTGCAATTTCTTTAATAACCGTTGTTTGAGTGATACCATATATTAAACTTAATCCATACAAGAAAATTGCTGAAGACATGGCACCTAAAATAATATATTTTAAACTTGCCTCTTTTGATTTTTTATCACCCTTGTAAGCAATTAGAACACAAAAAGATATAGTCATTAACTCTAGTCCTACATATATGGTAATGAGTTCTCCTGAGGATACCATAATCATCATCCCGAGCAGTGCCGAAACAATTAAGGCATAAAACTCTCCTTGCTTAGAAACTAAATGATCTTTAGAAATTAATACTATTAAAACCGCAGCTATTAAAAATAGCTGCTTAAAAAAAGTGCTAAAAGAATCATTGATATAAGCTCCGCCAAACAAGGTTTGCGGCTGGCCTCCATTAAACAAAGAAATCATCAAAATTATAAAAAGACCTATTCCTGTTAATAACCCTAACTTTTCTTTATACTTCGGCAACGATAAACTTGCTACCAAAAGTACAAGACATAACCCTGTAGTTAAAAGTTCAACTATATAACTCATAATTAAAATCCTCCCATTATCATTCCTATGTCTGATATCTTACCCATAAGTGACATTGCTCCACTATGAATAAG
>NZ_AUUU01000036.1 GCF_002760435.1 Clostridium sp. LS
ACCGAAAAGGAGCATCGCTCCTGATTAAAATTTAATCATTTTGCGACACTCCCTTTAAATTTTAAATTTTGGAGGAGTTTATATGAATAAGAAAGATGAAAAAAAAGAAATAAATGAAATGAGTTTTGAAGATTTTTTAAACAAGTCAATAGATAGGTCAGGAAAACAAAAGAATGAAGAAAAAATTGATATACCAGGTTGGGGAAGTGTTCCATTTAGAAGACCAAATAATGATCAAATTTTAGATTATTTAAATGCACAAGGAAATGCAATCAAATTCAACAAAGATGGTTTAATTATGGGTACAGATCTCAAAAGCTTAAGTGAATCAGCAGCAGAATTTATATATTTTACATGCCCATATTTGCAAAATACTAGCTTGCAAGAGGCACATGAAGTAAAAGATCCATTAGATACAGCTATTAAAATTTTTGGAGTTGAAAATGTAGTTGATATAGCAAACTTGATTTTAAAAAAGTTCAACATTGAAAAAACAATTAGAAAATCAATAAAAAACTAATAAGAGGGGATGGCAATGGAGATATTGGATCATTATTTTGGATCTGCTATTTCTTTGAATGCGGTCATTCCCTCGAGTACTTATGGAATCTAACAGCAACTGAAAAAGAACTTTTAAAAGAATATGTTTCTTATAAAAATGAATTAATGAATACTAAACCAATAAAACCCTAAAATAGAGAGGTGACAAAATAAATGGCAAGTAAAGTTATAGATACAATATTAAATCTAAGAGATAACTTTAGTGACACGATCAAAAATGTTGCCCAGAATACACAATCCTTTAAAGGAGGTATGCAGCAAACAGAAAATCAGGCTATAAGCATGAAGAAAACAGTTTCTGATGCATTTAGTACCATTAAAGAATCTATGTTACATGGTATTGGATTCGGTGCAGGAATGGATATTTGGGAGAGTATGAAAGATAGCATAGTTGAAACGGTTACTTTCGGAAATGAGTTGCAAAAGTCATTAAATGGAGTTATGGCATCTAGTGGACTTGCTGAAACTGGAATGGATAGAATGAAGAATATCATGCTAGACATTTATAATGATAACTTTGGAGAAAATTTTGATGATATTGGTGAGTCTCTTAAGGAGGTTGGACAGCAAACAGGTTATACTGGTGATGATTTAAAGGGGTTAACTGAAAATGCAATAGCACTAAGGGATACTTTTGGATATGATGTGGGTGAATCTGTTAGATCAGCATCTATGTTAATGAAACAATTTGGAATAAATGGTGATGAAGCATTTAATTTAATTTCTCAAGGGAAACAATCCGGATTAGATTTTAGCGGAGAAATGTTAGATTCTATTGATGAATATAGTGTACAATTTAAAAAACTTGGATTAAATGCGGAAGATATGTTTAATGTTTTCTCAGCTGGTTCACAAGAAGGTGCATTTAATTTGGATAAAGTCGGTGATGCAGTAAAAGAGTTTTCAATTAGAGCAGTAGATGGAAGTAAAACAACTCAAGATGGTTTTACTCAACTTGGATTTAATGCAGATGATTTAGCAGCTAAATTTGCTTTAGGTGGAGATAGTGCGAAAAATTCTTTTGAGGACGTTATTACAGCTTTAGCCAATATAAAAGATCCTTTAAAACAAAGTCAAATAGGTGTTGAATTATTTGGTACACAATTTGAAGATTTAGGTATAAACGTAATTGAAAGTTTAGGAAATGTTGATGGAGAAATAAGTAATACTTATGATGCATTAGCACAAATAAATAAAATTAAGTATAGTGATGTTGGAAGTGCATTTGAAGGGATTAAACGTAATATCCAAACAAGCGTATTAATTCCAATTTCAGATGCTGTATTACCTCGTTTAAATGATTTCGCAAATTGGTTTAAGGACGAAATTCCAAGCATAAAACAAACTATTTCTAGTGTAACTGATAACTTTTTAAGTGTCGCAAGTAATATTATTGATACAGATCTGCCAGCAGTTCAAAACTTAGGAAGCTCAATTTCTGATTTAGCAACTACAGTATGGAATAGTGTCCAACCAGCTTTTGATTCTGTTAAACCAGATAATTGGAATTCGGTAGCGGATGCAATTAAAGATATAATTGATAAGGCAACAGATACGGTTAATTATATAAATGATAATTGGACTGAAATTGAACCAATTATAATAACTATAGTTGGAGCATTAGGATCGTATAAATTAGCATTAATGGCTATTGAAACTTGGACAGTTATAGTTGGAGCTACCACTTCGATATATGAAACTATAGAATTAGTAATATGGGGAGTTGTAAATGCGACTAGTGCATGGGAGGCTATACAATGGGCATTAAATGTTGCAATGGATGCTAACCCTATAGGAGTTGTTATAACTGTAATTGGACTGCTTGGATTAGCAATTTATGAATTGGTTACACACTGGCAAGATATTTGGAACTGGATAAAAAGTGTTTGGGACGTTATTGATAATAACCCAATCTTGAAATTTATAAGTTTTGCTATAAATCCATTAGGTACAGCTATAATGGAATGCATCACGCATTGGGATGATATAACCAACGCAATAAAAGGTGCGTGGGATTGGTTAACTAGTTGGCTTGATAAATGGAACAATACAACTTTAGAAGATAAAACAGTTAATATTAATGAAAATGTTTCTAATACAGATACATCTAATGCTGATCAAGTACCGTTTAATCCATGGCAATATAAAGCAACTGGTACTCCATATTCTAGTGGAGGTTTAACAGTAGCTGGTGAATATGGTCCAGAATTAATTGACTTGCCAGGTGGAAGTAAAGTTTATACAAATAGTCAAACAAATAAAATTTTGAATGGAAGCGGTAATAGTGGAATACATGTATATCTAACAGTTCAAGGGAATATGGTAGGCAATGAAGAATTTGCAGATCAAGTAGGACAACATATTTACAATCAGATTCAATTAGGTATGGTTAATGTTTAATAGAAAGGAAGGTTAATTAATGAGTAATTATAATATTTATATAAGTGATTATGCAAGAACAAAAGTATTACAATTTCCAACAATTCCACCCGAATTACCTTCTTTTCCTAGTGAGAGCAAAAATGAAGAATTTGAGACGTATTGGGACATACCGTATAATTTTATAGAAAAGAAAGGATTAATTCAATCTTCTTGGGATGATTGGCTGCCACGAGATGCAAATAGATATTATTTTTGCAAAAGTAAAGTTAATGGTAAAGAAATAATTGATTTAATTGAAAATGCTAAAACTAATACAGAACCTATTAGATTAGTTATTAATACAGGAGATGGTTATTATGTGAATGATACATTTAGCATTGAAAAATTTGAACATTCAATAATGAAATGTGGAGATTATAAATATTCTTTATCAGTTAAACAATGGAGAGCATATGAAACAACAATTCCAAAAACTTATCAAGTAGGATGGGGACAAGATACCACAGGATGGTATTATTACACTGATGCATCGGGTAACTACTATAAAGATTCTTGGCAATTGATTGATAATGAGTGGTATTCATTTGATCCACAAGGTTATGCAAGGCAGTCTGTTTGGATTCAGGATGGTGGCTATTGGTATTATCTTAAAGATGATTGTAAAATGGCACGTAATGAATGGGTTACTGTAGATGGAAAATCTTATTATCTAGGTGATCAAGGTGGGATGTATGTAAGTTCGTATACTCCAGATGGATATTGGGTTGGAAGTGATGGTGCCTGGATTCAATAGGAGGTCATACTATGTATAAATTAATTGTTAATAATACTGATATAATTAATTGTAGCAATACAATATCATGGAACAATGATTCTGACAGCTTGGGAACCCAATTAAGCTTTGACAGTATCAAAGAAATAGCAACTGGAAATGTAGTACAACTTTTCAATAATGATTCTGAAATTTTCAGGGGAATTGCATTAAAACCAACGCAAAAAAGATGGACATGGAGCTATACTTGTCAAGATTATAGTTTTTATCTTAAGAATAGCAAAATACCTATAAAACAATTTAATAAAATCACAGCAAGTGAGGCTATAAGATCTCTTGCAAGTGAATCATATTTAACAGTAAATATTGATGATATTCCAACAGTTATTGATCAGTATTACACAAACACAACTAGAAGTGATATTATTGATGATATTTTAAAGCAAGCTTCGATAGATCAAGGAACGACTTATTTCAAGGAGATTCAAGGGAATATTCTTTATATTTATAATATTGCTGATATGAAGATATCTCCAACAATTATATTGCCTAAAGATATTAGTATAGAAATGTCTATGGAAAATATGAAAAACAGTATAACTGTAATAAGTGGCAGCAATGATAGCACGGTGATTCAAGCTACAGCAGAAGATACAAGTCAACAATGGTTTTATGGTGTTTTAAGTGATGTACAAACAGTAGATGATAAGAACATTGCACAAGCACAGAATATTGCAAATAATGCATTATTAGAAAATAATAAAGTTTCTTATCAATCTACTTTTGAAGTGGTTGCAGTAAGCGGTGGCGATACAATTAAAGCTAACCGCTTAATTTATATACATGCAGGCAATAGATTAAATGCATATTATAAAATAAAAAATGCACAGCACACACTAAACAAAGGCTTGCATAAAGTTAATATTACTATTACATGGTAGGTGAATAAAATTTATGAATGATTATAGAGTAGGACTCCCTAAAATGTTTAAGGACAGAGAGAATATTGCTCCACCAAATTTTTTAATTGGAAAAGTTGTTACTTTAGATCCAATAAAAATTTCAATAAATAATGGGGCAGCATATTTTACAGAAGGGCAGAATTTAAAAGTTTGTGAAACTCTTAAAACAATGACTGGGACAATTATTGTT
Source organism: Clostridium sp. LS (assembly GCF_002760435.1). GTDB lineage: Bacteria > Bacillota > Clostridia > Clostridiales > Clostridiaceae > Clostridium. Next base: position 4,868 of record NZ_AUUU01000036.1, read on the forward strand.
AATGGAGAATCACAGACTTTTTCTATTAAAAGAGATTTAAATGAAAATGATGAAATATTATGTTTCCCATTAAATAATAAATATTTCATAGCCTTTGATAAGATATAGAAATGAGGTGATGTTGTTTGTTTCCAAGTCAAGAAACTATAAGTGATATAACTAAATTAAATAATGCAAACTCAATAAATAGTAAAGGTAAATCCCCAGCTTTCGATTTTGAAACAGGGGATTTTATAGTTAAAGATGGCAAAGTTGAGACATTAACTGGTTACGCTGCATTAAAACAGTGGATACAAAAGACATTAAAAACAGAACAGAATAAGTACAAAATTTACAATACAGATAATGTTGATAAATATGGAGCAGCTTTATTGGAAATCATAACTAGCAATCATCCAATTGTTTATATACAAGCACAAGTCCAAACAATTGTTACAGAGGCTTTATTAAAAAACTCAGACATTAAGGCAGTAAATAATTTTAAGTTTATAAGAGATAAAAGCCTTCTGAATTGTGAATTTGATGTAATAAGTATTTATGGAACAAATACTGAAAGTGTGGTGAGATAAAAAATGAGTGATAGTAGAGATGTGATACAAGCCAGACTATTAAGTAATATAAGCGACGAATATAACAAGAGTGAAGGCGAAGTTATGTATGATGCAGAAAAACCTGTTGCAATTGAGTTAGAGAGTGCCTATGTGCGAATTGATGGTATGTTAGATAAAAGATTTGCTGATAAAGCAAATGGAAAAGATCTTGAAAGAGTAGTAAAGAATGAGGGGATATATAGAAAATTAACAACTAAATCATATAGTACAGTTACTATCACAGGAATAGAAGGAGCTCCAATTGTTAAAGGCGAAAAAGTTGCAAGTGATAATGTAAATTTTGTTTTTACAGAAGATGCTGTTATTCCACAATCAAAAACAATAGAAATAAAAGTTGAATGTGAAAAGTATGGAAGTATAGGAAATGTACCAGCTGGAGCTATCAAATATTTTCCTAAAACACTTGCGGGACTTCAAACGGTAACCAATAAAGAAGCTATTTCAAATGGGTATAATGAGGAATCAGATGATGAATTAAGAAAAAGATATTATGCTAAAATTCAAACTCCTTCAACGTCTGGGAACAAATATCATTATAGGAATTGGGCATTAGAAGTAACAGGAGTCGGAAATGCGAGAGTTTTACCATTATGGAACGGGAATGGAACTGTAAAGATAGTTATTATAAATTCTAATAAGACTGGAGCAGATCAAGCACTGGTAAATAGCGTAAAAAATTATATTGACCCTGTTGATGGAGAAGGAGAAGGGCAAGCACCTATTGGAGCAACTGTAACAGTTGTTTCTGCGGTCGAGAAATCAATAAATGTAACTGCAAATGTTAGCATAGTAAATGGCTTAAATCTGGGTACTATACAGGAAGCATTTAAAACGTCGTTAATAGAATATTTGCAAAGTGTTTCGTTTGATACTTCATATATAAGTATAGCTAAGGTAGGAGATATATTATTCAATACAGATGGTGTGTTAGATCACTCAGATTTAAAGATAAATAATTTAGCAGCCAATGTTAATTTGCTAGATACGGAGATAGCAGTTGTAGGAACAGTGCAATTAGGAGTGATGTAGATGAATATAAGTAAGTTTACAAAAAAATTAAATAAGCTTGAAAATAATACTTATGTTATCGAAGAAGAAATAACAGTAGTTAATGGAGTTTATGAAGCCGAGCTAGAGCATGATAACATAAATTTGAAAACTTTAAACGTATATACGGGAAGCAAATTAACAGGAAATAAAATAGAGACCTATTTTCCATCTACTCCATCTTTAGCACCTTGGAAAACAGTCATTAAGATATTTTCATCAACAACACCAGTATATGTAAGTTATGAAACACAGGGCGATACAGTCGAAGCAGATGATGTTAATTACATACAAGATACTATTATTGATACTCAAAATAGTCTTAATGATGAAATAAACAGAGCAGAAAATTCAGAAGCTGCTTTAGCTAATAATTTAAATTCAGAGATAACAAGAGCTAAAGGTGTAGAGAATACTTTGACCAGTAATCTTACCACAGAAACAAATAGAGCTAAATCGGCTGAAAGTACTTTGACAGCTAATCTCAATTCAGAAATAACGAGAGCGACCAATGCAGAAAGTACATTGACTAATAATCTTAATTCAGAAATCACAAGGGCAAAAGCTGCAGAAAATACTTTAACAGGTACAATTAATGCAAATACTCCAATTTGGAATGATAAGTATACAAAGAATGAAGTTGATAATAAATTAAGTGCTTTAGTCACTAGTTTAGATTGGAAAGAATCTGTATCAACTTTTAGTGATTTAGCTACAACTTATCCAACTGCAGCAGATGGATGGACGGCTAATACTAAAGATACAGACATTACTTATAGATATGACGGAGCTGCATGGATTCCAATTTCAGCTAATTCTATTCCTTTAGCTTCATCAAGTGTTGATGGTAAGATGAGCAAACAAGATAAAATCGACCATGATGATATGAATAGCAAGAAGCATACTCATGGTAATAAATCTATAATTGATATTATTACTCAGGCTTTAATTGACAACTGGAATGCTGCTTACACTCATATAAGTGATGCAGTAAAACATATAACAAGTGCTGAAAGGACTTTATGGAATACAGTAAGTAATAAACTAGATTCTACAGCTAATGCTGTAAGTGCAAGTAAGTGGGTAACAGCAAGAACAATTTCATTGACTGGTGACGTTTCAGGAACAGCAAGTGTTGATGGATCAGCAAATGCAAATATAACAACAGTTATAGCAGATGATAGTCACAATCATACAAGTTCAACTATTACTGATTTTTTAACTGCAGTTAGAGCTGCAGTATTAACAGGATTAAGCACCGCAACAAATTCGGTAATTGCTGCAACCGATACAGTTTTGTCGGCACTTGGAAAGCTGCAAGCACAAATAAGTGCCAATTTAACGACTTTGAATAATCATACTGGTAATACAAGCAATCCACATTCTACAACAGCAAGTCAAATAGGACTTAGTAATTTAACTAACGATGCTCAAGTAAAAAGAAGTGAAATGGGAGCAGCTAATGGAGTAGCAACATTAGATAGTTCAGGTGTTAATAATCAAGCTCCAAAAGTTCATGTACATGATGATAGGTATTACACAGAGACAGAAATAAATAATATAGTTGGATCTGAAACTTTAAATACAGTGGCTGCTACTTTAAAAGGTGCAATAAATGAAGTAAAAGCAACTGTTACAAGTGGTGGAAGCGTTGATAATTCACTTAAATTAAATAGCCAAACTGCTGATTATTACTTAAATTATAATAACTTTACTAATAAGCCAACTTCTTTGCCAGCGAATGGTGGTAATGCAGATATGGTAGATGGATTTCATGCTTCACAAACTGCAGGTTCTGCTAATACTGCTGTAATTAGAGATAGTAACGGATATATACAAAATACCTGGTTTAACAGCAATAGAGGTTCTGAAAATAGCAATGCAGCTCAGTATATATATGATACTGGTGATGGGTATATGAGAAAAAAGGATTTATCTAATGTTAGAACTGAATTAGTTACTGCACCTTTTGGATTAGGTGGTATTGCAATAGATATATCATCTCAAGATTGTAATAATATTGTTAATACTGGTTTTTATAGAGGTAACAATTGTACTAATAGATGTCCTGGAAGTCATACATGGACTTATTTAATTGTAGTAGGGCATGATACAGGATCTTGGATTTCTCAAATAGGTATAAATTATAATAATGATGGTACTTATGTAAGAACCAAAATTAATGGTACTTGGTCAGCATGGAGGAGATTAGATGCGACAGCAACATCTCAAATAACAAATGATAGTGGTTTTATAACAGCTTCATCATCTATTAGTGGAAATGCAGCAACAGCTACTAAATTGCAGTCGGCTAGAGTTATTTCACTTACAGGAGATGTTCTTGGAAATGTGTCTTTTGACGGTTCTGCTAATGTTTCTATAACTACTACATTAAAAACAGGATTAACTTGGAATGATTTAAAGGGGGTATAGTATGTATGGAATAAATTCATATGGAACTAGCACATATGGAATAAATGAATCAGATAATATAGATGATATAAAACTAATATCTCCAGATCTTATGAAGTATATGCCAGACTACTATATTACTTCTAAGGTGATGAACCAAATAGAAAATTCTAATTCTTTAGAGATTGGAAGGTTAAATTATAGAATAAGCGACGTCAGTGACCAACTTTGTATAGATACAGCAACTTGGGGATTAGTTTATTGGGAAAATGAATATGGAATTGAAACTAACCTTACCATGAGTTATGAAGATAGAAGAAATGTTTTAAATGCAAAGAAAAGAGGAAAAGGAACTACAACAAAAGCAATGATCAAAAATGTAGCAGAATCTTTTTCAGGTGGAGAAGTAAACATAATACAAGATAATCCTAATTATGCTTTTGTAGTTCAATTTGTAGGGGTAAAGGGCATACCTAAAAACATGCAGCTATTCAAAGATATGTTGGAAAATATCAAACCTGCACATTTAGGATATACGATTAAATATACTTACACTGTTTGGAATGTATTAAAAGAAAATAAATTAACCTGTAATAATGCAAAATTAAAGACTTGGAATGATTTAAAAGTTTATGAATAGAAAGGATGATGATAGATGTTAACAACACCAAATTATGGATTGAAGAAACCAGAAGGAACTGATGTTGTAAATATAGACGATTTTAATGGTAATGCTGACATTATAGATACAAAACTAAAAGATATTAATACAGCTTTACCACTTAAAGCTCCGTTAGATTCTCCAGCGTTTACTGGAGCACCAACGGTACCTACACAAGCCTCAACAGATAACAGTACTAAGGCTGCTAATACTGCTTTTGTAACTACAGCAGTATCGAATAAAACAAGTGTAAGTGGAAATGCAGGAACAGCGACAAAGTGGCAAACAGCTAGAACATTGTCGCTTACAGGAGATGTTACTGGTTCTGCGACAATTGATGGTTCTGCAAATGTTTCTATAACTGCTACGATAGAAGATGATAGCCATAATCATGTCGTATCCAATATAGATGGATTACAAGCAAGTTTAGATACAATTAATTCATCTAAGGCTAATAAAGATGGTGTCTTACAAACTAACTTAAATGCAGACATGCTAGACAATAAACATTCTACAGATTTCTTCCCACAAGCAAATACTATGGGGGGAATAAGTGGTTTAAATTTAGATACAGCCATAGTCAATGGTTTTCAACATGGTTGGCATTGTACTGGGACATTACCTAGTGGATATGCAACGGATAACGATTTTTATGTATTAGCACCTTGGGATGGCAACGGAGATTGGCAAAGACAAATAATTTTTGATGTTAGGTCAAATAACATTTTTCAACGTGCTAAATTAGGAGGGACTTGGTCATCTTGGTCGCAAATAGCTACAATTGATACCACAATAATTGATTTACCATTGAATAGTGGATATACAAATTCGGATATAAATTGGAAATGTAAACTTATTAAATGCGGAAAGATGATTTTGTGCGAAATTTGTGTAAAGAAAACAGATGGAAGTAATTTTGCGGCAGGAACACAAATACAATTAGCAACTCTTCCAAGCGGTTACGAAACTGCTGTGAATTTGAATTTTGTATTATCAAATTCATCTAATGCAATGGTTGGAGGTTCTATAGCATACAGCAATGTTATTTATATTACACCAAGTACATCATGTTCCAGTATATCTGGTTCATTTTGTTATTTTACTAATTAATGGAGGATTTATTATGGAAACAAATTTTGGAATAGTTATAGATGAAAAAGGTTATAAAATAGCTTTTATTGTATTAAATAGTGATAATACTCCACAGGGTTATATTTTAAAAAATGGAGAAAACATTGTAAAAAACGATTGGAGTAAAGCAAATGCAATGAAAAATCCTAAATGGGATGGCACTACATGGATAGAAACCGCAACGCAAGAAGAAATAGATGCAGCTAGTGGAAACGTGATTAAAATGGAAAACCAGGACGATTTAATTAGCAAGCTTATTTTAGATAATTTAAATATGCAAATGCAAATTGATACTTTAATACAAAGCAATTTATAGGAGGGATTCATCATGTATGAAAGATTATTATATTTATATCAACAAGAAAAATTAACTGATGCACAATTAGGAGTTGCAGTAAGTAAGGGGTGGATTAACGACACCGAAAAAGCTGCAATAATTGAAAGTGTAGCAGCTGAAAAAACAAGTACAACAACAGGAGCATAAAATTTAAATAAGGCAGGTGACGTGTGGATTAATTAATGTAGAAAAATAAATATTTAATGTAATAGATTAACACCAATAAGGTGTTTTTTTATTGGACATTTTTGAAAGAAGGTTTTAGCATTGAAAAAACTTAAAAAATTAAATTTATTTGTAATTACAATTATGATTTTTGCTTTTATAAGTGGAGAATCAGCATTTGCCAAGGGTTCAACTTCTATAAGTTCATCAAGTCGTAGCAGCTCATCAGTATCAAGAACCAGTGGGAGTGGATTCAAAACTGGAAGTTTTAGCGGCAGCTCAAAGAGTTCTAGTTCTAGCAACTCTAGTGAGAGTGGTTCTTCAGTAAATAATTCAACATCAAAATCAAGTACAACTACTAATTCAACAAAATCGGTTGATACTAGCTCAAAAGCATTAAATAATATACCACGCTCTTATAGTTCACACTCAGTAAGTAATAATTATTACTACAATACATCAAATGGTGTTAGTGATTTATGGAGTAATTATTGGTTATATAGAGCATTAACACCAGATCATAGAACGTATGTTGTAGATAATTCAAATGTTGTTGCTCCAGCTTATACGGGAGTTAGATCTATAATTCCAGATGTAATAACATTGTGTGTAATTATCCTGGTAATTGGAGTTGTAATTTATATCATTAGAAAAAGAAGAAAATAGAAAGAAGGTAGCAATAGTATGGAAAAGGCAAATGTAATTAAAGGTGGTTTTTATGGGACGGTATGCATTGCAGGCGGAGTATTAGGAAATTTATTTGGTGGATGGGATAAACTTATTTATGCATTAATTATTTGCAGTATAATAGACTATTTCACAGGTGGAGCTGTAGCAGTTATATTTAAAAATAGTCCTAAAACACCAACAGGTGGAGCTGAAAGTAAAGCTGGATTTATTGGGTTAGTCAAAAAAATATCTATATATTTGATGATCATTGTTGTTGTACAAATAGACATAGTTGTAAATTCAAATGGATTTTTAAGAAATGCAGCAATAATAGGATTTATGACCAATGAAGTATTAAGTATAGTAGAAAATTTAGGACTTATGGGCATAAAGATGCCTGAAGCAGTAACTAATGCAGTGGATATATTAAAAAGAAAAAGTGAAGAAAAAGAGTAATGAAAGAACAATCTTTAAAGTTGTTCTTTTGCTATATAAAAAATATAAAAAAAGGTGGAATGTAAAAATGATAAAAACAATTTTAGTATTAATCGCAAAGGTATTAGAAAGTAGACTTAATAAAAGTGGTGTAGAGGAAAAATTATTAAAATATAAAAGTTATACTACTTTTGGAAAAGCTCTTTGGAATAAGATTGATGAAGAGTGGAGGATTTCTAAGACTGTAGAGGAAAAAGTACAATCTAAAGCTGAAGCTTTTGATAAAGCATTATTAGCTAAATTCCCTGAACTTACACAAGATGATGTGACAGAATTACGTCAATCAATCGCTGGTGAAGTAAATGCAGGTAAAGAAGCAGTAATTAGTAATTCTGATTTATTAAAACAACTTCAGGCAACCAATATTACATTAACTGCAGAGAATACTGAACTTAAAAATACACTAGCACAAATTCAATCAACAGCAGCCAAAACAAATGTACAAGCATAATATTTTATCAAAAAATTAACCAGGTAAAATGAATGATAAATTAAAGCTTAAACTCTAGATATAGAGCTATTCTTTAATTTATCATTTTAAATTTTTATGAAAGAAAGGGATAGAAAAATGATAATAGGAATAGATATGGGGCATCCATTTAATTGCGGTGCTTTTGGAATAATGAGCGAAACAGATGGTAATAGAGCAATAGGAAATTTAGTTATATCTAAATTAAGATCATTGGGTCATACAGTTGTAAATTGTACTTATGATGTAAATGTAAATGAGTTAGCAAATAGAGTAGCATTGGCAAATGCACAAACGTTGGATTACTTCTTGTCAATACACATGGATTCATTTGATAATCCCAATAGTAACGGAGTAAGTATTTATACAACTCAAAATTCTAGTGCAAAAGTAATGGCAATTAATATTATTAACAAGGTAGCTGAACAATGTGGATATTATAACAGAGGTTTAATATCTGCTAATTATTATGTATTAAGAAATACAAATGCTCCTGCAATGTTAATAGAATGTGGTTTTGTTACAAATCAAGGAGATTGTGATAGATTTAATGCAGAAAGATTTGCGAATGCAATAGTAGAAGGAATGACTGGCGAAGTTGCTGATAGTGAGTGGAAACTTGGCTGGAATAAGAATTCAACAGGGTGGTGGTATTGCACCAACGTTGAACAAAAATACTATTATAAAGATTCCTGGGAGAATATAGAGGGTGAGTGGTACTCATTTGATTCAGATGGATATGCAAGAATTGATACCTGGATCAAGGATAATGGAAAGTGGTATTATCTAGATCAAAACTGTAAAATGGTTAAGGATTGCTGGAAGTGGATAGATGGAGAATGTTATTGCTTTGATATACATGGAGCATTATATGTGGATTGCACTACACCAGATGGATATGCGGTAGACTCGAGCGGAGCATGGATAAAATAATATAATTTTTATTAGAAATATCAAGGGTATGGGAAGTTAAAATTCCTGTACCCTTTATTTTTTGCATAAAAAGAGATCGTATATAAAGAATATAAGCATGAAACGGAAGGACATAAGTATGACTTTAATACTATATCTAAATGCAGAAAAATTATGTTTTATTGTCGGCATTGACAAAACTTTCTATTATTATACAATTAATGTATAACTTTTGAATAATAGGGGGAAATCTAATGTCAAAAATGATTAACTGTAAAGCATGTGGAAAAGAAATTGCAAAAGGAGCAAAAATATGTCCTAATTGTGGTAAGGATCAAAGAAATTTCTTTGGAAAGCATAAAATATTAACTGGTATTTTAGTTCTAATTATTTTAAGTGGATTAGGCAAGGCAATGAGTGGAAATGGTGGTAGTACAAGTGGAACTACCAAAACTGCTACAGCGAATTCAACAAACGAAAATGATACAAAATCTTCTGAGGTAAAAAAAGAAGATGCTATTAGCTTTTCAAATATACTTATTACATCAAATAGTGGAATCACTGTGGTAAATGGTGAAGCGAAAAGCAATGATGGTCAAAAACATACTTTTACTATTAAAGTAAGTTTCTATGATAAAGATAAAAAACTTCTTGGGACAGCAGTTGGAAGTGTAAATGAGTTACAACCTACAGAAACAAAAATATTCTCAGCAATGGGAACTGCAGATTATAGCAACTCAGATAGTTATAAAGTAGAAGTGGATACAATGGTTCAATCATCAAAACAAAAGGATACTCCTAAAATTACATTTTCAAATTTAGTAGCCAAAGAAAATTCTGGAATTACAATGATAGATGGAGAAGTTAAAAATGATGATAGTAAAGAGCATTCTTTTACTATTGTAGTTGGTTTTTATGATGCAGATAATAAGCTAATTGGTACAGCTACAGGATCAATGAATAAACTGCCAGCTGGTGCAACTAAAACATATAGTGCTATGGCAACAGGAAAATTCGGTAAAGCAGCAAAATATACAGTTCAAGTTGATTCGTTAGTCCAATAGAGTTTGCAACTTAGTAAGGATATTTAAATTAAAAAAATAATACGGTGGTAAAAAGCTATAATTAAGAAGAGATAGTATTGAGGTGAAATTAATACTATCTTTTTTGTGGTTAGTAATATCAATATATTCAAAATATAATAATTGTATTAATGTTTTAAGGGTATAGAAAGTTGCATTCTATACCCTTTGCTTTTTTGTTCTAAAATTGAAACTTGTATTAAGTTCTATAATCGTAACTTAATAATAAAATATTAGTTTCAAAATTAGAAATTCAAACAAGTTTCACTTTTGGAACTTCATATATTACTTAAGTCTATATTACTTATCTGTTTATACTACTTACTGTTTTAAGTAAAAAAATAAAGGTACTAGATTTCTAATACCTTTATTTTATCTTTAATATAACACCATCTGTTTTTATTTTCTCATATAATTCCTTAATAGCTAAATCTGTTAATTTACTAATTGGAAGACCAGTAACATCTTTTAATTCTTCCATTAATTGTTTTGATTCTTTAAGGATATTAGTAGAAAAAGGTGTTCTTTTAGAATCATCAGCCAATGCCATAACAATCCCACCTCGTAATTTAATTATTAAATAAATTATATCATAAAAAAAAGAACTTTTAAAGAAAAGTATGAAAAGATAAATATTTTTCTTTAAAAGGTATTGAAAAGATAATGACCTTTTGTTATAATCGATTCATAGAAAAGAGGTGAACCGAATGGTTAAAGATTATTTAAAGTTTAGAAATGCAATCAAAAAAGATCAAAACTTATCTTTAGAAGAATCTTATATGTTAGAGCTAATCTATGATTATTACAACATAGCTTACGGCTATGCTTACCCATCTTATGAAATATTAATGGCAGATCTAAAGACTAAAAGAAAAGCTAAGGTTTCTAAGCTTATAAAGTCTTTAGTTAAAAAAGGATACATCTCTGTAGACAAAGTAGGTAAGAAGAATACTTATAAATTATTAAAATACTTATTCTTAAATAATCCTGTGGATAGTGATGGAAAGCCACCACTAGATGGTCAAGTTCATTTTTCTGAGTTAACAGATGAAGAAAAAGAAGTAATAAAATTAGGTTTTACAGAAAAGCAGGCTAAGAGCTTATTGAAAGGTGCTAAAGATAAAATTGACAAAGTTGTTCAAGCATTTAATTATGCAAAAGATAAAGGAGCAGGTAACTTGTATAAATATACGCTATGGGGAATTAATAATATAAACAAAATAAAGAAAACTTTTGAAATCGCATTTACAAGTGAAGAGAAATGGAATCCAAAAACTAAGTTTGATAATTTTCAGCCTAGGGAATATGATTGGGATTCACTAGAAAAAAGATTGTTAGGATGGGAAGTTTAGAAAGGATGTGTTAAGTAATGGAAAAAATAGTTGTTGCTTATAGTAGGCATGACAATTTAGGGGACAATTACGAAGATAGTTACAAATATGAAGCTCGTAGAATTATTGATGAGGTTGCAGATGAGATAAGGGAAAATAAAGATACTTGCATAACAAGTTTATTTGCTGAAATGAAAGAAGTTAAGTGGGAAGAATCAGGAGATATTGAGCCAGTATATTCTCTAGCTATAAATGAAAGATATCTTTTGCAATTTAAAATTAATGAACTTATTAAAATTGGGGATGTGAAAATAATAGCCAAAAGATTAAATGAGATTGTATTGAAAAAATAAACTATGCATAGAAAGGGTGATTATAAATTGATAGTAAATAAATTAACCAAGGAACAAATAATAGAAAAAGCCAAAAAAGAAAATGGGTTTTTTATAAATACTGATAATATTCATTATGATTTAGATGGAAAAAGAATGGCTGAGTATTTAAAATCAATAGGATTTAATATAATAAGGCACTTTGATACTGGAAGAAATGGGCTTGTATTAACACAAGAAGGTATTCAAGTAAGTACGAACGGACATTGTAGCATTACTAAATAAAAAAGGCAGCAGCCTAAGCTACCACCATATCTAACAAATAAAGTATAGCTTAAGTTGCTCCTAAAATCAAGGAGGAATTAAAAATGAGAATACCAACACCAGATGAATTAATAGCAGCTGGAGAGGTTTTAATTACCTGGGGATTTTGGATAATTGTTTACGGAATTATTACAATGTTAATTGGATTAATGATTATATTAATTATAGCTATTTGTGATAAACCAGTAACTAAATTTATAAAATAGAAGGAGCATGGATCATGAGCAAAGAAATTAAGAAATTATTATCAATAATAGATTTAGGGAATTTAAATGTTAAAGGGATTAATCAAGATGAAAAGAATATAAATTTTAAAAGTAATATTAGTAGAGATTATGAGAGCTATCCAGATGCATTTAAATATACTTTAATTAATGGAGAATACACTTATTTTGAAAGAGGAACATTTAGTCTTGAATATATAAAGACTAATAAAGATTATACAGCTCAAGTGCTTTATGCAATATCAAAACTTCATAATGATATTGAGGATATAAAAACCAATTTAACATTGTTGCTGCCGATATCAGAAATGAAAGAAAAGACAAAATATATAAATACTCTTAAAGGCAAAAATTTTGAGTTTACAGTAAAAAATTCTAAAAAGACAAATAAAAAAGTACTTATAGATGATATATTAGTACTTCCTGAAGGGTATATAAGTTATTTTGCGTTAAGTGATGAATATAAGACAAGCTCTATAATAATAGTCGATATAGGCGGAAGAACAACTAATTTAGTGGCTATGGTGAATGGAGAACCTAAATTATTAAAAACTCTAAAAATAGGTGTTATGGATTTCTATTCAAAAATAAGGGAATTAAATTCTGATAAAGAATACAATTTAGAGGATATAGAAAGACTTATAAAAGAAGGCACAATTAAGGTAACAGAAAAACAATTAGCTGAATTTGCTAATGATATATTAAATGAAATAAAAATATATCTAAAGATTGAACATTATAAACATGTATGTTGGACAGGTGGTGGAGCTACTGTAATAGAGAAAATAATAAAAGAAAAGCTACCTAAAAATTGTTTCATACTAGATGATCCAGTTAATAGTAATGTAAGAGGAGCTTTAGCAGCTAGTAAAATAACCTGGGGTATTACAAATGGAAAAGAAGAAGAGAAGTAAATGTCAAACTAGTCATAGAAAAGTATTTACAGTAAATGAAGCTAACCCAAAAGAGAAAGTTATATATGACTTTCTCTTTGATCAATATAACGAATCAGATACAATAAAAGACATTCTATATGAATATATAATTACTAATAATTTACAAACAGCACAACATAGTGTAAATGTAGTGCAAACATTGGGTAAACATAGTGTAATTAACGGTGCTACAACGTGTAAAAATAGTGTAAACAATAATGCCGATGAGTGCAAAGAAAGTGCATGTAATAACTCTATAGTACCTGATGAAGAGGAGATAAATAAAAGAGATTTTAATATTAATCTAGATAATATTAAAGATGAAGAAATAAAAATAGATAATAATACTGAAGAGGAAGTCGAAGCAGCTAATAATAATGCATTGGCATATCTAATAAATCAATTTTAAATGATAAAAAAGCTAGAACACTAAATTCTAGCTTTTTACAATTATATTTACAAAATAATCTAATAGTAGTAATATATATACGAACAATAGTTCTTGCGAATATACATTCTATTTTAATGACGAAAAATATAAATTATAGCGGAAGAGAGATGGATAAACAATGGAAGAAGTAATGAATAAACAAAATGAAATATATAAGTTTCTAAAGAATTATACAGAAAATAAAGGTTATCCTCCTTCAGTAAGAGAAATCTGTGAAGCTGTTTCCCTATCATCAACATCAACTGTTCATGGACATTTAAGAAGGTTAGAAAAGAAAGGTATGATAAAAAGAGATCCTTCTAAACCTAGAGCTTTAGAGATAGCAGAGATTTCGATAATTCCTAAAGAGATGATAAGTATTCCAATTATAGGCAAGATAACAGATGGAATTCCACTACTTGCAGCTGAAAACATAGAAGATACATTTCAATTGCCTTTAGATTATATTAAGCATGATAGAGAATTATTTATGGTTAGAGTTTCAGATAATAGTATGATTAATATAGGAATTGCTAAAAGTGATTTAGCTATAATAGAAGAAGTCAACGATGCAAAGAATGGTGATATTATATTAACTTTGATTTATAACAGCATAAGCATAAAGAGGTATTTCAAAGAAAAGGATCATATACGATTACAACCTGAAAATGATACTATGGATTCAATACTAATAGATAAGTGTAAGATCTTAGGAAAGCTTGTTGGTATATTTAGATCGTTTGAATAATAAGTTAAAAGGATCATGATAATTAAATCTTGATCCTTTTAATCTTCATCTTTTATGTTGTAATGATCCTTTAAAATTTTTGCAATCATACTGCTTACAGACCTATCTTCATATGCTGCTTCCTCAGCCAGTTTCTTGTGTAATTCCTTTGAAATTATTGTAGTAACTTTAGTATTTTTTTTGCTAATCATATTATATCACCTATATATAAGTATATAGGTGGTTCGGAACCATGTGATTAAAGTTCTGAACGGTTCGGAACTTTTTGGGCATAATATACTAATTCACCAGGCATTACTCCTAATGCATCAGCAATTTTGCATAGTTGCCTAAGAGTTGGACTTTTCTTATTACTTTCTAATTCACTAAGGTAACTTTGAGATATACCAGCTTTTTTAGCTAATTGAGTCTGAGATAGTTTCTTTTCTAGGCGAACTTCTCTAATTCTTACATATGGTATCATATATTAAATTTAATTCAACAACATACAAAAAGCAACAGAAAACACCAAGAAAATAATGGCAATATTTGTCTAAAATATCGCTGGTAGCGATGGAAATATGTGTTATTATTAATGTATAAGTTGCAACTTTAATATGTAAAATAATATTGTATTAAGAAAGGCTGTATTAGATGTCAAAGAAAAATTATGAAAATGATGAAGATTATATTTTGGAAATATTAGAAGATGAAGAGGAGAGAGTATTTGATAAATTAGTGGAAGTATTACCAGGAGAAACTAGACATCTATTTTTTAGATATCTTTCTGTAATAAACACAATAAATAAAATGAAAACAAAAATATAACAAAATATTGCGGTGGTTAGTTCATAGATTTGGGTCTTTGTTCATAAAAAAGCTTGCCCACACTTTGCCCATTTCAGAAATAATTAATTAATTTTAACTATTTATAACTATTTTGAATTAAATTTAAGGAAGTTAGATTTTATGAGAAATTAAGGTATGTTAAATTAAAGATAATTATGATAAATTAAAGAAAAGTACAACTTTGTTTGAATACAGAACTCGGCTTATGGCTTATCTCGCA
>NZ_AUUU01000232.1 GCF_002760435.1 Clostridium sp. LS
ATCTATGATTTGGTGTGAATCACTTACTCAGCGAACGAATGTGAGTCGAGTTTCCTCTACTGGTTGTCTCACTTTAGCTTGTTACGCTGAAAGCGGGAGCATGCTAAAGTGAGTGCAACATGCAACTTGGAGCCTTCAGCGATATTTTTATAGTTTTTCGTAACAAAAATATTTATTATTTCGGTAAGTTACCACTTAATTCTAGTTTACATGTTGTTTATATATAGTATAACCATAATTACATTTGCATACAGTTTCTATGAATCTACATTTAAATATAATTGAGTGTTATTTTACTTTTGAATAATCTGTAATTCCAAGCCTGTTGCCAAATGGATCTTCAAATTCTACAGCTAATCCTGTCATTATTTCAAAAGGTTCAGACATAAACTTGACACCTTTACCTTTTAGGTTACGATATTCATTTTCAACACTTTCAACTTCGAACCATATTGTTGGTTTTATATTGGGAAATACACTTTCATCTTTCAAAATAATTGCAGGTTCTTCACTACCAACAATGAAAGCAATCATACCCTTCTGTGAAAAATCAAATTTTAATTTTAATCCTAAAGTATTTTCATAATATTTTCTTGCAACTGTTAAATTAGTTACTCCCATAAAAAAATTGTCATAATTATTCACAACAAATTCCTCCTATTATTTTCATGTTCTCATATATACAGATGCCATAAAAATATTAAAGACACGGAGATAAACAAAAAAAATGATAAGGGCAGTTGTAAATTAACTACCCCTATCTAATTTCTCTTATATCACTATAAAAATTTAGTTAAAAAAAGTTATTAATTAGTTTTTGTACCATCTGCTTGTGCTGCAACATATGTTCCAACTGCTGTATTTAATGCTTTTACTGCATCTGTTACATCTTGTCCTGTTGTCGCTGTGCTCTTAGCATTTGTTGCAGCTGTTATTGCTGTATCTAAGGCATCATTAACGTCTTGCGTTACCCATTTTGAAGTTGCATTAACATCTG
>NZ_AUUU01000037.1 GCF_002760435.1 Clostridium sp. LS
AAGTCTTTCAGCTCCTACATTAAGCATTTCTTGGCTAAAGTCTACACCAATAACTGTAGTATTTTTTCCTACTGCTTTACATTCATGATTTATCATTTGCCCTGTGCCACAGCATAAGTCTAATACTTTTTGTTCTTCTTTAATATTGCATATTTTTATCGCTTTTCTTCTCCATAGCTTATCAATATTTAAAGTTAATATTGAATTTAACATATCATATCTCTTTGCAATAACTGAAAAAATCTTCTCTACATCTGTTATATTTGTTTCTGCCATCTCTAACCACCTCACATTCATTTATAAGTATTTACCTAACTAAACTCTATATGTATATTTTCATCATAACAATGAATAAATGTTGTAACAATAATTACAGAAACTGTTAAAGAAAAGGGCCTTAAAACCCTATTCTTTAACTTGAATTTTTCATTTACTATATTCTTCGTACATCTTACACACCAAAACTTTACATAGAATCAATTTAATTATTAATTACATACGCATTGCCATAGGTAATGAGAATAACATTATATTAACTACTGCAAGCAATACTAAAAGAACAGTATATACTATTGTTGTGCTAACTGTCTTTGATTCATAATTGTTCTTAGAAATTTTATATACAGTATATATTGAACCAAGAGTTCCTATTCCTATTAATATAAATTGAAGTGCTTGTATTGTTGGATCATCAAGAATAGCTGTAGACGCATTATGCATTTCAACTCCAAATAATCCTACAAATGTATAAAAAACAGATTTTCCTTCCGCTAGCAAGTGGAATAAATTATGAGCTATATGAGCAGCCATATCTAATGGTATGATTGCATATCCATACTTCGTGAAATTTTCTTTTAATGAAGCTTTATTGAATATTTTTGCAACTAATCCTGTTATAGATAATAGTGCTACTGGTATAGCCATAGCTATAATAAATGTAATAGTAAAAGTAATAGCATAATTTTGCGTTCCAGTTACATTTTCAAGCCATGCTAAAATTCCATCCCATATTTCTAACATTGTAATATTTTGTACAAATACTATACCCATGATTACAACAGCTAAAAATGATGCATCTAATCTTGGCTTTCTTATAAACCATAATTCTTTTGTAGGTACACGTAATGATATTTTAATTGAATTGTTAGGACAATTCTTTACACAATTACCACAGAAATTACATTCTGCATTGTCTTCCATAGTTTTTGGAAATTCAAACATTGGACATCCTTCTGCCCTTTCAGTTCCTTTATAACAATGTGCAGCTGTACATTTAGCACATATATCTTTTGTTCCACGTAATTGTAACATACCTGCTCTAGAATAATTTCCAGATAATCCTCCTAGGAAACATAGATATCTACACCATGTTCTACGCTCCCAAAATGCACCTGAAAATATTACTCCAATTGTAATAAGTAAAAGCAATGTTCCAGAACCTCTAGGTGATTCAACAACACCAAAAACATGATCACTCCAAGTAATAGCTAAAAACATTGCATCTATAAGCCATACACCATATTTTCTTAAAAATTTAGGTACTGTTTTTTTGCTTCCTACAAATTTTTGAACTACATCACTTAACGCACCAAATGGACATATAGTACACCAGAATCTACCTGTCAAAAATAATAATATAGGAAGGATAGGCCACCATAATACCCAAGTTCCTGCTGTCCCAAAATTATCATGAGCCTCACTAGGACCTGTCAGTAATTCAAATACGATAAATGCAAATACTATTCCTACAAGTAATTGAAATATTCCTGGATACCACTTACTTTTCATAAAGCTCTTAAGTATTTTATTGTCTAATAAATTATTTTCTGTTTGCTCTTGCGATGACTTTGTTTCATCACTAATTTTCTTGTCCAATTTTGGCATTAAACTGTCACCTCCATTCTTTTTCTTTATTTACTACTTTTTTTCTTTACAGCAGCTACTACGATTATTACTGCTACTATTCCTACAAATCCACCTATAACAATCCAGTTTGGACCTGCACTTGCTACATCAACATCAAATTTAATATCCTTCTTCTCACCATTTACCATAACATTAGCTGTAACAGTCCATTTACCTTTATCAGTAAAATCTATATTACCCATGTATTGACCATTTCCACTACTTTCTAATACTGCTTCAATTGGCTTTGACTTATCCATATTCATGCTACCCATGTCTGAACTCTTGTCCATTTCTGCACTAATTTTAACATCAGCATTTTGAATTTCTTTATTATTACTATCATGTAATGTAACCATCACATCATTCTTACCAGTTTTAACTTTGTTATCTTTATTAAAAGTTAATTCTGCATTTATCCCATTCGAATTTTTTTCTGTTCCTTGTCCCATATCCATGTCGCCCATACCAGCAGCAAAAGCTGCTGTAGACAGACCTAAAGTAAGAATTATACTTAATATTGCACCTCTAATTGTTTTTTTTTTCATTGTTAATTAAACTCCCTTCGTTATTGCGTCTAAAGACTTGATTTTTTATATTATTTTTTAAATTGTTTTGTGTAATTTATTATCTATTATGTTTCTTTTTCCAATATGATATAATTAACTGATCAATCCCTATTTTATAAGCGTTTGCTCCAGCTGCCATTAGAATTATAGCTGCAGTATATAGAATTGGATTAGTACTAGTAGTACCAGCTAATAAATAATTTAAATTCATAAATGCTCCACCAATCAAACCTGCTATAGTAAAAGCTCCAAATATTAAACTAATACCAACAAGAAGTTCTCCAGCTGGCACAATGTACGTAAATGTGCCAGCATTCGGCAATGCAACATTTTCAACGAATTTTGCATACCACCATTGCACTGATGGATGATCCCCAGATGATTTAGCTAAAGCTCCCTTTAAAAAACCTGTTATTGCCACACCAGCTTGACTACCTACCCATGTTGGATCTTGGAATTTTTCTATAGCTGGAACTATCCATTGATAACCCAGCCATATACGTAAAATAGTCCATACAGGAACTAAATATTTATTCCCAAAAACTCTCATTGTAATATCATCTCCTTTGTAATATTTATTATAATTTCAATATTAAGCATTTTTTGTCTTATTATTTAGAAGATTCAAGTACATAATTTAAAAGACTGTTCAAGCTATCCTTATAAACTGAAGGCTCTAATTCTTTAATTTCTTGTTCAGCTTTTAAAGCAAACTCTTTAGCATTTTCAACTGTGATATTATTTTTAATTGCGTTAAGATCACTGTCTGTACAATCATCAATAATTTGATATACCATTCCTAAATTTAGGCCGTAATTTTCTAATGCAGTAATTTCTTCTTCTTTTGCTTTAACTGTTTTTGCTCCAAGTTTACAGCAGGCAGCCATAAATGATGCAGTTTTACCTTCTATTATGCTAAAATAATCCTGTTTTGAAATCTCATGATTTTGAGCTTGATCAATTTCAGCTATGCACATCTTTTCAATAACTTCTGTAATAACCTCTTCTGCATCTTTCGTTGGTAGTTTTAATAATATTGAAAATGCTTTAGCATAAAAAGCATCTCCTGCCAGAACTGCTACCTTCCTACCATATATATTATTTAACGTCTTTTGACCTCGTCTAAATAAATCATTATCAATTATATCGTCATGAACTAAACTAGCACTATGTATTAGCTCAACAGCTACACATAAATTAATTAATTGAACTCTTTCCTCTATAGTCATTTTAGGATTTATAGCTTTAGCTGAAAGTATTATCAAACTAGGACGAAGATATTTTCCTGAAACTTTAAAAAAATATTCAAATATCTCTTGAGTTGAACCCGAACTGAAATCTTTCCCAATATTTTTTAAAATCATTTCAACTTCATAAAGCTCTTTGCTTACTGCATTTTTAGCTTCTATAAAACTTGACATGACCTCACCACCTCTCAAAAATCTAACATCTAAATATAATTATTTATTTTAATTTTTATATAATTGAAACACTGTTCTTAATAAAGTATACAAATAATATGTGTAGAAATTATGAAGATAATTTAAAAATATTCAAAATCATAATTACTTTTGACATGTTAGATGATGTAATTCAGATTTAATAAAGAGCTCCAATAAAAATTTTGATTTTTATTGGAGCTCTTTATGACTTTATAATATTTTATTTACTTTTAATTCAGTCACTCACAGACTTTATCAATTACTATAACTATCCTTGAACAAAATAAAATGTAAATATAGACGCTGCTATTAATGAAACTAAAATAATTACTGAAGTTGTTAATTTCAATTTATCCTCTTCTACATAAATCCTATCGTTTCCTGTAGTTCTCTTGGACAGCAATACATAAACAACTAATCCAATAATAACTAAAATTAAACTTAATAAATGTGAAATTGAAAAAGGTCCCCATATAACTGGATTTATTCTAAAAAATTCCACAATGCCTCTTATTATGGCAAAAGCAATTAAGTAAATTACAAATAACTCACCTTCAAACTTTTTCTTATAACTTCTTCTCCATAGAACTATGAATAATATATAATC
>NZ_AUUU01000038.1 GCF_002760435.1 Clostridium sp. LS
GCTGTTAACCGATAGGTTGGAGGTTCGAGTCCTCTTCGCGGAGCCATTTTTTTATGAAAAACTTGTAAAAAGGAAAAATTTTCAGTCGAGAAATCGGCTTTTTTTTATTGTATAAAACCTGCTAAAACCTTATACTATATATAGATGCCAGTTCCATGGAAAAGTATTTTTTAAAATTGATTTATCAAAGAGAATAAGTAGCAAACTATAGTAAAATTTATTGAATTTAGATATTGAGGTATTATAAAAATGAGACATAGCAATAGGCGTAAACAAAATAAAATTAAAAATATAAAAAGAGCAAGAGTTACTGTTTTATTCATCGTAGTTGCGATAATTGTAGTTATGGGAAGTGCTATTATAGCTCAAAAGTTTTCGGCTAGCAAACAATCTGTACAAGCACTTGATAACAATGCAAATCAAGATAAAAATCAGGATTCAAATGGCAGCGAGGTTAAAAGTGAAGTACCAAGTAAGGATCTATCTAAGGAAAGTTCTTCTGAAGTAGAAGATGTTGCTTTTGTAGAAAATTATTTGAATCAGCAAATGAAGAATAAAAAACCTGATGGCGCTGATGGTAAAAAAGTTGTGTATTTAACTTTTGATGATGGACCATCAGAGACTGTTACTCCACAGATATTGGATATTCTCAAGTCTGAAAATGTACATGCAACCTTTTTCCTTGTAGGAAAAGCAATTAATGAAAGTGATACTACTAAAAATTTAGTAAAGCGTGAATTAGCAGACGGGAACGCAATAGGTAATCATACTTATTCGCACAATTATACTTATTTATATCCAAATGGAAAAATTAATTTGGAGAATTGTATGTCTGATTTTGAGAAGACAAATCAAATTTTGAAGGATGTTTTAGGTCAAGATTTTTCAACAAGAGCTGTGAGATTTCCAGGCGGACAAATGACTTGGGGGAAGAAGGATCCTAAAGGAGTAGAGAAAATGGATGCAGCACTACATGATAAGGATTATCATCAGGTTGACTGGAATGCATTATCTGGAGATGCAGAAGAAGGCGGTCCTAAGAATGCAGCACAGTTAACACAAGAACTTATAAAAACTGTAACGGGACGAGAAAAGGCAGTAATATTAATGCATGATACTTATGGAAAAGAAGAAACAGCCAAAGCTTTACCTGGAATTATAAAATATTTAAAAGACCAAGGTTATGAATTTAAGATTATGAAGTAATAAGATTAAAAGACTATGTTCATTTTAGTTATATTGTAGCAATTAGTATTTGCTAATATTATAACTAAAATTGAAATAGTCTTTTTTATTATTAAAAAATTGTTAAATGCCTAAATGCACTTTGTATGGAATATTTTATGATAATAATTGAAATACAAATAATTAATGCTAAACTAATAATATATATAATTTACTAATAAAGTATCTGTATATTGTCTTGTTTTAAAATATGAAAGTTATTATCAATGTATATAATTATATTATTAGTGAAAATTACCTTTATAGAAGATAATTATTAAATTTAAGGAGGAATACAATGTTATCAAAAAGTGTTGCAAGTGAAGTATTAGCAAAGTGTCTGGTAACCGGAGGAGATTTTGCTGAGATATTTGAAGAGGATTGCATTAATAATTCAATATCATTAGTTGATGGTAAAGTAGACGATGCTATAGGTGGAAGAATTTACGGAATAGGAATAAGAATTTTTAAAGGATTGAATAGTGTGTATGCATACACAAATAATAATAATCTTGATAGCCTTTTAGAAACTGCATATAGAGCAGCTTTAGCATTAGGAGAAGTTAGAGGGGACAAAATAAATTCTATTATTTTAAATGAAAAACATATAGAAACAATACACCCAATAGTACATTATCCAAAGTATGTGGCTTATGATAAAAAAATAGCCATATTAAAAAGTGCTTATAATGGAGCTAAGAATTTTAGTAGTGATATATCACAAGTTATTGCAAGCTATGCAGATAAAGAACAGAATGTGTTAATTGCAAATACAGAAGGATTATATGTTCAAGATACTCGTATAAGAACAAGGCTTGGAATAAGTGCAATTGCATCAAAAGGGAATGAAAATCAAACTGGGTTTGAGGGGCCTGGAAGACACAAAGGAATTGAAATGTTTGATGATGTTGATCCTGAATATCATGGAAGGGAAGCAGCAAGAATAGCTCATACAATGCTTCATGCTAAGAATTGCCCAGCTGGAAATATGGCTGTAGCAATTGATAATGGATTTGGCGGAGTTATATTTCATGAAGCTTGTGGTCATTCATTGGAGGCAAGTGCAGTATCTAAGGGAAATTCAGTCTTTGCAAACAAATTAGGGGAACAAATAGCATCAACTAAAGTAACAGCCATAGATGATGGAACAGCACCAAATGCTTGGGGTTCATTAAATATAGATGATGAAGGTAATAAGACGCAAAAGAATATTCTAATTGAAAATGGTATTTTAAAAGGATATATGATTGATAAATTAAATGGAAGACGTATGAATATGGAGGCAACTGGCAGCTCAAGAAGGCAAAGTTATAAGTTTCAGCCAACTTCAAGAATGACTAATACTTATATAGCAGCAGGAGATGATAATCCAGATGATATTATTAAATCTATAGAAGATGGTTTATATGCTAAAAAGTTAGGTGGGGGGTCTGTTAATCCTGTAACTGGTGAGTTTAACTTTGCTGTTCAGGAAGGGTATCTAGTTAAAAATGGAGAGATTCAAGAACCTGTAAGGGGAGCAAGTCTTATTGGTAAAGGCAGCGAGGTTCTTATGGATATAGATATGGTTGGAAACAATTTG
Organism: Clostridium sp. LS; assembly: GCF_002760435.1. Lineage (GTDB taxonomy): Bacteria > Bacillota > Clostridia > Clostridiales > Clostridiaceae > Clostridium. Next base: position 2,807 of record NZ_AUUU01000038.1, read on the forward strand.
GATGTTGCTCAAGGAATGTGTGGAGCATCATCAGGAAGTATACCAACAAATGTAGGTCAGCCTATGATTAGAGTAAAGAAAATGACAGTTGGAGGTAGATAGAATATGGATTTTAACTTATTTAAAGAAGAATTATTTAAAGAAGCTAAGAATTCAGGATTTGAGGAATGTGAAATATATTATTCTGATTCTGAAAGCCTAAATTTAAATATTTATGAAGGTGAAGTTGAAAAGTATAAATTAAATAATGCCTTTGGACTTTCATTTAGAGGGAAAATTGATGGTAAGATGGGATATTCCTATACAGAGATATTGGATGAAGAAGCAATAAGTACTCTTATCACAAACGCAAAAGAAGCGGCCCTTGCAATAGAGAATGATGATGTTCAATTCATTTATGAAGGTGATAAAGAATATAAAGAATTAGATTGCTATAAAAAAGATTTAGAGAATGTGAAGCCGGATGAACTTATTTCGCTTGCTTTAGAAATGGAAAAGGAATGCAAAAAGCAGTGTGATAAAGTTGTAAATTTTCATGGCTGTGGAATAGGATATGGCAAATCCACTTATGGAATTATTAATTCAAAAGGCCTAAACTTAAAGAATGAAAGAAATAGTTTAACTGCATATGTAGTGCCTATAGTAGAGGAAAACAAAGAGAAGCAGGATGGATCAGGATATGTTATAGCTAAAAAAGTTGAAGATATTAAACCAAGTGAATTAGCAAGACAAGGTCTTGAAGAGGCACTTGCTAAAATTGGTGGTAAGAGTATTCCATCGGGTAAGTATAAGATAATAATTAATAATGAGGCAATGGTATCCTTACTTGGAACATTCTCTTCAATATTTAATGCAGAGCAAGCTCAAAAGGGATTGTCTTTATTGAAAGGAAAAGAAGGTGAAATTATAGCATCAGATAAAGTAACCTTAATAGATGATCCTCATTTACAAGATGGACTTGGAACTACTTCTTTTGACGATGAAGGTGTTGCAACTTATAAAAAAGAGATAATATCTAAAGGAAAATTGAATACATTATTATATAACTTAAAAACTGCATATAAAGCTGGAGTTAAATCTACAGGAAATGGATTCAAAGGTTCATATGCATCAACAATAGGAGTTAGCCCGACAAATTTTTATATAAATCCTGGTGAAAAGTCTTTCGAAGAGCTTTGTAGCGAAGTTAAAGATGGTGTAATAATTACAGATTTTGCTGGACTTCATTCAGGGGCTAGTGCTGTAACAGGAGATTTTTCTTTAGCAGCTAAAGGTTTTATGATTGAAAATGGAAAAAAGAGCTTTCCAGTAGAGCAAATCACTGTAGCAGGTAATTTCTTTACACTATTAAAAGATATCGAAGAAGTAGGAAGTGATTTGAAATTTCCTATGAGCAGCATAGGATGTCCTTCTGTTGTTGTAAAAGAACTTTCAGTAGCAGGGAAATAATAATTAGGTGAATGATGAATAGTGAAGAATGAATGATGAGGATAACAATTCTAAATTAAAAAAATTACACAATAAAAAGTAATGCTTCAAATATTAAATTTGTCTAGCAGAACTTTCTCTGTGAACTTCGACCTCAATCATTCATTATTCATCATTAATCAATAAGTTGTGCTAAGGTAGGTTGAAGTGTTATGAATACAATCTATATTTATCTTTTTTATTTTATAATCTATAGCTTTTTAGGATGGATATGTGAAACTATTTACTGCTCCATTATAGATAGAGAGTTTGTAAACAGGGGATTTCTTAAAGGACCATTTTGCCCAATTTATGGTGCAGGCGCACTTATTGTAACTATATTATTAACCCCATTTTCAAAGAATATTATTGTTTTATACCTAAGTGCAATGATTTTTACAAGTGTATTAGAATATGTTACAGGATCATTATTGGAGACCATGTTTGATCTTAAGTGGTGGGATTATGCAAATAATAGGTTTAATATAAAAGGTAGAGTGTGTCTATTAAATTCGATACTATTTGGAATGTTATCAATAATTGCAGTTAAAATAATAAATCCAATTATAGCCGAAATTGTTAGAGAATCACCATTAAATATTATTATATGGACATGCAATATATTAATAATGTATTTTTTAATGGATATAATAATTACAACCTATAAGGTTTTGCAATTAGGTGGGAAATTAGAAGAAATGAGTATATTGATTGAAGAAATTAAGGAAAAAAGTGAAAATTATAAAAGTATTTTGCAACAGAATTTAAGTAGATTCGATGGGCTAATAGAGCAAGAAAGTGAAAAAATAATTTATGCCAAAGAACAAATTAGTAAATTAAAAGTTAAGTTAGAAAATGTGATATTAAAAAACAGATCTGTAAACAAGCGTATCATAAGGGCATTTCCAAATATAAAATCATTAAAACATCAGTATTCCCTTGATAGACTAAAAGAAGAAATAAAAAAGATAAAGAGAAAATAAAAATACTTTTAGATAAGAGGAATTAACGATGAAAAAGAATATATCAATGCTAATAATTATGATGTCGGTATTTTGTGTGTTGAATTCAATACTTTTAGGATACCAAGATGTTGATATTATCATAAGAATAACGTGTATCATTGGAATTTCTATTCTGGAACTATTAGATCATTTCTTAAAGATTAATGAGAAAAAAATAAATTTTCTTCAAATTATAAGTATTTTAGTGTTTGAGAGCTTAGGCTTTAATGAAATTATTTTTTTATTGCCTATAGTTATTTTTAAGATTATCAAAAATAAGGCATCTATGTTAACTAGCATTTTAATTAGTTTATGTATTGCAAGTTATTTTTATAGAGAAAATTTTCTTTATATGTGCATTTACATTATAATTGCTAACTTATATTTATACGAATTAAAGAAGCAACGCGAAAATGAATTAGAGATCAAGGAATTTAATAGGGGACAAAGATATGAAAGCCACTTAATGGAGCATAAAGTAAGAAATCTAGAAAGATATATTGAACAGAATAATGTAGTAATAAGTTTAAAAGAGAGAAACTTTATGGCTCAAAAGCTTCATGATCATTTAGGGCATAGGATTACAAGTTCCCTTATGCAGCTAGAGGTAACTAAAGAGGCACTAGGAAAGAATAATGAACTTGCTAATAAATATCTACTTACGGCAATGGAAAACCTTAGGGAAGGAATGGATGAAATACGGCATATTCTAAGAAATGTCAAACCTAGGGATAGAGTTATTGGAGTTGAAAATGTAAAAGAGCAATTATTAAAATTTGAATATAGTACAGGTATAAAGACAACCTTAAATATAGAGGGAAATATAAATAAAATCACATTAAGGCTTTGGATGGTATTAGAAGAAAATATTAATGAGGCTTTAACTAATGCAGCAAAGTATTCCATGGCAAGCGTAATTAATCTCTCAATTTTTGTATATAACAAAATAACCAGAATAGAATTTAGAGATAATGGAAATGGATACAAGAATCTTAATAAAGGGTTGGGCCTTAGAGGCATTGAGGAGAGAGTTCAAGGCCTGGGAGGAAGAGTAGAATATTGTAATGATAATGGTTTTATTATTAATATGATTTTTAATTTGGAGGAGCTAAAATGAGCATTAAAATATTAATATGTGATGATGATAGCTTGATTAGAGAAAGCTTAAAAATAATACTGCCTATTAAAGGTGACATTGAGGTAATTGGAGAAGCAAGTAATGGAAGGGAATGCATTAACTTTTGTTTAGAAAATGAAATTGATGTAGCTTTAATTGATATAAGAATGCCTGTAGTTAATGGAGTCGAGGCGGTTCGTGAAATTGTAAAAAAAACAAAAACAAAATGCTTAGTTTTAACAACCTTTGATGAGGAGGATTATATTAATGAAGCTCTCTTATATGGGGCAAAAGGATACATATTAAAGAATAATTCTCCAGAACAAATAGTAAATTCAATAGTTTCAGTTTACAATAATACAATTGTAATGAATGAAAATATACTAGACAAGCTTCATGGAAAAGAAATGGAACCAGAAATAAAGAAATATGATTTTACTGATAGAGAAATAGAAATCATAAAAGCTATTAGCGAAGGCCTAAGTAATAAGGAAATTAGTAATAAGTTATTTATTTCCGAAGGTACAATAAGAAATTATATTACAACAATACTAGATAAAACTGGACTAGAACATAGAACAGCATTAGCTGTTAATTATTTAAAAGGTAATCTGTAAATATAACTCCCCGAAATAAGTAATATATGATTGTTCCAGTTTCTAAGAATCACATCTATCAAAATTTCTAATGAAATATTCCACAAAAGTATGTTGCTTATTCCTAATTGAGATATATTTAAAGGGATGAGTTAACTCTATAATTAAAGTATGACAAATGTAATATATAAAAGGTGAGTTTTCTAACTATTGAAAATTTGCCTTTTTTTATATACTTATATTATGGAAGTTAAGGAATAGATAAGAAATTTAACTATTGTTTTTAAATGTATATTTGTTATAGTTTGGAGGTAATTATAAATGAGAATGTTAGAAATAAGAAAGCTTTATAAGGATTACGGGAATCACGTAGCTGTTGATGGAATAGACTTGAAAATCGAAAAAGGTCAAATTTATGGAATACTCGGACCAAATGGAGCAGGCAAAAGCACTACAATTGGCATGATATGTGGATTGATTAAAAAGACTTCAGGAGAGGTTCTTTATGAGGAAGAAACTAATAAGATAAGAAAGTGGAAAGAAAACATTGGAATAGTACCTCAGGATTTTGCATTATATTGGGATTTAACTGCTGAAGAAAACATTAGTTTCTTTTGCTCCTTATATGGGTTTAAAGGACAAGACCTTAAGTATAGAACCGCTAAAACTTTAGAATTTGTTGGGCTTACAGATGTGAGAAATAAGAAGGCTTCAGAATTTTCAGGAGGTATGAAACGGAGGCTTAATATTGGGTGTGCTATAGCTCATTCTCCTAAACTGATAATAATGGATGAGCCTACGGTTGGCATAGATCCACAATCTAGAAATCATATTCTAGAGTCAGTTTTAAAGCTTAGAGAAGAAGGTGCTACAATAATATATACTTCCCATTATATGCAGGAAGTTGATGACATTTGTGACAGAATAGCTATTATTGATAAGGGTCACATCATTGCTGAGGGTACAAGTGATGAGCTTAAGAATTTAATAGGGGATAAGAATACATTAGATATAACTGTAACCAAGAAGATTAATGGTTTAGAGAATATTCTTCAAGAAGTTACAGGAGTTGAAAAAGTAGTTTTTGCAGATAACGAATATAGGATTACTACGCTTAAAAGCAGCAATTTAATATCAAACTTAGTAACGGTTATTTCAGATAATGGTGGAGATATAAAGAATATTGTAAATGAAGAACCTAGTCTTGAAGCAGTGTTCTTAGCGTTAACAGGCAAAAAGCTTAGAGAGTAATGGGGGGATTAATATGTTTTTATCAATGTTAAAAAAAGAATATAAGCAGATGTTAGGAACGAAGAGAAACTTAATATTTATGTTTCTATTCCCAATAATTCTAATTACTACTTTAAGCGTCGGTCTTAAAAATTTAATGACTTCAGGAGATATATTTGGTTCAGGAAATGAATATTCAAAGGTGTATTACACAATTAATGGTGATACAAAGTATGAACATGGATTTCTAGAATTTAAGAAAGGTGTAGAAGAGGCTGTTAATATTAAATTTGAAGAAACTTCATCTTTAAATATTGTTAAGGATGAAGTGGATAAGTATAATGCCTTAGTTCATATTGAAGTAAATGATAGTGGCTTTAAATTATATTCCTCTAAGAATGGAGAAAGAATCAAAACCAAAATATTTAGAGGTATATTTGAATCAATTCTTAATGAATATGCAGCATTTGATACTATAAATGAATATAATCCAAAGGCTTTCTCAAATTTAGTTCAGAATAAATATAATGAATATGTTGTTAAAGAAGATGTTGGTAAAGCTCGGGATATTACTTCATCTGAATATTATACCTTCGCAGAATTAGCTCTGATTATTTTATATATTGCAGGAATAGTAGCAGAATCTGCATACAAAGAAAAACAGCTTACAACCATCAATAGAATTAGATTATCAAAAATGACTGAAAGTTCTTTAATAGGAGCAAAAATTATTGTTGGAATTATAATATCTATATTGCAGACTATATTAGTGTATATTTATTCTACCTATGTACTAGGTGTAAATTGGGGAGAAAATACACTTAAGTTTATGAGTATATTCTTTGCGCTTGGAATTTTTGTTTCTGTAGTAGGAGCCCTTATCGGAATCATAGCAAAAAATGATACGATGGTGACAGGTATAATACAAGTTTCAATAGTAGTCATATGTTTTTTAGGTGGAGCCTATACTCCGCTCAGTGTAATGGTTGGAATGGGACCAGTAAGTAAGTTATTGTGTATCAGTCCAATTTATTGGATTAATACAGCAATAGGTAGTTTATTATGTGGGATAGAATCTAATGCTTATCTCATTGCACTGGGAATGCCTTTAGGCCTATCAGCCTTATGTATGTTTGTATATTTTGGAGTTTTAAGAAATAAAGGAGGCCTTGCAAATGATTAGAATAATAATAAATGTGGCAAAAATTTTACTCAAGAGGAAAACTTTTTTAGTCGTAACATTTATTCTTCCGATTATATTAATATTTGCGTTTGCGGGAATAGAAAGTGGCAGTTCAACTGTAAAAGTTGCAGTAATAAATGAAGATAGCGGGGCATTTGGTAAAGAAGTAGAAGATAGATTATCAAAGCTTGATGGAGTAACTAAAGTAGAACTTGAAAGCGATAATTATATACAGGATTTAGTTTATCATAAATATGAGATGACAATTAAAATAGATAGGAATTTTACGGATAATATTATAAGAGGTGAAAAGAGTGAGATTACTTATAAAACAATCTCAAATAATGATACTCAGGCAGTTATAAAAAGTTTTTTGGAGAGTGAAGTATCTGCATTAGCTAAGATATCAAATAATATTGATATAAAAGCTGAAGGCATAGATGCAGTTATAAAAACATTTAGGGATTCAAGACCAGAATATGAAGTTCTAAATAAAAAAGATATAAAGCCAAGTATATTGTCATCATTGGGTGTAATATTCTATTTATTGTTTGTTACAGCAGCAGGAAGTTGTGGATTTCTACTAGAAGATGAAAGAGAAGGTACAAAAGAAAGAATCCTTATGGGAAAGATTAGCGAAAGACAATATTATGCTAGCCAATGCGTTGTATTCTTCCTTTTTACAGCCATACCATCAGTAGAATATTATGTAGCATGTAAAATATTTAACTATGAGTTTGGCTTTGGTAATACAATATTACTATTATTTCTCGCACTACTAATGTCCTTATTAGCCGTTACTTTTAGTATAATGATAGCGTCTATAGTAAAGAATAAATCAGTATTTTCTCTTATAAATACAGCGTTAACCGTACCTGTATTTATGTTAAGCGGTGCTTTCTGGGATTACGAAATGATGAGCAAGAGTTTGCAGAGGGTAGGGGATGCTCTTCCTCCAAGATGGATCTTCATGGCTGTAGAGAAATTGCAGGCAGGAAAGGGATTCATATCAATTTTACCTATAGTAGTTGGAATATTAGCATTATCAATTCTATTTTTATTATTGAGTTCATTCTTCACAAGGAATAAAATGGTATTAGTTAAAAATAGTTAAAATATTTAAATTATATTATTGGGGAGAGAATTAAATATGAATGAATATAAGAAAGCGGAGATAATTGCAAAAGCAAAAAAGCAATTTGATAAAGACTTTTTCACAGAGGGATATATTGATATTATTTCAGATGATAAACATTTAGAAGGGATATTAGCCAAGATTGACACAAAACCTAATAGTAGAATTTTAGATTTGGGAACTGGCAGTGGATATGTAGCATTTCCGTTAGCATTGAAATATAAAGAAATTGAAGTAGTCGGACTAGATATAGTAGAGAATACTATAAGAAGAAATAATGAAGTAGTAAGGGAAAAAGGAATTAATAACTTAATATTTAGTAGTTACGATGGAATAACAATTCCTTATGAAAATAATACATTTGATGCAATTGTCACAAGATATGCCCTACATCATTTTCCTAACATTGAGGAGACGATAAAGCAGCTTCAAAGAATTGTAGGGGAAGGTGGACAAATATATATATCAGACCCAACTCCTAATAAAATAGACAATAAAAGATTTGTAGATAAATATATGCAGCTTAGAGATGATGGACATGTTAAGTTTTATACCAAGGAAGAATATATAGAATTACTTAATAAGTATGGTTTTGAATTAGAAAATATATTCATTAGTAAAGTAAGATTCCCAAGAGTAGTTAGTGATAATTATTATAAACTAATGAAAAATTATGAAGAGGAAATTATAAAGGCATATGATATTGAGGTTACAGAAGATAAAATTTTTATAACAGAAGATGTTTTGAACATGAGTTTTAGAAAGAAATGATTCACTCTTATTATAGGTAAACAGCTTTTAACATTTGCTTATGTTTAGAAATAAATTTGATTTTTACTTTCAAATATAGCCCAACTAGAAATATAAGTCATTCTTTTGTGGAATGTTTCCTTAGAAACTGGAATAAAAGAATGACTCATATTTCGCAGGGCTATATTCTAAATTTATGTCTAATTAACATTATGTGCGTAGTTTGCACGTATCATTTTATCTGAAATATCTAATGATTTTTTATAAACTTCTTTTTCTTTATCAGTAAGATTTTCTCCACCTTTAAGTGTACCATTAGTTATTACAGCAAAAGATTTATTTGTATTCAATAGGTTTCTACCTAAAGCGGTATTTTCATACTTATCTTTGTCTACTCCAAGCAGATAAAGAAGTGTTGGCATAACATCAATTTGTCCATTATACATTTCATCAAATGTTTTTCCTTGTTTTTTAGATGGATCATAAATAATAAATGGAACAGTAGGATTTCCTGTATTTAAAAACCAATCTTCTTTATGAGATAATTGTCCAATAGTATCATCGTAATATTTATGGATTCCGGTGTGATCACCCATAATGGCAATAATACTATTTTTAAGTAAACCTTCTTTATCTAATTGATCAATGAAATATCCTATTTGTTTATCAGTATAATGAAGACTTTCAAAATATCCCCCAAGTTTGCTTTCGTTTAATTCAGGATCGAGTCCTAGTTCTCTATATTTTTCAGGAATATCAAAAGGTCCATGGCTTGTTAAAGTTACAGTTTCAGTATAAAATGGCTGCTTTTGTTTTTTTAGCATAGGAATCACTTGTTCAAAGTATCTTTTATCACTAATTCCAAGACCTATTACTTCATCGACATTAAATGAATAATAATCAGAAAAGTTATCAAAACCAATGCCGAGTAATCCGTTTTTATAATTCCAGAATGAACCCTTATCAGGGTGAATTGCATAAGTATTATATCCTTGAGTCTCTAGAATATTAGGCATAGAATTATAATTAGTATTAGGATATCTGAAGAAGGTACTTCCTTGTCTTAATGGCAGCATAGAAGTGTTAACCATTAAATCGGCATCAGAGCTTGTCCCTTCGTTAACTTGCTCAAAAGTATTTGGAAAATATAATGAACTTTGAACTAACTTATTTAAATTAGGAGTAATCTCTTTACCATTAATTTTTTTACCAATAACGAAATTTTCTAGGGATTCAACTTGTATATATATTAAATTTTTGCCTTTCGCCATGCCGAAGTATTCATTATTAGGCAAATCTTCTTTTTTAGTTTCAAATAATTCTTTAATATCAGCCTTATCCTGATTAGTTAATTTATATGGCTGAGAATCTCGGTAAACTGTATAACAATCAATAATATGGTATCCAATAGGAGAAAAATATCTAGCAGTATTTGACTTATCATAGTTACTAAATAAATAAGCGTTTGGAACATCTTTATTATTAAATACATTTATACTAATAGGTACATAAATTATATATAATATTGATAGGATAAAAGTACATAAAAAAGTTTTAATGGAACGCTTATGTTTGTTGCTAAATGATTTCCTTGATATATACACATATATGGCTAATATTATAAAATCAAATAGGAATATAAAATCTAAATTACTTGTCATAGATAGTATACTTCCAGACATATTATCTAAATTAGCTGTTTGTGTTAATATCAATGCAGAGGGCACAGTTAAAAAGCCCCTAAAATACCAAACGTCTATTAATATTAAAAAAGTTAAAAGTAAATCGATTACTATGGTATAAACGACTCTGCCTATTCCTCGAAATAAAAGAGAGAAGCTTATGAACGCTACAGCAAAAGCTATGTAATAATTCAAGAAAGGATCTGCAGATTGATATCCAGCAGAAAAATCAAGAGAATATGGATTCTTATTAATCACAAAACCTTGAAACATTATACCTTTTAATATTATAGAAATTACAGGAATTAAAAAGAATATTATTCTTATAATTGTATCTTTATTTAAATTACGTCTTAAAAAATTATTAATACTAGAGTTAAAAGAACTCATTATGTCACCTCAATTCGATAAATCACTACATTATATAGTATACATAAATTTATAAATTAAACAAATATAAATTAATGGAATATGCACATATAAAAAAGTAGCTATGCTGCAAATAGGAACTTTTTAGCGCATCTTTGGGCTATTATTTTTTTTTCATATACATGAATTTAGAATGGTATACTATAATATAGGAAAGTTTATATAATAAATGTAAGTATAATAATTTAATCAAGTTGTAAAATTAATCAATCTATATTTGAGAAATTTATTGTCAAATCTGATATATTAATAATATATTGAAATATTGTTAGGGGGCTATAATTATGAAAGAAATAGATTGCAGAGGATTGTCTTATTTAAAAATTATAAGAGAAATTAAAAAGTATTTTAATTCGATTGGTGAGGGCGAAGCAGTTGTAATAGTAAACAGTGAACTTGGGCGTTCAAATGTTTTAAGGTATGCAGCTCATAAAGGATATCAAGTTGATGAGGAAGATGAGGAGAATAGGTTTGCAATTAAAATAGAAAAAAGAGGCTGTCTAGAAGTAGAAGATGAGGGTGAGATATTTTCTATTTTAGTTACAAGGGAAAAATTGGGAGATGGAGAAGATGAATTGGGAATAACTCTAATAAACGAGTATTTTGAAGCACTAAATGAGTATGATAAGCTGCCAAAAGAAATTTTATTCTTAAATTCAGGTGTTAAATTATTTAGCAAAGACTCCAAAGCTATTGAAGATATAAAGATGTTGTACAAAAAGGGTGTAAAACTTTTGATTAACGATACATCATTAGATTATTATAATTTAACAGGAGAAATAACATTTGGGGAAATTGCAAGTATGTACGATATGGTTGTTGCTATGAAAAAAGCAAAAAAATTGATAAAGTTATAGGATTTATTTTATGGAGGTACAAAAAATGCCAAATTATGATTTGATTGTTATTGGAGCAGGAATAGCTGGGATGACAGCAGCAATTGGAGCGGCAAAGGAAGGTATAGAAAAAATACTTATTATAGAGAGAGAATGTAATGTTGGAGGAATAATTAATCAATGTATTCATAATAGCTTTGGGGAAAAGTTTTTGGGAGAAACAGTTACTGGCCCTGAATATATAGATTATGTAGAAAGACAATTGAACGAACTTGGTATAGAAATATTGCTAAATACTACTGTATTAGATGTTAGCAAAGAAAGGAAAGTTACTTATGTTAACTCAGAAGATGGTATTAAGGATATTACTGCAAAAGCAATAGTTTTAGCTATGGGGGCAAAAGAAAAGTATTCAGGAAATGTTGTTATACCGACAAATGGACTTACAGGAATATTTACTGTGGGCGAAGCTCATAGAATAGTTAATTTAGAGGGATATTTGCCTGGAAGAAAAACTATTATTATAGCTAAAGATAAATGGGGATTTTTAGTTGCAAGAAGACTGATAATAGAAGGAGGAAGCGTGGAAGGTATAGTATTAGATAAGGAATTTAAAGAAATTGAAGATAGTGAAATTTTAGATATTATTAACGGTTTTGATATTCCTATAGTTGAAAATTCTAGGGTAATTGAGATTGCAGGAAATAATAGAATTGAAAAAGTGAAGATTATGAATTTAATTAATGAAGCAGTAGAAGAAAAAGAATGCGACTCTTTATTACTATCAGTAGGTTTTATTCCTGAAACTTCGATAATTAAAAGATTAGATATTAATATGGATAGTGAGACTTTTGGGCCAGAAGTGTCAGAATTTAAAACATCAATTAACGGGTTTTTTGCATGTGGAAATATTATATATGGGGAGAATGCACTGCATATGAAAGGAATTGATGGAATCGAATGTGGGATGGAAGCAGCGAAATATATAAAAAAATATATGCATTAGAATGGAAGGTAGTTAAAATATATAATTTATACCCTCCATTTCCTCGCTTAATATAATGAATTTCTAGTAAACGAAAATTTATTTATTTGAATTAGAGTAGTGGAGAAGAGCTTGTTTATACATAAGTTCGTGTCCCAAAGAAGTTAGATGAATTCCATCTAAATATATATCATTTCTATCTTCAGTTAAATCGTAAAAATTAATGAATGATATTTTATAATTATTACATAAACTGATAAGTTCTTCTTTTAAAAATAGCAAATTATTTTCAGCATAGGCATATAAGTGCGAAGGCGAAAAAAGTTCATTAGCCATTTTACCAATTATTTTAGGGGGGATACCTATAGTTACTTCAGAGTTAATATTTATTCCATCCTTAATCATTAATTCTATATTACTGATTACTGATGTAACTGACCTTCCAAGGAGAAGATCGTTTGTGCCTCCCATTATAAAAATTTTTAGAGGAAAATGTACTAAGACATCATTATAATATCTAGTAAGCATTGATGTGGTTGTTTCACCATTGTGGGCTTTATTTAATGAAGAAAAGAAAAGTGATTGTGCAATCTTATATGCCCATGATTTTTCTTTACTCACTCCATATCCAAAGGTTAAACTGTCTCCTAAAAAAACAATATCCAAATTATTGCTCATAATTAATTCCTTTCCCATATATAATCAAAATAACTTATTAAAACATTTTTTGCATATTAAAGTTTTTCCGTTATCTGCCTTTACATGATCATTGGAGGTTATAGATTTATTGCAAATGCTGCATATCGAAAGTGTTTTAGGCAAAAGCTTTTTATGTTTGTTTTCAAATTTATCTAACGAATTACTTTTTATTTCATAAGAATCATGTTTTTTTGAAGCTAAGTTTTTCCTTATAGGAGAATATATTTTAGCTTCTACAGGAGTACTCTTTTTTGTAATTGAATAATTAATATCATATTGACTTTGCGCAAATAACTCCAGTTCAAATCTTGGATTCTCTTTATCATAATATTCTTCAGTAAATATTTTTGTTATCTGAGCATCATTTACGATCAATCCACTTTTTTCTATACCGTCAAATATACTTTTAGTAATATTTATTGTATCAGGATGGCGCTTTTCGCTTTTATAATAGACTTTGAGGATAGCTATTAAGCTTTCAGAAAAAATAATATCTGGATTTTGACTTCTAGCAAGTAGTGCAATTTCTTGCTCATATAATGCATATCTATCATGATATTTACCAGAGCTATGAGGCAGAATAGCGCGGCCATTTATATTATGTAATTTAAAGTTCGATTTTGTAATAGGTGATCCGTTAATTATTACTTTAGCATAGTTAGACATTTTAACGCTCCTTAGATAATATTAGATTGCTCCATTTAATATACATTATATATAATTTTTATACAGATAAACAACAGATAGATATTCAGTGCAATAATTTGATTTATTTATCCATATAGCAAATTTAGGTAATTTGGAATATAATAAGAATTGCCTTGAGCTTAGGCATAATCAAAAAAATATATCGGCCTTAATAAATTCGGCTTTGATAATATTATATATATAAAGTATAATATTTTAGTGGCTATTAATAAAGAAAGTGTAATAAAATTTCATTTTGTAAAATATTTCATTAATTATTAAGAATATATTAAACGATATAATGAATACATGAATTCATATTGAATATAAGATACAATAGATTTAGGCGAAAGAAAAATAACTATTGTATATGATATTTACATTTTGGCAGCTTAGTAAAACTTACTATATGAACATTTGGTTCGGGGATAGGTAGTACTAGGCTAATAGGTATTTGCCTATTGTGAATAAAGGTACATTTACTTTCCTTATTATATAAGCCGGGCAAGAATTTAGATTATGATGAAATTAGAAATGAGTCGACAATTAATTGATTTATTATAAAAAGAGGTATTAAAAATGGATAATAAAATAATTTTAGCTATAGAGTCAAGTTGTGATGAAACATCAGCTGCTGTTGTAGTAAATGGCAGGGAAGTTTTATCCAATGTAATTGCATCACAGATAGAAACACATAAAAAATTTGGTGGTGTAGTACCAGAAGTTGCATCAAGAATGCATATTGAAGTAATAGATAGTGTAGTAAAGGCAGCTCTTGAAGAGGCGGAAGTAACATTAGGTGATATTGATGCAATAGGAGTTACCTATGGTCCAGGTCTTGTTGGAGCACTATTAGTTGGTCTTCAGTATGCAAAGGGATTAGCACTAGGGTCACAAAAACCACTAATTGGCGTTAATCATATCCAGGGTCATATTAGTGCAAATTTTATTGAACATAAGGATTTAGAACCTCCGTTTGTTTCTTTAGTTGTTTCCGGGGGGCACACATTTATTGTGCATGTAAAGGGATATAGAGATTTTGAGGTAATAGGTCAAACAAGAGATGATGCAGCCGGGGAAGCATATGATAAGGTGGCTAGGGCATTAGAACTAGGATATCCTGGCGGACCTAAAATTGATAAGTTAGCGAAAGAGGGAAATGAAGATGCAATAGATTTTCCTAGAGCAAAGTTTCAAGATGATACTTTAGATTTTTCTTTTAGCGGAGTTAAGTCGGCTGTATTGAATTATTTAAATAAGGCTAGAATGAAAGATATAGAAATAAATAAGGCTGATATTGCGGCATCATTTCAAAAGGCAATAGTTGATGTGCTAAAAACTAATTTATTTTTAACTTGTGAAAGAAGAGGAGTTAAGAAAATTGCAGTAGCTGGTGGTGTTGCATCTAATTCATATTTAAGAGAAATTCTTAAAAAAGAGGGAAAGAAAAAGGAAATTGAAATTTTATTCCCCTCTCCGATACTGTGCACTGACAATGCGGCGATGATAGGAAGTGCGGCTTATTTTAACTACGTAGAAGGCGTAATATCAAATTTAGATATAAATGCAAGGCCTAATCTAAAGTTAGGGGAGAGGTAGATTCTAAAATGAAGTTATTATGGCATTCTAATGGGCTACATAAGGTCGAAAAGGATAAAGTAAGCAAGGGGAAGGTTTTGAAAAAAATTATTATTTTTTTTGTAGCTTTACTAGTTGTTGGCTTTATAGTACAAAATATAAGTAACTTTGTAGATAATTCGAGATTAAAATCAAAATTCAAGTTTGCTAGAATAGATGGAAAGAAGATGGAGTATAAGATTAAAACGGGTGGAGATTATACTGTAGTCTTTGATGGAGCAATTGGAAACAATATGTATGAATGGGATGAGATTTGTAAGTCATTAGAGGAGAAGAAAATATCAACCTTCGTTTATAATAGGAGAGGATATGGATTTAATGAGGGCGGAGATATTAGAACTCCAGAGGATCAAGCAAAGGACTTGAAACTTCTTCTTAGGAAAGCAGGGGCGCCAGAACCATATATTTTAGTTGGGGAAGAGTACGGCAGTTTAGTAACCACAAATTTTATTAGGTTATATTCTGACTCTGTAGCCGGCGTTGTGTTGGTTGATCCGATATCAGAAGAAGAGGTGCAAACTAAACAATTTAATCAGGAGATCAAAGATAAGTATTATAGAAGTACGTTTGAAGAAATAGGTACTAATTTTGGATTAACTTCATTATTAAGTAAAATGGGATTAACTATAGAGAATAGTACTTTTAAGGAACACTTAAGTGAAAATGAGTTAGACGAATTTAATAGCTTTAAGAATAAAACTAATTATAGGCAGGCTGTTTCAAATGAGTTGGAGAATTTATATAAGGGCGCATCTAGCAGCCAGGTGGATGGATTACTAGGTAATAAGCCTCTGTATTTGATAACAGATAAAGATGATGATCCCATAACAAAGATAGGTAATTCAGCTAGTATTACAGTATACAAGGAAGAGATAAGTGGATCTCCAATTTCAGTATTAGATCCAGATGCAATTGTTAATGGTGTAAATAGTGTTATAAAAGACGCTAAAAAATTAGCTAAGAAGTCATAAGAGTAAATAATTTTTTTAAAATAATTAATATGTTGAATAAGATTTCTAAAATTTAATATAATTGATTTATATTTCATGAGAAAAATATATTTAATTATATATTATTGTCATTTGTTTGACACATAAAAATTTTATACTTACATTATAGAGTTACTTCTGGTAGCCAAAATCAAAGTGTTTACTACTTTAAATGGACATAAATGATATGACTTAATTGCTAGTTAAATAAATTAATAATTGATATATTGGGAGGAAAAATATATGAATGATAATAATGAAAAATATATTGATGTAGATTCATTACCAGTAAATGAAGATCAGCAAGTTTCCTGGGAAAATTCTTTTCAGAATAATAATAATTATGTAGAACCAAAGAAAAGAAAAAGAAGGGGCATACGCGTTCTAGGAAAGGTTGCAGGAATTTTACTTCTTACTATGATAGGAGGAGTAGTTGGCAGCGGAATTACTTATTCATTAATGAAATCAAATAATGTTGTTGTTACTAAGCAGATAACAAGTACTATTCCACAATCTTTTACTTCAAGTACACCAGATGCAATGTCCGCTGCAGATGCATTTAACAAAGTAGCGCCAGCAGTTGTTATTGTTTCAACTAAAAGCACGACTAGTAATGGATTTACTTCTGGAGAAGAAGAGGGAATGGGTTCAGGATTTATAATTAATGAAGAAGGTTATATATTAACTAATTATCATGTAATTGCAGGTGCTAAAGAAGTTACAGTAACTTTAAGTGATAAGACTGAAGTAAGTGCAACTGTAGTAAATTATGATCAAGATAGGGATGTCGCAATGCTTAAATTGAAAGAAGGAACTAAAGTACCTGCTGTAGCAGAACTTGGAGATTCTGATGAAGTATATCCAGGCGCAGAAGTTATAGCGATTGGAACACCTCTTTCAAAGAATTTTGCTCAAACACTTACAAAAGGAGTTATAAGTGGAAGTAATAGAACAATGGACGATAGTGGAAAAAGTGTAGACTTTATTCAGACAGATGCTGCTATTAATCCAGGTAATAGTGGAGGTCCATTAGTAAATGCCAAGGGGCAGGTTATAGGAATAAATTCTATGAAGATAGGATCTCAAATAGGAGAAACTAGTGTTGAAGGTATAGGATTTGCAATTCCAATAAATGAAGTAAAAAATAAAATCGATGCTTTATCAAAACCTATTTTAAACTTAGGAATTCAAATAAGAGAAATTGATAGTGCTACAGCTAAGAAATATGATTTAGTAGAGGGAATTTATGTATCTTCTGTTGATGAATATTCACCTGCTGAAAAGGGCGGACTTAAAATTGGAGATATCATTGTAAAATGTGATGGAAAATCAGCTAAAACGTTCAGTGAACTTAAAGCAATAAAAGAAGGTAAAAAAGCTGGTGATTCCATGAACTTAGAGGTGGTAAGAAATAAGAAGACTGTTGATTTAACAGTTGTCTTAGAAGAGAAAGCTCAATAAAATTCTTTTATGCATCTAAAACTAGAGTTGGTAAAATACAATGCCAATTCTAGTTTTTTTCTTTATATGGTAATATATATTAGTTTATTCTTTAAAAATACAAGGAAAAGTAGTAAAATTAATCATTATAAGGGTAAAAGGGATGTATATAAAGAAGAAGGGGATAACAATATGGAAGAGATAATACTAAATATAATAATGCATAGTGGAGAAGCAAGAAGTTATTCCATGGAAGCTATTTCTTTAGCTAAAAGTGGAAGATTTAACGAGGCAAAAGAATTAATAATAAAGGCTGATGAGGAATTAGGTTATGCACATAATTCTCAAACAAATCTAATACAAGGCGAGGCTGCAAGTGATAAAATAGAATTTTCTTTGCTTTTAGTGCATGCAGAAGATCATTTAATGACAACAATGACATTTAAAGATTTAGCAGTAGAAATAATAGAGGTGCATGAAAAGATAAATTCTATTCAGTAGAGGTATAATATATGAAGAATAAAATTAAATATGTCGTTACATTTGCTATTATTTTTGTAATAGTAATAATAAGCATTAATTTACTTCAACCTAATAAAGAGCAACAAGTCAAGGGGAGTATAGAGCTCATAGTTAATGAAAATTCCTATGACTATTTAGTTGAATGTGCAAACAACTTTATGAAACAAAACGATAAGACTTTTATTAATGTAAAAAAATTAGAGGATTATAATCAAATAATTGCTAATAAAAGTGATGAAGGTAGCAAATTAAGATTACCTAATATAGCTCAGATAGATAGATATAATTTTGATAAATTAAAGTTGGATGATTATGAGTATTATAATAAAGATAATAAATTATTAAACAATTACATTAAAAACTTTTCTAAATATAGAGTTTCCCAAGTTATGTATGGAGATAATTCTATAGGTATACCATTGACTTCTAGGCCGTTGGGTTTTTATATTAGGGAAGATATGATTAAGAATTTTAATTATAAAAGAGATAGTATGAATACTTGGGATGATGTTATAAGAATTGGTAAGGATATATATGCAAAAAGTAATGGAAAAGTGCATATAATTAATGCAACGGGGCAAGATTATGAAGATTTGTTAGATCTACTAACTATGGAGATTATGAGTGATAATGATAAAAGTGTAGAGGAAATAAAATCTCAAGTTCAAGCTATGATTAAAAATTTAGAAGACAATAATATTTTAAATCTTCAAGACGGAGGAGAATTTTTAGCTAGAATATCTTCTGTTAATGGAATGAAAGAAATAATGACATTGGATGTACCTTGCGAATGGAGTTTAGGAAATGTACCAAGTATTAAAGGTGGGACAAATAAATTCTTTGCAAGTGAAGGAGATAATTTGCTAGTCTTAAATCAAAATAGTGATAATGAAAAGCTGATTGAAAAATTTATAACATATGTTATAACCAATAATGATGAAGCTATTAAGTACGTGAAGGCTGGGAGATTCTTTTCAAGTTATTTATCAACATATAATAATAAAGAAATTGAGGATCAAGTAAAAAATTTTTCCGGTCAAAGTCCACTTGTGGTTTTGAGTAATATTGAAGAAAAAACTCCAGAAATTAATGATTACGATAAGTATATAAAGATAAAAGAAGAGCTTAGGGGGCAATAGTCCTCTAAGCTCTTTTTTTATTTCATTTCTATGCCGTATACTGTGATGATATGTTTTTGTAGGCTTTTAATGTATTATCAGCAGTTTTATTCCAAGTAAATTCTAGACTCCTTTTATAACCTTTTTCGCTGAGTATAGCCTTTAAATTTTCATCATTTAGAAGTGT
The DNA here is from genome assembly GCF_002760435.1 of Clostridium sp. LS. Taxonomy (GTDB): domain Bacteria; phylum Bacillota; class Clostridia; order Clostridiales; family Clostridiaceae; genus Clostridium. Next base: position 22,501 of record NZ_AUUU01000038.1, read on the forward strand.
TACAAGTGCTTCCTCTAATTCATTTATATTATGAGGGTTTATAAGTATTGCAGCATCCCCTGTTACCTCAGGAATTGAAGTTAAGGTAGAAGTTATAACTGGAGCTTTGCAGCTCATTGCTTCTAATGGAGGTAACCCAAAACCTTCATAAAATGAAGGGTAAACAAAAGCATCACATCCGCTGTACAGCACAGGTAATATATCGTCTTCTAAATAGCCACAAAAAATAACTTCTTCTTGAAGGTTGTTTTCTTTCACGAAAGTAAATAATTTTTCACCTTCATCTTTAAGAGGACCTCCAAGTAACAATTTATAAGGCTTATTCAAATCTTTATGAACTTTACTAAAAGCCTTAATTAACCCAAGAACGTTTTTTCGTAAACTAAATCCTCCAATATATAATATATAGGGATCTTTAACACCAAAATTTTGATTAACGTAAAATTTACAGTTATCTTTATTCAAAGGTTTATAATTATCATTAGCGGCAAGAGGAGTTACAAATATTTTATCTTCAGGATAAAAGCTAAAAAACTTTAGAATGTCTTTCTTTGAATATTCAGAAACTGTCAATATACCACAGGAGTTAGATATTATATTAGGCATATCCCTTAGAAATCTTTCCAAATAACCTTTACCAACAGTTTCAGGCATAACATATGGGATTAAGTCATGTATTGTAACTATAGTTGGAATTTTTGTATCAAAGTCAAATCCTATTCCATTTTGGGGAATATGGTATAAGTCAGTATGAAATTTATTTAATGCGTTAGGTATATAGCATTTCTCATAAAAACCGCCATGTTTACCAGAAGAATATACTATTTTGGTATTTTTTTTATTAAAATTACTATTGAATTTTCCAGAGCAAAATAAAGTATAGTCATCTTTTGAATCTAAAGAAAGAATTTCTGATATAAGATTGTTGGTGTAAGTACCAATTCCAGTTCCTTGGTGCAAAGTAGCGCTACGAGCATCAATGGCAATTTTCATATGAACACCTCAATAAATACATATATATTACAAAGTATTATTTGATATTAATTTTTGTGAATCTAAATCACAATAAATTATTTATACACATATAATAAAAATAAACAATGGCTGGTAGGAAAGTTTTATGGAGAATAATGAAGAGATACTTAAAATTAAAAGCTATGTTGAAGAAAATTATAGTATAAATGTGGATAATATAGAAAAGGTGAAGAATAGCTATAAAATTATTACAAAAGATGAGGGATATTGTTTAAAAAAAATTAAATATGAATTCTCTCATTTCTATTTTATTTTTTCTGCAATGAAACACCTACAAAAAAATGGATTTGAAAATATTCCTGAATTTATTATGAATAAAGAAAAAATGGAATATGGAAATATAAACGGAAAATATGTTTATTTAACAAAATGGATACCATCTAGGGTAAGTAATTTTGATAATCCTTTAGAATTAGCTATGGTATCTAGCAAGCTTGCAGAATTGCATAAATATAGTAAAGGTTTTACTTTAGAACAGAAGATGAAGCCTAGAATTGGATGGTTTTCTTGGATTAAGGTGTTTGAAACAAGAAAGAATGAAATACTTGATTTTAAGAATAGAATAAATCAAAAAGCATACAAATCTAATTTTGACTTATTGTATTTGGATAATATTGAAAAAGAAATTAAAAGAGCAGGAGAAAGTATATTAGGTCTTCAAAAAAATAATTATGTAAAAATTATGGAGAGGGAAGTCTTTACAAGGGGGTTTTGTCATCATGATTATGCCCATCATAATATTTTAATAGACAGTAATAAAAATATAAATATTATAGATTTTGATTATTGCATATTAGATTCTCATATACATGATTTATGTTCACTATTAATAAGAGCTATGAAGGATGGGAAATGGGAAGCAGAAAAAGCAGATTTAATATTAAATGCCTATAGAGAGGAGATGGAAGTTAGTCCAGAAGAATTCCCTATAATCAGGGAGTTTATAAGATTTCCTCAAGCTTTTTGGCAGATAGGGCTGCAGGTATATTGGGAGCAACAGCCATGGGGAGAGGATTTCTTTATAGGTAAGTTAGAAAGATATTTAGATGATTGCGAGACCAGAGAAAAGTTTATTAATAGTTATTTTTATGGAGGAAATTAATATGGAAGAATTATCAATGACAGAATACTTAGACGGAAAGGGAATAACTATTATTGGACAAAATTTTAGCTATGATAAAAATATACAAAAGAGAGATATTACTTCTCAAATTGAGTTAATAGTAGAAGTTCATAAGATATTAGTTGGATGTAATTTCGCTGGATTAAATAGAATTAAAAGCACAATAGGTAAAGAAGTTGAATCATATAAGGTTCAAATAAAAAAATTGCAGAGGCATTATGACTATATAATCAGTAAGCCATGTACCGATGATATAGAAAAAATAATATTATCAAATGGAAAAATAATGCTAAGAAAAGCTAAAAAAGCTTTGAATTATATTTATGAAAATGACTATTACGGCGTTATAAAACGCAGTATGAATAGAGAAGAAATTTGCATTGGTAAGGTTGATAAAAATAATTTGAGAAAAATTGAAGGGAAAATTCAAATAGGGACAATTAAAGGAATGGCATATAATTTAGTAGAAGAAGACTTATATAATTATATAAAAAAATTACAAAGAAAAGAATTTGATATAGATGAAGAAGAATTGATAAAAATATTTGTACGAGGATCCCATTTATCCTTTAACAGTTTTGATTATTTAAAAGGGTTATGCAGTTATCCAAAAGATTTTTTAAAAACTTGGGAAAGATATAGGGATAGAAAAAGGGACGATAATCTTGAAATACGTAGTACTTTAAGTGAATGTAAGTTAAAAAATAAAGATAACAAGAAAGAAAAGACAATTGAAGAAATATTGTTAGAATTGAAAAAGAGTTTAAAGTATGAAAGTAAAAGTTTTATCATATAGGCGTTTTAGTGCAAGTATTATTTTTTATACCTAAAGCTTAGTTATACAGGAGGAAAAATATGAATAAAACTAAGTATTCAGAAAAGAATTATTTATGTGATTACGACTTAAGTTTAAATTTATTCAATGAGCTAGAGATAAAGGTAAATGATATAATTCCACTTAGAAAAGTATTTGTAATATACACAGATGAAGGGAATAAAATTTTAAAAAAAGTAAACTATGGAATAGACAGAGTAAACTTAATAAGTGAATCTTTAGAATATGTGAAAAAAAATTATAGTCATGTAATAACATATAAAAGATTTAAAGACAATGTATGTTATAAAAAATGGAATGACCAGACTTATATTGTTATGGATATTTTGGATGGAAGGGAAGCATCATTTTCCAATCCAGTAGAAATAGATCTTTGTGCCGAGAATATAGCTTTAATGCATAAAGCTTCTAAAGGCTTAAGAGAACACTTAATAACAAAATTTAATAGAGATTTTTTAGATGTTTCACTTAACGATAAGTTCCAAAAAGCGTATGATGAATTAGTTTGGATAAAAAATTTAGTTAATAGTTATAAATATAAAAATGAATTTGATGAATTATTTAATAAAAATGTGGACAAATACTTAGTTGAAATTGAAGAAGTACAACAGCAGTTAAAAAAAAGTAATTATGAAAATTTAAGGAAAAGTGGAGACACAATTTCTCTTTGTCATAATGATTTAGCTTATCACAATTTTCTAACTAAAAATGATGAAATAAGTATAATAGATTTTGATTATATGACTATTGATTTACGAATAATGGATATTGGAGATTTTATTTTAAAATGCATCAAGAATGTAGCCTTTGATGTAGATAAAATGTTAGCGTGTATTAATGGCTATGAGAATATAACACCATTAAAGCAAGAAGAAAAAGAATTATTATATATTCTAATTAAATTCCCTAGGGATTTCTATACTATTTCAAGAGATTACTATTACAAAAGGAAGAAGTGGGAATATGATGTTTATTTAAATAGACTTGAAATGAAGCTAAATAATGAAGACTTTAGGTATGAATTTTTAAAAGCGTACAAAAATAAGTTTCTTGTAGATACCGAATATTTAACTTAGATTTAAGCGTGTACCAACCGAAATTAGGTACATGTGTATTCCATAGGACTATGAAAATTTCGCTGGAATGTTTTAAATAGGTGGTTGCACCCATTTATACGTGCTCCAATTATTCATTGGACAAGTATAAATGGAACAACGAATAGAGGAAACTCGACTCACTATGTTCACTGAGTAAGTGATTCACACCAAATCGTAGATTTGGGTTCTCTACTTAAAAACATTCAGCAGCTCATTTTCAAATGCCTATTTCATACACCTGTACCTAATTTCTCTGTTTAGATACACACTTAAGTCTAGTAAATATTGTGTATATATTAAGGTATAAATAATTTAAAATTTATGTCTCTAGAATATATAAACTTGAATAGCTACATTAAAGATTTCCTAAATTGAATTGGAGTTATGCCTGTCCAATTTTTAAAAGCTCTATGAAAAGCACTGGCTTCAGAAAAACCAAGAATGTATGCAATTTCATCTATTGATATACGACAATTCTTAAGGTGATTTTCAGCTATATTTTTACGAGTTTCCCTTAATAAATTTACATAAGAAGTATTTTCTCTACTTAAATATAACTGTAAGCTTCGAGTACTTATTAGTAATTTTTTCGCGACAAACTCTATAGAAGGTAAATTAGATTTGCTTATTTCATATAATATTATTTCAGTAACCTTTTCTGTATATTCGTTTTTATCAAAAGTTCTTAGAATTTCTTCAGCATTTCTTTCAAATAGAGACAGTAGTTTTTCATTTGGTTCAGTTACCTTAATGTTTAATAAATCATTATTAAGAACTAAAGCATTTACTTCTTTTTTAAAGAAAACATTGCACCTAAAGATTCTTTCATATTCAGAAGTATCTTCCGGTTTAGAATGAGTAAAGTAAACCTCGTGGAGTCTAATATCCTTGTTAGATAATAGTTTAATGTATGAAAGCATTCCAGAAATTTTAAAATCAGAAAACTGCCTGTTATCTTGTAAGGATTTATCAATAGTATTATTGCTAAGGATAGTATAATTATCTATAGTTTCTAAATCTGAAATACTAGTATTATCAACTATTTTTTCATATCTATTATATTTAAGCCAGCATTCCTTTAATGTAGAACAGTTCATCAAAATATGCCCTAAAATATTAGAAAAGCCTTTAGATAAACGTTCTCCTTGGTGAAGGCCTAGGTTATTGTCATTAGTTAATTTTGCGGCAGCATCAAAAATTTTTTTTGCTTCGTTGCCAGATAACCTGTTATCTGGTGAAGATAAAATTAAAGGATTGAGACCTGAGTATTTAATAACGTTATCTATGCTAATACCGTAGGAGTCAAAATTATTTAGAAATGACGACATTTTTGTTGCCGAAATTGACCTTATATTATTCATATATATCACCCTAAATCATTATTTATTATAAGATTATTTGTGTTTGCGCAGGATGTCAATTGTTTTGCGCAAAGTGTCATTTATACTAGTGCCTAAGTGAGATATAAATATATTATCATAAAACTTATGTAGGGGGATGAAACTAAATGAATAAAACGGTACTAATCACAGGCGCATCAAGTGGAATTGGTTTAGAACTTTCAAGAACATTTGCTAGTGAAGGATATAACTTAGTTATGGTTGCTCAAAATAAAGAAAATCTTGAGAAGGCCAAGAATATTATTTGTAGAGATAAAAAAGATACTAAAATTTTTACTATTGAAAAAGATTTGTCTATGCCTTCAGCGCCTGAAGAAATATTTGAATATACCAAGCAAAATTTTATACAAATTGATATTTTAGTTAATAACGCAGGAATACAGTTATATGGAAATTTTCACGACAAAAATATGGAAGAGACTTTAAATATGATGTATTTAAATATGGTTGCATTAACAAAGCTGACTAGATTGTATGTTGATGGAATGATTGAGAGAGGATATGGTAAAATACTTAATCTTGGATCAACAGGATCTTTTCAGCCTGTTCCATTAAATACAGTCTACTGTGCTACTAAAGCTTTTGTTTTATATTTTTCAGAGGGAATAGGAGAAGAACTTAAAGGCACAGGAGTAACAGTTACTGCTCTTTGCCCGGGGGCAACAGAAACAAATTTTGCAAAGAGGGCAAACATTGAAAATACAAAACTTTTTAGTGGAAAGTTATTAAAGCCTAGTGATGTAGCAAGAATGGGATACAAAGCTTTAATGAAAAATAAACGAGTTCTTGTTGTAGGATTAAAGAATAAAATTATGACTTTATTTGTTAGATTTACTCCAAGAAACATTGTTACTAAATTTGGCATGGGTCTGATGGAAAGAAAATAATAGGCAGCCTATTTGGCGGCCTATTTTAGTTATAAATTTTTAATTATAGTGTTTATATTAGACATCATTTTCATATAAACGGGTTATAAGGCAAGTGAGCAACAAAATTAGAGATAAATGCTCTGTACTAAAAACTATGAAGGAATTTAACGAGTCCTGGGAAACAAGCACGGGCTCCGCTATCAACTATTTATTTCTTTTAGAATTTAGTATAGCATCATAAGCGTGAATTGTATCAAGGGCTGTCTTATTCCATGAAAAATTTTTACTGCGATTTAAGCTTTTTTTAACCATTGTTAGCCTTAATAAACTATTACTCAATACTCTTTCTATATCATAAGATAACGCTTCAATATCATTAGGATCTATAAAAAGTGCAGATTCATAACATACTTCAGGCAACGACGTAACATTAGAAGCAATTACAGGAGTTCCGCATGCCATAGCTTCTATAGGCGGTAATCCAAAGCCTTCATAAAAAGAAGGATAAACTAGAACTTCTGTGGCATTATAAAATAATGGCATATCCTCTATAGGAATAAAGTCTGTAAAAATAACATTGTTTGATACATGTAATTCCTCAGCTCTTTCCTTATATCTATCATAAGAAGGACCTTTCTTACCGGTTATAACTAATTTAAAAGTTTCTTTTAATTTATTAGGGAGATTTGAATATGCCTCAATTAACCCTAATATATTTTTTCTTGGGCTAAAACCACCAACATACAATATAAAATCTTCCTGAATTCCATATTTTTTTGTAATAAAATCTTTAGATTGACATTTACTCATTGGTTTATAAATATCTTGGGCAGCAAGTGGTGTTACATAAATACTCGAAGAAGGAAAATTGAATTCTTTGGCTATATCATCTTTGGAGAAATTGGAAACAGTAATTATACCATCACAGGCTTCTAAAATTTTAGGTAATTCATTATTAAATATTCTAAGATATCTATCGCTTACAGTTTCAGGCATTCTTAAGGGGATTATATCATGTAATGTAATAACTTTTTTACATGTAATATTGTCTGTAAGGCCAACTCCATTTTGAGGTACATGATAAAGTTCAATATCAGCATTGTTTAATATATTTGGAACATTTATATCGTCCCAAAAACTATTAGAAGGTGTTGAAGCAACAAATTCTGTTTTAAAATTAGATTTTAAGTTTTTTATTGAGTCACATTGAGGCATAAAAATTAAATAGTCATTATCAGAATCAATATTGTTAAGGCCCCGTATCAACTCATTAGTATATGTGCCTATTCCAGTACCTTGATACCACTTTGCAGCCCTGCCATCTATTCCTATTTTCATTATTAAACCCTTTCATAGTATTCATCCTAATCCATTATATTAAAAGAATATAAAAAATGTTAATAAAAGAAATAGTATCCTCATATAAATATACAGGAGGTGAGAAGTATGATGAGGGAATTCGAAATAGAAAGACAATTTAACATTAAGATAGAAAAAATTAAGGCCAATAAAGGCGTATATTATCTTAAAACAGACAAGGGCGAAAGATGTTTAAAGAAAATAAATTATGGGCCTCAAAAATTATTATTTGTGTATGGTGCTAAAGAGCACTTAAGGAAAAATGGTTTTAATAATTTAGATAAATATTATTTAAACATAAATGGAGAACCTTATGCATTGGTAAATGAAGATTTATACACTTTATCTGAATGGCTAGAGGGAAGAGAATGCGACTTTCATAACATAGATGAAGTAAGGATAGCGGCTAAGACTTTAGCAAATCTTCATGAAGCATCTAAAGGCTATGATCCACCAGAGAACTCTAAACTTAAAAGTGATCTTGGCAGATGGTCTCATTTAATAGAAAAAAGAATTAAATCCTTAGATAAAATGAGAGATATGGTAAGAAAGAAAAGCATAAAAAGTGATTTTGACATACTGTATTTAAAGTCTATGGACTTCTATAAGGAGATCGGAAAGAAATCCTTAGTCACTTTAAATGAATCGGATTATTATGAGTTATGCATGTTTGCAGAAAATGAGAAGAGCTTTTGCCATCACGATTTTACTTATCACAATATAATTTTAAGTGAGAATATGGATGTACATGTTATAGATTTTGATTATTGTAAAAGGGAGGTTAGAACTTTTGATATTAGTAACTTTATGATAAAAGTTTTAAAGCGAGTTGATTGGAATTTAGAATTTGCGAATGCGATTATAGATTCATATAACTCAGTATCTCAGTTAAAAGATTCGGAATATAAAGTGTTATATGCATATCTTCAATTTCCACAAAGATATTGGAGACTTGCTAATAGATATTATTATAATGAAGTTAATTGGGGACAAAATACATTTGCAAGCAAATTAGAATCTATAATAAATGAACAAGAAAAATATTTAGATTTCTTAGATAAATTTAAAAATGAATATAAGGTATGATGCACATAAAATTATAAAAAGAGCTGCTTAAAAATAATTCTTAATTATTTTTAAGCAGCTTCTTTGCTAACTTAAAGCTTTAAGAATATAATTATATAATTCTGAGAAACCTTTAATGGCCTCTACCATATTATAAATTGTGAAATAATATTGCAGGAGATAATTATGGACATTGGAGATATAGTTGTTAGAAAATCGTACAACAAAGACATTACTTTTAAGATAATAGATATCAAATATAATGATGGAAAAGAGAATGTTATCTTAAAAGGAATCAATATAAGAATAATAGCTGATGCAAGTATTGAAGATCTTGAAATGGCTGAGGAAGATAGCGGTTCTCAAGATAAGATTTTAAATACAAGAGTAAATGAAGCTATAAAAAAAGCTATGAACTTAAGATTTGATCTTAGGGATAAAGCTGAGAAGTCTCCTAAAATAAAAGCAAAAAATGAGTTAATGTTTGGAAGGCCAGGAAGGATTCTTCATGTGGATGGAGATAGTGAGTACATGGAAACCTGCTTAAAAGTATATAAGCAATTATCATTAGATGCAGTTGGCAGGGCAATAGCTGAAAAAGATCAGCCAGATGTGATTGTAGATTTAGTAAAGGAGATTAAACCGGATATAGTAGTTTTGACTGGTCACGATAGTGTTTTAAGGGAGCCCAGAGATTATTTAAGCTTAGATAACTATAGAAATTCAAAATACTATTTAGAATCAGTCAAGAACTTAAGAAATTATAATTCAAGTTATGATGAATTAGTTATTTTTGCAGGAGCCTGTCAAAGCTGTTATGAAAGGATACTAGATGTAGGTGCTAATTTCGCTTCGAGTCCAAATAGAGTATTAATTCATTGTTTGGATCCAGTGTTTGTGTGTGAAAAGATTGCTTATACAAGAATAGATAAGGTTGTATCAATAACAGATGTGATTGAAAATACAATAACAGGAATAAAAGGGGTTGGAGGATTACAGACAAGGGGAAAGTATAGAGAAGGTTATCCAAAGTCTCCATATATTTAAATATATATAAGTTATGTATTGGGACAAAGGTAAAATATGATTAATATAATATAAGGCGCGATCAAATAAATTTAAGGAGTTAACTATGGTTAGGATAATAAACGATAGGGAGTTTTTTTATGAAGTTGAAAATACTAGAGGTGTAGTAGTAGTTGATTTTTTTGCTACATGGTGTGGACCTTGTAAAATGTTGGCCCCTGTACTTGATAAAGTAAGTAATAATATGAGAGGTAAGGCTAATTTTTTTAAAATAGATGTAGATCAAAATATGCGAATAGTTGAAAAGTACAATATAGCAACTGTTCCTACTATGATCATATTTAAAGATGGCATCCAAATGGAAAACTTAGCAGGTTTTATGCCAGAACAAAATATAACTAACAAAGTGAAATCATATTTATAGTGAATATTTTATTTCATATAAAAATAATTATATCCTAAAATAATCACATTATTAAGAAAGATTATAAGTATATTTATATTTTATAATGTACTATAATCTTTTTATTTATATATTGCAATTAATGTTAATATTAATTAGTATTTACATATATGCCATATGTATATGTTATATTGAATGATTGCCCAAATAGTTTGATATTAAAGGAATTTAACATATGAAGGGACTTATAGAAGTTTACCATACGGAGGAATGTTAATGAGAGTTGCACCAAAATTAATGAATAGAAAATTAAGAAGTAAATTAAGAGAAAAACTTTCTATTGAAAAAATTTTAAAAAAGAATAAGCTACAGAGGATATTTAATAGTTTGATGGTTGTAGCAATAATTATATTTTCGCTATTTACAGTCATTTCTTATAGAATAGTTGATTATAGTCAGAGAAATGAAAATAAAATCTATGAAGATGGATATTTAGCCTCAAATTATGCTAATAAAATTAATGAAAATGTCTTAAATATAAGAATATATTCTCTTGTATATTCTGTTACTTATGACCAGTCTATAGCAGATAAATTGAGGGCGTATGGAAAAGACATTGATGATAATATTAATAATTATAAGTTGCTTCACAATCTAACAAATGAAGAACAAGTCATATTAGATAAATTAATACGTTCAAATATTATTTATAGTAATAAAGTTAAACAAATGATTGATGATATTAATAAATCAAAAACAATTAAGGATAATGAAATACAAGAAATTATTTCTCTAGATAATGAAACAATTACATTAAGTAAACAATTGATAGATTATGCAAATAAGTATATAAATACTTTAAACAATCAAGATAAGGATGCAAAGAGAATGGTTATTAGTACGGTGATTATTATTGACTTTGCAATGATTTTTATATTTATATCAATTATGCTTATAGTAAGGAAAATTAATGATGAAGCAAATTATTACGCTTATTACAGTCCTATTACTGGGCTGCCAAATAAAAAGTATGTATATGATACATTAGTTAATGATATTTCTAAATTAGATAAAGATAACTATGCGGTGTTAATTAGCCTTGATGTTGATAATTTTAAAGCGGTTAACGATACTTTGGGACATAGCGCTGGTGATAAATTTTTGAAACAGGTTGGAAAGAGATTTACAAGAATAATTGCTGCTGAAGATTATGTTTGTCATGTAGGTGGAGATGAGTTTTTATTTTTAATTAAATCTATAAATAATAAATATGAAGCTGAAATATTAATTAATAAAATATTAAATGTATTTAAAGAAACATTTTATATTAAAAGAAATAAAATAGATTATGTAACTGCAAGTTTGGGTATTGTAGCTATTGATAAAAGATATGATTTTGAAATATTAAATAATTACGCAGATGATGCCATGTATGCATCAAAGAGAGAAGGCAAGGACAGATATAGCTTTTATGATGAGAATATGAATTCAAATGTATATGAAAAAGCTGTAAAGAAAAAAGAAATAGAAGAAGGAATTAAGAATGGAGAATTTAAAGTGTTTTACCAACCTAAAATTTCAAATGAAGAGAAATTTTTGGGTGCAGAGGCTCTTGTAAGATGGATTAAAACCGATAGTACAATCATTCCGCCGTCAGAATTCATTGAATTTGCAGAAAATGAAGGGCTTATAAAAAATATTGGAGAAGTAGTTATTATAGAGGTATGCAAAAAGGTGAATGAGTGGATAAAAAAAGGATACAGGAATTTCAGAATAGCAATTAATTTATCAGCAGAGCAACTTATAAATGAAACATTATGTGAAAAAGCTCTAGATATAATTAAGGAATTTAAAATACCATTTGAGTATATAGAGTTTGAAGTGACAGAATCAACAATAATAAAAGATTTCAACATTGCCATAAAGAATATTGAAAAAATTAAAAGTTATGGTATTAAAGTTAGTCTTGATGATTTTGGGACAGGATATTCATCTTTAAATTACTTAAAAGAACTTTCAATTGATTGCGTAAAAATTGATAAATCTTTTATTGATAACTTAGTATTTGATGATGGAAGTAATGTCATGGTTAACACTATAATAAAATTATGTCACTACTTTGGTTATGAGGTTGTTGCAGAAGGTGTTGAAAAGCGGGAACAGATAGAATGTTTAAAAGATCTTAATTGTGATGTATTTCAAGGATACTATTTTGGGAAACCAATGAATGATATAAATTTTGAAAATGAATTTTTATTATGTGTATAAATAAATTGAATTATTTATTCTTACGAACATATAAAGTTTAATTCAAAAAATTCTATATTTATAGTATATAAAATATAGAAAATCTCTAATATATCCTCTAAGATAATAAAGGAATATTAGAGATATTTTTGTGCAGAATACTATTATTTATGAGAAGTTTGTATTTTAGCTTAAGCCTAATCCTTTTCTTTTAGCAAGTATATGTGCTTCAATATTTTGGGCAACTTCAACAGGGTCATCACCAAGAGCAATCTTTCCGCCAGTTACATCTTCCGCTTTTTCAGTTAGAAGTTCCACTAACTGAGTGGCTCCTGTCATGAAAGGCGTAGGAGATAAATGAGTATAGGTACCATATGCTAGCGCAAAAATTCCATCTATAGTTGCTTTTTGTTCCATCCATTCAGGAGCTGTAACAGCTATTGGGAGATCAGATACGTCAACGTCTAAATGATCTGCAAGAGCAGTAACAAGCATAGATATTCTTCCAGTATCTGTACATGTTCCAAAGCTTAATACTGGAGGGATTTTTAACATATTACACACTTCTCTTAGACCTTCACCTGCAATTCTATTAGCTGCCTCAAGTGTGCATAGACCAGCAACTTCGAGTGCATGATTTCCACAACCGCCACTTACTACTAATATATCTCTTTTAATAAGTTCTTTTGTAAGGTTTATAGTAACCCAATCTTGAGGGCCGTTTCTTAAAGTAGAGCAGTTAGCAAGGGCAACAACCCCTTTTATCTTTCCTGCGGCAATAACATCCACTAATGGATCAAGCTTATTACCAATTGCACCTAATACAGCTTCCGTTGAAAAACCAGCAATAGCCTTTTGAGTTTTTTCTGGAACTAATGGTTCAATGCCTCTTTCTTTTCTTTTCTTAAAGTTTTCTATTCCTAGTTCAATTAATTTGTCAGCCATTTTATCAACTTCTGAAGGCTCGTAAGGTATTTTATGTTTTACTCCAGGAAGATCTATAATTGTACTTACTGCTACTAAAGTTACTTGATATTTTTCGGCATACATATCTATAGCAGGAGGAGAACAGTTTTCTTCCATTGCAAAGACATCAACAGTACCGGTAGCAAGAAGGGGTTCTATAGTAAGCCAGTTTCCCATATGACCTACGAAAACTTCATCCATTTCAAACCTTTGAAGAAGCTCTTGACCTGTTTCTATGGAGCCAACTATTCTAAGCCCTTTAGCTCCAGCTGCTTTAGCGGCATCTTGAACTTCTTTAGTTCTTGCTTTTAATAATGTAGCAACTCCAGGCCAAGGTTGGTGGCCGTTAAATACAAGATTTACATAATCAGGATCCATAATTCCTAAATCCATATTAACTTCATGAGGTTTAGGTGTTCCAAAAAGTATATCTTGAACCATTTCAAGTCCTATTTGAGTATTGTAAATTGTAGCGATACCAAGTCTAAGAGCTTTCATAGCTAATGATACATGGCTTCCATCTACATTTGTGAGACAGCTGGCTACGCAGTTCTGTTCTTCGTGAACTGTTCCTGCGGGATATATATCGAGCTTTTTCCATAAATCTTTTCTTTTCCTTGGAGCAAAAGCTTCAACCATAACATTTTTTTCAGCTAAATCAACCTTTTGTTGATCCTCTAATAATACTGCTAAATCAATAGCCATTTGATTAATATCCTGATTTGTATCTACACCTAACTTTTCGCACATCCACTTAAGTTTATCCACATCAGTAATTGTAAATGGGGTCTTGCCCTCGCCTGTAGCTTTTAATGTCCTAAAGGCTTCATAAGCATGATGGCTATAAGTACCAGCACCCATTATGTTCTTTAGAAGAAAGTTTCTCATAGCCATAGCATCCCCAGCTATACCGCACACACCTTTTTCCTGACCAGTTTTTTCGCTTATTCTGCATGGTCCGTTTGAGCATAGTTGGCAGCTTAAACCTTGAAGACAAAATTTACATCTGATTTTTTCTTGTTGTGCGTATCTATCAAATACGTTAGATAATTTATCTTCTCTAATTCTTTTAAGCATTTCTTCAACTGAGTCGTGATAGCTCACCCTTCCCTCAGATTTTTCAAGTATTTCTTCACTCATAAGATTATCCTCCTTAAGATATCAATATCATATAATAAGTTTTCCTGTCATCAAGGTAATTATGTATATTATTTGAAAAGTTGAGATTAAGAAAGGTCTTTGTTAGTTGTATAGTAGCAAAACATATGAAAGATTTTTGAATTAAAAAATAAAAAGAGCAAAATTAATAAGAAATAGAATAATAATTAAAAAAATACAGATAATATAATAAAATAGCTTGTAAATATATATAATTGGAAAAATGTTTACATTGACAATATGACACTATAAATGATAAAATATTTATTTTGCTTGACAATTATATGATTTTAAGATATAATATAGCGTGAAAGAGGGTGTTTAAATGGAAAAAGTAAAAACTATTGCTTCCATTAAAAATGACATAGAGAGGCACATAGGTCAGAAGGTGACTCTTAAGGCTAATGGTGGGAGAAAAAAGATTTTAGTTAATGATGGTATCATTGAAAGTGTATACCCTAGCATTTTTGTTATAAGATTAAAAAATGACACCCAAAGGACCGTGACATATAGTTATTCAGATGTATTAACAAAGACTGTACAATTGGTATTTCCAACTAGAATATAAACTTCGATTAAATCGGGGTTTTTTCTTTTTTATTTAAAAGTTGTAGTACTAAAATGCGTTTATAAAATTTTAATCAATAAAGGAATAAAATAAGTTGGTGAATAAGAGTTTTAGAAAATAAAAAAAGAAAGATGGTGGGTTTCCATCTTTCAACTATGGTATAAAAGGGTATTGAGAATTTATGAGAGGTTATATGGTCAATAACCAATTACTATATTACGACAAAAAATAATATATGTCAATAAAAAAAACGAAAAAAATTTTAAATTAACAAATTATTAGACGAATTTAGTAAAATTTTCGCTTAAATTTTGTTTTGAAAAAGAAAATATACCTATCATAAACCTGTTCTCATAAGTATATAAATAAATAATAGGAATTTTATGGAGGTATAAAAGATGGCAGATATAGATATTGTAAAAGAAAATGTACAATTCGAACAATTACTTAGAGAGAATAATTCTAATACAGTATTGAAAGATGAATATTTAATCCCTGATACTCATCCAGATGTACAGGAAATATTAACTGTTGAAGCTAGACCAATGATAACTAATAAAGAACTAATTGGTGATAAAATAATTATAGAAGGAAAAGTTGAATATACAGTAATATATTTGGCTAAAGAAGATGGCTTTGTTGCAAGCTCAGTCAATTATAATCAAAACTTCACAAATAATATTGATTTAAATCAAGGGGAAAATAGAGTTATTTGTGAGGCATCGTGCAATGTTGAACATATTGAAGCCAATATAATGAATGAGAGAAAAATATCAATTCAAGGCATAATTACTGTAGAGTGGGAGCTTTATAAGAGTAATGAATTTGAGTTTGTAAAAGACATCGAAGGATGTGACGATGTAGAAGTTCTAAAGAAAACAGAAAGCATAAATAAAATTAGTGCAACTGAAGATGCAGAATTAGTTGGTAAATCTATGATCAGGGTGGGGATGGATAAGCCTCAGATAAGCAAAATATTAAAGTGTTCTCTATTACTTCATAAAAAGGAAATAAAAATTTTAGAAGATAAAATTTACTTGGGATGTTATTGCAAATTAAATATTTTGTATAAAGGTGATGATTCTAAAGAAATAATTCCTTTAGAAGACGATATTTATTTATCAAAAGAAGAAGAAATCAAGGGTATTACCTCTGATATGATTCCAACAGTTTCATATGAAGTTGCGAACAATGACTTAATGTTAGAAGAAGATGATTTGGGAGAAGTAAGAATTATAAACAATGAATTTGTTGTTAAAGCAAATGTAAAAATATACTCAAAAGAAAACATAGATACTATTAAAGATGCATATTCTACTAAGTGTTTACTTGGGCTAAAAAAAGATGAGCATGAAGTTGGTATTCTTCATGGAATAAATAGCTCCGAATCAGTAATTAAATATAATATTCAACTAAAAGAAAATGATCCAAGACCTGAACATATTATATCTGCAAATGGCACTGTGATATTAACTGATAAACAAGTTATGAGAGATAGAGTCGTTGTAGAAGGAATTATTAAAGCAGATGTGTTATACAAAACAACTGATGAAGATAAATATTTATCACATATTAAAGCTGAAATACCATTTTCAGCTATGATTGATATTCTTGGCGCAGATGAAAGCATGAAATCCATAGTAAAGGGTAGTTTAGAAAATATGGATGCAGCGATAGAAGGAAATAGTATAGCAGTTAAAGCTAATGTTATACTATTAGGAAAAATTTTGTATAAAACTAATAAAGAATTCATTTCAGACATAGTTGAAGAAGAGGGAAGTATTCCAGAAAAGAAAGCCAGTATAACCATTTATGTTGTAGGTCCAGGGGATACGTACTGGAATTTAGCTAAAAAATATAATACAACAGTTGATGATTTGATTAAAATAAATAGGATTGAGGATCCAGAACATATTGAGGAAGGACGAAAATTAATAATTCCAGGAAGAGCAATTTTTTAAAAAATAATCAATTCATATTTTAAGCTTATTATTTTTTCACTTGCCTTATAAGGAGAGATTTTAAGATGACTCTAAAGTTATCTTAAAACCTCTCCTTTGTTGTGGTTAAATTTTTGAATAATTATTAAATTTGCTGGATAGAATATGTAATGCATGATATGAGGTGATAAAAATTGAAAAAAGTTTTAAGTGGCAATTTAATAATTATTGGAGGAGCCGAAGATAAAGAAGGTAAAAAAGAAATCTTAAGAAGAGTTTGTAATTCAATTAATAAAAATGATGACATTTTATTAGTTGCAACAATTGCAACTGAATATCCAAAAGAAGCCGCTAATAAATATAAAGAGGTTTTTGGAGAGCTCAATGTAAAGAATATAAAAGTATTAGATATTAATGAAAGGACCGAAGCATTCGATGAGATGAATGTAGGATTAATTAAAGAATCTTCATTAATATTTTTTACAGGAGGTGATCAATTAAGAATAACAAGTTTAATTGGTGGAACTCCAGTTTATGACGCTTTAAAGGAAGCATGCCGAGAAGGAGCATTTATTGTAGGGACATCAGCCGGAGCATCCGTAATGAGTGATACAATGATTGTTCAAGGTGAAGATGAAGATTCACCAAGAAAATGTACATTAAAAATGGCCCCGGGATTGGGATTAATTAAAGATGTTATAATTGACCAACACTTTGCTCAAAGAGGGAGAATAGGAAGGTTATTAACAGGAATAGCACAGAATCCTGAAGTTTTAGGAATAGGAATAGATGAAAATACAGGAATAGTAGTTAATCAATCTGGAATGATAGAAGTTATAGGCGAAGGAGCAGTTTATTTTATCGATGGCAGTGAAATTACATATACAAATGTTTCAGAATTATATGCAGATGACATATTAAGTATGCATAACGTAAGATTGCATATATTAACTGATGGAAATAAATTTGATCTTATAAAAAAGTCACCTTTTGAGGAGGAAAAGTTTAGTCATGAAGATAATACAAAAGAGAATATATGAAGGGCAAAATATTTATTCCCATAAGAAGTGTATTAGAATAGATATTGATTTAGAAGGATATTCTGAAATACCAAGTAAGGAAATACCTAATTTCAATTTTAATCTTGTAAATATTATACCTGAACTCAAAAATCATAGGTGTGGAATTGATGAAGAGGGCGGGTTTGTTAAGCGACTAAAAGAAGGAACCTATTTAGCACATATTTGTGAACATATAATGATTGCAATACAGAATAATTTAGGTATAGATGTTTCCTATGGAAAGGCAAGAGAAATTGAAGGTGACATGTACTATATAATTGTTCAATATGAATATAAAAACACAGTAATAGAGACGGCTAATGTTGCGATTGATTTAATTAACTCGTTAATAAAGCAAAATCCTATAGACTTTCAAGGAAGAATAGAGATTGTAAAAGACATCTTACAAAAAGAGCAAATGGGCTCTACAACAAAAGCAATTTGCGATGCTGCAAAAGAATATAATCTCCCAGTTATGCAACTTGGAGATAGTAATATTTATCAAATTGGGTATGGCAAGGCAAGCAAAATTATTGAGGCTTCAATAGGAAATAAAACTAAATGCGTAAGTGTTGACATTTCCTGTGATAAGCTCCTAACAAAACAATTGCTTGCTAATCAAAATATTCCAGTAGCAGACGGAAGCAAAGTGTTTAATTTGATAGGATTATTGCAGGAAGCAGAAAGAATAGGATATCCAGTAGTGTTAAAACCTCAATGTGGAAATAAAGGTCAAGGTGTAGTACTTAATATAAAAAATCAAAAACAATTAGTTGATTCATATATGAATTTGCGAAAAAGTCAAAAAGATATTATCATTGAAAAATATTTTGAAGGAAAAGATTATCGAGTTTGTGTAGTTAATTATAAAGTGGTAGCTGTATCTTTAAGAATAGCACCTTTTGTCATTGGAGATGGAAAGAATAATCTAAGAGAATTAATTGATATTATTAATGAGGATCCTTTAAGAGGCGAAGATCATGAAAAAGCTCTAACAAAAATAAAGATTAATACAGAATTAACTTCATGTTTGTTAAAGAGAGGATATACATTAGAATATATTCCTAAAAAAGGAGAAAAGATATTACTTAGAGAAAACGCTAATCTTTCAACAGGTGGTATGGCTGTGGATTGTACAGACGATATTTGCGAGGAAAATATCGAGTATTGTATAAACGCTGCAAAAACTTTAGAGTTAGATATATGTGGAGTTGATATTTGCACAAAAGATATTGGAGTTCCTCTTGAAGAAAATAATGGAGTTATTTTAGAGATAAATGCTGCTCCGGGAATAAGAATGCATCATTATCCTTCGAAGGGAAAGGCTCGTAATGTTGGTAAAGCAATACTCGAAATGCTTTATGATGACAAACCTAGCAATATTCCTGTGATTTCCATTACAGGTACAAATGGAAAAACTACTACTACAAGACTAATAGGTCATGTGTTAAGAAAGATGGGTAATACCGTAGGAATGACTTGTACTGATGGTATATATTTAAATGACAAGTGTATTCATAAGGGTGATGACACAGGATTTGAAAGTGCAAGGACAATACTAATGAATAAGGATGTAGATGTAGCTGTTTTAGAAACTGCTCGGGGTGGATTGGTAAAAAAAGGGCTGGCATATGATCTTGCTAATGTAGGAATTATAACTAATATAACCAATGATCATTTAGGCCTAGATGGGATTAATACAATTGAAGAGTTAAGTTTTGCAAAAGCATTAATTGGAGAAGCTGTCAAAAAAGATGGTTTTGTAGTAATAAATGCTGATGACAAATATAGTAAGGCAATAATTAATAGATTTGAAGCTGAAAAAATTTATTTTTCAAAATCTAAAGAAAATCCATTGATACAAGAAAATATATCTAGTGGTAAAATAGCAGTTTTTATAGAAAATGACATGATTTGTGTAATTAATAATAAGAAGAAATATGAAATTGTCTCAATAAAAGAAATTCCTATTTCTTTTAATGGACAGCTACAATATAATATTGAAAATGCTATGGCAGCGTGCGGTGGATTAGTAGGGTTAAGTATTGATTATTGCATGATTAGTAAAGGATTTATGGATTTCAAATCTGATAGTAAGGATAATAGTGGAAGATTTAATGTATATAACTATTATGATAGAAAGATTATTTTAGATTATGCCCATAATATTGAAGGATATAGGGCTGTACTATCCTCATTAGAAAAAATAAAAGAAAAAAATAATTTAATTGGTGTAATTGGAATACCAGGAGATAGAAAAAATGATATTGGATATGCAATTGGAGAGTTATGTGCTAACAGTTTTGACAAAATAATAATAAAAGAAGATAAAGATAGACGTGGCAGAAAAGTCGGTGAAATTGCAGAAATTTTAGAAAAATCTATACTAGAAGCAAATAAAAATGCAAATGTAGATATATGTTTAGATGAAGTAGATGCTTTAAAGTATGCGGTAGAGAGTAGTAATAAAAATGATATAATTGTAGTGTTTTACGAAAAACTAGAACCGCTTGTAAATTTTATAAATAATGAACCACTAAAAGAAGTAGCTACAGTAAGTGCAAAAAGATATAGGCAATATATTAATAATATATAGTTTTTATTTAAGTGCAAAATTTATTTATAATTTTCCGCTATAACAAGCCTAAAATCTAACAAGAATAAAATTATATAAAATCCTCCTTGTATAACTTTATTAGACAAGATTTTTTACCTATGATAAAATATTGTTAAAATGTGCAGAGGAGATATATAAGAATGAAGATTAAGGCTTATGGAAAAATAAATATTGCCTTAGATGTTGTAGGAAAAAGAGATGATGGATATCATTTGTTAAAAATGATAATGCAGACAATAGATTTATATGACATAATTGAAATTGAGAGAAGTAATTCTGGAATAAACTTAAGGTGTAATAAACACTATGTTCCTACGGATGAAAGAAATTTGGCATATAAAGCAGCAAAACTGTTCAAGGAAGTTTATTCTATTAATGATGGAGTTGACATAAATTTAGTTAAAAATATTCCTGTTTCAGCTGGATTGGCTGGAGGTAGTACTGATGCTGCAGGAGTTTTAAAGCTTATGAATAAGTTGTTTAATATAAATGCTGATGATGAAAGATTAAAAGAGCTAGGATTAAAGCTAGGTGCGGATGTTCCTTATTGCATAAATGGTGGAACAGCATTGTGTGAAGGTATTGGGGAGAGAATTACTCCATTAAAAAAATTTCAAAATAAAATTTTAGTTTTAATAAAACCGCCTTTTGGTGTATCAACTAAAGAAGTATATAAAGCTTTTGATCTATCAAAGGTTGTTCTTCATCCTAGAATAGATGAAATAATTAAGGGAATGGAAAATGATGATATCTATTGTGTAGTAAATAATATGAAAAATTTATTAGAAAATGTAACTTTGAAAAAGCATAGAATCATTTCAAATATCAAGGAAGAAACAAAATTGAATGGTGCTATTGGCAGTATGATGAGTGGAAGTGGCCCTACAGTTTTTGCTTTTTTTGATGATATGTTAAAAGCACAAATATGTTATGATAATATGAAGAAGAAGTATAAAGACGTATTTATTACAAGAACAATTTAAGTTAGAAAGTGTATAAAAAACCCCCAAGTGGTAATACTTTGAACTACAAGGGGGTTTAGTTATGAAAAAAAATTTAAAATTTGAAAAAATTATTTTTACTGTTTTGATAAGTTTAACTATAATTATATTTGCCTGTGGGTGTACAAGCGTACAAGGGAATAATGGTAGTAATTTTAAGGTTAACCTGGTTGGAACTAGTAAAAATACTGATAATATAGAGAATAATAGGGTACTTAATTATGATGAGGTTAAAGATTCATTAATAAGATTTCATGTAATAGCGAATAGTGATAATGATGATGACCAAAAATTAAAATTAAAAGTTAAAGATAAAGTAATAGATTATTTATATCCTTATTTAAATAAGTCAGCATCCTTAGATGAGTCTAGGCAAATTATAAAAGACAGAATGCAGGAAGTAAAGAAAATTGCAGAAGAAGTAATTAAAGAAAATAATTATGGATATAATGTACAGGTTCAATTATCTAGAGAAAATTTCCCTGAAAAGTCTTATGGTAACATAACTTTACCACAAGGTAACTATGAGGCCTTTAGGATAATCATAGGAAGTGGACAAGGGAGAAATTGGTGGTGTGTAATGTTTCCGCCATTATGTTTTGTTGATGAGTCAAAGGCGCAAGTAGAGTATGATAAAACAGAAGAAAAAATAAAATCAAGTGAAAACCAATCTAATTTGCATGAGCAATTAAATCAGGATAAAGATGAACCAAGTAAGCAAGAAGATGATGATAAGGGAAATAATAATATACAAATAAAATTTAAAATCGTAGAGATGTTTAAGGATTTATTTAGTTAAAAAACAGAGTTATAAGACATTTGAAGTAATAAGATATTTCATCATGTGTATAAATTTAAAAAAGTACAATGTAGATATTATTTTTGTAACTATAATTTTCAATTAAGATTACTTTTGAAAGTAAATCTGCATTATACTTTGTAAATTAGATTACAAAGCAAATGAAAAATATAAAATAACATTTGGAGGTTAATTATGAATAAAAAAGCAATTATTACTGTTGATAGTACTGTTATAAATGATGAAGAAGATTTAATAGGATTAGTAACTCCAGGAGATTTTTATGAAATGCAGGATGGGTTTAAGGTAGAGTACGAAGAAACAAAACTTTCTGGAATGGAAGGAACAAAAACTACGATAATAATAAGAAAAGATTCCTTTGATTTAATTAGGGAAGGGACCACAGAAACTAGAATGGAGTTTAAAGATAAGCAAAAGACAGTATCTTTATATAAAACGCCATATGGAATAATGGATATAAAAATAGATACTAGGAAACTTGATATAAATGTTAATGAAAATGGTGGAGTT
The DNA here is from genome assembly GCF_002760435.1 of Clostridium sp. LS. Classification (GTDB taxonomy): domain Bacteria; phylum Bacillota; class Clostridia; order Clostridiales; family Clostridiaceae; genus Clostridium. Next base: position 45,601 of record NZ_AUUU01000038.1, read on the forward strand.
ATAAGTACAATGTACATATTAGAAATTGGTGGACAACCAGCATTGAAGACTAATTTGACAATTGATATAAGGCTTAATTAAATTATATGCAATAAAAAATATGACATCAGCCTCTCTTTTGAAAGAATAAAAAAGATTGAAATATATTTGATTAATTTAAAAAATAACAGGATATAATTTGAAAGGGAGGGATATGTATGGAAAATAAATTGAAATATTTAAAGATATTGAATAATATATGTAGTTATTATGGAATAGGTGAAGAAAAATTTATAGAATTATTAAAAAATAGAGACAATAAATATATATTATTGTTAATATTAAAGAATAATCATTGCCTAGAAGTTGATCAGATTAAAGAGATACTTAAACTTAAAACGGCAAAGAGTATAAATAACAGTGTAAAGTTGGCTGAAGAAAAGTTATTGATAAATAAGCTTTTTAGAGAAAGGTATTTTGAACTAGAAAATAATATAGGAAAGAATAGTATAACTAATTTATAAAAAAAGACTAGATATTAATACAAATATGTGATAATATAATACCTATGTTATCAAGCAACACAGATACCCCATAATATATTTTATGGGGTAATATACATTATAGCATCGATTGATTGAAATGTCAATAGTAAGATTATATATCATTTTTTTACATAGGGAGGATAAAAATGAATACAAAATACATTTTTGTTACAGGTGGAGTTGTTTCAGGAATCGGAAAAGGGATAACAGCGGCATCTCTTGGGAGATTGTTAAAGAATAGGGGGGTTAAAATTTCTATTCAAAAATTTGATCCATATTTAAATGTAGATCCAGGAACAATGAGTCCATACCAGCACGGAGAAGTTTTTGTGACTGATGATGGTGCGGAGACAGATTTAGATCTAGGTCATTATGAAAGATTTATAGATGAGAATTTAACTTTAAACTCAAATGTTACAACTGGTAAAATATACAGTTCGGTTATAGAAAAAGAAAGAAGAGGAGAATACCTTGGGGCTACAGTTCAAGTAATTCCTCATATAACAAATGCAATAAAGGATAAGGTGTATCAAGTAGCAAATGAAAGAGATGTTGATGTAGTAATAACTGAAATTGGTGGAACTGTTGGTGATATAGAATCTCAACCATTTTTAGAAGCTATTAGACAAATTAAGAGTGAAGTTGGAGCAGAAAATGTTTGTTATATCCACGTTACATTGGTACCGTACTTGGGAAAAGCAGGAGAATTAAAAACGAAACCAACTCAACACTCTGTAAAAGAATTAAGAATGATAGGTATTCAACCTGATATAATAGTTTGTAGAGCTGAGAAAGAACTGACAGATGATATTAAAGCTAAAATAGGTTTATTCTGTAATATAGATGGAAGATCAGTAATTCAAAATCTTGATGCAGAGCATTTATATGAAGTACCATTAATGTTGCATTCAGAAGGATTAGACAATCTTGTGTGTGAGAAATTACATTTAGGATGTAGAGATATAGATAATTCTGAATGGATTGAAATGGTAATGAAAATAAAAAATCTTAAGAATAACGTGAAAATAGCTTTAGTTGGTAAATATGTTGAATTACATGATGCGTACATATCAGTAGTTGAAGCATTAAGTCATGGTGGATTTGCTAATGATTCTAAAGTAGAAATAAAATGGGTTAATGCAGAAAATATTGAAAACAGCAATGCTGAAGAAATGCTTAATGACGTAGATGGAATTTTAGTTCCAGGCGGATTTGGAGATAGAGGAATAGAAGGTAAAATTGCTGCAATAAAGTGGGCAAGAGAAAACAAAAAACCTTTCTTAGGAATCTGTCTAGGAATGCAATGCGCTGTTATTGAGTATGCAAGAAGTGTATTGGGATATGAAGATGCTAATAGCTCAGAGATAAATCCGGATACAAAACATCCAGTAATAGATCTTATGTTAGATCAGAAGGATATAGAAAATCTTGGTGGTACTATGAGACTAGGTCAATATCCTTGTGAATTAGATGAAAATAGTAATTCTTATAAAGCTTATAAGAAAGAAACTATAAGTGAAAGACACAGACATAGATATGAATTCAATAATGAATTTAGAAAACAAATAATTGAAGCAGGAATGAAAATTGTAGGAACTAGTCCTGATGAAAGATTAGTTGAAATTGTTGAAGTTGAAGACCATCCTTGGTATGTTGCAGTTCAATTCCATCCAGAACTTAAATCAAGGCCAAATAAACCACATAAATTATTTGTAGGTTTTATAGAAGCAGCATTAAAAGAAAATAAATCAAAGTAAAAATTGTTTTATTAACAAGTTTAATATATAATAATTTTGAGAATAATAAATACATGAACTGGTGAATTTATCGTAATAATTTACCAGTTCAAAATTATATAAAATTGATATATAATAAATTAAATAAAATTTGATATTAATTTTTTATGAAAATTCCTAAAATGTTAAAATTAAAGTTCAAAAGGATATTCTGAATTATCCCTAAAATGTATATCACATCTAATCATCTTATTATTAGTTTTCCAATTGCAAGTAAAAGAAAAAATTTTATAAAAATGATTTTTATAGATTAACAGTCTATAAATTGGAGGTGGAAATTTGACAAAACAAGAATACGAAAGTATGACATTAACAGCCTTAAAAGATATTGCTAAAGATTTGGGCGTTAAGAATATATCTAAGTATAAAAAAAATGAGTTGATAGAAGAAATATTAAAAAGTTCTAATAATTTTATAGAAAAAGATGGCGTTATTTTGAGAGAGAATATAGCTCCAAAAGTTGCGGAAAAACCTCAAGATACTAAAGAAAGAATTAATAATAAGGAAACTACAAAAGCGAGTGGTGATACTGAGAAAAAGGAAGAAATTGTGTCTAAGGATGAAAGTGCAGAGAAAAAAGAAAACTTGAAAGAAATGATAGATGAATCCAATGTAGCAAAAGGAATTTTAGAAATTTTAGAAAATAACAGCTTTGGATTTTTAAGATGTAAGAATTACTTAACTAGTAGTGATGATATATATGTATCTCCGTCGCAAATTAGAAGGTTTAATTTAAGAACTGGCGATGAAGTGGAAGGAAAAGTAAGGGAAGCAAAAGAAACAGAAAAATTTAAAGCCCTTTTGTTTGTTCAAAAAGTTAATGGTGAGCATCCAGAAAAAGCTATAGGCAGAAAATCATTTGAAACTTTAACTCCTATATATCCTAAAGAGAGGTTGAGATTAGAGACTTCTGATAAAAATGATTTAGCATCTAGATTGATGGATATAATTTGTCCAATAGGGAAAGGGCAAAGAGGAATTATTGTAGCTCCGCCTAAGGCTGGTAAAACTACTTTATTAAAAAAGGTAGCTCAGAATATTTCTAAGAATTATCCAGAAGTTAAATTAATAGTATTACTTATAGATGAAAGACCAGAAGAAGTTACAGATATGAAGAGATCTATAAATGGGGATGTAGTTTATTCTACTTTTGATGAAGAACCACAAAATCATGCTAAGGTAGCCCAAATGGTTTTAGAAAGAGCTAAGAGAATGGTTGAACAAGGGAAAGATGTTGTTATTCTTATGGATAGTATAACAAGGCTATCTAGAGCATATAATTTAACAATAAATCCTACAGGTAGAACTTTATCAGGAGGTCTTGATCCAGGTGCGCTAATAATGCCTAAAAAATTCTTTGGTGCGGCAAGAAAAATTGAAGAGGGTGGAAGCTTAACTATACTTGCAACTGCTCTTATAGAGACTGGATCAAGAATGGATGATATGATTTTTGAAGAGTTTAAAGGAACTGGAAATATGGAAGTTCATTTAGATAGAAGATTGCAAGAAAGAAGAATTTTCCCGGCTATAGATATATATAAATCAGGAACTAGAAAAGAAGATTTAATCTTATCTAAAGACGAGTTAGAAGTTGCATTTTCTATAAGAAGGATAATGTACAAAGATGGAAATGCAGATGATGTTACAGAAAATCTTATCAATATGTTGTCTAAAACTACAGATAATAAGGAATTTATAAGTGCTTTTCAAAAGAAAACTCAATAAGAATAAAAGGATGACCAATATTAATGAGTGGTCATCCTTTTATTTGTTTGAAATCAATTGATCTGCTATCTTAACTATTTTTGTTAGAGAATATGTTGAAGATAATTCCTTGAGTTTAGACCTCATTTTGCTTAACTCCTCTGGATTTTGGATTAAATGATTAATTGTATCGTTAATTTTATTAATATTTTTAACATAAATAGAGTATCCCTCGGTAGTGAGAAAATCAATATTTTCATTTTCTTGACCAGGGATAGCAAAAGGAATTACTAATGGGATATTTTTAACAATGGATTCAGTGACAGTTAAACCGCCAGGCTTAGATATTATTACATCGCAGTAATCCATTAGGTAAGATATATCCTTGGTGAAACCTAATATGTGAAGTTTTTTATTTTCAAATTCATTATCTTTACAGTATTTTATTAATTTGTTTTTTAGGTGACTATTTTTACCACAAACAACCGTAATTCTTAACTTATTTGTGTTTTTTAATAATTCCTTCAGAACTAGAAATATTTTGCTTAATCCGAGGCTTCCACCCATAAGTAATAAATTAAAATATTCATCATCTTTTAGGGTATCGGCGGATGTAATTTCGGTATAAAATTTACTGTCTATAGGGATGCCTACAGGATAAATCTTATCAGGGTTAATATTTCTGTCTATCAGTGATTGTTTAGTATAGTTACTTCCGGTAATGTAAGCGTCAACACAAGAATCTACATAGAGATAATGAGCTTTAAAATCAGTAACTACTAAAATGAATGGAGTCTTCAATCCTTGTTTTTTTAAGTCTGAAAGTACACTTATATTAATAGAGTGAGTAGCTATAATGATATCAGGCTGTATTTCGTTTATAAGCCTGGAAACTTTCTTTCTAGTCAAAAAGAAAACATGTTTTAAAAATTTGTTAATGAATTTATTGTCGGTTAGTTTGTAAAATAAGCCATAAGTTCTTGGAAACTTTGAGGCAGAAATTTCATATGCCATTACTATAATGTCATTAAGAAATTTGCTGTTTTTAGCTAGAAAATCAAGCTTGGTGATTTGGTAACCAGCACTTTCAAAAGATTCTGCTACAGATGCAGCAGCTTGATTATGTCCTTGTCCTGTAGATGTTGTTAAGATTAATACTTTTTTCATGAAAGTCACTCATTTCGATTGTATTATATTACATAGTTTACCATGTTTATTATATAATTTAAATATTAAATTATGTATGGTAATGTATTAAAATATAGTTAATTATCTTAATATTATGTAGATAAAAAATTTTTTATGTTAATGTATGGACAAATAACCGTTTTTCTATATCTATTAAGGTTAACAAAAAGGGAAAGACATTGTCTTTCCCTCAGGTTATTACTTGCTGCCAAGGTTGAATCTTTTGTTGAATTTATCAACTCTTCCACCAACGTCAACAATTTTTTGTTTTCCAGTGAAGAATGGGTGGCATTTAGAGCATATTTCAACTTTTAATTCTGATTTAACAGAACCTGTAGTGAAAGTGTTTCCACATGCACACTTAACCACTGTTTCGTGGTGGTATTCTGGATGTATGCCTTCTCTCATTATTATTCACCTCTTTCAATTATATGAACTTATGTTAATTATTCAATAACAACCTCTAAATTATAGCATAGTGGAAAATTAGCGTCAATAATAAATTATGGGGTGTAATTATATAAAAATATCTTTTTATGATTAGTATTAAATGATATAATCGTGTATGATACCTTTAGAAGGAGAGTACTTTATGTATGAGTAAATTATATTTTAGATATGGGGCTATGAATTCAGGTAAGTCAACTCATTTAATGCAAGTTGCTTATAATTATGAAGAGCGGGGAATGAGAGTGATTATTATAAAGCCTTTGATTGATAATAAAGGCGGGGATACGCTTGTATCTAGACTAGGAGTAAATAGGCAGGTAGATTTATTAATTTCCGAAAATGATAATATTTTAAATATAGTACATAATTATTTAACAAACGGCAAAAAAATAGATTGTATATTAGTAGATGAAGTTCAATTTATGAAGTCTGAACAGATTGATCAATTATTTGAAATAGCAGTTAAGATTAATATACCTATAATATGCTATGGTCTTAGAACGGATTTTAAAATGAATGGATTTGAAGGGAGTATACGGTTGCTTTTGCTAGCACATAGTATAGAGGAAATGAAAACAATATGCGCGTGCGGTAAAAAAGCTATATTTAATGGAAGAAAAATAAATAATAGATTTGTATTTGAAGGGGAGCAAATTGCTATAGATGAGCAGGATAATGTTGAATATGAATCATTATGTGGAGAGTGTTATTACAAATACAAAGAAAAATAATAAAAGAGAGTAAGTGATTATTTAATGAAAAGACGTGATGTTGGGGGTCAAGCTGTAATAGAAGGAGTTATGATGAGAGGCAGTAAAAGTCTTGCAACAGCAGTTCGAACTCCTAAAGGAAATATAGAAATAGACTATAAAGATAACAGACCAATAACTAAAAAGTATCCTATACTAAATATACCTTTTCTCAGAGGTTTTTTTGTACTAGTAGAATCAATGAAGGTTGGGATGGAATCATTAAATTATTCTGCTACATTTTTAGAGGGTGAAGATGAGGAACCATCGAAATTTGAAAAATGGCTGGAAGATAAACTAGGTAAAAAAGCTAATGATGTACTAATGGGGATAACAATGTTTATTTCTTTTATTCTTGCTATAGGACTTTTTGTTGCATTGCCAACAGGTATTGCTTCGTTTTTTAAAGGGTTAAGTATCTCTAATATAATGTTAAATTTAATTGAGGCATGTATAAGAATAATAGTCCTTTTATTATATATGTTTTTCATAAGTAAACTTGATGATATATACAGAGTTTTTCAATATCATGGGGCTGAACATAAAACAATATTTTGCTATGAAGCTATGGAAGAGTTAACGGTAGAAAATGTCAGAAAACAACCAAGACTACATCCGAGATGTGGTACGAATTTTTTATTTTTAGTCATGCTTGTTAGCATTATAGTATTTTCTTTTACCGGCTGGGGTGGAATTGTTCAGCGGTTAGTGATTAGAATTGTTCTTATACCGTTAGTAACCGGTATAAGTTATGAGCTTATAAAGTGGCTAGGCAAAAATGATAACATGTTAGCTAAAGTAATAGCTTACCCAGGTCTTAAGTTGCAATTGCTAACTACTAAGGAACCGGATGATTCACAAATTGAAGTTGCTATTGCATCTTTAAAAGCAGCAGAAGGAATTAAAGAACCTAATAAGAATATTGAGGAATTATTAAAAGCAGGAACTTTTACCTTAAAAGAAAAGGGGATTGATACAGCACGATTGGATGCTGAGTTATTGCTGGGGAGCGTAATTGAAAAAAATAGAATTTATTTAATTACAAACAAAGAAGAAGAAATAAGCGAAGAAAATGCCAAAAAATATTTCGATTTAATTGAAAAACGAAGAAATAGAATGCCGGTTAAATATATTTTAAATAAGTGTGAGTTTATGGGAATTGAATTATATGTTGAAGAAGGTGTATTAATTCCAAGAGATGATACTGAAATACTTGTGGATGAAGTGCTTAAAAGTATAGAAGAAAATGAGGAGAAGCAAATATGCGATTTGTGCTGTGGTTCTGGTGCAATTGGTATTGCATTGGCACACTATAGGAAAAATGTAAAGGTAGATTTAATAGATTATTATCCTGTTCCAGAAAGGGTATCACTAATAAATATAAAGAAAAATGATATGGAAGATAGAGTTACATTTATAAAGAGTAATTTGCTGGAAAAAGCTATAGAGGATAAAAAAAATTATGATATCATTGTTTCTAATCCCCCTTATATAGAGGAAGAGGAAATAGATAATCTTATGGACGATGTTAAAAATTATGAGCCGCACACAGCCCTAAATGGTGGTGCTGATGGGTTAGAATTCTATAAAAAAATAATTCTGCAAAGTCAGTATGTGCTGAAAGAATCTGGAATATTAGCCTTTGAAATAGGGTATAATCAAGGAGAAGCAGTAAAATCGTTGATGGAAGAATATAATTTTAAGGATATAAAAGTAATTAAAGATTTTGCTAGTCTAGATAGGATAGTTATGGCAGTTAAGAGTTAACAATTATAGAAGGAAAGCCATAGGTTTTTCAAAAATATATTTAAAGAAATTACGCAGTAAAAAGTAATGCTCCAAATCTTGTATTTGGTTAGTAAGACTTTCTTTATGAGCTTCATCTTCAACTGTACACTGTTAACTCTTAATTGTTAACTGATTTAAGTTGTGATATAATGTAGAAATGTGAAAAAAAAAGTACGGAGTGATTAAATGTTATTAGATAGATTAGAATTTATAGAAAATAAATATGATGAATTATCAGTTAAAATTAGTGATCCTTCAATTATGCAAAATCAGAATGAATGGAGAAAATTATGCAAAGAACATGCTGATTTAGAAATTATAGTAAATGCATATAGAGATTACAAGAAAGTAACTGAAGATTTAAAGGCTAACAAGGAAATGTTAAGCAGCGAAAGTGATAGAGAGATGAGAGAAATGTTAAATGAAGAAATAACAGATCTCACAAATAGGGAAGCTGAATTAGAAAGAGAAATTCAAATCTTATTACTTCCTAAAGACCCTAATGATGATAAGAATGTATTTATTGAAATCAGAGGGGGTGCAGGTGGTGAGGAAGCTGCACTATTCGCTTATAACTTATTCAGAATGTATACTAGGTATGCTGAAACTCAAAGATGGGCCACAGAGATTATGAGTTTAAATGAGACAGATCTAGGTGGTTTCAAGGAAGTTGTCTTTATGATAAAGGGTAATGGCGCTTATTCTAAGCTAAAATATGAAAGCGGCGTTCATAGAGTACAAAGAGTGCCAGATACTGAGTCAAGCGGAAGGATTCATACTTCAACAGCTACAGTAGCGGTTTTGCCAGAGGTGGACGATGTTGAAATAGAAGTTTTAGATAAAGATGTAAGAATAGATGTATTTAGAGCTTCAGGAAATGGGGGACAATGTGTTAATACAACAGATTCAGCTGTTAGAATTACTCATTTACCAACAGGCCTTGTGGTTTCATGTCAAGATGAAAAATCACAATTAAAAAACAAAGAAAAGGCTATGAAAGTTTTAAAGTCAAGGCTTTATGAACAAGCAGAGAGAGAAAGAGCAGAAGGAATCGCTGAAGATAGAAAGAGTCAAGTTGGAACCGGAGATAGAAGTGAAAGAATTAGGACCTATAACTACCCACAAGGAAGAGTTACTGACCATAGAATAGGATTAACTTTATATAAGTTAGATACATTTTTAGCTGGAGATCTTGATGAAATGATAAATGCACTTATCACAGCAGATCAAGCTGAAAAAATGAAATCCATGGGAAATACACAAATGTAATAATTAATTACTTAACAAAGCCTTGCATTATATTATGTAGGGCTTTAGACATAATATGCATTAAAAGTAATTTAGGGGATTAATTATGGATATATATAAAGCTATAAAAAAGGAAAAATCTCATCTTAAAATATTTTTGATTTCTATGGTTGTTATTGCACTATTTCTTCCTATAATACTGTTAATAACGGGATTAACTACTATATTTTATATAAGTTATGTAATCTTTATTGAGTTTTTGATAGTAGTAGCTATCATTGTTAAAATGAATGGTTATAAAGTAGAGTATAGATACTTAAACAATAGATTGATATTTAAAACGGGAATTTTTGTTAAAGAATATTTAATTATATGTGACAAAGTTGTCCTAGTACATACAAATAAATCAGATTATGATTTAGAGATTGTTTTAATAACGAATGTAAAATTTAAGAATAGAGGATTAAGGCTAGTAGATCAAAATTTTTTAAAGAGATATCCGCAAATTTCCGAGCAATATAATGTTATTAATAAAGCAAGCCCCAATAGAGATTATTATTTTCAGGTAATTAAAAGAGGCGGATTAAAGAAATATTTATTGTTAGATTTAATATATAAGAATTGTGTTAAGGCTGTTTATACTGATGATAGTATACAGAACATAAAGATCGCTAGAGGACAGCTTATAGTTTAATGGAACTTGAAGTGACCAGTTAATTAAAGGAGTGAGAGAGGAGGTAAGGCGCTTGGAGACTAAAGTTAGTATAATAAGTAATGTTGAAAAAGACGAGGACAAAATAAAAGAAGCTGCTGAATTTATTATGAATGGAGGTACTGTTGTTTTTCCGACAGAAACTGTTTATGGGTTAGGAGCTGATGCATTAAATTCTGAAGCGGTAAAAAAGATATTTAAAGCGAAGGGGAGACCGCAGGATAATCCACTAATAATTCATGTTTCATCAAAGAACATAGAATTATATGCAAGAGAAGTTCCGGTAGTTGCAAAAAAACTTATAGATAAGTTCTGGCCAGGACCTCTAACAATAATTTTAAGAAAAAAGGGTATAATACCAGATGTAACTAGCGCTAATTTAGACTCTATTGGAATCAGAATGCCCGATAACGAAATAGCCAGAAAGCTAATTGAATTATCTAATACAACTATTGCAGCACCTTCTGCTAATATAAGTGGTAGGCCAAGTCCAACAGATTTTCAAAGATGTATAGAGGATCTAAATAGTAAAGTAGATTGTATCTTAGGAGGAGCACAAAGCGATATAGGTGTAGAATCAACGATTGTTGACTGTACTGTGTATCCTCCAGTAGTTTTGCGCCCAGGTGGAATTACATTAGAAATGCTTAAAGAAATAGATTCGAGAATTGAGATCGACAAAGCTATAATGGAAAAGCCAGGGGGGAATTTAAAGCCTAAAGCACCAGGGATGAAGTATAAACACTATGCGCCTGATGCTAAAGTGACAATAATTTCGGGAGAAAGAAAAAAAACTATTGAAAAAATAAAAGAAATGGTACACTATAATATAGAAAAAGGTAAAAAGGTATGTATTCTTACTGTTGAAGAGAATGCAAAAGAATATACTGAAGGTAATTGTATAATTATGGGAAGTATAATGGATTTGTCAACAGTTGCTAAGAATTTATTTGAATCTTTAAGGAAATGTGATGATTTAAAAGCAAATTTGGTTCTTGCTGAAGGATACAAGGAAGAAGGCCTAGGTATAGCTATAATGAATAGGTTAAATAAGGCTGCAGGGTTTGATATTATAGAAGTTTAGGATGATGAATAATGAATGATGAATAATGAATGATTGCGGAAAAAATCCCTTTAAGAGATTTTTATAAATGTATATTTTTAAGAAATTACATAGTAATTTCAACTTTAATCATTTATCATTAATTATTAATCATTCACCAATCAAAATAATTAGGGAGATGATTTAATTATGAAAATTGCAATAGGATGCGATCATGGTGGATTTGAATTAAAGAATGAAATTGTTAAGTTTTTAGAAAGTGAAAATCATGAAGTAAAAGATTTTGGAACATATTCAGTTAGTTCTTGTGATTATCCTGATATAGCTTTACCAGTAGCGGAAGCAGTTGCGGCTAAGGAATATGAATTTGGAATATTAATTTGTGGTACTGGAATAGGAATTAGTATTGCAGCAAATAAGGTTCCAGGAATTAGGGCTGCATTATGTTCAGATACATTTAGTGCGCATGCAACTAGAGAGCATAATAACGCAAACATATTAACTATGGGGCAAAGGGTAGTTGGGGCAGGCCTTGCTTTAGATATCGTAAAAACTTTTATATCAGCAAAATTTGAGGGAGATAGGCACCAAAATAGAATAGACAAAATTTCAGAAATTGAAAAGAAATATTCTAAATAAATTTTATTAAGCATAACTAAATAGTTAAACATGGAGGAGTAATAATGAGTAAAGTTACAGAAATAAATCACCCACTAATATTACATAAGTTAGCAATTTTAAGAAATGAAAAAACAGGATCAAAGGATTTCAGGAAATTAGTAGAAGAAATTTCGATGTTAATGGCTTATGAAGTAACAAGAGATTTAAATATGGAAGAAGTTGATGTAAAAACTCCAGTAGCTATAGCAAGATGCAAAATGCTTGCAGGTAAGAAAATTGCTGTAGTTCCAATTTTAAGAGCAGGTCTTGGAATGGTTGATGGAATAATTAATTTAATTCCAGCAGCTAAGGTGGGACATATAGGATTATATAGGGATGAAAAAACGCTTCAACCGGTGGAATACTTTTGTAAATTACCTCAGGATATAGCTGAAAGAGATATAATAGTAGTAGATCCAATGCTTGCGACAGGTGGATCATCAATAGATGCATTGACAATGTTAAAAAATAGAGGAGCAAAGAATTTAAAATTAATGTGCCTAGTAGGGGCGCCAGAGGGAATAGAAGCTATACAAAAGGCTCATGATGATGTTGATATTTATTTAGCAGCAATCGATGAAAGATTAAATGAACATGGATATATCGTACCGGGTCTTGGAGATGCTGGAGATAGATTGTTTGGAACTAAATAGAATAATATTATGTTATCTGACAAAGAGTGCAGCTCTTTGTCATTTAGGTAACCCAAAATAAATTCATTTGGGGGAAGATTAAAGTGGATAGGCGAGATAAACAGAATTATTATTTAGATATTGCAGAAACAGTTTTAGAAAGAGGCACCTGCTTGAGAAGAAATTATGGTTCAATAATAGTAAAAAATGATGAAATAATTTCTACTGGGTATACAGGAGCACCTAGGGGAAGAAAGAATTGCATCGATTTAAATAGTTGTATAAGAGAAAAGCTTAACGTTCCTCGTGGAACTCATTATGAACTTTGCAGAAGTGTTCATAGTGAAGCCAATGCAATAATAAGTGCTTCAAGAAAAGATATGATTGGAGCTACATTATACTTAGTTGGAAAAGATGCAAAAACTAAAGAATATGTCAGAGATGCTAATTCCTGTTCCATGTGTAAGCGATTAATAATTAATTCAGGAATTACACGTGTAATCATAAGAGATTCTGATGATGAATATAGAGAAATAGATGTAGATTCATGGATAAAGGATGATGATTCTTTAAAAATTGAAAAAAATGCGGGATATTAATTTTTCTTATGATTTTAACACTTAAATTATCCAACAAGCATATGCGAGTTGGGTTTATTTTTAGGGTTAAATAAATCGGAGTTTAATAGTTTTAATAGGCAAGGTGATTAAAATCTACAATAGCTTAAATTAGGAGGAAATAAATTGAATAGAAAAAAAATTATAACTATTTTTGGAACTAGACCTGAAGCTATAAAAATGGCACCTTTAGTAAAGGAATTAGAAAGAAGAGAGGAAATTGAATCAAAAGTTTGCGTGACAGCTCAACATAGAGAAATGTTAGATCAAGTTTTAGAATTATTTGATATAAGACCAGATTTTGACTTAAACATAATGAAAACAAAGCAAACTTTGACTGGAATTACAGGAAGGGTTCTAGAGGGTCTAGAGGAAGTCTTTAAAGAAGAAAAACCAGATATGATATTAGTTCACGGTGATACAACGACTACATTTGCTGGTTCATTAGCTGCTTTTTATCAACAAATTAAAGTTGGTCATGTGGAAGCTGGTCTTAGAACATTTAATAAGTATTTTCCGTTTCCGGAAGAAATGAATAGAAAGTTAACTGGTAGTTTGGCAGATTTACATTTTGCACCAACTAAAGGCTCGAAAGAGAATTTATTAAGAGAAGGAATAAATGAAAGTGATATATATATCACAGGAAATACTGTAATTGATGCTATGAAGCATACTGTTGAAGAAAATTATGTCTTCGAAAATGAGGAGCTGAATAAAATTGATTTTAGCAAAAAAGTGATAATGATTACTGCTCATAGAAGAGAAAACTGGGGTGAAGGGATTGAAAATATCTGCATAGCTTTGAATAAAATAGTTGAACAAAATAGTGATGTGGAATTGGTCTATTTAGTTCATTTAAATCCAGTTGTCAAAGATGTAGTGTTTGAAAGACTTGGAGAAAAAGATAGAATTCACTTATTATCACCATTAGATACTAAAGAAACTCATAATTTAATGAACAAATCATTTATGGTTATGACAGATTCTGGAGGGCTGCAAGAGGAAGCACCACACTTGGCAAAACCAGTTCTTGTATTAAGAGATGTTACAGAAAGACCAGAAGCTGTTGAAGCTGGAACAGTTAAATTAGTAGGAACTGATGTGGATCAAATAGTAAATGAAGCGAATGAATTGCTAAGAAATTCAGAAGCTTATTCTAAAATGAGTAAATCAATTAATCCTTATGGTGATGGTATAGCATCAAGAAGAATTGCAGATGCTATATTGAAATACTTTAATTTAAGTTCTAAAGAAGTAGAAGAATTTAAAAGATGAAGTTTGTTTAAAATTTAACAAATTATACTTGATAAAAGAAATAATAGCAGTTATAATTTAGTTATGTTAATATTTTAACGAGAAATGCTAAAAATAAAAAATAATAAAAATAATTTATAAAATTTTAGGAGGTCAAACATGAGAGATGTAGTTATTGTAAGTGCAGTAAGAACAGCATTAGGTACTTTTGGTGGAGCATTAAAGGATGTATCAGCTGCAGATTTAGGAGCATTAGTAATTAAAGAAGCAGTGAGCAGAGCAGGAGTTAAACCAGAATTAGTTGAAGAAGTTATTATGGGAAATGTAATTCAAGCAGGACTTGGACAAAACACTGCAAGACAATCAACAATTAAAGCTGGATTACCACAAGAAGTTTCGGCTATGACTATAAATAAAGTATGTGGATCAGGACTTAGAGCAGTTAGCTTAGCAGCTCAAATGATTAAAGCTGGAGACGCTGAAGTTATAGTTGCAGGTGGTATGGAAAACATGTCACAAGCTCCATATGTTTTAAAATCTGCTAGATGGGGTCAAAGAATGGGCGATGGCAAAATGGTTGATTCTATGATAAATGACGCTTTATGGGATGCATTTAACAATTATCATATGGGTGTTACAGCTGAAAACATTGCTAAAGAATGGGGATTAACTAGAGAAGAGCAAGACGCTTTCGCAGCTGCATCTCAACAAAAGGCCGAAGCAGCAATTAAAGCTGGAAGATTTAAAGATGAAATAGTTCCAGTTGTTATTCCACAAAGAAAAGGAGATCCAAAAGTATTTGATACTGATGAATTCCCAAGATTCGGAACAACAGCAGAAAGCTTAGGAAAATTAAAGCCAGCATTCATTAAAGAAGGTACAGTAACAGCAGGTAATGCTTCTGGAATTAATGATGGAGCGGCAGCATTTGTTGTTATGAGTGCAGAAAAAGCAGCAGAACTTGGAATTAAACCATTAGCTAAAATTGTTTCTTATGGATCAAAAGGATTAGATCCAGCAATCATGGGTTATGGACCATTCCATGCAACAAAGAAAGCATTAGAAAAAGCTAATTTAACAGTAGAAGATTTAGATTTAATAGAAGCTAATGAAGCTTTTGCAGCTCAAAGTTTAGCAGTTGCTAAAGATTTAAAATTTGATATGTCAAAAGTAAATGTAAATGGTGGAGCAATTGCTCTAGGTCACCCAGTTGGGGCATCTGGTGCGAGAATCTTAGTAACTCTTCTTCATGAAATGGAAAAGAGAGATGCTAAGAGAGGACTTGCAACACTTTGTATTGGTGGCGGATTAGGAACAGCCCTAATAGTAGAAAGAGTTTAATAAAAATTTTTGATTCTTCAAAAAGTTACTATGTATTTAACATAGTAACTTTTTTACTTAAACTATCATGTTTTGATAAGTTTAGTATAAAAATTAATACAAAGAATAAAATAAGGGAGAAAGTTAATTGATATATAATTATTACTGCAAAGATTTTTAAAGTTAAGTGATTTTAATGAATATTTTACAAATATGAAGGATTATTAACATGAAAACAGCATTAAAGAGTTTCAAATACCTTGTAACATAGTCGTGACAAGGGAAACAAAGTTAAATTTAAGCACAATATATATTTAATGAAAAGATGAAAAAAATAAATATTGCATAACAATTAATTCGTATATTCAATAATAATAAAAAGAATACTAGGTGCATATAATCATTAAAATTAAAAAAACTAAGTATTTATCAAAATTCAGAGAAAATTTTGATAAATAAATTACAAAATTTGTAATGAAAATGTTAACAAAAAGAAAAGAAGAATTATTCATAATGCAGAAAATTCAAAAAAATGATTTTTGATAATAATAAATATTCATAAAATAAGAAAAATGGAGTAAAAGTAAATAATGGCTAAGTATTCTGGAGAAAATTCAATATAATATGATATAACAGCGATAATAACCCGATTTTACTTCTAAATAATATTTTATTAAAGATAAAGATAAAGATATAATTATCGATATTGAGGGTAAGGGGGGTATGTATGAACAAAGAGATGAATAAACTACTTCTAAAAGCGACAAAATATGATTTGGGAAGTGGGTTATTGATAGCTTTAGTGATAACATTAACTTCCACCTTTATATATGCAGGGATTTATGCAGTGGGAATATGTGTAGCATTAGCTAATTTTTTAGTATCTGCTTACACAATTGAAAAAAATTTAGGCAAAAGCATAATAGGGCGATGGCTTTTTGTGTTAGAATTTTTTCTTAGAATGGCTTTCATAGTGCTTACTATTTTGCCATTTAGAAATAATATGACATACATGCTTTATTATATGTCTGGATTTGTTTCGCATTATGTTCTGCTAATAGGATTAAATATAATAAGAAGGAAAGGAAGTGTTTAAATTGCCTGACGTTACGCCTATACCTATATGGTCACCTAAAATTTTTGGCTATACAGTAGATATTACAGCAGGTATAGTAATCGAATGGGTTGTTATCTTAATTTTATGTATAGCTGCTTTTGCACTAACAAGAAATCTAAAATTAAAACCAACTAAAACCCAAGCGGCTGTAGAGAGTATCTATGAACGCATAAGAGATTTCATAGTTGGCACTATGGGAGGAGAGTATGAATCATTTGTACCATATATAGGAACATTAATGATCTATCTTTTAGCCCTTAACTGGATGGGTGCAATAGGTTTCAGACCACCGACAAGTGATGTAAGTATAACAGCATCATTTGGATTGCTTACATTTTTGGTTGTAAATGTAAATGCAGTTAGAAAAAATGGACTTCTTGGCTATGGAAAAGGACTTGTTCATCCATTTGCAGTCATGTTACCACTTAACATATTGGAAAGAGTAATATTACCAGTAACATTAGCACTCAGACTTTTTGGTAATATGTTTGCGGCTGTAGTATTGGTAGACTTAGTTTATGAAGGTCTAGGCTCAATAGCAACTGTTGCACAACTAGGATTACCAATTATATTACATAGTTATTTTGATATATTTGATGGAGTGCTTCAAATGATAGTATTCTCAATGTTAACTATGATTAATATTAAAACTATTGCAGAAGAGTAAAAATTAAATACAAATAAATAGACACACTTTTTTTAGAAATAAGGAGGAATTAGAATGAGTTTTGGAATTTTAGCAGCTGGTATAGCTGTATTATCTGGTATTGGGGCAGGTGCAGGTATTGGTATAGCAGCAGGAAAGGCAATTGAAGCTGTAGCAAGACAACCAGAAGCACAACCAAGAATAATGACATTTTTTCTTTTAGGTGCAGCTCTTGCAGAAACAACTGCAATTTATGGATTAGTAATGGCATTTATAGTAATGAATAAATAATAACTAAATATGAGTTCGTATGAGTTAATTGTATTGACTCCGAAGGGAGGATATAGATAAAGTATGGAAGTTAAGTTGTCAACACTATTAATGAACTGGGTCAATTTTGCCATTATACTTTTGCTTTTAAGACATTTCTTTTGGAATAAATTAAAAGGAATAATTTCAGAAAGACAAAAATACATAGATGATAAGATGACTAAGGCTGATGAAGATACTGAAAAAGCTAGAATGTATCTGGTTAAGAATGAGCAAATTCTACAAGAAGCTAAAGAAGAAGGTAAAAGAATCACTGAAGAACAAAGAGTTAAAGGTGATAAACTTTATACAGAAATTGTTGAAAATGCCAAAGTTGAAGCAAATTCATTAAAAGAAAGAGCTAGCTTAGAGATTAAAAGAGAAAAAGAAAAAGCAGAATATGAAATTAAAAAACAAGCAGTAGACTTAGCAATTGAGCTTTCAGTTAAAGCATTAGGAGAACAAGTAGATGAAGTTACACATAGGAAACTTATCGGCGATTTTATTGCTAAGGTAGGTATGTAAATATGTATGAATATTTGGATAGAAGATATGCTTTAGCTCTATATGAAATTGCTGAGAAAAAAAATAAAGTGGATGAATATTTACGTGATTTGAGAGAGATTTGTGATATTTTTGATGAAAACAAAGATTTCTATGCAGTGATTGAGCATCCAACAATCAATAAAATAAAAAAGAAACAATTATTTACTGATTTGTTTAAAGGAAAGATTGATGATGAGTTACTTTCTTTCTTAATGCTCTTGATTGAAAAGGGAAGAATTCTTCAATTAAGGGACAAACTGAATCAAATGGAAAATATTGATTTGGAAAGAAGAAATACTATAAGAGGTGTAGTTAAAACTGTTATACCGCTTTTAGATGATGAACTAAAACAATTAAAAGAGATCTTTGAAAAGAAGTACGAAAAAACTATACTATTTGATACTCAAATAGACAAAAGTCTTTTAGGTGGAGTTTTTGTAAAAATTGGTAATGATGTTATTGATGGTACTATAAAGTCAAAGATTGAAGAAATGAAAGATTTAATGATTAAGAAAGAATAGAGGTGAATCCATGAATATTAAACCAGAAGAAATAACTTCTATTATTAAAAAAGAAATAGAAAAATACGAAAAACAAATCAAAACGGTAGATTCTGGTACTATAATCCAAGTTGGAGATGGTGTTTCGAGAGTTTATGGATTAGATAACTGTATGGGAGGGGAGTTACTAGAATTCCCTAATGATGTATACGGAATGGCTTTAAACCTTGAACAAGACAATGTTGGTTGCGTTCTTTTAGGAGATGAAAAAGGAATAAAAGAAGGTGACATTGTTAAAGGAACTGGTAAAGTAGTTGAAATTCCAGTTGGAGAAGGATTAATTGGTAGAGTTGTTAACGCATTAGGATTACCTATAGATGGTAAGGGACCAACTAATACAACTCAAACTAGACCTATCGAAGTTCCAGCACCAAGTATAATTGATAGAAGTTCTGTTAATGAACCATTACAAACTGGTATCAAGGCGATAGATTCAATGATTCCAATTGGTAGAGGTCAAAGAGAACTTATAATAGGGGACAGACAAACAGGTAAGACTGCAATAGGTATAGACACTATTATCAATCAAAAAGGTAAAGACGTGATATGTATATATGTAGCTATTGGACAAAAGCAATCTACAGTTGCTCATCTAGTAAATACATTTACTGAAACTGGAGCTATGGATTACACTATAGTTGTAAGTGCTACAGCATCGGAATCAGCTCCATTACAATATCTTGCTCCATATGCGGGATGTACTATAGGAGAATATTTTATGCATCAAGGGAAAGATGTATTAATCATATATGATGATCTTTCTAAACATGCAGTGGCTTATAGAGCTATGTCATTATTACTTAAGAGACCACCAGGTAGAGAAGCTTATCCAGGAGATGTTTTCTATATTCATTCAAGATTGCTTGAAAGAGCAGCAAAATTATCTAAAGAATTAGGTGGAGGATCATTAACAGCTCTTCCAATTATAGAAACACAAGCTGGAGACGTTACTGCGTACATACCAACTAACGTTATATCTATTACAGATGGTCAAATATTCCTTGAATCTGATTTATTCAATGCAGGGCAAAGACCAGCCGTAAATGCAGGTATTTCAGTATCGAGAGTTGGTGGTAATGCTCAAATTAAAGCCATGAAACAAGTAAGTGGTACTTTAAGATTAGAGCTTGCACAATATAGAGAATTAGAAGCTTTTGCTCAATTTGGATCTGATCTGGACGCTGATTCAAGCAGAAGACTTGAAAAAGGTAAAAGATTAGTTGAAGTATTAAAACAGGATCAATATAATCCAATTGAAGTTGGAAAGCAAATTATAATACTATATGCTGCAGTTAATGATTTCTTATCAGACATTAAGGTTAGTGATATTAAAAGGTTTGAAAAAGAATTCTTAGAATATATTGATACTCATCATAGAGACATTGAAAAATCAATTATTACAGGAAAAACTTTAACTGATGAAATAAAATCTATGTTAGAGGAAGCAATAGTTGAGTTTAAAAAGATATTTTTAAAAGAAGCATAGCTTGAATTAGGCTATGCCCTTCTTTAGGAGGTGGAAATCGTGTGTGCAGCTGGACTTCTTGATATAAAGAAAAGAATTAAATCTGTAGAAAATACGAGAAAAATTACAAACGCCATGGGACTTGTTGCCACTTCAAAATTAAGAAAAACTAAGAAAGAGTTATCAGTAAATAGCGTATTTATTGATTCAATTGAACCTATTGTAAGGAATCTTGCAACTACTGCTTCAAGAGATGGTGGAAATGTTTATTTTAATGGAAATGAAAGTGAAAATAAACTATATGTAGTAATAACATCAGATTCGGGATTGTGTGGTGGATTCAATAGTAATGTTGTATCTTTCTTAGAAGCTACAATTGGAGAAAAACGAAAAAACGCAAAGATTATCTTAATTGGAAGTAAAGGTGTTGGTTACATTAAAAGAGCAAAGCTTGAATCTATAGCAGAATATGTTGGTAGCTCAGATTTACCAACAGTAAATGATGCAAAGGTTATATTTGATAATGCTCTTGAAATGTATCTCAATGGAGAAGTTTCGGAAGTTAACATTGTATATTCTAATTTCGTATCAACAGTTAGACAAGAGCCAAGGTCTGTTAAAATATTGCCGATAGAAAAAACCGAAGGTAAAACAAATTTATCTATCGTTGAACCAAATTTAGAAACGGTATTAGAAGATGCACTTAATGTTTATCTAAAAGGAAAGATTAGGGGTATTTTATTAAGTTCCAAATGTAGTGAACAAAGTTCTAGAATGCAAGCTATGGATGGAGCTACGAAGAATGCTAATGATTTATTGTCAAATCTAAAACTTAAATTTAATAGAATAAGACAAGGCGTAATTACGCAGGAAATAAGTGAAATTGTTGGAGGAGCAACAGCTCAAAATACGTAAGGAGGTATCTTATGCCTGAAAAGATAGGAAAAGTAGTTCAAGTAATTGGACCGGTAATCGATATAAAGTTTAGTTCAGATTCTCTTCCAAATTTGTATAGTGCAATTAAAATTAATATGGGAGATTCTGAATTAATAGCTGAAGTAGAGCAACATGTTGGAGATGATATAGTTAGAACAATTGCTATGTCAGCTACAGAAGGTTTAAAAAGAGGAATGGATGCTATTGATACAGGAGCACCAATTTCTGTTCCAGTAGGTAAAGAAGTATTAGGAAGATTATTTAATGTTTTAGGAAAACCTATTGATAATAATGGGGAAGTTAATGAAAAGGAGCAATATCCAATTCATAGACCAGCCCCTAGTTTCAAGGATCAATCAGTTGAACCAGAAATGTTTGAGACAGGAATCAAGGTTGTAGACTTACTTGCACCATATCAAAAAGGTGGTAAAATTGGTCTATTTGGAGGAGCTGGAGTTGGTAAAACAGTTCTGATACAAGAATTAATAAACAACATAGCTACACAACATGGTGGATTATCAGTATTTACTGGAGTTGGTGAAAGATCAAGAGAAGGTAACGATTTATACCATGAAATGAAGGATTCAGGGGTTATCAGTAAGACCGCATTAGTATTTGGTCAAATGAATGAGCCTCCTGGAGCTAGAATGAGAGTTGCTTTAACAGGGCTTACTATGGCAGAATATTTTAGAGATCAAGGCCAGGACGTGTTATTATTTATTGATAACATATTTAGATATACTCAAGCTGGTTCTGAGGTTTCTGCTTTACTTGGAAGAATACCTTCAGCCGTTGGATATCAACCAACATTAGCTACTGAAATGGGTGCTCTTCAAGAAAGAATTACATCAACAGTTAGTGGTTCTATTACATCAGTTCAAGCAGTATATGTTCCTGCTGATGACTTGACAGATCCAGCACCAGCAACAACATTCTCTCATCTAGATGCAACAACAGTTTTATCTAGAGGTATAGCTGAACTTGGTATATATCCAGCAGTTGATCCACTAGAATCTACATCAAGAATTCTTGATCCAAGAGTAGTTGGAGAAGAACATTATGAGGTAGCAGCAGAAGTTAAGCGTGTTCTTGCAAAATATAAAGAATTACAAGATATCATAGCAATTTTAGGTGTTGACGAATTATCTGATGAAGATAAAGCAGTTGTAGCTAGAGCTAGAAGAATTCAAAGATTCTTATCACAACCTTTTACAGTTGCTGAACAATTTACTGGAATGCAAGGAAAATATGTACCTGTAAAAGAAACTGTAAGAGGATTTAAGGAAATTCTTGAAGGTAAATATGATGATTTACCAGAATCAGCATTCTTATTTGCCGGAACTATAGAAGAAGTTATAGAAAAAGCTAAAAGTATAGGATAAAGGGGATGAGCGATTATGGCTAATACCTTTTTACTAAAAATAATTACACCTGATCGTGAAGTTTATAATGGCGAAATAGAGAAGATCACTTTAAAGACTGTAGATGGAGAATTTCAAGTTCTTGCAAATCACGCAGACATGATATCAAGTACTATACCGCACATTGCAAAATTCATAGATGATAAAGGTGTTGATTATGAACTATTTATTTCTAAAGCACTTACACAAGTAAGTAATAATGAAATGATAATAGGCAGTGATGCAGCTGAATTCGAAGAAGATATTGATGAGGCAAGAGCAGAACAAGCGAGGGAAAGAGCAGAAAGCAGGCTAAGAGAAGCTGGTTTGTATAATAAGGAGAGAGCAGAAGCAGCTTTACTTAGAGCTAAGCAAAGATTATTATTGAAAAAATCTAAAAATAAATAAGTGCAAAATTATTTAGAGTGTAATGTCTTTTTATATATAAAAATATATAAAAAGATATACACTTTATTTATTTTTTGCGCTTTATTTTTTTATTCTATATATTGACAATGTATCACAAAATTTTAATAAGTCTATATTATATATATATAGTTGGATATTAAAGGGAATAAAAATTGAATGAGATGGCCATACTCTAAAAAGATAAGGGGGGCTTATTATGAATATAAAAATAAGTATAGTTTTTTTTATATTATTATCTTTTTTTAACTTAGGGGCCATTTCTAAAAATTTTAACAATACACAAGATTCATTTAAAAATTTAGAAAATAGTATATCTAGTACAAGCAAATTTGAGGCAGATGGTGTAAAGCTGCAATATAAAACGACAGATAACATAGAAAAAGAAATTTTTAGGATAAAACAGCATTTAATTAATAATATAGACGGAAATTATGAAGATCTAAGGAATAATGAATTTGAAATATATAATAAAGATTTAGATATTAATATAAAAATGTGGTATGAGGGCAAATATACCTATGTTGAAATTATTTTATTAAATAAAAACTTAGATTATTCAACAACATATTTAAAGGATTTGCTTAAAAATACTGAAAATAACAAAATGAAAGATGTTCAATATTTTGTTTATTATGAGGGTAAGGAATTGAACAGGGATTACACTATCGATAAATTAATCAATGAAAATAATTTGAAAAATGTAAAGTTTCTTGATATAAATAATGGATATGCAGGTACAGGATATTTAAGCAATGGAGATAAAATTAATTTTGCACTAATTAAATATGATACTGGTTCACATATAATAATTGGTACGCCAATGATATTTGCAACATATTAAGACATATTGAAAAACTATTCAATATGATTTGTTTACTTTATATATTTTGTTACAAGATATAAGTCATTTTTGAACAGTTATTTTCAAATGCTTAACAATTCATTATGGAGGATAATATGGAGAAAATTGTGGTTAAAGGTGTAAAAGAACTTAAGGGTGAAGTTGATATAAATTGTGCAAAAAATTCAATTTTACCTATAATTGCAGCAACTATACTTTGTCCAGAACCTATAGTTATAGAGAATGCACCCAAATTGGAGGATGTAGAAGTTATATGTAAGTTATTAAGTGGATTAAATTGTGATGTTGATATCTCAAATGTGAACAATCAATTAACGATAAATACAAAAAATATAATAGAGATGGATGCAAATGCAGAACTTATGAGAAAAATGAGGGCATCATTCTTAATTATGGGGCCTATGCTTGCTAGATTTGGATATTGTAAGTTATCGCTACCGGGAGGGTGTAACATAGGAAGTAGACCAATAGATTTACATCTTAAGGGATTTAAGTTACTTGGAGCAGATGTTATAATAGGCCATGGTTTTGTTGAAGTAAGAGCAAAAAAAATGATAGGAAGTAGGATATACCTAGATTTTCCTTCAGTAGGTGCGACAGAAAATATTATGATGGCATCAGTATTTGCTGAGGGTACAACAATAATAGAAAATGCGGCAGAAGAGCCAGAAATATGGGATTTAGCTCAATTTTTAAATAAAATGGGGGCTAGGATAGATGGCGCGGGACTTGGAAAAATAACAATAAATGGAGTGAAAAGTTTAAAGGGGACAAATTATACTCCTATTTACGATAGAATAGAGGCTGGAACATTTATGATAGCTGCTGCTATTACAAACAGCAAATTGAAGATTAATGGAGTAAATGAAGAGCACTTGAGGCCTGTAATAGAGAAATTAAAAGAGTGTGGAGTCAAATTTAGTAATTATGCAAATGATTCTGTTGTTGTAGATGGAAGAGGCATTAAGAAGCCATTAGATATAAAAACTCTTCCGTATCCTGGATTTCCAACAGATTTGCAAGCACAGATGATGAGCTTATTATCAGTGGTTGAAGGTGTTAGTGTTATTACAGAAACAGTTTTTGAAAATAGATTTATGCATGTTGCTGAACTTCAAAGGATGGGAGCTAATATAAAAATTGATGGAAGAACTGCAATAATTGAAGGGGTTCATAAATTAACTGGATGTGAGGTTAAAGCAACAGATCTGAGGGCTGGAGCGGCTGTGATATTAAGCGGGTTAGTAGCTGAAGGCCAAACTGAAATAAGTGATGTATACCATATAGATAGAGGTTATGTTAATATTGAAGATAAATTCAGAAGATTGGGAGCAGAAATTTATAGAATAAGTCTATAAGTTAAATAGACTAAAAAGCTATCTTATTTTTAGATAGCTTTTTTGTTGCTTAAATCTTAGCACGATTAAAAAAGGTAACATAACTTGAAGATTAGAGCATATACTTTAAAGTGCAGATTTTTGGGGGTAGGATTATGATAAAAATGATTAAAATTAAAGCTATAAATATGAAGATAAATAGTAATGTTAAAATAATTGGTATTATGACCTTAATTATTTTTGTTATGTTAATAGCACTACCTATAATATTTCTTGGACAAGATAATGGAATTAACAATATTTTTAAGCTAAATAATAGTGACATGGTTAAGAACTCAAGTTTGATTTTTCCTGCTAACGGAAAAGTTAAGCTTTATCGTAAGTCAGAAAACAAGGTCGTAGATATTGATTTAGAAGAATATATAATGGGAGTAGTAGCAAGTGAGGTACCTGCTAGTTTTAATGAGGAAGCATTAAAAGCTCAAGCAGTTGCTGCACGTACATTTTATATGAATAGAAGAAATAATCCATGTAAAGATTCCAAGAATAACGGAGCTGAGGTTTGCGATACCACTAATTGTCAAGTATATATGAGTAAGGAAGAGAGAATGGCAAGTTGGAGCAAAAGCGAGGCGCAAAGTAACTGGGATAAAATACAAAAAGCTGTTTTAGATACTAAAGGGCAAGTTCTTACCTATGATGATGAAGTACTGGAGTATCCACAATATTTTGCCATTAGTTCTGGAAGAACTGAAGATGCAAAAGATGTGCTTTCAATTGATGTACCATATTTAAAATCCGAAGAAAGTAAAGGTGAAGAGATTGCTCCTAAATTTAAAACAACTATAAAAATTCCTATAAATGAATTTGTTGATAAAATCAATAAGAAATATACTAATTCTAATATTAATAGAAGTAATATTGCATCACTTGTAAAGATAGAAAGTTACACTGAGGCTGGAAGTGTTAAAGAGATAAAGATTGGAAATGATACAATAAAAGGAACAGAATTTAGAGAATTATTTAATTTAAACTCAACAAATTTTAAGGTGAGTTTCGACAAAGATATAGTTACAATAAATTGTACAGGCTATGGTCACGGCCTTGGAATGAGTCAATGGGGGGCAAATGTTATGGGGAAAAATGGATCAACTTATGAGGATATTCTTAAACATTATTATAATGGTGTGAAGATTCAAGAGATTAAATATAAGTGAGACATTATCTACAGATGACGGGCCGGCAAAGAATTTATAGGAATGTACGTTGAAAGTAAAGTTTGTACTTAATAATAGTGTAAAAGTTATTAATTAATGATGAAATCCTTATAATGAAGTTTGAGGAGTAAAATACAAGTTTAATGGAAATCTTATATTTTGATTTTATTAATATTTGCAATAAATTTAAAAAATTTATTGCAAATTTTTTTTGTTCTTTTGATTAAAAAGGAGAAAAATGGATAAAATTTAAGCTGATACTATTTCAAAGTAGGAATTATACAAGAAAACATTTCAGGTGGATTCAATAGCCCGACTGAGACCATCTGAGTTATTAACCGAAATGGTTATCATTTTCAGATTACTGTGACCTTACGTTTAGAAAAAACATACAAGCTAAGGTTTCCAGAAATTAGATAAATTTAATAAAAATTCTCTTCAAATTTTGAAAATAATATGTAATAAAACAGCATGTTTATGTATTAATTTTCATAAAAAGGGAACTATAACAATAGGAGGTGTTCATATTGAACAAAAATTTAAAAGAAAAATTTAAAAATTTAATAAGGAAGGAGGGATTTTATATCGCTTTATTCCTTTGTCTTTGCATAGTAGTTACAGTTGGAACTGTTTCTTACAAAATGCTTAGCAATAAAAGTGAAGTAAATAAGACAGAAGATATAAATAAAGATTTAACATTGAATTCTGATGACAGTGGAAAAACTGTTAATCAAGTTCAAAATGCTGAGAGAGTAGAAAATGTTCCAGATAATAAAGGAACTACTGATAAGACAAAGACAGAGAAATCTACCACAGTATCTACAAGTAATACTGTAAACTTTGTAAATCCTATTGATGGTGTTGAAAGTAGACAATATACGTACCCAGCACCAGTAAAAATGGAGGAAGGTATTTTTAGAACTATTAGGGGTGTGAATTTACAAGCAAAGATAGGAACTGATGTTAAGGCAGCAGCTGATGGAGTAGTAGAGCTTGTTGATAATTCAGGAGTAGAAGAAGGAGTAGTAGTAGAAATCAAGCATGCTAATGGATTAAAAACAAGATATGGAAATCTTGATGCTAATGTCTTAGTAAAAAAGGGTGACAAGGTCAAAGCAAATCAAGTAATTGCAAAAGTTGGAGAAACTGCAAAAGTATTTAGTAAAGATGTATTTGGAGAATTCTTAAATTTACAAGTAATCGATGCTAACGGAGAACAAGTTAATCCAGAAAAATATTTTAATTTGAAGACTAAATAGGATTTTATGAAAAATAGAAATTAGTCATTCATTTTATGAAGATGAATGACTAATAAAAAATACTTTTTGTAATAAAATATAAAATAAGGAAGTGGTATTTTGAAAGATTATATTGAAGAAAGAGTCTTAGATGTCGCAAAGTATATTATTGATTCAAAAGCTACAATAAGAAAAACTGCTAAAGTTTTTGGGGTTAGTAAAAGTACAATTCATAAAGATATGACAGAAAGACTTTTAAAGATAAATCCTGAAATTGCACAAGAAACTCATTCGATTTTAGAATTAAATAAATCAGAACGACATATTAGAGGTGGAGAAGCCACAAAAATGAAATATAAAATTATTGAATCTTAATGCGATTAAGGCTATAATATAATATTAGTAGAATTATGTAAAGTTAGGTATTAATATGTATTATAGGAGTGAATAAGAGATGTACTTTTGGAGAACAGGGATAGACCTTGCAATTGACTTGGGAACAGCAACTGTATTAGTTTACGTAAAAGGTAAAGGGGTGATTTTAAAGGAACCTTCTGTTGTAGCAATAAATAAAAATAATAATAAATTGTTGGCAATAGGGGAAGAAGCAAGAAAAATGATAGGAAGAACCCCGGGAAATATAGTTGCAGTTAGACCGTTGAGAGATGGAGTTATTTCGGACTATGATATAACGCAAAAGATGCTAAAAGAATTTATAAGAAAAGCATGTGGAAAAAGAAGTATTAGAGCTCCTAAGGTAATTGTTTGTGTACCATCTCAGGCTACAGAAGTAGAAAAAAGAGCTGTTATAGATGCAGCTATGAATTCAGGAGCTAAATCAGTTCACCTGATAGAGGAACCATTAGCAGCAGCTATTGGAGCAGGTCTAGATATTACAAAACCTAATGGATGCATGGTAGTAGATATTGGAGGAGGTACCTGCGATATTGCTGTTATTTCCTTGGGAGGAGTAGTAGAAAGAGAGTCCATAAAGGTTGCAGGGGATAAGTTTGATGATGCAATAATAAAATATGTGCGAAATGAATATAAATTGATGATAGGTGAAAAAACAGCTGAAGAATTAAAAATAAATATTGGCTCAGCATTTAAGAATTCAAGAAATTTATCATGTATGATGAAAGGAAGAAATCTTATAACTGGTTTACCAGATGAAATTGAAATTACAACAGAAGAAATAAGGAATGCAATAAAAGAACCTGTGGAAATAATTGTTGATACAGTAAAAAAGGTATTAGAAAAAACACCGCCTGAATTAGCCTCAGATATTATTGAAAGAGGAATATTAATGACTGGCGGGGGAGCTTTAATTCATGGGTTAGATAAGCTTATAGAATTTAAAACAGGAGTATCGGCTACAATTGCTGAAAATCCTGTTGAATGTGTTGCTAATGGTACCGGGAAAGTGCTTGGTTACATAGATAAGTTAGATAACGAAGTGAATTCTCAACAAATAGTTCTCATAGAATAATATAAAAATAACAGTCAAAAATTTTTGACTGTTATTTTCTTTGAAATAAGATACTAAATATTAGGAAATTGCCCACAGCCTAAATTATAGGCTTCCATAAAAATTCTTGAAATACTCTTAGCCATATCCATAATAAAAGAAAGTCTTATGCTACGGGAAAAAAAGAATTCAGCGTTATCACTTGAATCAACAATTCCTATAACCGATGCAATTCCAACTTCAGGAAGTTCTTTTCCGACTCCTTTGCCAGGATGTATTGCATAATCTCTTATGCGAATTTCACCAATATCTTCAGTATCTCCCAAGCATGCATCAATACCAATTATTGAAGCATCAGGATGCTTGGCATATATTTCATCTAACCGTTCATCTATGTTTAAAGCATGAATTGGAGAGGACAAAGTTCCATAAACAGGTAGAGGAAAAAAATTTTCAGTTAATATAGTTCCTACTAAAGGACCTAGACAATCTCCAATACATTTATCAGTACCTATGCAAACTATTACTGTATTTCTAGTAATATAATTTTTTATTTCCAGAGTTAGATTGTAATATAATTTGGGATCATGAGTAAAATCTGGCTTCATCAAGGACATATACCTCCTTTATACAATATATATATGAGGAATAAAAAGAATATAGTATAAAAAAATAAATTATGGAAATTAATACTATTAAAGGAGGAATTTATGAAAAGATTTATAATATGTTTAATTTTATTGTTAACAGTAATAATGAATGTATATTTGGTAATTTACTGGGAGCCTCAAAGTAAAGCTGATATTTCGCAAGAGCCAAGTAAAGAAGTTGTAACTTATTCTAAGTCAATATATAAAATTGATAAGGAGAGGGCATTAGAGCAATTATCAAATAATGATAAAAAGGAGCTGGAAAATATAATAAAAAAATTATCAACTTTTGATATTGGAAAAATAAAAGAATATTATAATGATTCTGATGACGAAGAAGGAATAATAAGTATTTTTAAACTGTTAAGAAAGAGACTTGCAAGTGAAGATTATAAAAGGGTAGAGGAAATAAGTTCTTCGTTTTTAGATATAAAGAGAATTAATGAAGAAATAAAAAATAAATGAGTTTACTATATTAAATAGAAGTATAATGTAGAAAAAGAGAGTAATTGGAGCCTAATTAAGTTAGATGAAGTGATACTAAGGTTGAAATAAAAGCACTTTGCAGATATACTAATCATTGTTGATTAATGATGCAACAAGTGCTAACAAAAAAATACGGAGGAATTCCCGAGTGGCCAAAGGGGGCAGACTGTAAATCTGTTACGTTTCGTTT
>NZ_AUUU01000233.1 GCF_002760435.1 Clostridium sp. LS
GAAACTACAACCATAGCCGCATTAACGATAAATGCTATATTCATTGCTATTGCTATATCTATTTTTTCCATCTTTAAATGTTTTAATTTTTTTTCAGTAGTATCATTAGTATTATTTCTACTTTGCACTAATTGAGAATGCAGATATATTACATGAGGCATAACAGTAGCGCCTAGCATACCAACTGCTATTAATACTGCCTGGCCATTAGGTAACATTGGTATAAGGGCGTGGATTCCAACAGCACTCCAATCAGGTTTTGATAAAAATAATTCAAAGGTGTAGGCAATACATATAACTGCTACTAATACTGTAATTACTGCTTCTACGATTCTTTGGCCATATTTTTCTAAGTAAACTATTAGGTATGTTATTATACCTGTAAGAAGACCTGCATATACCATAGGGATTCTAAATAATAGATAAAGCCCAAGTGTTCCACCAAGAAATTCTGCTAAATCTGTTGCCATTGCGGCCAATTCAGCACAAATCCATAAGAACCAATTAACCTTTCTTGGAAAAATAATACCACACATTTCAGGTAAATTATGTCCAGTTGCAATTCCTAATTTTGCAGACATACA
>NZ_AUUU01000234.1 GCF_002760435.1 Clostridium sp. LS
CTTATTCATAGTGGAGCAATGTCACTTATGGGTAAGATATCAGACATAGGAATGATTATGGGAGGATTTTAATTATGAGTTATATAGTTGAGCTTTTAACTGCAGCCTTATGTCTTATACTTTTGATTGCAAGTATAGCGCTGCCTAAATATAAAGAAAAGTTTGGGTTATTTACAGGCATATGTCTTTTTATAATTTTTGTAATATCGCTATTCGTAGGAAGTCATGTGCAGACTTTATTTGATGGAGCTTATATTGATGATTCCTTTAGCACTTTTTTTAAACAGCTATTTTTAGTAGCTGCGATTTTAACAGTATTAATTTCTAAAGATCATTTAGTTTCTAAGCAAGGAGAGTTCTATACCTTAATTGTTTCCGCACTACTCGGAATGATGGTGATGGTATCTTCAGGAGAACTAATTACTGTATATATAGGATTAGAACTAATGACTATATCTTTTTGTGTTCTAATTGCCTATAAAGGTGATGCAAAGTCAAAAGAGGCAAGTTTAAAGTACATTATTTTAGGGGCAATGTCTTCAGCAATTTTCTTATATGGGTTAAGTTTAATATATGGGATTACTCAAACAACAGTTATTAAAGAAATTGCAGAAGTATTGGGAACAGGGCAGATAGTGCCATTAGAAATACTAGGTATGATATTTTTAATTGCAGGTTTTGCATTTAAAATAGCAATTGTTCCTTTTCATATGTGGGCTCCAGATATTTATGAAGGAGCACCTACTTCAAT
>NZ_AUUU01000004.1 GCF_002760435.1 Clostridium sp. LS
GATTCACACCAAATCATAGATTTGGGTTCTCTACTTAAGAATTTGCTTATAAAATGAGGATTAAGAGATTAGACATGTAAATTTAATTATGATTTTAATGTTACGTTGAAGTATAAAACATATATCAATAATAGCAGAATATTAAGTCTTAATATCTAGGAGTGTGCAGCAGTTAACTCTCATTATAAAAAATGAGAGTCTAGCTATCGGATAAATTTTCTTAAGCTGTAAATAAATTATTGGAGTGTGTTGTAAAAATGATTAGAGATGAAATTAAACTTAATTCAGAAGAAGGAGAGGTTTTTGATAAAAAGCAAATAGCTTTAGCAATTAGAAATTCTACTTTTCAGGATGAGTTAAAATGTTCTTTGTTAGAGGATGGGATATTAGATAAATGCCAAGGATGTAGCTTGAAATATATTTGTGATGAAATAGATCAAGTTGTTGATGATTATGTGGAAAAAACTACAGAGGTTGTGAATAACTTTAGTTTTGAGTAGGTAAATGAAATATTGTATTATAATAAAGCTAACAGCTCTAATGATTAAACTTAGAGCTGTTAGCTTTTTATGCTTAATAATATAATGAAATATTATTAAGTATTTTCATTAAAATGTTTTTCTTTTTTTGAATTGCAGTTGAGTAACACATATTTTTCAAATAAGCATATTCTTTTACGGTATAATTTTTGTAAAATACAAACTCTATAAGTTCAAGTTCCTCTTCGTTTAAATTCTTAAGGGCTAATTTTAAATCCTCATAGTCGCACATCTCACATAATGAAGTTTCAGTTGAGATTTCAAGTTCTGGAAAATCATTTTCTACATCATAATGTAATCCTAATGCATCACTACCTTCAGTAGATCTTCTGGTTTTAGTTCTTTTTATTAAATCACTCATATTATTTTTAATGGCATTAGTAGCATAGGCAACAAATCTATGTTTTTCTGAATTGTACATGGAAACAGATTTAAAAAGTGAATGGTAGCATTCCTGTATAATATCATTAGCATTATATCCATCAATGAAAGTCCTTTTAGAAATATTATAAATAAAAGGTTTAAATTCATAAGCTAATTTTTCTTTTGCTTCTTCATCGTTGTTATTACATCTCGTAACTAAAGTTTCGACATAATCAAAATCCATATAAACCTCCATCTTCAATATAAGAGTTATGAATTAAAGTAATTATTTTACATATATTGTGTTTTGTATTAAATTTACCTCTATATATAGTATATATGGCTAGATTACATATAACTTATATAGGAGTATAAAAATAATTAGATTTATGTTTTTACTTATGTTTTTGATATTGAAGTTCTTGGTTGCAGGAAAGTTCCGTATTGTGGCAAAGCCACTCCTTTTATATGTGCATAGCTGGTTTTTTCATAAGTGTATAACTTATATGGAAAGTAAAAAAATAGAAATTATGGAGAGGATGGTGTAAAAAGTGAGTGATTTTATAATAGCTGTTGGTCATACTGCAAGTGGTAATATTGGATGTGGAGTTGTTGATAGGCTTGATGAGAGCAATTGTACAAGAGAAATCGGAGCTTTAGTTGTAGAGTATTTGCAGCAGAAAGGTTATGGAGTCAATTTGCTTAGGATTGATAAGAGCAATAGCTATAACTGTGAAGATTGTTATGAAAGAGCAAATCAAGCTAATGAAATAGCAAAGACAAAAGATATAAAACTTTATGTAGAAATTCATATTAATGCAGGAGGAGGTAGTGGACCTGAAGTATTAGTATTTGGAAAATCAGAAGCAGCTAATCAATATGCTGCTAAAGTATGCAATGAATTATCAAGTATTCTGAATTTACCTAATAGAGGAGTAAAAACAAGAAACTTAATTGTTCTTAATAAAACTGTTATGCCTGCAATTTTAGTTGAATGTTTGTTTGCTGATAGTGATGATGCAGACAAATATGATCCAGATATTATTGCAAAAGCTATTGTTAATGGACTAGTTAGCTCTGGTAATTCTAGTGATGGTGAATGGAAGGCGGGATGGAACAAAGATGATGTGGGATGGTGGTATTGCACGGATATAGAAAATAAATACTATTATACTTCTCAAAATGGCTGGCAGGAGATTAAGGGGGAGTGGTATATATTTGATGATAGGGGATATGCTTTGCAGAATTGCTGGTACCAGGATAAAAACAATAATGCTTGGTATTACTTAGATGAAAATTGTAAGATGGTTAGGGGAAGTAAAGAAAAGCCTTTGTGGAAGTGGATTGATAATAAGTGCTACGCTTTTGATGAACATGGAAGATGGATAAAATGATATATTGATTTTAGAAAGAGATAAATAGGTTGATTTTTAAGTTTAGTATCTCTTGTTTAAGATAATCATTAAAATATATTAATAATAAATTTTTAAAATATCATCTTAGAAAATTCATAATTATTAAAGAATGCTCATGTCGATATAATATGTCGATAATTCTCTGAATCCTGGAGTTCGTGGATTTAAATTTTACTGTATTTTATAGCCTCTTCGGAGGCTTTATTTTATGCGGTTTTAAGATTTGTCGATTTTATTTCATCATGTAATATCATAAGAAATTAACTGTTTTGTATTGCAGCAGTGCTATTAAAAGTAAAATTTATTTAATTTGTTATATAATAAGTTGGAAATTGGTAAGTGATTAAACATTTGGAAATTTGTACATATTATATATAGAATTAGAAAATAAATATTTAAATTTATGTCCCAAATATTGAATCTATGTCCCAAGATGTAGTATAATAAATTAGGAGGTGACTGATATGAAGAAAAAAAATGTATTAAATTTAATAAAATATTATGCTGAAAAAAATGATGCTGGATTTAGAGATCAAGCGTATGAAATAGCAAGATATTTTGATGGGATTGGAAATTATCAGTTAGCTGAATATATAATGGCACTAATGTCAAATACCAATACTTTTGTTCCTCAAATAAGTGATAGTAATTCTAGTTTCTTTCGAAAAGTAGAGTATGGTACTGATTCGTTACCTTTACCAGAAGTTATTAAAGATGATGTTATTGGAATAGTAAATGCAATTGGCCATAATGCTGGTATTAATAAATTTTTATTTGAAGGCGCACCAGGCACTGGAAAAACTGAAACTGCAAAGCAGATTGCAAGAATATTAGAAAGAGATTTATTTATCGTGGATTTTGATTCTATAATTGATAGTAAACTTGGTCAAACATCTAAAAACATTGCTTCTCTTTTTGAAGAGATTCGTAATTTTTCACATCCTGAAAAATTAATCATTTTATTCGATGAAATTGATGCAATAGCTATTGATAGAATTAATTCAAATGATTTACGTGAAATGGGCAGGGCTACATCATCAGTATTAAAAGGAATGGATTCCCTAAATGAAAATATAGTTTTAATTGCAACAACAAATTTATTTGATGCATTTGATAAAGCTTTGACTAGAAGATTTGATTCGGTTATTGATTTTAATAGATATAAGAGAGAAGATCTAATTGAAATTGGAGAAGCAATATTGAATGAATTGTTATCTAAGTTCAAATTTGCTGGAAGAAATATGAGGTTGTTTAAAAAGATAATTAGTCTTATGGAAACAATACCCTACCCTGGGGAACTTAAAAATCTTTTAAAAACAGTTATTGCTTTTAGTAATCCGAGTAATGAATATGATTATTTAAAAAGATTATATAATAGCGTTAATAAAAAGAATTTAGAAATGGATTTAAAAGAACTTCAAAATGAAGGATTTACAACTAGAGAAATAGAGATATTGACAGGAAT
The DNA here is from genome assembly GCF_002760435.1 of Clostridium sp. LS. Lineage (GTDB taxonomy): Bacteria > Bacillota > Clostridia > Clostridiales > Clostridiaceae > Clostridium. The sequence continues at coordinate 3,783 of NZ_AUUU01000004.1, forward strand.
TTCTAAAAGTCAAGTTTCTAGAGAATTAAAGGAGTGATTATATGAATGACCTTTTACAATTAAAGGGCACGTTTGAACAAAAATCAAATAATTCAAGGCCTGGATCACCTGAATTGCCGTCTGAAGCAACTGTAAAAGTTGAACACTTGGAAAAGCTTAAAAATGATTTAGAGGCTTTAAAAGAATTTTGGAGTGAAGATACAATTCTTAATGGAGCTCTAGTAAGTGTTTTTTATATAGACGTTATTGCTAAAAGTAGAAGAATATCAGGAACCTTAACAAAGGGCTCTATCACTGCAAATAGTTCTATAGTTGGTGCCAAATTTTCAAAATCAGATAGAATGAAACATATAATTACTCACTATGTGAGTTTGGAAATGTTAAATGAGTCCATAGAAAGATACAAAAAAAGTATAACTGTTTTGAAGAAACAGTTTAATGGTGTTATTGATTGCGAGGATGTTAAGAAATTAAATCAGAAAAAGATATCGTATGACAATAGTTTAATAGCAAAGACAAATTTTTTAAAAATAATTGTTGATGCTCATTATGTTGAAAAATTTTCTATTGTTATGCAAGAAGAGGAATTGAAAGAAAACTCAATTATTACAATTTATAAGACTGATACAGATACAATTGAGCTTATGGATAAAATAGGGATTAATCTTCTTTCTGCAAGATTGATTGATGATACTACAATGTTATTAACACCAGACCAATTAGCAATTTTAAAGCAAAAAGCGCCATATTTGATATCTATGGCTATAAGTGATATTTCAAAATTAACAAAAACAGATTTTGAGAATATCGATAGAGAAACTATTAATATTCCAAGTCCTAAAAATGAACCAACTATTGGTGTTATAGATACAATGTTTGATGAAAATGTATATTTTTCTGAATGGGTTGATTTTAAGAATATGGTTAGCAGTGATATAGAATTATCACAAGATGATTATTTTCATGGAACTGCTGTTTCATCAATTATTGTAGATGGGCCATCAATTAATCCAGATTTAGATGATGGTTGCGGAAGGTTTAAAGTTAGGCATTTTGGTGTAGCGGCTGGAAGATACTTTAGTTCGTTTTCTATTCTGAGAGCTATTAATGAAATTATTAGTTCTAATAAAGATATAAAAGTATGGAATTTATCATTAGGAGCACCTGTAGAAGTTAATCCTAATTTTATATCACCAGAAGCAGCTATCTTAGACAAAATCCAATATGAAAATGATATTATTTTTATCATTGCAGGAACAAATAAAAATTCAATGAATAAAACAGTAGAGGCTATAGGAGCACCAGCTGATTCTATAAACTCACTAGTCGTTAATTCTGTAGACTTTGAAAATAAACCTGCTAAATATTCAAGAAAAGGTCCAGTATTATCTTTTTTTACTAAGCCAGATGTTAGTTATTATGGAGGAGATGGAAATAAAAAAATAAGAGTATGTACATCTATGGGAGAGGCCTTTGTAGCAGGAACTTCATTTGCAGCTCCGTGGATTTCAAGAAAAATGTCTTATTTAATTGATGTTTTAGGATTAAGTAGAGAGGTAGCAAAGGCATTAATAATAAATTCAGCTACTGGATGGCATCCTCAAAAAATATCTTCTTCATTAATTGGACATGGTGTTGTTCCTCAAAAAATTGATGACATATTAAAATCACCTAATGATGAAATTCGTTTTATATTATCAGGAGTATCGGAAAAGTATGATACATATAATTATAATTTGCCTGTTCCAATTGATAAAGAGAAACACCCTTTTATTGCAAAAGCAACTATGTGTTATTTTCCTTACTGTTCAAGGAATCAAGGCGTAGATTATACTAATACAGAACTTGATATATATTTTGGGAGAATTAATGGAAAAGAAATAAAGTCTATAAATAATAATCAACAATGCACAGATGGCAATCATCTATATGAAGGAAATGCACGGAAATTTTATCGAAAGTGGGATAATGTGAAACATATTATAGAGTTTGCCAAAAATAATAAACCTAAAAAGGTGTATGATAAAGGTATCTGGGGAATTAGTATAAAAACAAAAGAACGCCTTGAAGAGAAATTTGGAGATGGAATTAAGTTTGGTATTGTTGTTACGTTGAAAGAAATAAATGGCGTTAATAGAATAGAAGACTTTATTAGAAATTGTTCATTAAGAGGATGGTTAGTGAATAGAGTCGATATTGATAATAGAATTGATATTTATAACATAGCTGAAGAAAATATTGATTTTGATGATGTGTTTTAATTAATATTTTAGTTTAGTGGACAAGCTGGCATTTGGAAAAAATTTAAAATCTTATGAAGAAGAAAAATAGAATTATATAAAATGGGAATATGTGACGAAGCTAATTAAAAATCAACGACTTAGGATAGTTATCATATGAAGAATTGTCAAAAAAATATGAAAAAATGTGAAAGAAAAAATGATAAATATTTAAGATTTACTAAAGTTTTAAAAACAAATAAATTTTAGAAAGATGATAAAATCCCAAAGCAAAAAAGTCTTTGGGATTTTATTGACTTATTTAATATAATAAATTTAATTTGTGGTATAGAATATAAGTATTTTTATTTTATATGTGTATAATTAGGTAATAATACAGATACAATGGCGGGGGAATAATGATGAATTATTTAAGAAATTTATTATTAACATTAACAACAGTAGGAGCGGTATTAAGTTTTTATATAAAAGTATGTAGAGATTTTTTTATAGAAACCATCAAATTAAATTATAAGAATGTTCCAGGTAAGCAGTCAATTTTTGAAATAATTACAATATGGATTATGTATAGTAGCATAATTATATATATAGTTTGGGTTATAGTATTTATATTAACTAAAGGAAGTATGATGAATATAAAGTCTACAGATATAATAACTCAAGATAGAGTAGCATATTTAATTGCTGCAATAATACTTATTCTATTTTTGAATTCATTTTCATGTTTGGTAGTTAGTTTTCATATACTAAGAAAATATTTTATTTATAAATTAGAGAGAAAATGTATAAAACGAGTAAGCAATAAGATGCGATTATGGATTAGGGGGAGCAAAATAACATCATCATTGTTATGTTTGATTGGTATGTTTGTAATAATATATTATCCAATGCTTCAAATGTCGTTATTAAAAGAAGACAGAAATTTTATATTTATAAACACACTTAGCGTAGAAGAAATATCTACATTTGCTACATATGGAATTATAGCGTTTATAAGCTTAACGTTTTTTATAATATTAAATAGTATGGAGGAAATTGCAAAAGCTTTAAATGAAAACTTCACTTACATAATTTTGACGGACACAGAAGAGATAGCATGCAATATTTATTTAGAATATAATGAGTATTATTTAGTATTTAGGAATGGGGTACAGAGATATATAAGTAAAAGTAAAGTTAAAGAAATAAATAAAAGTACTTACTATTATACAGACAAGATTTTAATTTAAAAATATGATAAAGATTACATATAGAAATTTAGGTATTCTTTTGGTATTGTAATAATTTATTCTTTGGTATAAGATAGGTGAAAAAACAAAATGAATTTTAAAGGAGTGATTTTGTGAGCGGGATCATGTATTTGTACGTATCTGATAAAAATGGAGCACATAAAATACCTAAACCAAAGCATTCCCCTTATACATATAGTACAACTTATAAAGCAGTTCCTAGTTTAGCAAATGAAGAAGTATTACTTGTAATATTATGCTATGAAACAGTAAATCGTAAACCTCATGAATTAGACTTTGTATCATTTCATAGAGCCAGATTGGATGAAAAAGGATGTTATATACAGGACAAAGAAGAGATTAATAATTCTTTGATTAATTTTGTTAATTATGATTTTGCAACTTCTGATGAGTTAGCTTTAAGAGATACAATCCCTATACCAGTTGCGCCTAAAAACATACCTACAGAAAACGAAAAAAATGCACTTTATTCATATGTTAAAGAAAATTATCCGAGCTTATGGACTAACTGCCCATATTTAGTAGAGCAGAATGTTAAAAGTATAGAAAATCATCATAATGAATTAAAAGAACTTGTTAAAGAAGCATATAAGAAGAAAATAATATAAAAATATTAAGCAAAATGCAATCTTAAAAGTATAAGAATCTCTCATTTTGAATTTACTATTCAAAATGAGAGATTCTTTGTTATATATAATATGTAATTATAAAATGGATATTTCTATTAACATTCCCTTAAGGGAAAAAATACAGTAAGTTAAAGTAAATTACGATAAAATATAATAATGCTCTAAAGGTGCTAAGCATCAGTATTTCAAAGTATTATAAAATGCAATTTAGTGCAAGCTGTTACCAATACAGAATTCGGCTTCTCTCAATTAATAAAATTTAGATTATATTAAGTTTCTTTAAAAGTTTATAAAGAGTGACAAAATTCTTTATTTTACCACTAACAAGTCTTTTAACAGTAGCTATATTCAGCATACTTAGCATTAGTATATCCCATTTTCTTTTTCTACGCATTAAACTTAATAGTAACATATTTATAGTTTAGTGGTTTATTATTCGTGAGTTTTTAAAAACTTCAATATCTTTAAATTCTAAATAAATACTATAGGAAAATTCAGTTTTTCTAATCATAATTCTTTTTAAAGCAGAATCATAAATATCAAATATTTTAAATAATGAGTATAGATATGGTCTTCATTTCTTTAAACTTCTTACCAAAGTTATTGAATATAAACTAGTAATCTCCAAAGTATTTTGGAGTAATATTAAAGATCTCGCAAATATCTTTAATTGAAATAGAAAACTATTTGGAATGAATTAGAAAGTTAACAGAAAAACTATTTTACTGGCACTAGTAAGAAGTGGTTTTAAATAAAGAGTAAATGTAACTATAATCTAGGTATTAGTAAAGTTGGCAGAAGGTATAATTATAGATAGTGCTCCTTTAATGAATAAGGTATTTAAAAAATATAAATAGCACAAAATGAAAAAAACACAAATGTGTTATTTACATGTATTATTTGGTGTAGTAAAATTGGATTATGAAAAAATGTCTAAATTATAAAATAAGAGAAATTAGGGTAAGAAATAACTTAACAATTCAACAAATGGCAAGTTCACTAGAAATTGCAGCGTCTACACTTGGAATGTATGAGAGAGGGATGCGAAAACCAGATATAGCTGTAATGGCTAGAATAGCAAAGATGCTTAATGTAGATATTAAGTATTTTTATGAAGAAGATTTTGAAATTGACGAAATAGCTTCTAATATTGAGTACTTGCAGGATAGTAAATTAGTTGACGAGGCAAGGAGGCGAGCAAATGGATTTTGCGAATTATGTGAAGCTAGAGCACCGTTTATTTTAGATAACGGAGAACCGTATTTAGAAGTATTTCATATAAAGTCTAGAGGGTATAATAATGAAACAAATGAAATAGTACTACTATGTCCTAATTGTAATAAAAAAGTTGAAATTATAAAAAATCCTGGTGACATAAATTATTTACTTAGAAAGGTGAGGAAAAATACAAAAGATGGATAGATGTGAAATTTTAAAGTTTATAGATGAAATGGAAAAGTATAGACAAGCAGGAGGAAAAAGAAGCCAAAACATTGGAAATATTTTAAAAAGAACTTTAGAAATTAAGGATTTAATAAATGAAAAGTTTGCATTAGTTTTTGTTACAGACAAAGGAATTGGTAAGACTAGCATTATAAATTATTTATTAGATTTATCATATGAAAGAGAAAAGAAATTAAAAAGTGGAAGAAAAACAATTGTATATCAAGATGTTTTAGAAACCGGTGCAGGAGCTACAACAACATCTGAGACAGAAATAGTTCAAGCAGAAAATGATTATTGCGAAATAGAAATAATTCCAGTTGGAAAAGAAGAAATGGAAGAATTATTAAGGGGATTTGCACAGTATATTTTTAAAGAAATATATGCAGAGTTTAAAGGTTATAGCTCAATAGCACCAGAAATATTTAGAGCAATGAGAAACATGACAGGGCTAAAAGAAGTTGATCGTGAAAATGGGGATAAAATAGATTTAGCTAAAGAATTAGCAAAGGGTTATGATATGCATGATTACTTATTGTTTGAAGATGAAATATTTAGAAGAGCTAATTTACAACATAGAATAAAAAACAAATTTATAATTGATAGAGGAAGCGAAGAAAAGAAATCTATTAGAAGCATATTTAATAAAATCAATCTAATGAGTATGGAGGATATTCCATTACCTAAGAAAGTAATTGTAAAGTTATCAAAGGATATATTTGATTTTAATACTCTAGGTTGTATAGATAGGATAATTGACACAAGGGGATTGGAATCAGGAGTAGTGGCGACAGATAGAAAGGATATTAGAGAATTATTTAAAAAAGATAAAAATAAGGTTGTTGTACTAGTAGATAAATTTAACTCTCCATCACAAAGTATAATGAGGTTAGTTGATACGTACATTCAAGAGGGAGATTATGAAACTCAAAATAGAGTTGCATATTTAGTTAATTTTCGAGATGGGGAGCCAGAAAATGTTGTGTCACATTCAGGAAAGACATATTCAGAAATTCGAGGAATAGATATTAAGTGCGAAGATATACATAAGTACATTAAAGGTAATAACATTAATTTGAAATTAGATAATATAATCTTTACAAATCCTAAAAGATTTTTAGATGCTAATGGGAAAATGCCTATATTAGAAGAAGATATAGAAGATTATGGAGATGCTGTATCAGCACGAAAGGCAAAACAAGATATAAGGGAAGAGAAAAAAAGAGAATTATGGGATGACATATATCGAATTACAGAAAACTATAGGAAAGAATTAATTAATGAATTAAGTTTAAAAAGTGAAGAGTTTAAAAGTATTAAAAATAAAGAAATTGAGGAGTTAAATATAGACTTTGAGCAGATTGTAACTTTTATTAATGATTTTAATGTTGATAATAAGAATGTTGAAAATTTCCCATTTACTATTTTCGAGGAATATATATTAAATTGTCATCATAGCACACTTATGGCGTTAAATAACAGACATGGAGTATACAGCAACAGAGATATATATCTAGTAGGAAGTGATAAAATTGAGAAGTTATTTAGAAGTAGTTTGAAGGATATAACATTAAATGTAATTAACTTAATATTAAATCAAGTTTCTACTGAAGAAGAAAAGAAAGTAATTATGATTATCATAAATGATGTTAAGAGATATTGCATAAACTTCATGGATGAAATAAACAGCTTTGCATATGAATATTTGAGAAATAATATTTTTAACAAAGAACAAATTGAATTCTGGAAGAAAACAATTGAGAGATGGGGAAAAGGAAGTCCATATACATTAGATATAGATAGTTACTATAAAGAACAATTAGAAAAAGAGAAATTAGATAAGTACATTAGAGATGCTGCTACTGAATGGATTAGAACATTTAAAAATGGATTAATAGCTGTAATAGAAGAATTCGCATAGAAGGTATATAATAAATATAATAGTAATCAGCTATTGGAATTGGAAGAGCAATAATTTTGGGGTTCTAATTTGTTGATAACAACAGAATCAACAATATAAATACAAAGTATCCTACTAAGCATTGATATATTACTTAATTTAAGAAATGGTCGGAAGAACTAAAAATTCCACCATTCTTCCGACCATCAACAAGATATGCTATATTATTTTAAAATATAATATGTAAAGAAATGATATTTTTAATCTGAGGTTTGATTTATTTCTAATGAGTAATAGATATAATAAAATATTCTAAGTTATGATTTGATAAAACTTTTCAACACACGCCTCACGTTGAAACAGTTGTTAAATTAATTAAACAATAGAGCTGTTTTAACCATGTTTAAATAAAAAAATATAGGCGTTTGTCACTAATTTGCCATCATTTTTTTTTAAGATGGTGGCAAGTTTTTTGCTATATTTTCAAATATATTAACAGTCTCTTCTTATACCTTATGAAGAATATAAGAAGGTACTACCATAATAAAAATGAGAAGAGACATTAATGTGATGTTTCTTCTCATTTTTAAATTTATACATCATAAGCACAAAGAAGCTTCTATTTATGCTCTGATTTATCATGATCAATTAGTATATCTATTGTTAGTTGAATATGCGCATTAAAAAGATCTATTGCATGATTGATATCACGATCGAGTGCAGCTTGCATTAATGCTTTATGTTCATTAGCAATAGGTCGATTGCTGTCACGGGGAACGGACCAGTTTCTGTAAAGTTCGCTCATATTCCATAAACGATCACAGATATCTAGCAATATTTGATTATCACAAGCTTCAATTAATGAGCGGTGGAAGTTACTATGTATTAAAGACCAATCATCATTTATACGAGTTTTATCATTTGAAGAATATTCTGGAGTTTGTTCTAGTTGGTGATGAAGGGCTATTATATTCGATTCCCATAAAACATCGCCTTTGGAAATAGATTGTCTTAAAGCTGCTCCTTCGTTAATGCTACGTGCTTCAATAATGTCTTCTAAATCAGACTTGGAAAGTGTCATTACAGTAAACCCATAGTTTGGACTTTGCTTAGCTAGTCCCTGAGCTGCTAAACGTGTTAATGCTTCACGCACAACAGCAATGGACACGTCAAAACGTATCTTTAATTCTCCAGGTAGCAGAGGTGATCCAGGAGAAAGGTGACCAGATAATATATCAGTACGAAGTTCAGAAAAAACACTTTCGGTTAAGGTTAATGATCCATTTCGTCTTGCCATAATTTATAAACCATCCTTTTGAATAAAAAATATTGATTTCAAATATAAAATAAATCATATAGTAAGTATTACATATTTATTCTAGAGATAAGATCTATATTATATTTGGTAATTTCATTAAATCTTTTATAGTATACACAATATTTACTTAAAAGTCGATTATCAATCCAGAATCGATTTTGATTGACTAAATCGATTTAAGAAAGTATACTAATTATAACAATATGAATATTGCAACCTTTAGTTGCGATTAATGTAAGTTAGGAGGAAAAAATATGAGTAAAGATTTTTTTGCAAAGTTACCAAAGGTAGCAAGTTTTAAAGTTACAAGTAAAGATGTTAAAGATGGAGGCGCATTTGCGTTATCTCAATATTCGGGAATATTTGGTATAGAGGGAGGAAAAGATATCTCGCCACAATTATCTTGGTCTGGAGCACCAGAAGGAACAAAAAGTTTTGCAGTGACTATATATGATTTAGATGCACCAACTGGTGCGGGATTCTGGCACTGGGTAATTGCTAATATCCCTGCAAATGTTACTGAATTAGAAACAGGAGCTGGAGAGGCAGATAGTATAGCACTGCCAAAAGGAGCATTTCAACTTCCTAATGACGCGCGTGATGCAAGATATATAGGAGCTGCTCCACCAGCAGGACATGGACAACATACATATGTAATTGTTGTTTATGCATTAGATGTTGAAGATATAGATATACCTGCTGATTCAACACCAACATTCCTTGGATTTAATATGGGAGGTCATACTCTTGCCCGTGCAGTTATGACCGCAACAGCAGAATTATAATATAAAAGTTATAATAGCCCAAATTATTATAAAAAATAAGGTGATGAGAAAAATGAAGTTAGTTAATTTTAAGTTTGGAGAAGAAATACGTTTAGGAATTAAAGTTGAGCAAGGTATCATAGATGTAGAAAAAACAGCAACTATTAATTCCTTTGATGTACCTACCACTATGGAAAAAGTAATTGAAAATGCAGAAAGAGGCTTATCACAATTAGAAGGTTTAATAAAGAAGAAAGTAGAAATCATACCAGAAGAGCAAATAATTTATGCGCCATGTGTAAATAATCCTGAAAAGATACTTTGTGTTGGATTAAATTACTTAAGTCATAAAGAAGAATGCAATATGGTTACTCCTGAGTTCCCAGTTTTGTTTAGTAAATTTAATAATGCATTAGCTGCTCATGATCAAATGATTAAACTTCCTAAATTAGCAGAGAAATTTGATTATGAAGCAGAACTAGTTATTGTTATAGGAAAAGAAGCTAAGTATGTTTCTAAAGAAGATGCGCTTTCTTATGTTTTTGGATACACTGTTGGAAATGATATAAGTGCTCGTGATCTTCAATTGCGTACAGAACAGTGGTTGTTAGGTAAAACCTGTGATGATTTTGCACCAATTGGTCCATATTTGATAACGGCTGATGAAGTAAATCCAAATAATCTAGACATAAAATGTGAAGTAAATGGAGAAATTCGCCAGTCTGCAAATACCAAAGATATGATCTTTGATTGTGCAACAATTGTAAGTTATATTTCTCAACATTTAACATTGAAGCCAGGAGATATTATTTTCACTGGAACACCTAGTGGAGTAATTTTAGGTTATCCGGAAGCTGAACAATGTTGGCTAAAGTCTGGAGATAAAATTAAGATTTCAATTGAAAAGTTAGGTGCTTTAGTAAATGTTCTAGAATAGTTGCTGTTTCTTGTAAATTTAAAAGTTAAATTATAACGATAATAATAATACTGATGTGGTAATGCCCATCAGTACTATTTTTGGGCTCATAATTTGTTGTTGAGCTGATGCAATAAAATATCATATATAAAAATAATTATGAAATAAAAACAAGGATTATTTTGAAGGAATATGAAGCTTTAAGCATTTCATTTCTATTTCAGTAAGGTTATTAAAGTGGTAAATATTAGAGTGCGGTAATCATATAATTACAGATAATAATATAGAGCTACATAAGAAAATTTAATAATAATACTTTAAATAATAAAAGAAGAGTAGTTTTTTATCTACTCTCCTATTAAAAACATGTAAATCTCTAATTAAAAGTTAAATACTGTACTCCAATCAAATTTTCCTGATTCCTCAACATTTTTAGGCCAGTTGGAACACCATTTAGGTACTAATGGATTTTCTACTCTATCAAGGCTTGGAATGTATGGTTTAATATCTAAAACATGGCTGCCATTATCAGCATCAATATGCGCTAAACCAATAATTCCATTTTGAAAATCAACATAAGTAATATAACTACAAGTTAGTGCAATAGGGTTTGGACGTTCTGGAGAACGTGTTGCAAAAGTTCCTAACGACTCCGGTGCATTTTTGTAAGGACTTTTCTCAATAAGTTTTGTTCTGGAGTTGGAATTGTTGCATTTATCAAACCACCAGAAAACATTAATGTATCTGAAGTCATCCAGATTAGTAAGCGCAGGAATATACTCTTTGCCTAATGCTAGCCTAGTTCCTTTATCATCTACATGGATTCTACCAATTGACGTTAAATTAAATTGTTCCATAAATAAATCTCCTTATTCCCAATTATATTTACGGCGCCGTTAATATTAGTATACTGATATAATTTAACACTACAAGTTTTTTTGAAAAAATTAAAAGTATATTTATAGTGCCTATAAAACATTTGATACTTTGGATCAGTTTCAATATAATCATAGTTCATTCAAGACTTTTGAATTAAAGAACTTAATTCAAGAAACAATTTATTTGGGAGAGAAATATCTAGGAATACTTCCAAAGATAAAGAAAGCACAGTTACAATTTTATTACTTTAGTCAGAACAGTATTTGTGTTTGTCGGCGCGTTTTTTCAATATCTCTTTTTGGCGGGTTACCAAAAAAGTTCGAGTAATCACGACTAAATTGTGAATCACTGATATACCCTACCATATGGCAGGCGGTCGTCGCATCCATTTGAGAGGATAACATTAAATGCCTTGCTTCGTGTAGACGCAGTGCTTTTTGATATTGCAGGGGGCTCATATTAGTCAATAACTTAAAATGACGGTGAAATGCGGATGTACTCATGTTTGAAAGTTCCGCAAGAGTCGCAATTTTTATTGGCTGGGAAAAATTCTCACGCAGCCAGGAAATTTCTTTTGTAACCTGCTGCGATTCAGAATTTGAAAGACCAATTTCAGCAACATGATCACCGATGGGACTGCAAAGTAGGCGTATTAAAATCTCATCAATGATGAGAGGCACAAGAAGCTTTGCGTCTTTGGGGTTTTTCAATAATTGTAGAAGCCTCGAAAAAGCATTCACAATATTTATGTCAATATCAGTGAAATAATTAATATTTCTTTTTTGTGTTTCAGGTAAGCCATGTGGATACACTTTGGGGATAAGTGAAGCTATTCTTTCAGGATTGAGATCGAGTCTGATACCAAGATAAGGTTTTGAAGGGCTAGCTTCTGTAGTATGAAGAGTAATTGGCATAGCAATGGGAACAATATGCATATGTGTTCCGTCATTTTGATATATTTCGTGTCCGATTGTAACGAGAGTGATACCTTGTAGTGCAATACCTAAAGACGGCAAGTAAAAGCTTTTAACGTTATTAACGTTAGGATGGGAAATTCGACCTAAGTGCAGACCAGGTATATTAAGCTGAAAGCCACCATCTTTAGGAGCATAATCTTTTATTAAATGTGCCAGCCGATTCATTTCAAATGAAAGTTCATCCTTGACATTATCTAGAATTGAGCCCGATAAATTCTCATCCTTTATAGTCATCTTTAATAATTACCTCCTTGGCATGCTATTTAAATGTGAATATAATTTTCATACTTTTTAAGTATACCATGATAGGATTAAAAAACATATAAATCGAATACACTATTATTCATAAAGTAGGATTAGGCAAAAAAACAAACTTTAATAGGCAACTTTATGAGCTTAATTTATTTTATAATGTTTCTAAAGCTCAAAAACATAGGTATTAATATAAGTTTATAATTTGATACTGATTTTATAATTAGTTAAGGAGGAGTTTTTATGCAAATTTTTGTAACTGGAGCAACAGGTTATATCGGTTCAGCGGTTGTACAAGAACTGATTCAGGCAGGTCATAAAGTGATTGGATTAACACGTTCGGAAGAGGGTGCCAAAAGATTGGAAGGTGTTGGAGCGGAGGCACTGATTGGTACTCTTCAAGATACGGAATGTCTTTGTAAAGGGGCTTTCATGGCAGACGGTGTTATTCATTTGGCTTTTTTACATGATTTTTCGGATTTTGCAGGATCGCTTGCCATTGACTTAAATGTAATTAAGGCAATTGGGGAAACCCTTAGAGATACTGGAAAACCATTTGTGACCACTGCTCATGCCAATGGGGATGCCTCGGATAAAGCTACATTAGCTTTAGCTGATATAGGGGTTCGTTCCGCTGTCATTAGTCTTGCACCTTCAGTGCATAGTGATGCGGATAGCCATGGATTTATTCCGCGACTTATCAGTATTGCGCGCGCAAAAGGAGTATCTGCATATGTTGAAGATGGAGCTAATCGATGGCCAGCTATTCATAGACTTGATGCTGCTAAACTTTATCGTCTAGCAATTGAAAAAGCTCCAGCTGGTTCATATTTTACCGGAAGAGGCGACGAAGGAATTCCTTTTTATGATATTGCTAGTACTATCGGAAAATATTTAAACATTCCAGTGGTAAGCATTTCCCGTGAAGAAGCAAATGATCATTTTGGATTTCTTGGTACATTGGCTGCACTCGATATCCCAAGTGTAATGCCGGGAAACTCTGCACAAACAAAAGAGGTGTTGGGATGGAATCCGATGCAACTAGGCTTGATTGCGGATTTGGAGCAAGATCATTATTTCAATAAATAATCTATAACTCTATAAAAGTATACTTTTATGGATATTAAAAATAGTGGATACTTATTAGTATAAAGGAATTTATATATTTAAATATTCCAAGTGGTCGGGGTTGGGGCAGCGCTAAAATACCATAAATAACAGCATAATTAAAGCTAAAATACTAAATGAAATAAGAGTAACATCTCATAAGGGGAATATGAATGTTACTCTTAAGTATTGTAAGGGATAAATATTTATGAAAAAAAGTTTCTATTACTGTTTATGATTTTATTATAATGGGTTATTGTGTCAGAATAATGACAGATTTAAATTTAAACATGTAGAAAATATGAATTAAACAATAGAATTTGATCTCTAAAAACTGATATGATTTGCGATATTTTTTATACAATCCCAAAAAGAAGCATATAAATAAAATATACAATAAAATTATAAAGAATTAAGCCAGTAGTTAGAAACAATCTATCTACTGCTTTTTTGAATGAAATTTATGGAATATGTTATAATAAATACATAATAAATTATTTATTATGCGGAACTCGAGAAATTTCTTAAATGAATAATAAGTAATGGTATTATAAGGAGGAATAAGTTATGAATGAGAATAATAAAGTATCTAGTAGTAAAGAAGAGTTGGTACGACAGATATTAGAAAAAGATAAGGATTTAAAAGGAAGTAATATTAATGAAGAATTGATGCATGAACTTATTAGCGGAAAAATATCAAAAAATATAAATGAAACAGATGATGAAAATTCAACATTAGGACAAAGAGCTGCTGACAAAATAGCTTCCTTTGGTGGAAGTTGGGCATTTATTATAACCTTTGGTGTAGTGTTAGCAATTTGGATTATAGGGAATGCTTTTATTTTGAGTGATAGAGCATTTGATCCATATCCATTTGTATTTTTGAATCTAGTATTATCATGTCTTGCTGCCATACAAGCTCCTATAATTATGATGTCACAAAATCGTCAATCAGAAAAAGATAGATTAACTGCTGCAAATGATTATCTTGTTAATTTAAAATCTGAGATTATAATAGAAGACTTACATTACAAAATTGATGTGCTTGTAGAGCAACAAGAAAAGAATACGAAAACTATAGAAGCTTTATTAAAAACAATAGAAGAATTGAAGAATTGAAGAATATTACTTAAATTTGTGCAAGTATCAAATTGTAAAATGAGCATTAAAGTAAATTTTATTCAACCATACTTCGCTATAATATAAGGGGTTTCTGATTCATGACCGATAACTTTAAACGATAGCCGGCAGTAAGATACTAAAAAATATTACTGGAGATTTTGCCTCCAGTAATATATTAATAAATTTCTGCTAAGAGCAAACAAAAATTCATAAAATCACAGCTTCAAATTACAAATATTGTCTATATATTTAAATTATCCTATCCAAGCGCCAGAAGCACTTAAGATATAACCATCAACAGTTGTGTTTGCCAACATAGCACCCGAAGAAGCCAAGTAGTACCAAGTGCCATTGTCATTTAACCATCCAGTTTTCATAGCGCCTGAAGAAGCAAGGTAATACCAGGTACCATTATCATTTATCCAACCGGTTTTCATAGCACCTGAAGAAGCCAAATAGTACCAAGTGCCATTTTGATTTAACCAACCTGTAGCCATAACACCATCAGATTTTAGGAAGTACCAAGTTCCACCATCATTAATCCATTTATTAACGATTTTAGTACCAGTTGCATCATAGAAATTCCAAGTTCCATCTGGTAACTTGTCCCAACCCATTTTAGGTAGAGTCGGTTTAACTATTGCGCCAGCATCATCTTGAGATTGTTTTTTTCCTTCCTGAACAGTAGTATAAGCATCCCCATCATTTTCCCATGCAATTAAGTCGTTCTCATCATATACATCTAGTTTATCAAATGATCTGTCGCAAGTATAAATTGTCTTGAAGTCTCCAATCTTTGTTGACTCCTTAATTTTACCTTCATAAATAGCCCAAACATTACCATTAACATCTATTGACCAATCATCAGCATCAGTATCTTTATCTCCATCTTTCTTTGCAAGATGAACATCGAGTTTAGATTTACTAGTATCTTTAGTGTTTATAGCTGTATACTTATCTACTTTCTCACTAGTTCTTAGGAGTAACTTTTCTGTTTTAACTTTGTGAGTGTCACTTTGGTAAGTTACATATATAGCACCATCAACGATTGTTACTTTTACATCTTTTCCATTAAATATGGTTCCAACTTTAGCAAGAACTGTAGCAGCATCAGTTGCATCACTATTTCCTGTAGTCGATGAAACTATAAAAGAATCTGTGCTCTTAGGTAAATAAGCATCATCTTTTTTATCTCCTTGAGTTTTAGCAAGCTTTTGAAGAAGAGTCACATTTGTAAGAGGAGCATAGTTTTTATCTGTGGATAAAGCCCCAGTTACATTTACATCAACTAGTCTATAGATATACTTGTCATCTTGGCCTAAAGTCCTTACGTTAGTTGGGTAACTCAATGTAACACCATCATTAGTGTCACCGAAGTTTTCTACTTTGACCATTCTTTGTGTTGAAGCGCTGTAGAAATATGCATTAGCATTATAGGAACAATCAATATATGTTCCTGATGCATTTGTATATCCAGTATAAGTTACAGCAGAACCAGTAGTTGCTGTGTATTCATACCATACGTCTGCAAATTTTCCAGCATCAATTTTGTTAAGCGAAACAGCTTGCGCCGCTTTATTATATCTACTTGTCTTATTTAATTTTGTTGTCAACTTTGTTTTTGCAGTATCCAGCAAATCAGTGGCAGTATCTTCATCTGTAATTTTACCAGACGATAAATCTACCACATATTGATCACTGCCATCTTCAACCATAGCATATTTATTATCAAATTTAGCATTAGTTGAGAAAGTAGTTGCATCATCCAATTTCTTATCTTTATCTCCAGCATTATAATATATAGCCATATCATCATCATCAGTTCTATAGCCTTCATAAAGATATTTGCCATCTTTAAATGCTATAGCATTTTCAATTGTACCATTTTTTGTTCCTAGTCTGTCTGCAGCCATTGCTGGCACTATTGATATAATAGATGCAGCCATCACTAATAATGCTGTAATTTTATTCGATTTTTTTAACATAGTTATCCTCCTTGTTAAATAAAATATTTAATATAAATAAACTATTTGATATAATTAAAGGATTATTTAACTCTTTCGGTATAATATACAATTATTAAATGAATATTTTGGTACTTTTTCTTGAAAAAAATCGAAAATAAGAAGAGATAGGAAATAAATTGTAATATGGTTTTTGATATTACTTTATATATTATTATATACAAAATTAAAACTTATATTTGGTACTTTTTCATTTTAATTTAATTTTAAAATGAATAACAAATTATTAAATCTAAGAAGTTCTTTAAAATGGATCTATTTTTAAAATTAATTTATATTGTATTTACATTCATAGTGTATACTTACAATAGGAGAGTGAGAGATTTGAATAAAATTTTAGTTATAGATGATGACGGTTATATTAGAGAGCTTATTTGTACAGTATTAAAAAATGAAGGATTTTCCGTGTTTGAAGCTGTAAATGGAAGGGATGCCTTAAAAAAGCTTGGAGAGGAAAAAATAGATCTTTGTGTTCTTGATATTATGATGCCGCAAATGGACGGTTATGAATTTTGTAAACAAGTACGCAGATATTATGAAGACATGCCAATTTTGATGCTGACTGCCAAAAGCGAGCTTTCCCAAAAAGTAAAGGGGTTTGAACTTGGAGCGGACGATTATTTAACAAAACCATTCGAGATTGATGAGTTGATTGTTCGAATAAAAGCACTTCTGAGACGCTATAAAGTAGCTACGTCACAGATCATTAATATTGGTAATTTAGCTATAGATAAAAGTAGTTATTCTGTCATTAACAACAATGAAAAATGCGATATACCCATGAAAGAATTTGAACTTTTATTCATGCTTGGAAGTTATCTGGGTAAGACCCTTTCTCGTGACAGATTGATCGAAGAGGTTTGGGGGCTTGATTTTGAAGGAAATGAACGAACCCTTGACGTTCATATAAATCGTCTTAGAGAGAGATTTCCGTCTGATATTTACAAATTCAAAATTACTACAATTCGTGGACTTGGTTACAGATTGGAGGAAATAAAGTGATAAGAAACAGGTATATTTTTTCACTAATACTGATTTTTATTACAACATTACTTGGTCTTACTAGTGGATATTATATTTACATATTTATTTTCGGTCAATTAGAAAGTGCTCCTTCATACCTAATCTTTATTGTTCAAAGTTTAGCTTCTGCTGCGATATATCTTCTGGGCTGGAAAGTATTTATCTATCTGCACTGGAAATTCGCTAATAAACATAAAAGGTTTGACCTTTCACATTTTCCAATATTAAGTGGAGCAGTTGAAGCCATGGATAAGATAGCTTCCGGAGATTTCAATGTCCTTGTTAAAACAAATGAATTAGACCCTTTTAATGAGGTAGCAGACAATGTTAACAGAATGGCGAAAGAACTGAATTCTTTGGAAAAACTGCGTCAAGATTTTATATCAGATGTATCACATGAAATACAGTCACCGTTAACCTCTATCTCGGGATTCGCTACGCTATTAAAAAAAGGAAATTTAAGTGAGAGCCAAATATCACATTATGCCAATATAATCGAAACTGAAAGCAAACGATTATCGAAATTAAGTGAGAATTTACTAAGGTTATCTAATTTGGAATCTGAAGATAATAATTTAACCTTAAAGAAATATCAGATAAATAAGCAAATTGAAAGTATTTTACTTATGTTAGAACCACAGTGGTCGGTAAAAAATATAACCCTAGATGTGTCTCTTGATGAAACTATAATATGCGGAGATGAGGATTTATTAAGCCAGGTATTTATAAATTTGCTTAATAACGCTATTAAGTTTACACCAGAAAACGGAAATATAGGCGTTAATTTATCTAATAATGAAGATGGAATTGAGTGTAAAATTTCCGATACGGGTATAGGTATTTCGCCGGAAGATCAACCGCGAATTTTCGAGAGGTTTTATAAAGCAGATAAATCTCGTGATCGTTCTTTGGGTGGAAACGGACTTGGACTTTCAATAGTAAAAAAGATTATTGACTTACATGGAGGGAAAATATCTCTTACTAGTGAAATTGGAAAAGGTACAGAATTTATTATTTGGCTGCCTAAGGTGTATGAAAGAAAATAACAAGTCCTAATATTGACTTGTTATTTTTTTGATAATGCCCAAATAGAAGCTAAATATGTTCATTATCACAGTCTGAATTAACAGACTGTGATTTTTTGTTTACATTGCGTTTAAATTCAATTTAAATTCAATTTAAATAATAGCTATATACTATGTTTATAGAAGACAAACAGGAATTAGGATTAATAGTGTTAAAGAAAGGTTTTGCCTTTATTGTTAAGCACTAATTTTATTACTAATACAACGCGAAAGGAGTTTTTTATATGGAAAACATGGAAAATATGGATCAGAAATCACTCTACTATCTGGAAAAGGCACCTGTTACAAAAGCAATAATACACATGGTTATTCCCATGATACTAAGTAGTATCGCATCAGTTATCTATAATATCATCGATGCTTTTTTTGTCGGTAAGCTTAATAATACTGCAATGATGGCAGCAGTGATACTGGCATTGCCATTCTCATTAGTGTTAATGGCACTTGGTCAAATGTTTGGAGTAGGTTCAGGAACCTATATATCGAGACTTTTAGGTGAAGGCGATACAGACAGTACCAAAAAAGTTAGTTCCATTAACTTTTGGTCATCAATGCTTATAGGTATTATTTTTATGATTATTTGTCTGCCTTTATTATCTAATATGTTGCCGCTTTTGGGAGCAAGTGGTGAAACACTACAATATACAAGAAATTTTGTTATGATATTTGTTATTGGTGCTCCGGTTATTATTGTTAATATGGCGCTTGAATCAGCTGTACGTGCAGAGGGAGCATCAACTGTTTCTATGACTGGTACCATAGCAGGTATTATAATTAATATAATACTTAATCCTTTTTTCATTTTCGTTCTTAATATGAATGTTATGGGATCAGCACTAGCCTCTCTTTGTGGTAATATAGTTTCTGTTTTGTATTTTGTATATTATCTGCAAAAGAAGAGTACTGTTCAGAGTTTGTCAATTAAGGACTTTAAACCAAGTAAAGAAATTTATGGTGAAATTTTTAAGGTTGGAGTTTCGGCGTTATTACTTAGTGGATTTTTTGTAATTATAAGTCTGCTATTCAATAATTATTCTATGATTTATGGAGACAGTGTTGTGGCGGGATTTGGAATTGCACAAAGAGTTGTTCAAATTGTAGATTGCATTGGTATGGGTTTTGCCATGGGAGTTGTTCCGCTAATTGCATTTGCTTACTCTGCCAATAATCAAAAGCGTCTCATGGAAATTGTTAAAAAAACCATATTGTATATTCTGGGTTTAACATTAACTATAGGAGCAGTTATATTTGCACTCAGGTTACAGATTATTGGCCTCTTCAGTATTGATCCTAAGGTTATTGTCATTGGTCAAATAACTCTCATAGCTCAACTTTCCTCAACTGTCTTTGCTGCCCTATGTGAATTTTTCATTGGAATCTTCCAAGCCCAAGGAGATGGTGTGCAATCAAATGTTATGGCTGCTGTGAGGGGTGTTTTATTTATCCCTATTTTGATTGTAGGAAACTTACTATTTGCTGTTAATGGTGTTATTTGGGCTATGACAGCTACAGAGGGATTATCATGTCTGATAGGAATTATCTTATGGCTTAGGATTAGACAGAAAGGCTTACAAGAAATCACTATGAGCGAATAAACCAGTTATTAAATAAAGCCATTATAGATTAGCTAAATTCATGCAATTATCAAATTGTAAAATGAATATTAAAGTTATGTTAAAGTAAACTTTTTTCAATCATATTTCGTTATAATATAAATGGCTGAATATTCATTTTGAATTTAGAAAACACTTATGTAAAAGTAGATTAGGCAGAAATGCTTAGTCTGCTTTTATTTTTTGCCAATTTAGCTATTATTAATAATCTGTATTACAATAAGGTTTTCAAAAATCAAGAATTTACCTTTTCACTTAACGGAATGAAATTTTTAAAGGAAAATATAAATTTAAGTATTAGTTTTGCTTTGGTTTGAGAAGAGAAGATTGTATAATAAATGAAAAGAGATTAGATAAAAATTCATTCTATTTATGTGTAATTTAAATTATGTAGAGAGGAGATTATTAGTATGGAAATAAAAACAGGAGTAAATAAATTTTATATTGGAGATACAGAAGGAAATCCTTTAGCTCAGATAATATTAACTGATATTGAACAAGACATAATAGAAATTGAACATACTTATGTATATGAACAATTGAAGGGTAAAGGTGCAGGAAAGCAGTTAGTAAAGAAGGTCGTAGAATTTGCCATGAGTAATAATAAAAAGATAATACCAATTTGCAGTTTTGCTAGAAAAGAATTTGAAAAGAATAAAGAATACGAGTGTGTTCTATATAAATAGATTATGTTATATTATGGAGGTGTTAATATGTCTGGAAAAGCTATACTTATAGCAACGAATGCACATAAAGGACAAATTGATAAGGCTAGTAAACTAAGGTTAAAGAAATCGAAATAAATGGCTGTGTATCAGTCCCAGAAAGTTGTTCAGAGGATGAATTTTCAGATAAGTTTATTGACTTTGTTGAGGGGAATTGAAAGAGTGATCACAGAACTTTATGATAAATATTTAATGCGTTGATTGATATAATTGAGATTATTGAATCAACGCATTACTTAAAAGTGCAAGGCACACTAGTTTAGTTTCTAAACCATACCTCCATTAACATAAATGGTTTGCCCATTGATCCATCTAGCAGGCCCTGCTAAAAAGGAAATTACCTCTGCAATGTCTTCTGGTGTTCCTAAACGTTCGATAGGGTTCATCTTAGCCATACGATCAATTGTCTCAGCATCTTTACCTTCAAAAAATAATTCTGTTGCTGTTGGTCCAGGGGCTACCGCATTTACGGTAATATCTTTGCCGCGAAGCTCCTTTGCAAGTACAAGACTGATTGCATCAACGGCTCCCTTACTAGCAACATAAGCAGCATAAGTAGGTAATGCAAGTTTTTTTACTGAAGTTGAAAGATTAATAATAGCACCTCCAGATCTTACGCGACGGGCAGCTTGTTGGTCAACAACAAAGGTGCCACGGATGTTTGTATGGATTATTTGATCAAGTTTGTTAAGATCAAAATTAGCAATTGTGTTAAGCGCCATAATGCCAGCTGAGTTAACTACAACATCTACTCCGCCAAAGTCTTTCTCTGTTACATCAAAAAGATTACTAACTGCAGCTTCGTCGCTGATATCTGTCTTAACAGCAATTGCCTTTCCTCCTTTCTCAACTATTGCTTGTACCGTTTTATCGGCTTCAACAGCGTTGGTTGCATATGCAATAACTACTATTTGTCCGTCAGATGCGAGACGTTCTGAGATTGCACGTCCAATCCCACGTGATCCTCCTGTAACAATTGCAATCCTTTCTTTTTTAGATGTATTCATAATAAAATCCTCCTTTAATATATGCAGCACGCAGCTGCTTCCTGCTTTTATTAAATAGCTTGTATCTAAGATAATTATACATATCTGATACGTTATTTAGGTAGCCTATTATCATAGGATTATTGCCTAATCCTACAAAGAATAATATAATTTATATATAATGAATAGGGAAAGGAGTTAGAAATGGATAAAGAATTAGTGAATGACAAAATTACAATTTATCAAGAAGAATTAGTTTCAATTATTAATGGAATTGTTAGTGAGGATGGAATACATACTACAGATATACCTGCTTTGCAGTTATTTCGTGCTTCAAATGTCTCCGAGCCTTTACATGCTATTTATGAACCATCATTATTAGTAATTGTACAAGGATCAAAAATTGTAACATTGGCTGATGAAAACTATCAGTATGATTCAGCATCATATTTGGTTGCATCTGTTCACCTTCCTATTACTGGTCAAATAATTCAAGCTACTCCTAAGGAACCTTATTTATGCGTTCAAATAAATTTTAATACTGATCAAATACTTGATATTATTAAGGAATCAAATGAGATGTGGAATGGTAAGAAGGATTCAGGACGTGGAATAGTTGTAAATAGAATAAATTCTGATTTACTTGATGCTGTTCTAAGACTTGTTCGCCTATTATATACACCTAAGGATATTCCAGTGCTTTCGCCTTTGATAATTCGTGAAATTCTTTATAGAATTTTGCAGGATAGTCAGGGCAACCTAATTAAGCAATTTGCAATGATTGGGAGTCATGCACATTGCATTGCAAAAGCTATTCAGTTTATAAATAGTAATTTTTCAAAACCGCTCAGAATTGAGGAGTTAGCAAAAAAAGTAAATATGAGCACATCATCATTGCATAATCAGTTTAAAAAAGTAACAGCAATGAGTCCTTTGCAATATCAGAAACTTATAAGATTACAAGAAGCACGGCGATTGCTATTTGCTGAATCATCTGAAGCTGCAGACGTTGGTTTTCAAGTTGGTTATGAAAGTCCATCTCAATTTAGCAGAGAATATGCACGTATGTTTGGATTGCCTCCTATAAGCGATATAAATCGCCTTCGAGCTTCGTTAGCTTCAGGCACTGCTTTAATCTAAGTGAATAATATTTCAATTGAAGAATGGGGGAGAAATAAAACCTGTTAAATATGATTGTAAGAGTAATAGAAATACTGAAAATATATGTATAACAATACTAAATTTTTAGTGATGTTATACATATTATTCTATATATTCCTCGATATTAATTATTTAAATCATGCCCATATTTTTTCTTTTTTCTAAATAGGATTGCATGATCCCAGATAACATCAAAATGAGCCGAAGCAACTTTGGTTTCCTGGTTGACATAAGTTCTGGTGATTATAAAAGCCTCTTCATTGTTGTCAACCCCGTATGCTGATCCCTGAGGGTTGCCTGTACTATAAGGTATAATAACTTCATTACCTTCTTTGTGCTTTCGTGCCATTTTTATCACATAATAGTACTTTTCATTTTTATAAGATTTAGGGAAATATTCATTAGCGGAATATTGAAGATCATTTGTAATAACGGCTCCCGCAACGCCGTTCCAAAGTTCTTCTCCATAAAAACTAGCGTTGAAATACGTTGCAAATTTAGTTTGGGTGTGGTTGATTCCATATATTATCACAAAATCATCATCTGATTCTAATTGGAAATTTTCTGTTTTAAGATAGACTGCATCTCTGTCATCTATCCAGACGTTGACATCTTGTAATATACCCTCGTAGGCATCAAGTATTGCAAGATTTAAATCCAAATCTATAATATCATATTCTGGATTTCCGTATTGGCTAATAATTTTACTTCTTAGATAATCTAGCGTATCCCTAGCAGTAGGAACAACTTGGAATTCAGTTACACATATCTCTTGTTTTTTTAGTGCTGGTATTGGCCAAGGTTTTGTTGCAGTACAAGTGTTTTTAGGGGTAATGCGTAGTACTGTAAAATATTTATCAAGATTGTAAATATAATCCCAGCCAATATCAGAATTTTCCCAAACAGCAGCCCTCATGACAAACATAAAGGTATCTTTGCCTCTTTCTAGTCCCATATTGACCAGATTTATAGGAATATTATCATCATTCATGATACCAGGGTTAAAACCTGATTTAACAAGAGCATCACGCATTTGATTATCTATGCCTTTATCTGCAGTAGTAATGATAATTGTGGAACTATTAAAAGGATTTCCGGGAGTTCCATAGAGTGTATTATCAGTCCAGATAAAACTGTTACTTATTTGATCACCCATGCTGGCACCGATAAAGTGATAATAACCGGTATGACGATTGCCTGCTGTGATAGTATCACAGTAGTCTTTTTCAGGTTTATTTTGAACAAACCCTAGATAACTTCTAAAACTAAAGTAAACTGCTGGAGGAGGTGTTTTTCCAATTAACACAATTGCCTCGTCAGGACGAAGCTTATAGTTAACCCCTGGTGCTACATAATTAATATTCGGAGGATAATTATTAGGGTTTTCAGACTTATAGCCTTTCGGAGGTCTCTGCCCAGGAGATGGTTCCTGGTTTGGTGCTGGCGGAAGGAGATAGGATGCATATGGTGCACCGGCATTATTCCCAAAGGCTGTATCAACCTTACCTTCACTTGCCAGCTTTAATATATCTAGATAGCTTAATTTCCCTTCCTGAACAATAAAGCCTCTTTCTTCTAATATTCTTGTAAAATGTTTTATGCTTCCGTTTTTGTTAGAATAACAGTTATGCATTGGTACATTAATTCGGTTTTTATAAGGGTATCTTTTATAAATCTTGTTCATTTTGCTCATTCCTTTTATTGGTTATGTAATAATATATGCTAAATGCTTAATGGAGGCACTCATGGATACAGGAATGTTATGAACCAAGCATATATAATATATATTTAGCAAATTCTATTAAAAAAATTTCAGTAAAATAAACATGCATATCTGCACCTATGACTGGGAAAAGTAAAAGCGAGGTGATAATATATGAAAAGAATTGGAATAGAAAAAGGATTATCTACAATTGCTGATTATTTAAGTTCTGAAGGATATTCAGTAGAAGTACTTAGTGAAGATCTTAAGAACAATGTTTCAAAGTGTAATAATTTGGACGTAATTGTTACGGCAGACTATAATACAAATATGATGGGCTTTAGTGATACGTCTACAGAGATTCCTATTATTAATGCTAGTGGTTTAACACAAGAAGAAGTAAAAAATGCTATTGATCAAAAGACCACAAAATAAATATATGATTGTATAAAATGAATCAAAAAACCTCCTTTGTAAAAGTAAACTTAGGTCCTTTAGCCTAAGTAAAAGCAAAGGAGGTATATTTCTATGTAGAAATAAGAATCCTACATATTTATCATAAATCAATTGTGTTTAGGAATAATAGTTGAAGTATAGTGAAAAAATACCATTAAAATAATTCGTTGATACTTGGAGGTATGTTTATGAAAATAGAAGGCTTTTTTAGTGGAATTAAGGCAGCCAATGAAACAGTGGAAGCATTAAAAAAGGTAGGTATAAATGATGCTGTAGTAGATATAAAAGAGGAAGATGCAGGAATAAGCGATCCGGGTAATAGAGGTGCTGGTATAAATCCAATTAATTTATCTGACCTTGTACTTACCAATGATCCTCATGATGCAGGGCCTTTGGCAGCAGCAAGTCCAATGGTAAGTGGATATGGTAGATTTGATGAAATAGCAGATGTGAATTACAGAGTTATTGTTAACACAGATGATAATAATGCTGAAAAGGCAAAGCAGATTATTAACAAAATGGGTGGAGATTTAAGAGATCTTAATTTTAAAATGCCAAAAGGGTTAGAGAATATATCATTGGATGATTTAATGAGTATTATGATTAATGATGTAAATAGCACTAGAGATTAAATCTATATACTTTTAAAATAGGTTGTTGAATAATTAATTGTTCAACAACCTATTATAATTATTATATTGATATAATAATTATAATAGACAAATAAATTTAGAATTTAATATAATAAGTTACATATGATATAAGGAGGGAATAGCATGTTAAATATAGGCTGCCATCTGTCTGCTTCAAAGGGATTTAAAAATATGGTTAAGGAAACTCTTAGACTTGGAGGGAATACATTTCAGTTTTTTACTCGTAATCCAAGAGGAAGCAAAGCAAAGGCAATTGATGAAGTAGATATAAGTGAATTTTTAATATTAGCAAAAGAAAATAATTTTGCTACAGTATTAGCTCATGCACCATATACCTTAAATGCGTGTTCAGCAGATGAAGGTACAAGAAATTTTACTTTGGAAGTAATGAAGGACGATTTAAATCGAATGGAGTATATACCTAATAATTTGTATAATTTCCATCCGGGAAGTCATGTTAAACAAGGAACAGAAATGGGTATTAAATATATTTCTGATATGCTAAATGCGGTACTAAAACCTGATCAAACAACAACTGTATTACTTGAAACAATGGCAGGAAAGGGGACAGAGGTTGGACGTACATTTGAAGAATTGCAGGAAATATTAAAAAGAGTAGAATTATCGGATAAAATGGGTATATGTCTTGATACCTGCCATGTATATGACGCAGGATACGATATTGTGAATGATTTAGATGGGGTTTTAGAAAAGTTTGATAAAATAATTGGATTAAATAAGTTATGTGCGATACATTTAAATGATAGTATGAATCCATTTGAAAGCCATAAAGACAGGCATCAAAAAATTGGGGAAGGATCCATAGGTTTAGATGGAATTGTAAATATCATTAATCATCCTAGCCTACGCAAATTGCCATTTTTCCTTGAAACTCCAAATGAATTAGATGGTTATGCAAAAGAGATAGCATTATTAAAAGAACTTTATAGATAATTATGGTATAATTATACTATTGAAATTTACATAATTAAGGTGGAAGAAGTATGAAGAATAAAAAATATTTAAGTTTAATCCTAATAACAATCTTAATGAGCATACTTGCATTGACTGGCTGCGGAAATACTAACAGTAGCACTAGCAAGTCAGATAGCGGCACTGCTAAAACAAGTGAAAGTAATGATACAAGTTCATCACAGGAAAATAAAAACCTGCCAATAGCAACTATAACAGTTGAGGGATATGGAGATATTAAAGCTGAGCTATATCCAGAAATTGCTCCAAATACAGTAAATAATTTTATATACTTAGCAAATAAAAACTTTTATGATAATTTAAAATTTCACAGGGTAATTAAAGGCTTTATGATTCAAGGTGGAGATCCAAAAGGAAATGGAACTGGCGGGCCAGGGTATTCAATTGAAGGTGAATTTACATCAAATGGTTTTGCAAATAGCCTTAAGCATACAAAGGGAGTCCTTTCTATGGCAAGAACACAGGACCCTAATAGCGCAGGAAGCCAATTTTTTATAATGTCAGGAGATGCTCCAAATCTTGATGGAGAATATGCTGCTTTTGGTAAAGTTATATCAGGATTAGAAATTGTAGATAAAATTCAAAATGTAGAAACTAATTCTGCAGATGCACCTAAAACAGATGTGGTTATTAAATCAATTAGAGTTGACACAAAAGGTGTAGAGTATAAGGAACCTAAAAAAGTTAAATAGTAGTAGATTAATTAAAAAGAATTTGATTCGTGACACATAAAATAATATTTTGAAAAGCCTGTGGCTTTCCTTCCGGAACTTATCACTTGTCATTTTATAAATACTCAAAATATTAATTTGACTTATTAGATAACTATATTTAACAAGCCTTTATGTTGATATCTTCACCAGAAATAATAAATATTTTTGTTACGAAAAACTATGAAAATATCGCTGAAGGCTCTAA
>NZ_AUUU01000039.1 GCF_002760435.1 Clostridium sp. LS
CGACTCGCATACGCTCGCTGAGTAAGCGATTCACACCAAATCATAGATTTGGGTTCACTGCTCATGTCGCCCAATTGACCTAATAGGCCCACTATGAGGGCAATTTGCCTCCTTGCCTGATGAAAAAATTAAAAAGATTACTTTAAAGAGACTTGATACCAATGGTCAAGAAGTAGACTATGATCAGTGGACAGGTGCAGAAGTAGACGGAAAGAAGAGACCAAATCTTAAGCAGTTCAGAGTCGATATGGCTAAGACAATGGTAGACAAACAGACTGCAGAGGTTGATACAATTACTGGAGCAACTACAACTACTAAAGGGTGGGTGCAGTCAGTTGAAAGAGCTTTAGAGAAAGCAAAAAATTAAATAAGAAAGTATAAAGACTGTTATGAAACTGCTGGCAAATATATTTTGTCAGCAGTTGTTTTACTGATTATAGGTGTATAGTTTTATTGACAGTACAATCTGAATTAAATACAATGAATATATGAATGAATGTTCAGAAAAAGAGGTGAAGCAATTATGGAAGAAAAAAATGATATAGAAAATTGTAGATGTACGATTATACATGAAGATGTAGTTAATAAAGTTAAAGAATGCATACCACAAGAGGAAGCACTTTATGATTTGGCTGATTTATTTAAAGTTCTTGGAGATAGTACAAGGATTAAAGTATTATGTGTATTGTTTCAAGCTGAAATGTGTGTTTGCGATATAGCAGCACTTTTAAGTATGACTCACTCAGCTATTTCACATCAGCTAAGAGTTTTAAAACAAGCGAGACTCGTAAAGTATAGAAAGGAAGGTAAAGTAGTTTATTATTCCTTAGATGATGAGCATGTTAAGAGTATCTTTGATCAAGGTATGATTCACATAGCCGAAAATCAATAATATTATCTCAATAGTTATTATTATACTTATATTCTGTCTAGTTAAAAACTTTAAAATAACAATTCACCATTAGATCTATCTTACATTTTTATTACTGCACCTTTACATGCAGGTATTGAAGCCTTAGCAGTAATACCATAAATCATTAATATAATTCATAAGAAACTGCTTAATTAGTTAAAGCAGTTTTTTATTTTGAAAAAATATTTATATAAGTTGGTTGACAAACTAGGCTAATCTGCATACAATGAACGTATGAAAAGTTATTCATATATTCACGTAAAGAGGAATGATATTATGGAAGAAAAAATAAATATTGATAATTGCAATTGTACAATTATACACCAGGATGTAGTTAATAGAGTAAATGAAAATATACCACAAGATGAAACTCTTTACGATTTAGCAGATTTATTTAAAGTGCTTGGAGATGCAACGAGAATAAAAATTTAAGGAGGGAAAACTATGGCAAATAATATAAAGATAGTTAACAGTTCTGCTGAAGCCAAATTATCAAATAAAAACAGTAGGAAAAAAGTAAAAAAAGAATTTATTTTAGAAGGACTTGGATGTGCTAACTGCGCAGCTAAAATGGAGCAAAAGATAAACGAATTAGATGGAATTCATTCTGCTAATGTAAATTTTGTTACTAAAACTTTAGCATTAGAAATAGAAGAAATTAATAGGCTAGATGAACTAATAGGAGCAGTGATTAATATTGTAACCAATATAGAAGCACATGTAAAGGTTAAAGAAAAACAATCAAACAAAGTGATGAAAAAAGAAATTTTGCTTGAAGGGTTATGCTGTGGTAACTGTGCTGCAAAGATAGAAAGAGAATCTAATAATATTGATGGTGTAAAATCTGCTACTGTTGATTTTGTATCTACAAAGCTTATTATGGAAATAGATAGTCCATCTAAAGAAAATACTATTATTGAGAAGGTTAAAGAAATAGTTAAAAGAATTGAGCCAGATGTTAATGTAATTGTATCTGAAGGTAAAGATAAATTATTAAAAAATAAAAATCAAGAATCAGAAGAGGAAAGTAATAAAGGTGAAATAATTAAGCTGGCTGTTAGTGCGGGGATATTCAGTATTGCTACTGCTTTTAAATTTTCATTTGGATTAGAACTTGTTCTTTACCTAATAAGTTATATACTTGTTGGTGGGAAAGTAGTGTTAAGAGCATTAAAAAATATAAGAAGAGGTCAAGTATTTGATGAAAACTTTCTTATGAGTGTAGCAACTATTGGCGCTTTTACTATCGGTCAGTATCCAGAAGGTGTAGCAGTTATGCTGTTCTATCAACTAGGAGAAATTTTCCAAGGTATGGCTGTTAATCGTTCAAGAAAATCTATTTCAGCCCTTATGGATATAAGACCTGATTTCGCTAATTTGAAAATAGGACATGACATTAAAAAAGTATCACCAGAAGAAGTTAGTATAGGTGATATTATAGTAGTAAAACCAGGTGAGAAAGTTCCACTAGATGGTAAAGTAATTGATGGTAGATCTATGGTAGATACATCTGCTTTAACTGGTGAATCTGTTCCTAGAGAAGTAGAGGTAGGAGATAATGTCCTAGGTGGAGTTATTAATAAAAATGGTCTTTTAACAATTGAAGTAGAAAAAGAATTTGGTGATTCTACTATTGCAAAGATACTTGATTTAGTTCAAAATGCAAGTAGTAAAAAGGCTCCTACAGAGAACTTTATAACAAAGTTTGCTAGATATTATACCCCTATTGTTGTATTTTCAGCATTAGCTTTAGCTGTAATACCACCTCTTGTTATAGACGGAGCAACATTTTCTGAGTGGATATATAGAGCATTAGCATTTTTAGTAGTATCTTGTCCTTGTGCTTTAGTTGTATCTATACCTCTTGGTTTCTTTGGTGGAATAGGTGGAGCTTCAAAGAATGGAATACTTGTTAAAGGTGGAAACTATCTTGAGGCATTAAATGATGTTGAAGTTGTAGTGTTTGATAAAACTGGAACACTTACAAAAGGTGTTTTTAAGGTAACAGTAGTTAAGGCACAAAACAATATTTCAAAAGATGAACTTATATCTTATGCAGCTCATGCAGAAAGTTATTCTAATCATCCAATTGCAACGTCTATAAGAAATACCTATGGTAAAGAAATAGCTAAAGAGGAACTAGAGAACTATGAAGAAATATCAGGGCTTGGTGTTAAGGTTGTGTTTGAAGGAAAGGAAGTATTAGCAGGTAACTATAAATTAATGGAAAAAGAGAATATATCTTATGAGAAAGTAGAAACAATAGGCACAGTAGTTCATGTTGCGGTAGATAAAAAATATGCAGGATATATAGTAATATCTGATGAAGTAAAAGAAGATTCTGCAAAAGCTATAAAAGCTTTAAAATCAATTGGTATTAAAAAGACAGTAATGCTAACAGGGGATAATAAAACAGTTGGAAATAAAATCGCTAATGAACTAGGATTAGATGAAGTTCATGCTGAATTATTACCAGATCAAAAAGTCGAAAAGCTAGAATTGTTATTTAAAGAAAAGTCAGCTAAAGGCAAGGTGGTATTTGTAGGAGATGGAATAAACGATGCTCCGGTTTTAGCTAGAGCTGATATAGGAATAGCAATGGGTGGTGTTGGTTCAGATGCTGCAATTGAAGCTGCTGACGTAGTTGTAATGACAGACGAACCTTCAAAGATTGCTTCAGCTATAAAAATAGCAAGGAAAACAAGAAGTATAGTAATGCAAAATATAGTCTTTGCTTTAGGTGTTAAACTTATAATATTAATTCTTGTAGCTTTTGGTATGGGGACTATGTGGGAAGCAGTATTTGGTGATGTTGGAGTAGCGCTTGTTGCAGTTTTAAATGCTATGAGAGCTATGAAAGTAGAAAATATGTAGAATATATTAAGTGTGGTCATAATGTTATGGCCACACTTTTTTATTATAGATATATAGACTTCACGAAGAAGATAGTAAATGTAGTGGTTAAAAAAATGTTAAAAATTATTAAATAAATTATCTAAATAAAATTAATAAGGAAAAACAAAACGTTATCATTGATAAAGTGATATTTATTTCAAGAAACAATGAAAATCATTTTCAATAAGTGAAAAAAGTGTTATTATATTTTATATAAAATAGTTAATTAAAAATCATTATCAATTGAGTGCTGTTTTTATTAGTATTTATATAATAGAGATAGTTAAATTAGTTAGTAAATGATTTTTAGTGAGTTTATACCTATTTCGCTAATATAGTTTTAAAGAAATTATAAACGACAGTAATTTAGAAACATTAATATATCAGGGAATGGGCGTATCAATTTATGCAATTAAATATAAGGAGGATATATATGCCATTAATATTAGCAACTAAAGGAAGCGAAATAAATATTAAAAAGATAATTGGGAATGATGAAACAAAAAGGTTTCTAAATAGTTTAGGTTTTGTAGTTGGGGAAACAATTAAAATTATTTCTGAACTTGGAGGAAATCTCATAATAAACGTTAAGGACAGTAGAGTCGCATTAGATAAAGGGATGGCAAGTAGAATAATAGTTTAGGAGGAGTATCAAAATGAGCACATTAAAAGAAATAAAATGCGGACAAACTGTTAAAGTTAAAAAGGTTGAAGGCCTTGGAGCTGTTCGCAGACGTATTATGGATATGGGAATTACAAGAGGGTGTGAGGTTTATGTTCGTAAGGTGGCACCGTTGGGAGATCCAATAGAGGTAACAGTTCGTGGATATGAATTAACACTTCGTAAAGCTGATGCAGAAATGATAGTTATAGAGTAATTTATTGGAAAACATATATACTATAAATCTGTTTAATTGAAAAGTATATAGTAGTGACAAGGAGGAATAAAAATGTCAATTAAAATAGGTCTTGCAGGAAATCCTAACTGCGGAAAGACGACTATGTTTAATGAACTTACAGGGTCATCTCAATATGTTGGGAATTGGCCAGGGGTTACAGTTGAAAAAAAGGGTGGTAAGTTAAAAGGAAGTAAAGATGTTGAAATAGTTGATTTACCAGGGGTGTATTCTTTATCACCATATACTCTTGAAGAAGTTGTAACACGTAATTTTATGATAAATGACAAACCAGACGCAGTAATTAATATAGTTGATGCGTCAAATATTGAAAGAAATTTATATTTAACTACTCAAATTTTAGAATTAGGAATTCCAACAGTTATAGCACTTAATATGATGGATATTGTAGAAAAGAATGGTGATAAAATAGATATTAAGAAGTTATCAAAAAGCTTGGGGTGTCCGGTAGTTGAAACAACAGCGCTAAAAGGTAATGGAATTAAAGCAGCAGCAGAAAAGGCAATAGAAGCTGCAAAATCAAAAAATAAACCTAATTTTATATTGCAATATTCTGATGAAGCAAAAAAAGCATTTGAAGAAATTGAAAAAGTAATAATTAAAAGTATTCAAACTGAATATATAGAAAAGTCTTGGCTTGCAATTAAACTTTTTGAGCGAGATGAAAACATCATTGAAAAGCTAAATGTTACCCAAATAGCTTTAGATGAAATAGAAATAATAATAAAAAAATATGAAGATGAAGTTGATGATGATAGTGAAAGTATTGTTACAGGCGATAGATATGCATTTATAGGTGACGTTGTTTCAAGTGCTGTTAAGAGAATTAATAATGGAAAAGAAACAACTTCAGATAAAATTGATAAAATTGTTACAAATCGTTTTTTAGCACTTCCAATTTTTGCGACTATTATGTTTAGCGTATATTACATAGCAATAAGTTCGATTGGAACTATAGTAACTGACTGGACAAACAATGTGCTATTCGGAACGATAATACAAGGAACTGTTTCAAATTGGTTAGTATCAGCAAATGTTGCTGATTGGTTACAAGGATTAATAATGAATGGAATTATTGGAGGTGTTGGAGCAGTACTTGGATTTGTTCCACAGATTATGGTTTTATTCTTCTTATTATCAATTCTTGAAGATTGCGGATATATGGCTCGTGTAGCTTTTATTATGGATAGAATTTTCCGTAAATTTGGTCTTTCAGGTAAATCATTTATACCAATGCTAATTAGTTCAGGTTGTGGTGTACCAGGTATTATGTCAACTCGTACTATGGAAAATGATAGAGATAGAAAAATGACAATTATGTTAACTACATTTATTCCATGTAGTGCTAAATTGCCAGTTATTGCATTAATAGCAGGGGTATTTTTTAGTGGAGCAGTTTGGGTAGCGCCAGCAGCTTATTTTCTAGGAATAACTATGATTATTGTTTGTGGTATTATCTTAAAGAAAACTAAATTATTTTCTGGAGATCCTTCACCATTTGTTATGGAACTTCCTCAATATCATGTTCCAAGTTTAAAAGGTGTTTTAATGCATATGTGGGAAAGAGCAAAATCATTTATTATTAAGGCAGGTACAATTATATTTGCTTCTTGTACAACAATATGGTTTTTACAATCATTTAACTGGTCACTTGAAATGGTAGATGCTGGAGAAAGTATATTAGCAAGCATAGGTAATGTAATAGCACCTATTTTTGCACCTCTTGGTTTTGGAAATTGGCAATCAGCTGTTGCAACAGTTACTGGACTTATTGCGAAAGAAAATCTTGTTGGAACATTTGGAGTTCTCTATGGAATAGCTGGTGCAAATGAAACAGATCCAACACTTATTCAAAATATTTCAGTAATGTTCACAGCAGCGAGTGGATTCTCATTTATGGTATTTAATCTGCTTTGTGCTCCTTGTGTTGCAGCAATTGGCACAATGCGACGTGAGATGGGATCATGGAAATGGACATGCATTACTTTAGGATTCCAAACAGTTACTGCTTATATAGTTGCACTTGTTATTAATCAGGTTGGTAGTTTTTTGTTAGGTAATGGAAGTTTAATTGGAGCTGTAACTTCTGTAGCAATAGCTATAATAGTTGTAGCAATAGTTATATTAACAGGAAG
This sequence comes from Clostridium sp. LS, assembly GCF_002760435.1. Taxonomy (GTDB): domain Bacteria; phylum Bacillota; class Clostridia; order Clostridiales; family Clostridiaceae; genus Clostridium. The sequence continues at coordinate 6,861 of NZ_AUUU01000039.1, forward strand.
AAGTTCAAAAGAAAAACAAGTTGGCGGGAAACTAAGTTATACAAAATAGCAATATGAAAATTAAGTAGGTAAACTTAAATATAATTACCTACTTAAATTCAAAAATAGGGAGTGATATTTATGATAGCAACAATTGTTTTAGGTGGTATTATATTTGGTTTAATGGCACTTGTAATAGTAAATCAAATAAAAAAAGCTAAAAATGGAGAGAGTGGTTGTGGCTGCGGTTGCTCTGGATGCTCTTCAAATAATGCATGCCACGGAACAGAAGCGCAAAAGAAGTAAATCAACTAAAATAAAAATGAGAACTTTGATGTACAATACTCATAATTTGCGTAAAAAATAAAAAGTATCAGGACAATATATAAGTATATTCTTAAATGAGCAGAGATTTAGATAAATTGAATCATGAAATTATTGCATACATAACTATTGATAAGGATAGGGTACAAAATGGAAATCCATTGATACTTATTGCAAAAAATATCGAAGAACAAAAGCAGTTATCACTGGAGATAGCAAGAACAATTAAAGCAGATGTAGTTGAGCTCAGTAATGGTGATTATATGGTTGTAAGATGATACCGAAGCATAAAGAACATCAAATTTAAATTATCTTTATTAAAATATAGCTAATTATTATAAGCCAAATACATATTATAATACCTCCAGCAACCCAGTTTTTAGGCTTACCTTCTTTAAAAATATTTTCTGATTGTTGTCTACATTCATTCATAATATTTGCTGGTATTAGTTTTATAGCAAATGCAATGCCAAGTGGCAGTAAAACCAAATCATCAAGGTATCCAAAGACAGGTATAAAATCAGGTATTAAGTCAATAGGACTTAAAGCATAAGCTACTACTAATATTGAAACTAATTTTGCATAAAAGGGTACATCAGGTCGTTTGTATGCTAAATATAATGCTCCAATATCCTTTTTTATTTTTTTTATTTTTTGCTTAATCGTTGAAAACCAAATTTTCAATCTTTCGCTTAATTTATTTTCCATAAAACACCTCAAATTTAACTGACTTCTGTCGTAACATCTTACTAAATCCAAATTAACATTATAAATTTATTTATTTATATTATTTTTAAATATAATATAAATTACAAGAGCAAGTATTTCTATTATAACTACATAAATAAGAATAGAGTGTGGTGAATACTCGTATAAGTATCCCATAATCGTGCTCCCTAAAAGCATTGCAATACCATAAATAGTATTGAAAAGACCATATGCTTTACCTCTACTTGAAATGGTTGTTATGTCAGCAATAGCAGCTTTCATTATAGTTTCATGTATACTCATCACACAACCCCATAATATTATGGCAATAATTGCAAAGACAGAGTTCATGGAGAATCCTAAAATCGCTACAGGAACACTTAAGATAGGTATTAACATTAAAGAAAATAATCCTTTTTCATCATAATATTTACCTATGAAAATAGCAAACACTCCATCTACTGCCATTGCTATTGCGTATAAAGTAGGGATTAGCGCTTCACTTAATACTTTTTGTGACATAAGGTGATAAGATATTATAGGAAAGTTAGCAAAGCCAAGTACGCTAAAGAAAATAAATAGTGAATAATACAAAAAGTTTTTAGAGAAATGTTTTTTAGAAATATTTTTTTCTTCATTTGCCTTTATGCTGCTTTCTATATTTTCCTCTAACATAGATGGTTTTGGAACTTTATATCTTGTATATGATACCACCATTACAGCTAAAATTGCTGGAATCCACATAATTTTAAATCCTTGTTTATATCCACCCATATATGAAAGGGACATAGTAAATATTAACGGTCCGATAAATCCTCCGATTTGATCGAGAGCTTCACTTATTCCAAAACCAATCCCTGTACCAAGATGTTTTGTTGCATGAGAAAGCATAGTATCTTTTCCCGGACTTCGTATTGCCTTACCTATTCTTTCAAGAATAATAAATAACGCTGCTATTTGCCAATTACCTGCTAGTGCCAATAGTGGAACTGAAATAAGCATAGCATAACCTAAAATAGTTACTAGCCAACTATCACCAGTTTTATCAATAAAGTAACCAGATATAAGTCGCAGAGCATAACCTAAAAATTCCCCAAACCCTGTTACAAAGCCAATGGTAATTGCGCTTGCTCCTAAAAATCCTAAATAATCTCCATAAACACTTCTTGCTCCCTCATAGGTTATATCTCCTAAGGCACTAATTAATCCAAATAAAAGTATAAATTCAAGTGCAATTTTTTTTTTATTTACATTTTGATTCATTATATATCATTCCTTTCATACACTTGATTACTAAATTCATTTAACATGTTTTGGCACTTTTCTAAATTTTTAATAATAGTATTCTTAAATTCACAATGAAAATAATCTTTTTTTTCAATCTTCTTTAGCCAGTTATAAAGTTTTTCAAGTTCTTGTTCATTTTCTTCAAATTCAGCAAATATGAAGTTTTCATTTTCAGTTTCTCTATTTATTTCGTCTACAAAATCTCTACATTTGCCAAGAAGTTCCCTATAATCTAATTCTCTTTCTTTATTAAAATTAGATATTAAGGTACTATTTTCTTGTTCGTCATCAATTACCATAATACAAGTAAAAGCGTGACCTCCAATATTGTTAACTTGGCTTGTAAGTTTCATAAATTCTTCTTGACATTCGTTTGTATCCGGTAGTATCCAAATAGATTGGAGTACATTTAGAGAGCCAATTGATTTTAATTTTCTCCATACGGACATTCTATTTTTTTGTGGTTCTCTTGGAATTTGATATATGAGAGTTCTCCAATTCAAATGATCATCTCCTTTACATTATATGTTATACTGGTTACATGTTATACTGGTTACAAAAATTATAAAGTAATAAAAATATTTTGTAAAGTAAATTCATAGTATTCTTAGATTGCGTAAAAGTATAAGTAATTAAAATTAAGTATGAAAAATAATCAAGTGTAATATACTATTACTACATATTAACAATGGAATTTTGATGAAGAATTTAGTGGAATGAACGATATTGTAGTAATATAACTTAGAAGAATACATAAAATGAAAAAATAGATTTCAGCATTTTTCGAATTTATCTTTTAGAGCATATATAATAACTTAGTCATAATAGTTGAAGAAGTAAGGTATGTCAGGTTAAAATAATTAAGAATAGTATTTAATGCTTGAAAGTTATTGGAATTTAAATTATAATTACAATAAATAGAAAATATATCTATAACAGTGTAAAAAAGAAATTTCATAGGTGATGAAGTTCGCCTTTAAACATCTCTTTGGAGATTAATGACTTCTACTATAATAAAAATATAGTAGGGGTCTTTTTGTTTTTTTAGATTATTTCTCCAATAAGTGTATAAATTATAGTTTTGAACTGATAGTGTTTTACAAAAATATTTTTGATTGCCTTTTATATAAATTAGGATTGTGAATTATATTAGTACTTAAGTTATGAAAAAGTATTAGAGCATAATAAATAAAAATTTAGGGTAAACTGCACTTATAGTATGTCAAAAATTCTTATTATAATTTACTTTTAGGAGGATAAGTTATGAGTAAAAAAATTCAAATGGTCACTGCAAGAGAAATCTTTGATTCAAGAGGGAATCCTACAATTGAAGTTGATGTTGTATTAGAAGATGGAAGCTTAGGCAGAGCAAGTGTTCCATCAGGTGCATCAACTGGTGATAAAGAAGCAGTTGAACTTCGTGATGGGGGAAAAAGATTAAATGGTAAGGGGGTTTCAAAAGTCATCGAAAATGTAAATGGTCCTATAAGAGAAGCATTAATTGGTTTATTACCTTTTAATCAAGAGCTTATAGATAAAATACTTATTGATTTAGATGGAACAACTACTAAAATGAAATTAGGTGCAAATGCTATTTTAGGTACATCTATGGCTGTTTGTCGTGCAGCCGCTCAATCAGAAAAAATTCCGATTTATCGTTACCTTGGTGGTATTGATATTGAATTGCCACTTCCATTTTTTAATGTTATTAATGGGGGGAAGCATGCTGACTCTGGAATTAATATTCAAGAATTTTTAATTACGCCTATAGGATTTTCACATTTTCGTGAAGGAATGGAAAGTATTTCTGAAGTATATCATATGCTAAAACGTTTGTTAGGAGAAAGAGGATTAGTGACTTCTGTTGGGGATGAAGGAGGATTTGCGCCTCATCTAAAATCTAGTGAAGAAGCCATAGAATTACTTATTCAGGCAATTGAAAAGGCAGGATATATTCCACAAAAAGATATTGCTATTGCTTTAGATCCAGCTGCTAGTGAGTTCTATGAAAATGGAGTATATGACTTTGAAGGAAAAAAACTAACATCTGAAGAAATGACTCAATATTATAAAAAGCTAGTAGATAATTATCCTATTATTTCAATAGAAGACGGACTATCTGAACATGATTGGGATGGTTGGGATGTATTAACTAAAGAGTTAGGAAATAGAATTCAGTTAGTAGGTGATGATATATTTGTTACTAACCCATCAATTTTACAACAAGGTATTGAAAAACAAATTGCAAATTCAGTTTTAATTAAATTAAATCAGATTGGAACTATTACAGAAACAATTGAAACAATAAGATTAGCACGTAAAGCAGGCTATACAACTATGATTTCTCATAGATCTGGAGAAACAGAAGATACATTCATTGCAGATTTTGCAGTAGGATTATGTGCAGGTCAAATTAAAACTGGTTCAATGGCTAGGTCAGAACGTGTATCTAAATATAATCAATTTTTAAGAATTCAAGAGGAATTAGGAAAAGACGCAATTATGACACCATTTAAATTAAAAAAATAAGACTTATTATGGGAGATGCGCTGATTATGATAATGAGTATGTAATTATAATTTATATACTCATTATTTAAATATAAATGGCGAGGGGGAATTAATAAAATGAATAGTTTATTAAGAATAATTGTTGGAGAACAGGAATTTAATTCTAATTCACGTAATGTTTATAAAGATATAAGAGAATTTCTATGGAAAGAAGGTTTTCCAGGGGTCACAGTTAGACGAGGAGAGTTAAGTCTTGATCATAAAAGTGCTATTCACTCAATTGTCCTTGAAGATATACAATTTAATGATTTAGCGATTATCATAGAAACAGTTGCTGATAACAACCAAATAGAAAAAGTTAAACAAGATATTATTAAAAAGATACCGCATGGACAAGTAAGTGTTATTAGGGGGATGGAGGAAAAAGATATGGAAATGCATAAATATTTTGTGGTTAAAGTTTATACCAAAGAAGATAATTCATGGTTTAAAAAGGAAGAGTATGAAAAAGTTTTAGAATTTCTTCGAAAGAAAAAGGTTATATGGGCTACTGTAACTAAAGGAATTGTTGGATATGGTAAAGATAGAGTTGTTCATAAACAAAAGATATTTTCTTTTAGTGAAAAAATGCCGATTGTAGTAGAATGTATTGTTCCATCTGAAAATCTACAAGATTTATTGGACGAACTTAAAAATATTGTTGAGGAGGGTGCCGTATTTACAACACCAATAGATTTAATAATTAATAAATAGAAAGAAATGATGAAATAATTAAAGATTTAATTTATATGAAAAAAAGGAGATGATGATTTTGTCTAAGAATAATATTGAAAATGATCTTACTAATAAAAATATTGTGAGATTAGGTTGGGTAGCATTTTTTGGTGGCTTAAGCCAAGATATGATTTCACCTGTTTTACCAACATTTTATTCTCAAGTTTTAGGGCTAAATAAAAGTACTATAGGACTTATTGAAGGCTCAGTTACTACTATAGTAAGTATTTTCAAAATTTTATCTGGAATTATTTCAGATAAAATAGGAAAAAGAAAGTCAATAGTTTTTATAGGATATTTACTTTCAGCAATAGGAAGATTAATTTTGTTTTTAGCAACGGGTACTTTTAGTGTTCTAGGATTAAGATTACTAGATGGTGTAGGTAAAGGATTAAAAGATGCACCAAGAGATGCACTTGTAGCAAAATCATCTGAAAAGAATAAGACAGGCTTTGCCTTTGGGTTGCAAAGAACATTGGATACGTTGGGTTCCTTTATAGGACCATTAATTACAACATATTTGCTTTTAAAATTTGCGGTATATGGAGACATAAAAAAATATCAATATTTGTTTATAGTTGCAGGAATTATCGCATTTATGACAATCGTTATAATTGGAATATTTGTTAAAGAAAGAGTCGGTGAAGATGTAGGAACAAAGTTCAAATTTGATGATTCTATACTAAAAGGTAAATTCATGTTATTACTTATTATTATGTTTATATTTACATTAGGAAATAGTAGTGATGCATTTTTAATTTTAAGAGCTGAAAATTTAGGTATATCTCCTTTTGAAATTCCAATAATTATAGCTGTATTTAATTTGTTTTATGCCTTGCTTTCTATACCAAGTGGAATTCTTTCAGACAAGATTGGAAGAATTAATGTTATGAGATTAGGATGGTTTTTATATGCATTAACTTATATAGGTTTTGCTATTGCTAAATTACCTTGGCATATATGGGTATTATATATCATATATGGAGTATATTATTCAACTACAGAAGGTATAGCAAAATCTCTTATAGTTCACTTAGTAGATGAAAAAATGAGAGGAACAGCCTTTGGACTATATAATGCTTCTGTTGGATTATTAGCTATTCCGGCAAGTGCTATTGCTGGTTTGTTATGGGATAAAGTATCTCCATCAGCACCATTTTATTTTGGGGCAATATGCTCAATTATGGCAATAATATTAACTATGATGTTTAACATTGAAACAACTTATAGTAAAGAGAGTTAATATTAATACTTAAAAAGTTGGAATTAGTCTATAAAATGTATATTTTCATAGGGGGTATTGACTAAATGAATACAGTAAAAAAAATAAGAATAATAATCAATAATCCTGATGATGAAATAAGAAAAAGTCAGTATAGATTTATTCGTGATAGTCAATATGCACAATATCAAGGTCTTAATAGGTGTATGGGCTATTTAATTAGTGGATATTATTCAAATAATATGGATTTAAGTTGTGAAAAATTTAAGGAACATCAAAGGAGAATTACTAATTCTTCTAGCATTTTTCAGGGAATTAATTTTGGAATTGGTATAGATAGTAAGTCTAACATAATTCAAAGGGTTAAAAAAGATTTTAAAAGTGCAATTAAAAATGGTATGGCTCGTGGAGAAAGAAATGTGAATAATTATAGAAGAACATTTCCACTTATGACAAGAGGACGAAACTTAAAATTTATATATGATGAAAATAAAAAAGATATATTAATTAACTGGGTAAATAAAATTCAATTTAAATGCATATTGGGTGAGAATAAAAATTTAAAAGAAGTTAAAAATATTTTAGATAAAGTAATTAATAAAGAATATAGTGTTTCACAAAGTTTAATGTATTTTAATAATAAAAATGAATTAATATTGATTCTTACACTGAATATCCCGATGAAAAAAGAAAAATATACACCTATAAAAGATCGAGTATTAGAAATTGATTTTGGAAAGGAAGTTCCTGTTTATATGTCTATAAATGACAAGCCTTATATAAAAAAATCATTAGGTGATTTTTCGGAATTTAATAGAATGAAATTACAATTTAAAGCTAGAAGTAAAAGATTATATGAACAATTAAAATTTTCAAAAGGTGGGAGGGGGAAAAAAGATAAATTTAAATCTATTGAAGGATTTAGAGAGAAACAAAGAAATTTTATAAAAACATATAATCATTTTTTATCTAAGAATATAGTTGAATTTGCATTAAAACATAGATGTGAATACATATGTTTGAAAAAGTTAGATAAAAGCAGGGAAAATAATAGTTGGAGCTATTACGAGCTGGAAGAAAAAATAATATATAAGGCTGAAAGAAAAGGCATAATAGTAAAGAAGATAGACTCTTCAGATATGTGCGATAAATTTAATGAAAATGAATATGTTAATTAAATATTTATCTGATGTCTAGCCACTGTAACACTCCCATCCGACCAAAAGGAGAAAGTGAATCACACAAAATCAAAGATTGCACTGTGTGAAAGTTCTGCTAACCAAATACAAGATGCCCACAAGGGGAAAGTTCGAGAACCTAAATGTAAAAATTTGGACTCTCACTTTTGGAGCATCACTTTTGGTTCTCTACTTTTCTATTAAGGTGAGAGATAACAGTGGCACGACCCTAGATAAGTTCAACTAAGATTCAGATGGAGATCAAACTTCACCTGAATCAAGTTTCACTTGATACGGCTGATTCAATCTATTAGAAAATAGGTATACTTTTAAGTATATAAGCCGAATGATGAGGGGATTTAGAAAAATATATTAGGCGATAGAGTGCCAAGAATATAAAATAGCCACTCATTAAGGGTTAGTCTAGATGTTGTGTTACCATCTAGCGTATTATATAGTGCTTTATTAAATTAACTATATAATGTGTGAATGCGTTGACCAATTGCGCATATATAAATAATTTTGGTATTGAAGATTAATTTGATAATATATGCTCTAATTGATGCTTGAAATCATAGCATTAGATTTACTATTGATAATTATGATGATTCATTTTTATGGGAGGGATTAATTTGCAAAGAATTATTTATGTCGGTATTGGAGGATGTATAGGAGCATCAATTAGGTATTTAATTACTAAACATTCAGCAAATTTATTTAATTCCAGCATTCCATTTGGGACATTAATTGTAAATGTAGTTGGTGGATTTCTTATAGGGATGATAATGGAATTAAGTGTGTCTACAGAATTTATATCACCAAATTTAAGGCTTTTCTTAACTACAGGAGTTATGGGGGGACTTACAACATTCTCCACATTTAGTTATGAAACAATAGGCTTAATAAGTGACGGAAAATATTTTCTTGGAGCAGTAAATGTTCTTCTAAATGTTTTTTTGAGTTTAGGAGGAGTTGTTTTGGCTACATCAGTAAGTAAGGTTATTGTTTAATATTTACTATATTAAAAACTCAAGTAATTTATTTTCATAATTACTTGAGTTTTTAATTCTCTCTTTTTAATTTATTAGTATTATTGTTTGTTTAGCTAAGGTTTTCTAAACTGTAATCATCAGCTGTTTTACTAACATTATAGGCTATATCAACGCTATTTTTAAAACTAGTATTAACTAAAGTGATTTTATCTTTTCGCCCAAAATGTTCTTCAACAGATAATTTTATTGTATGCTCACCTTCATATAAATCTATATGTTGTTCTTGATCTCTACTTGGAGGAGCTGACCATGTACATCCATCAGGATTATATGATTTATGGTTTAGTCTAACTTTATCACCCTTAACTGAAATTTTATAAATATTTTCTCCCTTAGGGTTTGGAAGTTCAATGCTAGATTTTAAAAGTTTAAATTGATTTTGCAGTGTAACTTGATTAGATTCACTATTATATTCAGTATAGTCATCGTCTTCAATATTATTATATTGGTAATTATTTTTATCATGATGCTTTTGAACTGCATATTGAATTTCAATACTGTTAAATAAATTGGTGTTTATTAAAAATAGCTTATCTTTTTGTCCATGAGATTTAGCCACATTAATAGCATGGATTTCCTCAGTGTTATCTTTTAAATGAATATGTTTTAGCTGTCCTTTAGTTGGATTTGCAGACCATGCACCGCCATCAGGATTAAATGATCGATGAACTAGTCTAATACCTTTTTCACTACATTTTATCTTATAAATATTTAGTCCTTCAACACTAGGCAATTCTATACTTGAAATTCCAAATTTAAATTGACCTACAAGAATTTGATTATCTTTAGATTTTTTTTCTTCGATTTTCTTTTTTCTATAGTAAGCAAGAGTAGATTCTTGAGGGACTTTAATTAATCTACTTTTGCTTATACCAATCTTTTGAGAGGTATAAATACCAGAATGGCCAGAGAATAAATAGCTTATAGCACAAGTCATAAACATAAATTCCATACCTGCTGAACCAAACATTTCTAAGCCTAAAACAAAAGAAGTTATAGGTGCATTTGTAGCACCAGCGAATACTCCAATAAGGCCTAAGGCAGCTAAAAATGAAGGTGAAATATTAAGTATACTTGATAGAGTATTTCCGAATGTAGATCCTATTACAAATAAAGGAGTAACCTCGCCACCTTGAAAGCCTGTACCCAAAGTAAATGAAGTAAATATGATCTTACTTAAAAATGCAAAAGAACTAACATGTCCAGTAAATGAATCATTAATTAATGGGATACTTAGACCAAGGTAATCTCGTGTTCCTATTATGTATGTAAAAGCAATTATGATAATTCCACCAATAAAGCTTTTAATAGAAGTATTTTCAAAGCCAGAAGAAAAAACTTCTTTTAATTTATGTGTTAATTCACTAAATAACTTACTAATTAATCCAAATAAAATTGCAGCAATTACAACTTTTAATACTACTCCATATGTGATATCAGGAATTTCTAAAATACTATAATGAGTATGATGAATTCCCAATACTTCAGTTATAAGATTTCCTACAAAAGCCGAAATAAAGCAAGGAATTAGTCCAGCATAATTCATAGTTCCAAGAGCAGCTACTTCAAGTCCGAATATAGTACCAGCAAGGGGAGTGCCAAATACAGAACCAAATCCACTGCTGATACCACACATCAGAATAATTTTAGTATCCGTTTTATCTAATTTTAATAACTTTCCAATGCTTTCTGCTATACTGGAACCAATTTGTACACCTGTTCCTTCTCTTCCAGCAGAACCCCCAAATAAGTGAGTTATAAAAGTTCCAAGAAAAACTAAAGGTGCCATACGTAAAGGAATGTGATCTTCACTTGTATTAATTTTATCTATGATTAAATTATTACCTTTGGATGAATTTTTTCCATATTTAGAATATAAGAAGCTCACGAAAGCACCACCAATTGGTAAAAGGAATAATAACCAAGGATTATCATTTCTCAAAGTTGTAGCAATATCCAAGCTTTTTAAAAAGAAAGCAGCAGCAGATCCTATTAGTGATCCTATAATTGTACTAATTACAATCCATTTTAAAAATGAGAGACCAAGGATTGTGCTCATGTTTAAATTTCTAATAAATAAAATAGTTTTTAAAGTTTTTGAATTACTTTTCTGCATTATTGTTCTCCTTTTCTTATTATTTTTATTGATATGATTTGCCATACGTAATTATTGTGTATATTTGGAAAATTAAAAATGGCTCCTACAAAAAAGCGGATTACCACTATTTTGTAGGAGTCATTAGCATTACGCAGTTAAAGGCGAACTCCATCACCTGAAAATATATTAGTAATATTATCATAATTAATTTATTTGAACAATTTGTATAGATGCTGAGAATTCAAAATAGATTAATTTAGTTTTATTACTAAACGATATCATTTCATATAGCTATAACCTTTGAAAAATTATTATGAGATTTTATAAATTAAAAATTTAGAAATTTATGACTTGGAAGTTATGATATAAATTGAAATTTATTGCATTTAATGATAAAATTAAATAAATAAATATTGGGAATGAAGTACTCCCGTGGTTTATACCTAAAACGCTAACAAGCTAATGACTTCTGTGATGTTTCGCAGAAATTATTGGCTTTTTTTTATTTACCTGAAAGCTATAATAACTTCTGTTTAGTTTTATCTAAAGAAAGGATGTTAAGTATGAGTTTTGAAAGTATATTATACCTTAAAGAGAATCCTATAAACGATAATGAAGAAATGCCAAAGTATTTTAATGATTTACACTTAGATCAAATTATTAACAATATTACTTTAGGAAAACAAGAGTATAATTTGAAACCTTTTTTCTTTAAGCCTTTAAATAACTTAGATGAGATTTTGTATCGTCATGAAATAATGAAAGATTTAGAAAATCAAAATTTATTTTCTAAAGTTAAAGAATTTTGTGAGAATATGAGTACTATAAGAAATAAATTAGAAGAGATGAGCAGGCTTAATTATGAGTTACAAAAAGATAGTTGCTTTTTAGATATTATAGAATTCTATTGCAATTCAGTGGAAAATTTTGTGTGGAATTTGATGGATATAGAAATTAAATCTAGTGGTTTCAAAAAATTTTTAGAATATGTTAAGGAATATATAAAATCTGAAGAATTCGCTATATTAAAAATAGACTTTATTGATTTAAAGGAAAAATTGTTAAAAGTAAAATATTGCCTCTCTATAAAAAGTAATTGTGTTAAGATCAAAAAATATGAAAATGAGAAAGATTATAATATTGAAATAGAAGAAGTATTTAAAAAGTTTATACAAGATTCTAATAAGGATTATAAATATAAATTTAATTCATCATTATATATGAATCATGTCGAAGCAAAGATATTAGAAATAGTTTCTATATTATATCCAGACATTTTTGAAACTATAAAAGAGTATCGTATAAAGAATAAGGAGTTTCAAGATATTAAGATAAAGGAATTTGATAGAGAAGTTCAATTTTATATGTGTTATTTAGAATATATAAAAAGATTTAAAAGGATAAATTTAAATTTCTGCTATCCTGAAGTATCCACTGAGAATAAAGAAATTTTTATAAAAGATGGATTTGATTTATCATTAAGTGAAAAATTGATTAATCAAGATATGCCTATTGTATGTAATGATTTTTATTTTAAAAATAATGAACGTATTTTTGTGATTTCTGGTCCTAATCAAGGAGGAAAGACAACCTTTGCTCGTATGTTTGGACAATTGCATTATTTATCAGCGATAGGATGTCCTATACCAGGAAGTAGTGGAAAAATGTTTTTGTTTGACAATATATTCACTCATTTTGAAAGAGAAGAAGATATAAAAACTTTAAACGGAAAATTACAAGATGATCTTATACGTATACATGATACTTTGATTAAGTCAACACCTAAAAGCATTATTATTATGAATGAAATATTCTCTTCAACAACATTACATGATGCTATTTTTCTAGGAAAAGAAATTATGAATAAAATAATTAAATTAGATGCCTTATGCGTATTTGTAACTTTTGCATATGAGTTAGCTGATATAGATGATAAGGTTGTCAGTATGGTAAGTGCAGTCATTCCAGAAAATAATAATTCGAGGACTTTTAAAATTATAAGAAAGGACTCTGATGGACTTGCATATGCAATTTCCCTAGTGGAAAAATATCATCTTACTTATAAATGTTTAAAGGAGCGGATATTATGATAAAATCATTTCTTTTATATAAAAATAAAGATTTTACTGTAGTTAATAAAGAGGATTTTAATGAAGAAAATTTAATACAGGATTTAGAATTGGAAACTTTATTTTCTTATATGTCATGCAATGATAAATTTATTTATGAGACAGTAAAAAATGTTGTTTTATCAAGTTTAAAAGCTCCTAGTGATATATTGTATAGGCAGGATATATTAAAAGATTGTATTAAAAATTATACTATTATTAAGGATATTTACGATATTTCAATACAAGCTATTGAAAACGAAAAAAAAAATTTCTTAGGTATTTTTAGTAATAATCCTAGTTCAATTTTAAGCAGATCTGCAAATGTATTAGAAATGTTTATGAGTATGATAAAAAAATTAAGAAATATTGCGTATGAATATAACGAAAAATTTGAATCAGAAGGCTTTAATAATTTTTTCTCTATGCTTAAAAATGAATTTAATGATGAATATTCTTCAATAGTTGAGAGTCATTTAAAAGAGTGCAGATCTTGGAATGAAATTTATATAAGTGTAGAGCTTGGTCAAGGAAACAAAGGAATAAATTATATACTAAGAAAACCAAATGAAAAAAAGAAAACTATAATGAGTAAATTATTTAATAAAGATGAATTTATATGGAGATTTTATATTGGGGAACGCGATGAAAGAGGAATAGATGCTTTAGCAGAATTACAGGGCAGAGGAATTAACATTGTTGCGAATATACTTGCACAGTCAGTTGATGGTATTTTAAGTTTTTTTAGTAATTTAAGAATGGAATTGGCTTTTTATATAGGATGCATGAATCTGAAATTAAAGCTTGAAGAAATAGGAGAGCCAACAACTTTTCCAATGCCTTTATCAATAGAAAGTAGAGAATTTGATTTTAATGAATTATATGATGTTTGTCTTGCTTTAAATATGAAAGGAAATATAGTAGGTAATAAATTGAAAGCACAAAATAAAAATCTTGTAATTATTACAGGAGCTAATCAAGGTGGAAAATCAACTTTCTTAAGAAGTCTTGGTTTAGCACAAGTAATGATGCAATGTGGAATGTTTGTGCCAGCAGATAATTTTTCAGCAAATATATGTGAAGGTATTTTCACTCATTATCGTAGACAAGAAGATTCTACAATGAAGAGTGGTAAATTAGATGAAGAACTTAATAGGATGAACAAGATTATTGAACACATTACACCAAATTCTATAATTTACTTTAATGAATCGCTTGCAGCAACAAATGAAAGAGAAGGTTCAGAAATAGCAAGGCAGATTACTAATGCTTTAATAGAAAAGAATATAAAGGTTGTATTTGTTACTCATTTTTTTGACTATGCAAGTAGTTTTTATAATAAAGAATTAGAAAATGCAGTCTTTTTGAGAGCTGAAAGAAAAGAAAATGGAGAAAGAAGCTTTAACTTAGTAGAGGGAGAACCTCTAAAAACAAGCTTTGGAGAAGACTTGTATAAAGACATATTTGATATAAATTAATGTAGCATAATTTTAAAAATATTATAAATATAAAATAAGGATGGAACTTATAGTACACTGTAAGTTCTATCCTTATTTGTTATGTAATTATATATATCGTTATCGTATATTAGAATAAAACTTTAATTACCATTAAAAAACATAAAATATATAATATGAATTATCAGAAGGGCTATCAAAATAATACTTGATACTAAATGCAATTTATGTTTTGCCATATATCTTCGTATACCAGAAATGGATACAAGAATAAATGTTAATAAAGCAATAAATCCTGTAATATAGCCAATATTTAACTTGACTCCATTTAATATATCAATATAAGCGTGAACAAATGCAAAACCTAAAGCAAGAATGGCTATCGGAACATGATACAATCTTGCTATTCTGGCAAATGATATTAATAATTTGCTTGACGGTATATTTTCCTCTTTATTCTTTTTTAGCAATTTAGTCACTACATACCACCCCATCGCAAAAGCAATACCTATTATTGCAGACCATTTTGAACCGAAGTTTAGAACTCTGTTCAATAAGCTATAAATGCTTACTGATATTGGAATGTGCTTGGCAATAGGCGGTGTAGCGAAAAGAAAACTAAAGATAACGAATATTGTGGCAAGAACTATTGATAATCTTATAATTCTCTTTTCTTTAGGATTTTTAATAATAACTTTTATATTTTTTTTAGCATTATCGTTATTATAGTTTGAGGTATCATTTTGTAACATAATCATTATCTCCTTTTGTAACGTACGTTTCCTTCTAAATTAATAAATACTTAATTAAATAACATCACTTAATTATAGCGTTTGATTTTTATGTTATTTTTCTCTACTTGCAATGTATGTATTCCATTGAATATTATAATTTAAATAGAAATATAAATCAATTAAAAAGACATTAAATTCGTTCAAAATGATATTAAATTCATTTATTTTGCATAAATCATTTTGTGTTGTATAATTATATTATAACTAAAGGAGGGATCGTAAGTATGGAAAATGAAATTTTAACGCTTGAAGAAGCTTGTGAATTTTTACATGTTAGTGATAGAACAATGATTAAATTACTAAGGGAAGACCATTTACCCGCAAGAAAGATAGGAAGAGAATGGAGATTTAGCAGAAAAGCTTTAATTGACTGGATCGGTTCTGGGGACTCTGTCAGCTACACAAACCAAGATGAAACATATGCAGTTTACCAAGATAAAGAGGGAAATTATAAAGACATAATAAATGATATTTGTAACGAGGCTTCAAAGTTAAAAGAGAATAATGACATAAAATCATTAATAAAGGATTTGAATTTCAATATCAATATACCCGATGATGTTAAGCTAAGTATTAGTTATAAGCAAAAAAGGGATATAGAGAAATTAGAGTTTAAAATATTTTGGTCTTTAAGAGATGAAGTCAAAATAACAACAAAAAAACAGACCAACAAGTATTATTAATTAAAAGGAGCATAAGAGACTATGAGTTCAAATGAATTTGAAGATGTAGATTCTAAAAGGATAAATTCCAATGTTAAGTATTTAAGTTTTGCTACTTTTTTAGCAGATATAGGCGGAGGTTTGGTAAATGTGGTTCTTCCACTTTTTCTAACCTCTTTAGGTTTAAATAAAACATTCATAGGAACAGTTGAGGGGATTGCTGATTTTACGGCAGGAATTGTACGTATATTTTCAGGATGGTTTTCAGATAAATTAAGGAAACGAAAGATATTTGTTATCTTGGGATATTTATTAGCAGGAATAAGTCGCCCTATTTTAGCATTTGTAAATAGTGGTTTTGCTATTATATTTTTTAGATTTTCAGATAGGCTTGGAGGAGGTATTCGTTTAGCACCTGCAGATGCACTTATAGCAGATGAGTCGAGTAAATCATCAAGGGGGAGAGCTTTTGGACTTAATAGAGCAATGGATGCTTTTGGAGCAGTAGTTGGACCAGTTTTAGCTTATGAAATTCTAAAAGCTCACCCTGGTAATTATAAACTTATTTTTTCTTTAACTGCTATTCCAATGTTTCTAACGGTAATGGTAGTAACTTTTCTATTAAAAGAAAAGACAGATAGAGTTGAGTCTAGAATAATGCCTCCTTCAATGAAGGGATTGAATAAAGACTTTAAGAGTTTTCTTTTAATAGTAATATTATTTTCATTAGGTAATTCAAGTGATGCATTTTTAATACTAAGAGCACAAAATTTAGGGATAGATCCAACCGTGATTCCTATTTGGTGGGCTGTTTTCAGTTTAGTGGCTACTATTCTTTCTATCCCATCAGGGATAATATCAGACAGAATAGGTAGAAAACTATTAATAATAATTGGATATGTAGTTTTTTCAATTGTTTATTTTGGATTTGCCTTTGCTCATGACTCAAGTATTTTATGGTTAATGATTGGATTATATGGTATATACAAAGGACTTGCCGATGGTGCTCAAAGAACATTGGTTTCTGACCTTGTACCTTCGCATCAAAGAGGTTCAGCATTTGGGGTATTCCATACATCAGTAAGTATGGCAACATTACCGTCAAGTATAATTGCAGGGTTGCTTTGGGACAAGGTTGGAGCGTCAGCACCTTTTTTGCTTGGAGGAATTTTAGCTTTAGTATCAAGCCTTCTAATGATTATGATGACATTTTCAAAAGAAGATATTAATATATGGGTTTAGAGGATATTAAATTCATATGAAGTTTTATGTGATGGGCATGTGATTTCTATAAGGTTTTTTGTTTTAAAATAGGGTTATAAATACAATTATTTTTACAATTTAAGGTTATAGTTGAAAGTAGAAATATTGGTGAAAATGATTATTATTCAGATAAAGATTAGCAAGCTAGCACGCTGTACTTAAATTAAGTAAATTTGCTATTTTAAGAAAAAGTTGTACTTTACAATCCAACTACTGCTTTATTCTGCATGAATAAATTAAATAACATTAAAGATAATAACAATAAGAGTAGTTATGTTTGAAAGGAAAAATTTTTCATGAAAAAAGTGTTGTTTAATTTAATTGTTGCCATAAGTATTATTGGAATAATTGTATGTGTTTCAGATATTATGAAGACTAGAACAGTTGAAAATCCGATTGATAAAGATAGATTGCAAGAAATAAAAGAAAAAGGAGTACTAACTGTTGCTTCACCATTATATGATATCCCATTTTTTTATGTAGATCCTAAAACAAATAAGATAAGTGGAATTGATGCTGATATCATTAATGAAATAGCAAAGAGGATTGGAATTAATAAAATTGAAACGAAGGAAACGCTATTTTCAAATTTATTAGAAAAATTAATAACTGATGATAGTATAGATATGGCAGCTGGTGGAATATATATAACTCCTGAACGTGAAAAGCTAGTAGCATTTACTCAACCATTGTATAAAGAATCAGAAACTGTTGTTGTTCCCCAATTTTCAAAAGTTAATTTTGTGATAGATTTAAAAGATACAGTAATCGGAGTAGAAAAAGGAACAGTATTTGAGAACCTAGCACAAAAGTGGAAGAAAAATAACTTAATAAAGGATGTAGTAACATTTAAAGATATATCTTAATTATTGAATTCTATAAATAGTGGGAAAATTGATGCAGGTATAGTTGATTCTACTGAGGTAAATTATTTATTAAATCATAAAAATTTTTCTTTAAGAACCCTAAAAGATTATACACCTGAAATTCATGGAAATATAGGAATAGCAGTTGAAAAAAATGACATTTCTTTATTGAATGCATTAAATGAAAAAATTAATGAGATGAAAGCAGACGGTACACTATATGCTATTCTTCGACAAAATGGATTAGACAAAAGCAATATGCCATAGATTGATGATATAAATATCTATTAAAAAATATATAGTATCCTAAATATTATGTTTTATAGAAAATATAAAAAGCAGTTCAATTTATCAATTAGATTTTTTTGTATTATTATCAAAGTATATTTATCTATTTTGATAATACTTGTATTTTGTAGTAGAAATCGTATTTTCATTAACTATGCAAGTATTTGAAAAATATAAATATTTCTGACTTTTTAATGTTGACGAAGAGATTATGACAAGGACTGTTATTCAAGACTCTCACATATTGAACTTTGCTTTTAGTGTAGGGCATCTTTTCTAAAAATACATGCAAAAGCAATAATAAATTATATACAAGAAAGTAAATTTAATTATAACAAAGAGTATCTGCAATGAATTTGTGGGTACTTTTTTAAGAATATTTCAATATATATTTGCCTTTTTTATTTATGAAATTATGTTACTTTAATGTAAGGATAGGTAGTGTAATTATATATAATAATTTGAAAAAGAATATTATCTAATTTTATGAAGATAATAAAATAGACTAATATTCTAAGGAGTGATATTTATGGAGGAAAATCCTATGTTTTGTTATCAGTGTGAGCAAACAGCAGGGGGAAAAGGATGCACAAAGAGTGGTGTATGCGGAAAAACACCAGAAATCGCAAATTTACAAGACTTATTAATATATCAATTAAAAGGAATCTCTTGTTATGCAAAGCCTTTAATTGAACAAGGTAAAACTATAGATAAAGAAATAGTTAAATTTGTAGAGAATGGTTTATTTACAACATTAACAAATGTAAACTTTGATGCTGAAGTTCATGTAAGATTGTTGAAGGAATCGCAAAAGATAAAAGAATCTTTAAGAGATCAAGCACCAGAAGGACAATATCCAGATGCAGCCACATATAATTTAAGTGATTCAAAGGAAGAGATGTTAAAGGATTCAGTAAAAGCAGGGATAATGTATGATCAGAATCTAGATGCAGATATTCGTTCCTTAAGATCAACTATACTATACGGATTAAAAGGTGTAAGTGCTTATGGACATCAAGCAAGGTTTATTAGTTACAATAATGACCAAGTAGATAATATTTATTTCCTAGGATTAGAAGCTACTACAAATGATAATTTAAGCTTGGAAGATATGATACGTATGACTATGAGAGTAGGAGATATGAGTGTACAAGTAATGCAGCTTTTAGATGAAGCTAATACTAGTAGATACAAAAATCCTTCACCTCATAAGGTAAATGTTAATATTAAAAAAGGCCCATTTATTATAGTATCTGGTCATGACTTGAGAGATTTAGAAATGCTTTTAGAGCAGACAGAAGGTAAAGGAATTAATATTTATACTCATGGTGAAATGTTACCATCCCATGGATATCCAGAATTAAAAAAACATAAACATTTAGTAGGTAACTTTGGTTCTGCATGGCAAAACCAACAAAAAGAATTCGATGGAATTTCAGGATGTATTTTAATGACTACTAACTGTTTAATGAGACCAAGAGAAACCTATAAGGATAGAATATTTTCAACAAGTGTTGTAGGTTGGGATGGGGTAAAGCATATCGATGTTTTAGAAGATGGAACTAAGGATTTTAGTGAAATAATAAATAAAGCATTAGAATTAGGCGGCTTTAAAGAAGATGAAGAAGAAAAAGAAATACTAGTGGGCTTTGGTCATAATGCAACATTATCCAATGCTGAAACTATAGTAAATGCAGTTAAGGAAGGAAAGATTAGACATTTCTTCTTAATAGGTGGTTGTGATGGGGCAAGACCAGGAAGAAGTTATTATACTGAATTTGCTCAAAAGGTCCCAAAAGATTGTATTATCCTTACACTAGCATGTGGAAAATATAGATTTAATAAATTAGACTTCGGAGAAGTTGCTGGACTTCCAAGATTATTAGATGTAGGTCAATGTAATGATGCATATTCAGCTGTTAGAATTGCAACAGCACTTGCAGATGCTTTTAATACAGATGTCAATGGATTACCATTATCTATGGTTCTTTCATGGTATGAACAAAAAGCAGTTGCTGACCTTTTAGCATTACTTTCATTAGGTGTAAAAGGAATCTTCCTTGGACCATCACTTCCGGCATTTATAAGTCCTAATGTATTACAATATTTAGTGGATACATTTAACATAAGACCTATAAGTGAACCGGATGATGATTTAAAGACTTGCTTACAACAAGGAGTATAAGTATAGATTAAAATATAAAAAATATATTTAAAAGGATTTAATTGATGAAAAGTATATTATCAATTAAATTCTTTTTAAATTGCGATCTAAAGCATATTCAGTTAGTTGTTTTATAAGAACTGTATTTTGCAGTAATGAAAGTCTTTGTATTCAGTTTCAACAATTAACTCAGGAGGAATTAAAACACAAGAAATTGCTCTTGGAGTATGTGATTGGAATAGGAAGATGGCTAGAAATGCTATGGATTCATTATTTGCTACTAATGGTAACAGAATTGAAGTGGTAATTTCTAATAATGATGAAATGGCAATAGGTGCCATTTCATCATTACAGAAATACAGATATAACAAATGAGATAAAGCAATGACTATTCCAGTTGTTGGTGTTGATGCTATACCAGAAGCTCGAAAATTAGTTGATGAAGAGATTATGACAGGTACTGTTATTCAAGATCCTCACATCATGGCAGGAGTAATTTATGATATGGGGATGAACTTAGTTTATGAAAGAAAACCTCTTGATGGTATACTATATAATTTTGATGAAACAGGAGTAGCGGTTAGATTACCTTATAAGGAATATATTGGTTAATAATATATAACAACCTACATGTAATTTAAAGTAAGAACACATGTAGGTTTTTTATTATAATATTTTACACTATAGTCTTATCTAAAATAATAATCTTATCATTTTGCATCTTTTCTATAGTGGAAGATGGTAAGTTAAAATAACGTTCAATTTCTTCTTCTGTTACAGCTTTAGGAAATTTACGTCTTCTTAAATGTGCGTATCTTTTATAGTTATATTTTCCCCAAAAATATATTAATATAAAACTACTACTTGCAATAACAATCGTGATCATAAAAGTATACATTGTTATACTTACGTCACTTAAAGTAAATAACTTATTATAAAAATTAGGTAAATTAAATGACCAAAACACTATATATAATAATGATAAAAATATCATAGATGATAAAGTCTGAATTATATAATACAGCATAATAAGCCATCCGACTGTAGTTATTAATATTTCTAATATTCTAATGCCTTTCTTTTGCAATCCATCAATAATATTCATGTTTAAAGCCCCCTATCTGGACTATCCCATGTTGCAAATTTTTTTCTGTTTCTAAATAATGCTTTAGGGATAGCTCTTAATATAACCAAAGCACTAAAGTACCAAAAAAAAGTTGGATACCAAATTGCCCATAAATAATATTTTAATAAGTCTTCATCATATTGTTTATCTAATGCCATTGCAATAATGAATTGAATTAAGCAGATAAAAGATAGATATTGACCTTGCCAAAATATAGAGGAAAATGTCTGCATTCCAATAGTGATTTGTATAATCATTGTTATAAACAATATAAACCATGTTATTGACCAAAATATGCTAAATATTTGTTCTATGTATACAGGCATCAAACGTCTATATTTCCAGCTTAAAAATATGTTCCAGTGACGCATTATGACTTCAAGACCGCCTTGAGCCCATCTTACTCTTTGCTTCCATAATCCAACCACTGTTTCAGGAACTAACATCCAACAAAGTGCTTTGGGTTCATATCTGATATCCCAAAAACGCTTTTGAAGTTTCCACGTTACTCCTATATCTTCGGTAATTAAGTCTCTGTCCCATAATCCACAATCTATTAATGCTCTTTTTCTAAACACTACAACAACACCTGAAACAGTCATTACTTTACCAAGTAATCTTTGTGTTCTTTTAATTAAGCTGATAATACTTGATGATTCACATAGTTGTATTTTAGCTAATAAAGAACTACGATTGCGAACTCTAGGATTTCCAGTTACAGCACCAACTCTTTCTCCGTAGTTTGGAGTAATAAAATGAGGTATCATGTAATTTAAAGCATCACTATCAAGATACGCATCTGCATCTATTCCAGCCAAAAACTCTCCCTTTGATGCAACTAAGCCTAGATATAGCGCATTTGCCTTACCTGCATTAGTTTTAAGTTGAATAACTCTTAATTTTTCATATTCTTCTGATAGGTTGTTTAATATTTCTTCAGTTTTATCTTTACTGCCGTCATTAATAGCTATAATTTCATAGTTAGGATAGTTTAGATCATTAAGACGTTTAATTGTATTTTCTATAGTATTTTCTTCATTATGACATGGTACTAAAATTGATACCATTGGACTCTCATTTAGAGGTAATCCAGGCTTTTTCTCTCTTCTATAATAAAATAAAACACCGCCAATTATCCAAACTGTACTCATTATAAGTGGATACCAAAATACAAATGATGAAGCATATGCTATTAATTTACTCATAAGAACTCCTTTGAAATTAATATAGAATATTCTGATATTCAATAACTATTATGTGGAATCTAAAAGGAAATATTCAAACTATAATGTGGTGATTTATGTAAAATAATGCTATGTTACAATATTTACAGTATGTCCAATAAAAAGTTCTTTGTAAGTAAGGGAGTAAGAAATTAATGGAATTAATTCAGTTACGAATCACTATTATGTAAATTTAATTAAAATTTTATATTTTTTTATATAAAAATATGTTTTAAAGTTAAAGTTAATTCGAGGTAATACGACAATATATGGGGTAGAATTCATAATGCTCCAGAGTATGCTTATTATTTAATAAAAATTAAAAGTTTATATTTGAATATAAAAGTATAAATGTATTTAAAAATATATGATAATACAGCGATATAGAATTATGAAATGACAATTATTCAGGCAATACAATAAAAATATTAAGTGTACATAGTAATTTATTGTTTATGCAAAAGTCAAGTTAAAAAAGAATAACTATTTATAGGAAACTGTGATTCATATATTTATTTGGGCACTTTGTATATGATGAGTTAGTAGTGCAACCGACCTTTATTTAATAGAGGTCGGTTTTTTATATTAAAAAAATAGCTTTGTTGGTATAAATAATAAAAATTTCAGAAATTATTTGTTATAGTTCAATATGTTAATTATGTTACAAGATTAGGTTGAAAAACATATGGTAACTAAAATGCTTAGACCACGTGTTTTGAAATGTAAAAGTTAATATAGGAGGATATGAAAATGAAAAAATTTAAGTGAAATTAGAATTTGAGTTGATAGATGAATATTTTCATCTTACGTTTGTTAGCAAAAGAAGAAAGGATGTTATTAAATTTGAAGAACTACATAAATAAATCAATTGTACATTTTTTGGTAATTTTAATGATATTTTCATTAGTACCTTCTAAAACTGTAAAAGCAGATGAAGTAAGTGGAACTGTATCAACATCTGATGCAGTAGATAAAGCACTAGACTTTCTATGTAAACAACAGGATACACCTGTATATCAAACCAGTATAGAATTTGATGAATCATATGATAATGGTTATGCAGGAGAGGTCTCAGGAAAAGTAGATTTATCAAAGATAGATATTTCATCAACTTTTCCTAGTCCTGTTCTTATGTTAGATGGCTCATATGACGCAGGATATCAAGGTACTATAAGCGGACGAGCATCTGGAATAAGCAATTATGACGATTATAAAGTTAGAATTTATGATGAAACGGATATTGAATATTTAATTGCAACAGTTAATTTAGATAGTGATGGGACTTGGAGGACAGGCAATCGTACTATTCACGGTACATTAAAAGCATACCTTGTTTCGAAAGATGATACAATAGAAGCTGATGCTTCTAATAACACTAAGATACCTCAATTATCCGGGTATGGAGTTGAAATTTATAGCGCAACAGATGTTCCGTATTATCAATGTAATGCATATTTATATGCAGATGGTACATTTTCAACTCGTAGTAAGCCTCAGTATGATGGTGATGGAAATATATTAAGTTATCTTAATTCAATACATCCGGGCGTTAAAATTGCAAGGTTGGTTAGAAATTCTGATCACAAAATTTTAGCTTCAACAGAAATTCCAAAGTACAATCTTGTGAGATCGTATTATGTTCCTAGTGATGATCCAGCCAAAAAGTATGTTTCAAGCAGGAGTTGGATATATGATGATGCTTTGGCAGTAATATCATTTTCTATTGCTGGAGAGCAAGACCGGGCTGAAAAAATTTTAAATAGCTTGAAAGAGTTACAAAATTCAAATGGTTCATTAGAATTTAGTTATGACGTATATAGTGGATCAATGCAACAAGTTATTAGAAGTGGTTCTATGGCTTGGGTTGGTTATTCTGCAGTATATTATGCCAAAAAGTTTGGCGATAATTCATACATTCAATTTGCAGAAAGTATGGCTGATTATTTATTATCATTAAAAGATCCAAATACAGGAAGTATTAAAGGCGGTCCAGATGTTAGTTGGTACTCTACTGAACATAATATTGATAGTTATTTCTTTTTTAGAGATTTAGGTGCTTTGACAAATAATAGTAGATATATTAAAGCTGCTCAAGAAATTAAGCAATCTCTGTTAAAAAACCATTGGAATAATGAGAAAATGCAGTTTAATCAAGGTATTAATGATGAAGAAACTACTCTTGATGTAAATTCTTGGGGAGGCATTTTTCTAAACTCTATAGGAAGACTTGATCTTAGTAGTTATTGCAAAAATGTTATTAATGCTTTTAAAGTAGATGGTAAAACAATATCAAAAAGTTCAGACGATAGTACATATAATATGACCTATTCCTTAGGTAAGGAACTTTCAGGGTTTGAACCTTATTTACAAACTGGAAGCTATGCAGATTCACCTAATGTTGTATGGGCTGAAGGTACTTGGGGCGCAATAAATTTTCTTCAACGAGAAGGACAAAATGCAGATGAGTATATAAATTCTATGTTAGACATGCAAAGTGTTGATCAAAATGGAGGAACAGTTTATTCTAATTTAGGAGATAATGATTCTGCAGGGATATATTCATTTCACGTATGGCCAGCAGTCGCAGCTTCAGGCTGGGAATATATAACCATGAAAGACCCGAATGGATTATGGGCAAGCGATGATAAGGTTATTCCTACATCAACAGAGGGAACAATTACAGATGTAGATTTCAAAAATGGAGTAATTCCAGATGCTATTGCAAATGATGAAACTTACCAACAAATAAAAAATTCATTTATATATTATGTGGTGGGAATAAGTAAGGATAATGCTAAGGTGCTAAAATATATATTTACAACTAGTCCATATAAAGAGGACTCTTATATTGAGAACAATAGCTTTACTACAGTCACTCCGGCATATTGTTTTGAGTATGATACAGAAACCAAACAGATACGCCCCCCATCAAGATCAGATAGCTTATGTCAACAGATTAATTTAGATGATAATAACCAAGGAATTTATTTCACTAACTATGATTTATATGATAATGCTGGTAATCTTTTTATGGCTAGTAAAATATCTGTTAATATCAAAGTTGCGAATACGGGCATTGATAATGTTGATGAAACTTTGAATAAGTGGTATAATTCAAATCCACAGTTAAGGTACGGAAATGATCAAGGATATAATGTAAATTCTATTCTAAGTTTCCAGAGTGTATTACTTAAAATGTCATCAGAAGGCGTTGATGTTTCTCAAATGACAATAGAAGAGTTGAATGAATTGTTTGTATTTGAGATGAAAAGCGAAGTAGATAAGATATTATCATTAAGTATGGCTGGTGACATAATTACAATAAAAGCTGGTGGAGAAGTGATAGTTGCTAAGGGGGCGGCTGAAGCTGTTGAAACTATAATGACTAAAGCTAAGTCAATAGGTATAACTAGTGAAACAGAGCTTTCTAGAATAAGTAGTAATATCTCTGAAGCTATCGGTAAGGGAAGCAAGTTTACAAAACCTACGTTACCAGAGGACGGTGTACCAAGAGGAGTTTATGAGTCTGCTACTGGTGATGCAGATACTATTAGGTCAATTACTAGACAAAATGAAGCTGCTGATTTATTAGCGAAAGAAGGATATGATATTGAAATGTTGCCATATAAAGTAGATGGAAATGGTGAAGGCTTAATTCCAACTGCAAACCCAGATTATAAGATAATGAATAATGTATTTGATTGTTATTCGCCGAGTACAAGTAATGTTAGAAATATATGGTCTACGGTTCAAGAAAAAACTCTTTCACAAGGAAGACGAATAGTTTTAAATTTAAATGATTATACTGGTTCAATGGATGGTTTGGTGAAACAGTTTTATGATTGGCCAATAGAATCTTTAGATGAATTAATAGTTATTAAGGATGGTAAGATAGTCACATTGTTTATTAGATAACCAAAGAAAATAGGAGGTTGATATATAATGAGTGTATTTCATGTGTTTTATTTAGCTTCAGAGAATAGGAAAAATTTTGAGG
Source organism: Clostridium sp. LS (assembly GCF_002760435.1). Classification (GTDB taxonomy): domain Bacteria; phylum Bacillota; class Clostridia; order Clostridiales; family Clostridiaceae; genus Clostridium. Next base: position 33,941 of record NZ_AUUU01000039.1, read on the forward strand.
AACTAAAGCAATTAATTATTGATACTACACCTAAGGCGTCATCAAGCATTGCCAATGGCAAAACTCAGATATCTGAAAACACAGACATTCTATTGAATATTTGGTGTGAGCATTTTTCGCTTCGTGTTAAAAATGGAGGTCAGCCAGTTAAGTTTAGGAGTGAGGATTATGGAATGAACTTCCAGTATCAATTTTGGTTTGATGCAAATACTGCAACAAGTGGCTGGTTTGAAGAATTACTAACTTTTGTGGGGAAGATAATGAAAAACTGCGATAGTGATTGTGTTTTAGAATCAAACGGAGAAACACCTTTAATCATGCGGAAGAATAGAATGATAACTGTGGATGTCAGGAAAATGAGCGATGAGCAGATACTCTTAGTCAATAACGCTGGATTAGAGTATAAAGAAGGACATTTGGAAAGCGTATGAAAAAATGAGAAAGAAGTAATCTATGGAACCAATCTTTGTTGAAAATTAACTACATAATAATGTGGAACTGACTAAAAAATCTTGAATTCAAGAGTGTTAGTAGTACTAGGTTTGGTACTGTAAGGGTTATAGAAAGTTAAGCTAATAAAAATAGACTGCATAATTATCATTATGCAGTAAGCAGTAACAAAAGTAAAAATAAAGTATATATTATAGTAATGATGAAGGCTAATGTTGATAAAAAGGCATTAGTCTTTTTTCTATGCCAAAAACAATGAAAGGAGTAAATAAGCATGATAAATGAACTGGTACAAAGATTCAAGATACATCTAGAGGAGGACGGTAAGAGTCCTAAAACAATAGAAAGCTATGTGGGAGATGCATCTGCTTTTGTATCATTCCTTGAAGGTAAAGGAGTTGATTTTAACGGAGAAATGAAAAGATTCTACATCACCAGCTACAGGAACTACCTAATTGAGAATCAGTACGAACTATCAACCATCAATAAAAAGGTCAACAGTATTCATTCTTTCAATAGGTACTTGGTGGACAATGGCTGTTCAAAAGATATTGTTGTAGATATTACTAAGGATAGAGTAAAGCTGGCATATGGTTCTGAAAGGCAGGTAGAGGTACTTACAGATAAGCAGGTAGAACGAATCTTACTCTACATCCAAAACGATGAGAAGGTCAGCAAAAGGAATAGGATGATAATTCTCCTGCTTGTCTACACAGGGTTAAGGGTAAGTGAACTTTGTGACATCAATACTAAGAACATAGATTTTCTAACAGCACAACTAAAGGTCTTTGGAAAAGGAGGTAAAGTAAGAGAAGTTCCGATGAAATCAGAGGTTGTAGATGCAATCAAAGAATACTTAGTTGAACGAAGTACAAATCCATTTGCAGATTCTGAATATCTAATTGTAGGTCAAAGGGGTGTTCTTCAAAGGGATGCAATCAATACAATGCTTGAGAAGCTAACCTTAAAGATTGGCATAGATGCGAGGCTAAAGCCACATACCTTCAGACATACGTTCTGTACAAAGCTTGTAAGCAAAGGAGTAGCACTAACAACTGTAAGTAAACTAGCAGGACACAGCAGTATTGATACCACTGCAAGGTTTTACATCAATTAAGTAAGTTGGTTCATTATTTTTTGAGTAGTTAACACATTCTATAGATACATCGTTCAAAGGAACTATATTAAAAAGTGATGATAACACATCAGAAAACGGGGTTTCAAAAGACTGTGAATAAGAGTGGTGTTGAATTTAAAAAATAATAAATAAAGGCTAAAACGACTGGTTTAATAGAAATCGATATGTGATTAAAATTTATCTAGCAGTTCCTCAAGTATAAGCATCTGATAAAGGATTTCCTAGAATTTATGGATAATAATTACAATATAAGAAAATGCTAGAAATAATAGCATCAAATCAAAATTTAAGTAATTTACAAGATTATATAGATTTAGCTAAAAATAAGTATAATATTGAAATACGTTTTATGGAGGAATAAAAATGGAGTTTAAATCAGAAGTTATGGAAGTATTATTAAAAATAAATTTTTCAGAGAGAGCTAAAAAACTTGCTGGAAAACATTCTATTGATAGTAAAGATGCACCTGAAAACTATGATACTGAAGAAGTTATCAAGATATTTAGTGAATTAGGATACGATGCTAAGTTTAATAAGAAAGAGAACTTTTTTAAAGTTACTGAAAAACTAACGCAATATAGGGTTCAATGCCATATATCTGTGAAATATAGTTATGTAGAAATTGGTTGGTACTTATTTAAAGATAATAAGTTCTACGAAGGTGATGTGTGGTCTGCAATGAAAAAAGCTTTAGAAGGTGATGATGAACAGTTAATGAAGCCAGAGTTTCATAGCTACGAAGAGCTTAAAGAAATATTAGCAGAGGCATTTGAAATGTATGAAGATTTTAAAAGAGAACTAGAGATCTTAAAATAACTTGTGGTTAACTATAACAATGATAAGAGTCAATGTTTCTAATGAAGAAGCATTGGCTCTTTTCATGTAAAGAAATTGAAAGGGGTGAAGATGATGTGTCAAATTATGAAGAGAATTACTATGTTACTACTGAAATTATGCATAATGGAGGACGTCTAATAGGCATGAAAAAGCGATATTTGGACGCTAAAAGATATTACTTTGAATTTAGATAATCGTAAAACTCCTCTAAACTTACTTCTGTAAGCCCTCGAGCTTTCATATACTTTGTGATCTCATACAATAAATAAGTACCGCGTATGGCGATTATTAGAATACATAATCCTATGGAGAGCAAAAATCCACTAATAAAATATAGCATAGTATCACTTCCTTTACATGTACAGATCATCCAAAAATCTATTAATTTATTCTAATAAATAAAGTAGTAGCAAGGTGGAAATTACTGTTTTGTTAAAAATGACCATATTTAACTGAAAAAAGATAATTTTATATTTAACGACCTAACTCCTATTAATATATAGTATTAAAAATTCATTATAAGATAGCACTAGGATATAATAACTTCTCCATCTCCTATTAATACAAATTTATATCCAGGTTGAAGAGGAATCAAATTAAATTTTTTAGATTGTGGTTTTACACGTATTCCTTGAAGTGGTGTTGCATGAGAATCAAAAATGATTACATAAATCCGTTCGCTAAAAGAAGGATTTTGTACAGTATAAGATATACCTGGTGAAAGTTTTAAATTCTCTACCTTGTAAAAGCCTTTTGTAAGAGGCTGCGAAATAGCTATAGCTGGTATTAAAAGAATTTTAAAAGAAAAACAAAGTAAAAGTAAAAATATAATTATAGCTCTTTTCAAGAGTATGTGCCACCTTTCTATTTAAAGTTCGATAAGTAAAATGTGTATATATATGAGTATCGTAATGAAAACAAATTATAAAATATGTTGTATTTAAGATTAATCTATAATAATTTCATCATTAGTAACCACTAATAGTTGATATCCCGGTTCAAGGGGGGTTAAAATATATGCTTCCGAATTAGGAATCAATTGCATATATTGTTGTGTAATTTGGTTTGAATCAAAAGCCATTATAAAAGCATACTCATTATTAGAAGGATTTTTAATAGTATGTGTCATATTTTCAGATAAATTTAAGTCTTCTGATCTATATACTCCCTCCTTAATAGTCTTTTGCTGAGCCATCGAAGGTATTGAAAGCAAATTAAATGACAAATATAAGCATAATAAAAACATAAAAAAGAATTTTTTCATTAGATTAACCACCTTTCGATTTTAGTTTATACAAAAAATATTATGTTATTCCCAAGATGTTTTATATTAACTTACACAATTCTAACCTTTTATTCATAGAATAATTATATTTTTAAGAGACAATCTATCCTTAGATTATAATTTAGACGATACTACAGGAGGATTGCGGATGAAAATAATAAAAAGAATGATAATATTTATTGTAATTATAGTTATAGCAGCAGAAACATTAATAGGTGCTATTCCAAATAATATCTATATTAGATCAAAGTTGAATTCTAATAATCAGGGAAATCCAATTAGAGTGGGAGTAATATTTTATAGTTTTGATGATCCTTATGTTATTTTATTAAAACAAAGTTTAGAAAATATTGAGAAGAAAAATGAAGGAAAAGTTAAATTTAATTTTTATGATAGTAAAAATGATCGGGCTATACAAAATCAAACTATTAATACATTGCTGGTAAGTGGAGATGTTGACCTGCTCATATTAAGCTTAGTGGATTTGGTAAATGATCCAAAAGAAATTATTAATCTAATTAAAGAAAAAAATATTCCAGTAATTTTTGCTAGTAAACGAACAGTTAAAGTAGATGAAAATATTGTTAAATCATATGATAAAGCTTATTATGTAGTGCCAGATTCAGAGCAGGCAGGAAGATTACAAGGGAAAATGATAGTTAATCTATGGAATAAAAATAAAAAAACTATAGATACAGATAAGGATGACATTATGCAGTATATGATATTACAAGGTGGAGTCAACAATAATGAAACAACTGATAGAACTAAATATTCTATTGAGACAATTAAAGATGCGGGAATAAAAGTAGAGCAACTTGCATCAGCGGTGTGCAATTGGAATGAAGATTTGGCTAGGGAGGCAACGGAAGGCTTATTAACACAATATAGTAATAAAATTGAGGTAGTAATTGCTAATAATAATGCTATGGCTATAGGTGCCGTAAAAGCACTACAAAAACATGGATATAATAAAGGCGATAATACAAAAACTATACCTGTTGTTGGAATTGATGCACTACCAGAATCACTAGATTTCATAAAAAAAGGATATATGTCAGGTACCGTGCTGCAAGATCCTGATGTTATGGCAGAAGCACTTTATGAAGTTGGAACGCACTTAGTTAGTAACACGCGTTTTGATTGTACAAAAGAATATAAATGCGATGAAAGTGGAAGAATTATTGAATTGCCTTTTAAAGAATATATGAGTTAAGAATAATTCTACTGTTTGTAGATTAAGTTTAAAAAGGAAGATAGAAAAATCCAAAGACAAACATAAATTACTTTCAAAGATAGTCAATAGCGGTGGAACAAATTAGTGTCTATAAATCATATGTTTATTATAAAGTTAGTATTCATAGGATGCAGACATAATAAACTAAATTTTAAACCATTTTATTGAAATAGAGGATTTTTAATCTAAATGTCGAATTTAACATATATTACAAAAAAGAGGTGAGATACAGATGGGGCGGTTATTAAGGCAAATGATAGATTAAAGGAATGGGAAAAATTTATATCAATTATAAATGAAAATTCTTCAGGAAGACAAGTTACATTGGAATCATGGGAAAGGTGCAAAAAATTAGGATTAGAGTCGGACAAAATAATATCTAAATTTCTTTCTGATGAAGAACTTGAACAAAAGTTGCAAGAAAATTCGCAGTTAATTAAAATTTCAAAGTTCTATATGGACTTTTTATCCATGAATCTAACCGATACACCACATATGGTTGCTTTATCAGATAACGAAGGGTGGATTATTGATTTTAGAGGGACGCCAGAAGAATTAGGCGGAAGAGAAGCTGGACGTTGTCTTGGAGCAAGTTGGGCTGAAGAAAATATAGGAAACAACGGTATTGGGACAGCATTAGTAATAGGTCAACCAGTTCTGGTTTATGGAGTAGAACACTATGTAATGGCTTTTAGAGGATGTGCCTGTATAGGTGTACCTATAAAGAGGAATGGAAATATTATAGGAGTGATTAATATAACTGTGCCTGTTCAGTATGATCATCCTGAAAGAGTACATATACTTATAGCTTGTGCAAATTCTATTGAGTTCGCAGTTAAATCTATTAATAATGATAATAACCCTACAAATATTTCATCTGAAATAAATTTATCAGTAACAAGTGAATTAATTGCAACAGCAGTCCATGATCTGAAAAATCCTTTATCTGTAATTAGAGGATTGGGCCAATTAGGAAATTTAACTTCTGATAAATCTAAAATTAATAATTATTTTACTAGAATAATCAAACAAGTTGATGAAATGAATTATATGGTTATGGAACTTTTAAGTATCTTTAAGCCGGAAGAACTTATATATCAAAAGGTAATTCCTATAATAGAAGACGTTTTATACTCATTTGAGCCTATTTGCGATTCTAAAAATATTAAATTATCGTTAATTAATGATGCAGATGAGTATGTAAATATGTCTGAAAGGCTCTTAAAGAGGGCAATTCAGAATCTTATAAATAACGCAGTGCAAGTAATGGATAACGGTGGGATGATTGAAGTTAGAACAAAACTAGATAAAAATTTTATATTAATTTTAATTAGGGATACTGCAGGTGGTATACCAGAAGAATTAAACGAGACCTTATTTGAGCCTTTTTCTTTTAGAAGAAACGGTGGGACAGGACTTGGATTATTTATGGCATATCATACAATTACTAATATTCATAAAGGTAAGATATGGTTTGAAACAGAATTAGATCGAGGAACTACATTCTTTATAAAATTACCAATCACACAAGAGTTTGAAAATTCATCAATACAACAATATAAATTTGTTTGAGTTATCTCATTCTTGTGCTTATATTTATTAATAGAAACATTGAAGATTGATTATATAGAATTATTAAAAGATATATATAGTTATAAAATCAATCGAAAGAGACAGTGAATTATATTTTAAATGATTCACTGTCTTTTGCTATCATTGAAAGCGTATTAAAAGTGTATCAAGAGAAAATACATGATAATATTCTATAATTTGAAATTATAGTACAATATTACAAGAATAAATAAATCTATTTATAAGAAAATAATATTATTAATTCTTATAATAATGAAGGACTGATTTAGAATGAGGTTATTTAGAAAAATATTAATAGTTGCAGAAATTATAGTCATTATAATTTTTGTAAATAGTAATAAAAGAATATGTACTCAAGTAATAACTACAAAAGAAAATCCAGTAAAAGTAGCTGTATTATTATACAGATTTGATGATGATTACATTTCGTTGGTTCGTCAAAGCCTAGAGGATATTCAAAAGAAAAATGAAAACAAAGTTCAATTTACTTTTTATGATGGAAAAAATCAACAATCCATACAGAATGCAAGTATCGATAAATTACTTAAAAATGAAAATGTTGATTTTATATTACTAAATTTAGTAGATACAAAAAGTACAAAGGAAGTTATTAATAAAATTAAAGATAAAAATATTCCAGTAGTTTTGTTTAATAGAGAGCCTGTGGATATAGATGCTGTTAAGTCTTATAACAAAGCTTATTTTGTAGGAACAGATTCAAAAGAGGCTGGTGAATTGCAAGGAAAAATTCTTGTTGATATTTGGAATAAAGATAAGGAAGCTATAGACGAAAATGGAGATAATATAATGCAATATATTATGTTGATGGGAGAACAAGATAATATAGAGGCGATTGATAGAACAAGATATTCTGTTGACACAATTAATAATGCAGGAATAAAAACACAAGAACTTGCGCTTAAAGTTGGAAATTGGAAAGAAGAAAACGCTAAAGACATTGTAAAATCACTCTTTTTACAATTAGGAAATAAGATTGAAGTAATAATTTCAAATAATGATTCTATGGCAATAGGTGCTATAGAAGCTTTACAAGAATATGGATATAACAATGGAAGTAAAACAAAAACAATACCCATAGTTGGGGTTGATGCATTACCAAAAGCACAAGAGCTAATTAAAAAAGGTTTTATGACAGGTTCGGTGCTTCAAGATCCTTATAAAATGGCTGAAGCTATTTACATTATTGGAATGAATTTTGTTGAAGGGAAAAGTCCTCTTGACGGTACACAATATAAAGCTGATGATACAGGGGTTGCAATTCGTATACCATATCAGGAATATATAAGTAAATAATAGTTAGTATTTTATAACTTATAATGCAGAGATTATACTAAGTGGAAATAGAATTTATTGGAGTAAAGCTATAAATGGTGATCCTGTAGAGTATTTTATAAAAATAAAAGAAAAAGAGGAAAGAACACAGCCAATTGCTCATTGTAAAGCTTCTGTACTTAACTTTTTTACTGAAATAACAGAAGAGCAATACTTAAAATTAAATAAATAAACTAATTTTAAAGTTATAATATAAAGCTATAGTAGTATCAATTATATTATTATAGCTTTATTAATAAAATAGTATTTCATAACAATATAAATTAAGTAAGAAGGAAATTATTTTTGGTGATGCGATTTCTTTTCTCTTCAATAACACTCAGTACTAAAAAGGACAGGCAGAAAAGCAAGTACATTGACGGCACCCAGCTATGTTACAATTGTAGAATAATTCAAAATGAAATTATCCATTTTAGAAAGTAGTGATATAATATGACATATGAATTATTTATAAACTAACCGATAAATCGAAATTTGAGGTGAAATGCTATGGACAAATATACAAGAGAAGAATTGATAGAAGCACTACGCCCTGTATCTTCAATTATCAGCAAATGTGAAAAAGCACAACTAAAATTTGCGGAGGGTACATCTCACCACACCCGCTTTAAGAACATAATAAAAGCGATGCATATTTCAAAATCATTAATAACAGATGAAATTAGTAAAAGGGGTTAATTCCAGTTTTTCGGTGAGATTATGAGTATAACGTGAAGCTTGACAAATTCTAATTTTACGAAAGGAGATAATACATATGAACAATACACTTATAGTTTATTATTCACTTTTCCAACACACAAAGAATTTAGCATCAGAAATAGCAAGGCAGACTGGTGGTACTATGAGAGAATTAATTCTTGATAAGAATTACTCTTTTGACTATAATACGGCTGCTAAAGAAGTAAGAAATGAAATTTCTAGAGGATATTGCCCTAAACTAATATCTGGAAATGAGTCAATATATGATTATCAAACAATATTTATAGGTACACCTAACTGGTTTAAAACATTAGCCCCACCAGTTATGAGTTTTCTTAAACAGCATAATTTTGAGGGCAAAACAGTAATTCCTTTTTGCACTCATGGAGGCGGTGGCTTTGGCCAAATTGAAAATGATATAGCCAAAGAGTGTCCAAAATCCATAATTTTACCTGGTATTGCTTTAAACGGTACTATTGCATCAGAAGAGGTCACAAATTGGCTTGAAACAATTGGATATGAATTATAATAAAATTCTAATTTGAAGTTAAGTATTATAAATAGTAATTTAAAATAACTGGATTTTGGAGGTTTTATATTGGATATGGAGACAGAGATGAATTTTAATGATAAGTTTTTGAATGAATTTTGGAATGATAGTGACTATTCAAAGAAAGAATATATATCTGAGTTTCCTATAGATGAACTAATAGTAAAAGTGGAAGAAGAAATACACTACAGGTTGCCAAAAGCATATGTAGAATTAATGAAATTACATAATGGCGGTCTTGTTAATAAATGTTGCTTCAAAACAAGTACATCTACAAGTTGGGCAGAAGATCATATTGCAATAGAAGGAATATATGGTATAGGTTTTGATAAGCCCAATTCATTAGGGGGAGAGTTTGGAAGTCGTTTTTGGATTGAGGACGGATGGGGGTATCCTGACATTGGTGTTGCTATTTGTGATTGCCCATCGGCTGGACATGACATGGTATTTTTGGATTATAGAGAATGTGGAAAAGATGGAGAACCTAGTGTGGTACATATAGACCAAGAGTTTGATTATAAAATAACTAAATTAGCAGATTGTTTTGAAGAATTTGTTTTAGGACTTGTAAATGAGGAAGATTTAAATATGGAGTAAATCTTATTAGAGAACTATTCAATTGATAAATTCTAATTTATCAAGATGATGACTAAACGAACATAATTTTTAGCTTAAAGTATGTTGCATTATTCTTAAAAGCTAATTAAGGGAAGCCAAAATGACTTCTCTTAAAAATCATATATTTTCAACACTGTTCTAAAATATGACCTATTTTTAAAGTTGTAAAACACTTTGTTGATTCTGATTTGCCTGAGCTAAAATAGAAATTAGTTTTTGATGTTTACAATAGATATATATCACAAACATACAACACTATTCTTTTTTTCTTTAGCCTCATATAATGCTTTGTCTGCTAATGAAACAAACTTTTCGATATCCATTTTATTTTCTGTTGAAGTAATTCCAATACAGATGGTAACGTTACTACAGAAAGTATGCTCTTCAACAATATTCCGAATTCTTTCAGCTAATACTAAAGCTCCGTTGCTATCTGTTTGGGGGAAAATAATTGCAAACTCTTCACCGCCCCAACGTGCAACGGTATCATATGTCCTTACACTGTCTACAAAGATATGAGAAAGCTCTTTTAATACTTTATCGCCTTTAGTATGACCGAATGTATCGTTAATACTTTTAAAATTATCCACGTCAATAATAGCAAGGGATACTGTGGAATTGTCTCGACTCAATTTATTCATTTCATAGACAAGCATATCATAAAAGTATCGTCTATTTTGTAATCCAGTTAGTGGGTCTTTATATGAGTTCTGGTACAACTGTTTAATCAGTTTACCTAATAGCACACCTGAAAGGGTTAGAATAAGTATAATAGCCATCCATATTGAAAAATCTCCTTTATATGGCGAATATTTGTCCATTAAGAAGATAATTAAACTAAAAACAAACCCTGCTGCAGATAAAATAGCAGGAGTAAACTTGTAGAAATATTTTTTCATTTCTCAATCCCTCCATAAGGTCTATCCATTTATTCCACCAAAGTTTTCTATAATTTCAACTAAAATCATTCTTCAAATCCACTGATTTAGCTATATTCCATACCAAAATGACGCCAATTGTAAATATTGAATTAACCCTGATAGTTTGTTTTTTAATTGTGAGTATTGCCTGTAAAGTATATTTCAGGGGGAATGAGTATGAATTATAAGCAAATTGGACAAAGAATACGTAATGAACGAGCAAAATTAAACTTGAACCGTGAAAAATTTGCAGAAATCCTTGAGTTATCAACCAATTTCGTTGGGCAAATTGAACGTGGTGAAAAGAAAATGAGCCTTGATACCCTAGTAAAAATATCTGACTGCCTTCACATATCACTTGATTTCTTAATTAGAGGAAAAGATATTTCACCAGATAAAACAGATACAAATAAATTGCACATGCTGATAAATAAATGCTCACAACATGAAATCTCACTTATTACTGATGTTATAAAAGCAATGTTACCTCACTTAAAAAACGACAAGTAAATATATATTCAAAAGAGCTTAATAAAAATAAGAAACTACTTTTAATCTTGTAGTTCCTTAACACTAAAAGTATTGTTGATTTTAATACATCTATTGGGATAATTTAGGATATTTTGTTCTTAAGTCTTAATAAATCAGCTACTACTGCAATAAACTCACTATTCGTTGGCTTTCGTTTATCATCATTTAAAGGATATCCTAATATATTATTCATTGTTTCAGTTTGCCCTCTAGTACATGCAACTTCAATAGCATGTCTAATAGCTCGCTCTACCCTAGGCGCTGTGGTATTATGTTTTGTAGCTATAGAAGGATATAATTCTTTCGTAACTGAAGATAATAGAGTTACGTTATTAACAATCATATTTATGGCTTCTCTTAGATATACGTATCCTTTTATATGAGCTGGAATACCCACTTCATGCATAATATTTGTAATTTGCTCGTCTATATCTACTAATTCTTCCTTATCTAAATTGCAATCAATATCTTTCTTGTCTATGTCAGTAGTTTTAATTTCATCAATATAAGTGTTGCTATTGAACAACTGCCTTATTCTTGATACAAACACGTCCATGTCAAAAGGTTTTACCACATAATAATCTGCACCAAGAGAAATAGCTCTTTGAGTAATCTTATCCTGACCTACAGCAGAAAGAACTATTATTTTGGGCATGAAATCAATGCTCATAGTATTAAGACTTTCAAGAACCCCTAACCCATCTAACTGTGGCATGATTATGTCCAAAATCACTAAATTTGGCTTCTTATCTCTGATTAATTTTAGACATTCTATTCCATTACTAGCGATTCCTACAACAGATATATCCCTTTGGTTAAGTAAATAGTCATAAAGAATGTTACAAAATTCCTTATTATCATCAACTATAATTGTATTGATTTTTGTTTGCTCCATCTAAATACACCTCTTACACTATAGCAGCCTAAACATTCGATAATATTGTAAATTATTCTACAAAACAATTAAAGTTCCTGCTTTTATAAAAATCATTTGCATTTTATTAAACAGAGTATAATTAGATGAAACTTCTGTTAATATACTCTTATGACTCATTTTATCACTTACTACTGAAAAAAGTCTACGTCATTTGTGATACGGTTTACCTTGTCAAATTCTAAGTGGTGACGCTCTAAACTAAACATTGCTAGAGTCTATCATTTTCCAATGTGAGAGATTACACAAAGTTCATTTGCATAGCTTAAAATCAGGCATACCATTAGTTAGTAGTATAAATTAAATAGTACAAAGTCTCACTCCTACATTTGAAACATGAGGTTTTTCAACATCTATTGTATTTTCATGTCGGATTTGACAACTAATTTGCACAGGAAAACATTTAAAAACCTAACTGCTTTCCTGTATAAATTAATTATTAATTATCACAAATATGATTCATATCCTCTTTTATTATTCAGCTTTAATCAAGCATTGATATAAACTTATTAGCAAGACGTTTTGCATACACTTCAAGGAAATATGCTTCTATATTATCCTAATATTCTTTAATTAAAAAATATGATGCTGAAGCTGTACCTACACAACCGCCATTGGTTTGAAATTTTATCATCCATTCAGGGTCATCTTCCTCTGTTTCATCAAAAAAAGCTTCTAAAAACAATACAGCTTCTCCAACTTTAACATCTGTGGAATGGTCACGACTTGATTTTGGTATGTCCGGATAGAAAAAGAAATTAACCATGCAATAAATTACATCTCTGAGCTTACAATCTAAGACTTCCGACATAACATCTTCCTCCTATAGATTCAATATTAAAAGTAATTATTTACGGAACGACTACGCTTCATACTATTAATTTTATAAAGGTGATAACTCTCCTCTATGTCACTTATTCTAGTATAAATGAAAGTCATTCAGATATAATCAATATATCATATAATTCTAAAAGTATCAATAAATAAATTCTATAAGTCAATATTCCGGACGTACTTTATTTTAGTAATGATGACGTAATAGTTAAAAACATGTTAGTATTTTAAAGGGGTGGGGCACGAAACTACAAAATAGTATTTTATAAATATAGCCTAATGCTGGGAGTTTTTATGTATAGTTTTTTATGTATATAAGTATTTTAATAAATTGCTTCCAAATAAAAGAGAAATATTTTAAATATATAACCTCTCTATATAATCTTTATATTTCTTTGAAGAAAGATTCCGGATAATTATCATTTGGAGGATTTGCCTGCATTTCAATTCAGTCATAAAATAAAGGGATACTATTTCTTGTTGTCGTACCCCCTCTTGTTTACCATTAATGGAGTGTTATAATATTGAGCCTAAGAATTTTCTTTATCACTAAATGTATCAATAAATTTTACTAAGGCTTTAGACATAAACCTGTCTTTTCGATAAATGAATACTATTGGTACATTTGCATGTGAATTTTGAATTGGATGACATCTTAGAGTTCCAGCTTGTACATATTTTTCTACCACAGAAGCTGGAAGCAGACTTATACCTAAACCTGAGCATACACTGGCAATGATAGCTCCAAGAGAGTTAAATTCTATAATTTTATTTGGTATCAATCCCTCATTATGCAACGACTGTTCCAGTTTCTTTCGATAAGAACATCCAGTAGGAAACACTAACAAGGTTGGAGCTTTAATATCTTTGATAGATGATATTGTCGGATGCGAAGTATCTGTAATGAATACCAACTTTTCATCTATAACTGTTTTTTGAACCAATTCAGGATGGTCAATTGGTCCTGCCACAAAGGCTCCATCTAAATTATATTGAAGAACCTCATTAATATTTTTTTCGGTTGTTCCTGTTTTTAAAGTCAGATCTACGTTGGGGTAATTTTTATGATACATTGAAAGCAGCCTTGGTAAGTGGACTGTTGCAATTGTTTCCATAGATCCGATACACAAAAGGCCTTTCGGAATATTATCATCTCTCATTGCATAAGTAGTTTCATCTATAAGGTGAAATATTTTCTCAGTGTATTTAAGCAGCATTTGTCCTTTAACTGATAATGTAATACCTCGATTATGCCTATAAAACAAAGGAGTTTGCAGATAAGCTTCCAACTGCTGAATTTTATTAGAAACATTAGACTGTGCATAATTAAGTTCTCGTGCTGCCTTTGAAATGCTTCCTGTCTCAGCAACCACCTGAAAAATCTTTAATGCTTGTAAATCCATAAAGCTATCCCCCATATATGAATTATTTTTACTTGTATCTTGATATCTTTATTACAGATGGCAATCATCTGCTTTTCGTATTATATCATATAGCTAAATAAATGTATAATATTAAATATATTATATTTTTGAAAAAGGTAAAAGCTTGATTAATCAGTTTTTTATTTCAAATTGATGAAATATTAGCGTTAATTATTGCTATGAAAGTTGGAAGATTTATCTTTATCCCAATGCTTTCAATTAAACAAAATGATATCTCTTATTAAGAATAAGGAAGGATGAATTAAATGAGTAAAATTATAGGAAATGAATTATCTGAAGAGGTTGTTGAATTATTTAATAAAGAATTAACAACAGTTATTTTATCAACTGTTACAGATGAAGGGTTTCCACACGCTATGCCTGTTCATCTAATGGCGGCTCCTAACAACAAAACTATTAAATTGGCATTAATGAAGATGCATAAAACCACAGCAAATATTAAACATAATGCAAGAGCATTTATTTCAGTTATAGAAAGTACTGATATAGCGATTAGCATAAAAGGAAGTGCAAGAGTTGTTAAAGAACCTATGGAAGGTAATTCTGCCATGAGCATAGTTGAATTTATAGTTGAGGAAGTAAAAAGTGACACAACTCCTAAAGTAATAGTTACTGAAGGCATTCGAAGTAAACATAGAACGGATAAAACTAAAGATTTCTTTAGAGTGATGTTTGATGAACTATACAAAGGCTAATGAATATAGAAAACTAAAAGATTAAACTATTATAAATCTTTAAATGTAACTTATAGAGACAAACTAATCTCTAGTGGTTTACACAACTATTATGATTAGAAAGACGAAAATAATATTTATAATGAATGGGAGGAATGGGATGGTGGACGTTAAAAACTATATTTATGTAGCAAGCTGTGTGTTTACAAGAGAGGAACCAAAACTGAGTGCTAAAATTC
Organism: Clostridium sp. LS; assembly: GCF_002760435.1. Taxonomy (GTDB): domain Bacteria; phylum Bacillota; class Clostridia; order Clostridiales; family Clostridiaceae; genus Clostridium. The sequence goes on from NZ_AUUU01000039.1 coordinate 49,278, forward strand.
AGGATTATTTGAAACAGCGATTTCATATGCAGATAATAAGGTGCTGTGTCCCCAACTACAAGATCGACGAATTTACGGTTGCTATGCCGAAATGGTTGCAGCCTCAATGGAAAGATATTGCTCATTATAAAGACTTTACTGCATATAACACGATGGTATATTTGTTCAGCCATTTTTCAGGAAACGATGCCGGAAGTAAAGAGGCTTTCGTTGTGGGAACTCATCTTGAATGATAGAGAATTTCCTTTTCTCGATTATTCGCATGAAAAAATGACATTACAGGATTGCTGGCGTTCCTATGATAACCGCTCAGAGCAAGAGGCTGTTCGTGCGTTGCTGCGAAAAATGAATGTGGACATTGTGGAACAAGAGGAGAATTACGAAAAAACGCAGTTCTGCGGCGTATCTTTGTACGCACCCTCTCCGAAATGAAATTTAGATTTAGCACCGAAAAGATTCATGGAAAATGCAAAGGGAAAATTTATTTCTCGCACAAATGAAGAGCAACTAAAGTTGATGTGGGAACATTGTCAAAATATTACCACTGATAAAGTGGTGGCATACTGTCACTATTGTGTCAAAGGACTCAAGCTTGGCGGAAAACAAATAAAGCATTTAGCAAGTTTACTATTTGACACCAAATAATAGCGAAGATTAAGGCAGTTCGTTCTGATCTGTTTCTTGTACTCTTATGCTGAAGACTTAGCTTCGAAAGCTAGTTCAGAATTTTCATATAGAACTAAACTGCGGTACCAACGATTGTAGCAATGGGTTTAAGTATATATAACTAAATAAACTTTTTAAAGATATAATTTAATCAAGCAAAATAATAAGAAAAGAGGTGCAAATATGAATAAGATAGATAATTTAATTTTAGAAATGGTTAGTTTCAATTCTGGTGAGCCAAAGTTAATTCAACATTTAATAAAGGTATACGAGTTCGCAAAACTTATTGGCAACATGGAAAATATTCCAGATGATAAAATGGAAATTTTAGAGGTGGCAGCTGTTATTCATGATATTGGGATTAAAGTATTTATAGAGAAATACGGAAAATATAACGGTAAGCTTCAGGAAGAAGAGGGACCTATTTATGCAGAGAAATTGTTAAATAGACTTGGATTTAAGCAAGAGGCAATTGATAGGGTAAGTTACTTAGTAGCACATCATCATACTTATTCAAATATTGATGGGATTGATTATCAGATTTTAGTAGAGGCTGATTTCCTTGTGAATTTATATGAAAAGCAAAATAATGAAGAGACCATACAGAATACATACAAGAAAATTTTTAAAACTGAGTCTGGAAGAAAACTTTGTTGTCAAATGTTTAAGATAATAGATTAAAAGTTTACCTATGTGTACTCCAGTTATCATGAAAGTTATCATATTTTCTATGAGATAGAGTATTAAAAATTTAAAAATGGGAGGAAATAATATGACCACATATCATTCTATAGAAGTAGAGAATTTAAGTGTATTTTATCGTAAGGCTGGTGATCCAAATAAACCAGTAATTTTATTGCTTCATGGTTTTCCATCCGCAAGTCACATGTTCCGAAAGCTAATACCTATCCTAGAAAATGAATATCATGTGATCGCTCCTGATTATCCTGGTTTTGGAAATACATCATCACCTGATAGATCGGAGTTTACTTATACATTTGATAATATCACTAAAGTTATTGAAGCTTTTGTTGAGCTGCTAGGGCTTACGAAGTATTCACTTTATGTTTTTGATTATGGGGCCCCCATTGGTTTTCGTTTAGCTATGCATCATCCAGAGCGCGTAACTGCAATAATCAGTCAAAACGGAAATGTTTATCATGAAGGTTTGGGAGAAAAGTGGGCTGCTCGAGAAGAATATTGGCATAATCCAACAAAAGAAAAAAGAGAAAGTTATAGAGTAGCTTTTGCGCAAGACACAATTATACATCAATATATTGATGGAACGCAGAGTAACAAAGTTTCTCCAGATGGTTATACTCTTGATATTGCATATATGTCTCGACCTGAAAATGATGAAAAACAATTAGATTTAATATTTGATTATCAAAATAATGTTAAGATGTACCCACAATTTCAACAGTATCTTCGAGAATATCAACCACCATTATTAGCAGTTTGGGGGAAAAATGATGTTTCATTTATTCCAGAGGGAGCTAAAGCTTTTAAGAAAGATTTACCTAATGCTGAGATTCATTTATTAAATACTGGACATTTTGCACTGGAAACACATGCAGGTGAAATCGGTGAATTAATTTTAAATTTCTTAAAAGGCATACATTAGATTCATATATTTATTTTATTTATTGGAGGAATTAAAATGGTTGATGAAAAAATTATAGAAGCTTTTTATATGATGTGGGACAGTTTTCCAGGGAATGCTAGATTGATTCATAAGAATAGAACTGTACTAGCTGCAAATAAAATTGCTCGTAAGTCTGGCTTTGAAATTGGAACTCTATGTTCTAAAGTTGGAGCTCCTGAATTACATAAAGATTGCAAGGCAAATAAAGTACTTTCTACTAAAAACGGTCAAGCCGTAAAGTCAGCAGAAGGAAAAATCAGATACTGGCTTCCTGTGAAAGATTGCGATGACGTTTATGTTCATATTACATTAGACCCAAACACTATTAAGTAAGAGTATGATAGTTAAGGATATACTTATAGGGTGGCTTTTCAACAGTAGATTAGAGTTAGTAGATAGTATGTATATTTTGAAAGGTGAAAAATAGTTATTGAAGAAGGGGGGAAGGTAAATGCGTAGCGAAAAGACTATCGGGGTAATATATGCAGTTGCTGCATATACATTATGGGGGATTTTACCCGTATACTGGAAGTTAATAGATAGTGTGTTCTCAATGGAGATTTTATCTAATAGAATAGTGTGGGCCTTTGTTTTTACAATTGTAATTATTGGAGTGACAAAACAATGGGAAAAGTTGAAGCTTATAGCAAAGGATAAGAAACAAATGCTTTATATCTTTATTGCATCAATTTTGATTGCGTTTAACTGGGGGCTATATATTTGGGCTGTTAACTCAGATAAGATTGTAGACGCAAGCCTAGGGTATTATATAAATCCATTATTTGCAGTGGCTCTGGGAGTTGTAATTTTTAAGGAAAAGCTAAGTTTTTCGCAGGGAGGGGCACTTTTTATTGCATATATTGGTGTCATAATCAAAACTCTGCAGTATGGTAAAATTCCCTGGATTTCCTTAGGACTGGCTATTTCTTTCGCCTTATACAGTGCAACAAAGAAGTCAATTAAGGCTAATTCTATAGTAGGACTGACGCTTGAAACAACTATGCTAACTCCAGCTGCGTTAGCATATATAGCAGCAAGACAGTTTAGTGGAGTGGGTGCATTTCAGAAGGAGGGTGTAGCAGTAATTATTCTGCTTATAGGTGCTGGTGTAGTTACAGCAGTCCCATTACTGCTTTTTGCAAGTGGAGCAAGAAGACTCCCTATGTCAGTACTTGGCTTCACTCAATATATTTCACCAACTATAAGTTTACTTATTGGAATTTTTGTGTATCATGAAGGTTTTACAGCAGTGGATATGATAGGTTTTTGTTTTATATGGGCTGCACTAGCTATATATTCCATTTCACAGATGAGAGGGGTTAGAAGCAAAAACTACATAAAACAGGTTAGCTAGAATTAAGTAAATATTTTATATAGTCGAAGAATAAATATTAAGTTGATTTAAATCTACTACTATGATAAAGTAGATTTATAAGTTGCAACTTATAAATTACAAAAAAAGTTTATATAGTTTAGTTTTCTAGGGTTCCGCAGTCTATAACTGGCTGGTCCGAGAGAAGACGCACAGGAAACTGTGTACACGGAAGGATAAAAGCCTGGGAGATATTTTGAAAATATTTCCTTAGGCTTTTTTGTTTTTATTTATTTTAGAATGATGCTACAAAATTAGAAAAGTTAGGAGTGACATTTGTGAAATTACAGTACTTTTCAATATTGTTAGTAGTTTTATCTAGTTTATTTTATCATATATGTCAAAAATCAACGCCATCAATTCTAAATCCTATTGCTGGATTAATTGTTACTTATGCTTGTGCCTTAGTTGTATCTATTGTATCTTTCTTTATTTTTGTTCCTAAAACAAGCTTAATCGAGTCACTTAGAGCTGCAAATTGGACAAGTTTTATATTAGGAATTGCTGTAGTAGGTTTAGAATTGGGCTTTTTATTGTCATATAGAGTGGGTTGGAATATAAGTGTAGCTAGCCTTTTATCAAATACTTTGGTAGCACTTTTACTTATTCCTGTAGGAATATTGCTATATAAAGAAAAAATTTCCTTTACTACTATTTCAGGTGCTCTATTATGTATAACTGGCTTAATACTTGTTTCCAAAAGATAATAGTTATAGAAGTCGAGTAGGATAAGACAGATGGTGTAATGGCAAGAGGGGATTTAAAAATAATTTTTGATAATTTATCCTGAAAAAGGCAACACTAAACTATATTTAAATGTATGCTTTTTGGACAAGGTATTCATATTAGTAACTTACAGATAAATTTATAAAGTTTTTAAAGGTCAGTTGTACAGACTGGTTAATAGATATCAATAATCAAATTATACGAGTAGGAGGAAAATAATGAAGAATTTTGTAGTTGAAGATGATTTTTGGAGCTTATTTCCAAATGCTAGGATAGGAGTTGTTATCTGTAATGGCATAGATAACTCTATAAAGGATGAAAAAAAATATAAAGAAACGCTTTTAGAGGCAGAAAAGGAAGCCTTAAAATACTTGCAGAATGCAGAATTTAGCAGTAACGAAGTAATAAAAGTATGGAGAGAAACATTTCAAAAATTTAAAACAAAGAAGGGCGCAAGGTCATCTATTGAGGCATTACTAAAGCGAGTGCATAATGGAAACAATTTAGGGACTATTAATTCCATAGTTGATATTTATAACAGTATTTCATTAAGATATGCTTTGCCCTGTGGTGGCGAGGATATAGATACATTCGCCGGTGATATAAGGTTGACTAAGGCAGTTGGAAATGAAAATTTTATTACATTAGGAACAGATAAAGGTGAACCACCCTATGAAGGTGAAATAGTATATAAAGATAATGAGGGAGCAATTTGCAGGTGCTGGAATTGGCGTGAATCAGTAAGAACGATGCTCACTGAAAATACAAAGAACGCTTTTTTGTGCATTGAATTAGTTGATGAAAAAAGATTAGAAGAGTTTGAGAATGCTTTAAAAGATTTAGCGAAAACGGTACAAGATAATTTAGGTGGAACATGTAAGATTTCAATTCTTGATATTAACAATAATGAAGTAACAATAGAATAATTGGAGGATAAAGTGATGGGTGGTTTCAGTTATAAAGATATTTACATTGAAGATGGAAGAAGGATACTGGAAGTGAACATACTTCCAGAAAAGCATTGTAACTTTGACTGCATATTTTGTCCTATTGGAAGGTCGCAAAATAAGGTGGATACCCAGAAGTCATTTGATGAAATGGATAGTTCATTAAAAGAGTTAGAAAGTATGATAGAAAATACTGAAGCGGAATTAATTTTTATTAACTCAAAAGGAGAAGCCTTTGTTAATGATAAAATTGGTGATATTATTGACTTAATCAAAGACAAAGGCTTACCTGTAAGGCTGTTTTCTAATGGATATTTGCTAGGTAAAGATGAATATATAGAAATAGCCAATAGGTGTGATGAAGTTATTGGAGAGATAAAAACAATAACTGAAGAAGATTTTCAAAAAATCCAAAGGCCAACTGATGGGTATACAATAGAAGAATACATTTCAAACATGGTTTCCTTTAATAAACAATACAAGGGGAAATTTATATTTGAAATTACTATCATTAAGGGCTATAACGATGATGAAAAATCCATTCAGAAGTTAAAAAATATTATTAAGGAAATAGCTCCTGACAAGATAATTATTGCAAGAATGGACGATGAAAGATTTGAAGATATTTCAAAGGAGTTACTAAATATTTAGTAATGCTGATATATAATATTCTTATTACTACAATATATCTGCCGGTGAATGTATAATAGATATAAAGAGCTAATTAGTCTAAATTGTTTATTGCGTAATAGTATAAACTAACAAAATTCTACCGCCCCACTATACCTAAGGGGGTACTTCTTTATGAAAAGTCAATATTAATGCGTATTAGTATCATCTTTCTATCGAAACACAGGCTGTATGTGGAAACATAAACTAAAGACATATAATTACCTTGAGGGATCTAACTTTTATTTTGCAATTATTATACCTAAAATCTTATTTCATTTAGTTAACTAATTGCATAAAAATGATATAGAAGATCGTATAGTATTATATTGTATGATATGATAAGTGGGATAATGATAACCTTTATGGTATAAATATTGAAATTGCTCATGACAATTAAATGGCAATAGGAACTTATCCCTATTGCCATCATAATCATCTGTTATGCCTATAATCACTAATAGAAATTGTACATTTGATACGATACGGTTCGCCTCCACCATAAAATCCACGATTATTTGTATGCGGCTTGAATAGCTACTTACAGGTAGTCGTGGTTTTTTATTGTCACGGGTAGTGCGGCAATCAAACCCACAAAAATCTAAAAATCTACAATTTGGATTTTGTGGGTTATTTTAATTTATAGATAGAAGAAGTAGTGTAGGAAATAATAATAAAACTTATATTTCGCATGTATATTATTACTAATTTTTCGGTTTTGTTTCGCTATAAAAGTATTTTTATAACTGTATATTGAGAAATACTTATGTAATGTATACTTTTTATTGCATGGGAAGCATTGAGCATATATCGAGTGAATAAAAAATGCATTTGTGTTATAATAAAATGTAAAATTAATATGTGAATGAATATACATTTTATTATATTTAAATAAGAAAGTGATTTATTTTAATAATAAGTTTTAGAGGTTATTATGAGTAAGATAACAATTAACAATATTGCAGAGATAGCAGGAGTTGCTAAAAGTACTGTTTCAAGATATTTGAATGGCGGAAAAGTTAGCGAGGAAACAAAAGCAAAATTAAAGAAAGTAATAGAGGAAAACAATTATCAACCCAATGCGTTTGCACAAAGTTTAAAAGCAAAAAGGACAAAATTTATTGGTGTTGTTGCACCGTGTTTAGATTCAATGGTAACATCTAGGGTATTAATGGCAATTGATGATAGATTAAGAGAAAAAGAATATAATTCATTAATATTAAATACTAGTCTAAAAAAAGAGCTGGAAATTGAAAAATTAGAAAATTTGGTTAGACTGAAAGTTGATGGAATTATATTAGTAGCTACTGAAATAACAAAGAAGCATAAGGATATAATAAAGCGATTAAATATTCCAATTTTAATTGTGGGACAGCACTGTGAAAATGCAAATTCGATAATTAATGATGACTATAATGCTGGGTCTAAAATTGGAGAATATATTGCGCTTCATAATCATAAAAAAATATTGTACATGGGAGTAACTGAATCGGATATAGCTGTTGGAGTACAACGAAAAAAAGGGGTTTTAGATAAATTAAAAGAAAATGGGGTAATTGAAATTAGAGAGGCAATTACAGAATTCAGTGCGGATAGTTCGGAAAAAATAGCAGTTGATATATTAAAAGAATATAATCCAACAGCTATAATTTGCGCAACTGATAAAATTGCACTAGGAGCGTGCAGAGCAATTGTTAAATTGGGTAAAAAAGTTAAAGATGACATATCTGTAGTAGGTTTTGGCGGATACGATATGTGCAATATAGGAAGTATGGAGCTTACTACTATTAGATTTAATAATGATGAAGTTGGAAAAATATCGGCTGATACCATTATTAAAATGACAGAAGGGGAACCAGTTCCTATAATGCAAGTCATAGGATTTCGTTTTTTAGAAGGAAATAGTGTGAAAAGTATATAGAATAAACAAAGATTAAGTACTGTAATATAGTGGGCGCACATGACATTACAGTACTTATTTTTATTTTTGAAAATGAAAATGTTTTCTAAAAGACTTGTGTTATGAAAAATGATGTGCTATGATAATGTTATCAAGTGGGAACCGGTTCTACTGAAAAGGATAGGAGGAGTAATAATGAAAAATATTGAAAAGTATAAAAGCATTTCAGAGGAATTACTGGGTAATATTGGAGGGAGAGACAATATACAAGGTGTAGCTCATTGTGCTACCAGACTTAGAATTGTATTAGAGGATAATGATAAAGCAAATATTAAAGAGATTGAAAGGATTGATTTAGTAAAAGGTGTTTTTATAGCAGGGGATCAATTACAGATAATTTTTGGTGCAGGAACAGTAAATGATGTTTATGATGTATTTGCAGAAACTAGTGGAACAAAAAAGATGTCTTTAGGTGATGCAAAAGCTACTAGTGCAAAAAAACAAAACATGTTTCAAAGGTCAATAAAATCTTTATCAGATGTTTTTGTAGATATTATTCCTGGATTATTAGCTGCAGCATTATTAATGGGGATAACATCATTGTTAAGTCAAAAGGGCATATTTGGAGGACAATCAGTAATTGAAGTGTATCCAACATTAGCAGGATTTAATAGATTTATTCAAATTTCATCTACAGGTATATTTACTATATTACCATTATTGGTTGCATATTCATCAACTAAGAGATATGGTGGCTCTCCAGTATTAGGGCTAGTTATAGGTGCAATAATGATACATCCAGATCTTGCAAATGCATATGCTGCTGCAAATGGATCAGCTAAACCAGAAGTAATTAATTTATTTGGTCTTAATGTACAATTAGTTGGATTTCAAGGTGGTATTATAATTGCCTTAATGATAGGCTTTGTTACAGCACAATTAGACAAGTTCTTTAATAAAAAAATTCCTGATATGATTAAATTATTCTGTGCTCCAATATTAACAGTAATAATATCAACATTCTTGTTATTTACAATAATAGGGCCACTTGGTCGTGGATTAGCTTATTTAGTTACATCATCATTACTATGGTCAGCCAATAATTTAGGTATATTTGGATATATGTTATTTGCAGGAATTCAACAAATCATAGTAATAACAGGATTGCACCATGTTATAGGAGCAGTTGAGGCACAGTTAATAGCAGATACTGGAAGAAACTTCATTATGCCGTTAATGTCAGTAGCATTAATAGGTCAAGGTGGAGCAGTATTAGGATTCTTAGCTTTAAATTGGAAAGATAATAAAGCAAAGCAAATTTGTATTTCGGCTTTTGGATCTATACTTTTTGGAATATCAGAACCAGCAATTTTCGGTGTGACTTTAAAAAATAAATTTCCTTTAATAGCAGGTTGTTTAGGAGGGGCTTTAGGAGGTGCAGTTGTGTATCTTACTAAAATTGCAGCAGTAGGCTTTGGAGCAACAGCTATACCTGGACTTACTATAGTTGCAGCTGAAAATAATGGACATGTAAATTATATAATAGCACATATAGTTGCATTAGTTTCAGGTTGTATATTTACTATTGTATACGGAAAATTAAAAAAGTAATTAATTAAAATTGGTAAAGGAAAAAGGTATAAACATGTATAAAGATCCTAAATATAAAACAATATTTGAAGCAACAGAAAAAGAATTAGAAATTTTAAAAAGTAAATCTGTTAATGATCCTTGGAAACCTATATATCATATACATCCAGAATGTGGTTTGTTAAATGATCCTAATGGACTAGCGTATTATAATGGAAAATATCATGTGTTTCATCAATGGTATCCATTTGGTGTTATACATGGAATGAAACATTGGGCACATTTAGAATCAACTGATTTGGCAAATTGGACAAGGCAATCAGTGGCGCTTGTCCCTATAGAATCATATGAATCTCATGGAGCATATTCAGGTAATTCTATTAAAGTAGGAGAAGATTTATACCTATATTATACTGGTAACATAAAATATGATGAAGAAAGAAGAAGCGCAACCCAATGTTTAGCTATTATGAATAAGCATGGAGAAATTAAGAAATATGAAAAAAATCCTGTGATTTCTCATATACCAGATGGATATACAGGACATGTGCGGGATCCAAAGGTATTTAAAAAGAATGGTATCTATTATATGATACTTGGAGCACAACGAGTAAATAGAACAGGAACATTTATTATGTATAAATCAAATGATGGTTTCGATTGGAATTTACTTGGAGAATTAAAAATGTTAAATTTCGATGATGAAGAGACTTATATGTGGGAATGCCCTGATTATGTAAATATTGATGGAAAAGATGTAATGATATTTTCTCCGCAAGGATTAAAGCCAGAAGGAGATAGATATAACAATATTTTTAATGTTGTGTATACAATTGGAACGTTAGATATAGGAAATTTAACATTTAGCGTGGAAAGTTGCCAAGAGTTAGATAGAGGATTTGATTTTTATGCAACTCAAAGTTTTAGTGATAAAAATGAGGGGAAAATTATGTTTGCATGGGCTGGTCAAGGAGAATTTAAATACCCTACCGACAAAAATATGTGGGCACATTGTTTAACATTCCCTAGAAGATTAAATTTAAAAAATGGAATTTTAATTCAAAATCCAAGCAGTGCACTTGAGTTATTAAAAGAAAAAACAACTCTTGATAAAGGTGCTTTTGAAGGCAAAAAAGTGATTAAAAGTGGAAATAATACCTACCATCTTAAAGCGATATTAAATATTGAAAAAGCAAATAAATTTGGATTTAATTTATTTTCATCAAATGAAGAAAAATTAATTATTGAATTTGATAAAGAAAATCAAAAGGTTAAATTAGATAGGAGTCAACTAAATAATAAATTTGCTGAAGACTATGGAATGATAAGACAAGCTGAGTGCAATTTTAAAGATACAATAGAATTGGAAATTTTGGTGGATAATAGTATTGTTGAAATATTTATAAATGGGGGGGAAGTAGTTATGACAACAAGAGCTTTTCCATTAGATAATTCCACTAATATAGAATTGTTTGGTGATTATGAAATTAAATATGAGTGCAGTAAAAGTACACTAAAGGCTTCTATAAAATAAAAGATAAAATAGGATATTACTAAATAAAATTTTAGATGCAAAGTAATTAAGTAAATATATTAAAATTAACAGATAATTTATAGAAATCTTATAATTAGTTTAAAAGTAGTATAGTTAAAAATTTGTTTGGTGGATTTCAGAAGTCACGCTTCGCCTCCACCATAAAATCCACGACCATTTGTATGCGGCTTAAATAGCTGATTACAGGTGGTCGTGTTTATTTGTTTTTACGGGGTAGCACTACAATAAAAAATACTAAAATTTAAAGCTTAGATTTTTATGGGTATGTTATTTTATAGAAACAATTTGTTGATTTGCTCTAAAAAATTTTCCATATCCTTTAATTCTTTCCCAATATCAATTTTGACTTGTTTTTTAAAGTGTTCTTATTAACTTTCGAAAATGGAGAGGTAAGATTGTTTGATATGAGCCCATATTTAGAAAAAGTTATATTTAGATTTAACGTATCAAAACATAATTTAAAGATAGGTTAGGTAAGCTCGAAATAAAGAAGAAAATAGAATAAACATTGAATTTGCTATGTTTAATATTTTTTCTACTTGGGATATAATATTAGGGTATAAGAGGTTTTGTTAGATGGAGGATGAAAAATGAAAAAATTATTTATACGGAAAATTTCTGCTGTTTTTATACTTTTACTTATGTTCATAAGTTTATTTGGATGTACAGCAACAAATAAAGCTGCTGTAAATAAGCAGCAGGATAACCCTGTGGAAACTACAAAATCAGAAGATAAAAAAATGGATTCTGGCCAAAATGGAGATTCAAAAAATAAAATAATAATTAATGATTTTCAAGGCGTTGCAGATTATATACATAAAAATGGAACTTTGCCTGAAAATTTTATAACAAAAGCACAAGCTGATAAACTTGGATGGAAGCCGGGAGACGATCTTAGCAAAGTAGCACCAGGTAAAAGCATAGGAGGAGATATTTTTAAGAATGCTGAAAAATCTCTCCCAGATGCTGCTAACAGAATTTGGTATGAGTGCGATATTAACTATAATGGAGGACATCGCGGAGATGATAGGATTCTTTATTCAAATGATGGATTAATTTACTCTACCTCAGATCATTACAAAACATTTAAAGTTTTGTATAAAGGAAAATAGTTTTTTATTTAAAAGGATGTGAATAGTTTGAATAAAGTAGTAATACAAGGCAGTAAGCTTACTGATAAAAATATTTTACACCAAATTTTAAAACAGGAATTAAAACTTCCTGCTCATTACGGTGAAAACTTAGATGCACTTTGGGATTGTCTAACTGCTGATATTCAATTGCCAGTTATAATTGAATGGGTTGATTTTCAAAAAAGTAAGGACTTATTAGGTGATTATGCTGAAAATACCTTGGAAATTTTTAATGAAGCTGAAAAATTTACTGGAGGAAAACTTAATATAATAATTAATAATTAATAATTAATAAAGAAACATTAATGTTTAATTTTAAAGGGTATGTGGTTCTTATAAAATAAAATTTCAAAATATTATTTATTAAAATTGCTCCTTTTATTTTATTGTGATAAAATTATCGCGTACCTTTATAACAATTTATTAAAAATATTTTTGCAAGTACGATTATTTTAATATATACTATCTTAAAATATACCAAGGAGTGTAAGCATGGAAGAAAACTTAAGCTTAGAAAATTTAAGTGCAGAAGAAATATGGCAAAATTTATATAACAAAGAATTAAATTGTAAGAAGAACATTTTAGAATATATAGATATTGCAAGGATACTAAAAAAGGGTGAAGCTGACCCAGAAAAGATTCAAGATACTTATAATTTTATCTATGATAATATTGAGAAGATGTCAGATAAAGTTAAACCGAACACTATTATGTATCTTCAGAATGAATTAAAAAATCAGTTTGGCAAATATGTAGTTGAAAAGGAGCCTAAAGAAGAGAGTGCCTTTATAAAATTCTTTAGGGAGGCATACCCTGCAAAAGATAGAAGAAAAGATTTTACTTGGGTTATAATGAATATTAATAATATAGTAGAAGAACAAATTTGGACTACATTAATTCACATTAACAGAGAATATATATGTAAAAGAATTAGATTAGAAGCTGAAGAAAAAGAAGCTATAATTAAAATGATAGAAAAGGTAATTGAAAAAAATAATAAAAAATATATTAACCAAATAAAAAGTTTGGATAAATTATTAAATAATTTAAATATTAAAATAGTAAATGACAAGGATAAATTCAAGGTTAAAATATTATAATTATGTAAAAAGAATTTTAATAATGCAAAAGAACATTGTTAAGATTCTTTTTTATTCTTTAGGAACTGTCCATGAATCGTAAAGAAGCAGAAGATAGTATAATGAGGTTAGATAATGTCGAGATAGCAAATGAAATACTAAAAGATAATGATAATGAAGAACGTGAGATACCTTTAGCGGAAGGAGTAATTACCATGAAGTATAGTGATGCAAGAAAAGTTTATAAAAATAAGTGGATACTATTTGAAGCTATTTATGCGTATTCAGAAGCAGGAAAAAGAATTGTAACTGATTTGGCAGTAATTAAAAGTTATGATAAAGGAAGCGAAGCATTAAAGGATTATGCAATTTATCATAAAGAAAACAAGCAAAAAGAATATTATGTGTATAATACAACACATGAAACTTTAGAGATAGAGGAAAGAGCTTGGATAGGAGTAAGAATAAATGGTTGATTTAGAATTTAAATATGGATTGCCATTTTGTAAGATAGAAATAATTCATAATAATAGAATACTTATATTAAATAATGTTCTTATAGATACAGGTTCTGGAGGCACATTATTAAAAATGGATAGGGTAGAAGAAATTAATATAACTATAGATATGAATGATTCAATTGAAACTATACATGGTGTAGGTGGAAGTGAGTTTGTATATAAGAAAATAATTGATGAAGCTAAGCTTGGTAATTTATGCAATAGAGATGTAAAAGTAGAAATAGGAATCATGGATTAAGGATTGGATATTGATAGAATAATCGGAATAGATTTTTTAAAGCAAGTTGGTGCAATTATTGATTTAGAGAAAATGAAAGTATATAGGAGAAGTGATGACGAAAAATAAATATGTTTGCCGATACTCCTCACGTTGAGACAGTTGTTAGGATAGTAAAGAAATAGCTTGGTATCAAAGGTTTAGCGGGTTTTCTTAATATTTACAAGTGTGTTTTATGTTCCCTCAAACTTCAGATTTGAGGGATTTTTGCTTATATGGGGGACAATAAATACGCAGAACTAGGGATTATAGGTTTTGCGTATTTGTTTATAGATGAATAGGCAAAAAATTAGGCTCTGTTAAAGAATAATGTTGAGAATAATATATAATTTTGTAAAAACACTTGACTTAGACATAACTCTAGGTGATAACATTAGTAAATAACACATAAAAGTTCATATTCAAGTAGTTAATAAAAATGTAAATGAAACAAAGAAAAGATGAGGAGGCTAAGATATGGCAAAGAAAGTTTTTATCACAGGAGCGAACAAAGGGATTGGTAAACAAATAGCACATGAAATGGGAAAAAACGGGTGGACTGTGTTAATAGGATCACGAGATGAAAAACGCGGACTTGAAGCGGTTAATGAACTTCTTAGTGAAGGCATTAAAGCAGCTTATATAAATATTGATTTGCAGAATCAAGAAACTATTATAGAAGCTGTAAACACAATTAAATCACAGCATTCTGATCTTGACATATTAATCAATAATGCAGCTATTCCAGGTGACATGAGAAAACCAGGCTATGAATTTACGTTGGATGAATTGAGAAGTGTCATGGAAACAAATGTATTTGGGCCATTCGAACTCATTCGACAGTTATTACCTACACTTGAGAAAAATGGCGGGCGCATTGTGAATATCACAATTCCTATCGGCATGACACCTTACTTTAATCCATTTTCCTATAAATCGAGCAAGGCGGCACTAAATGCCATGACACAAACCCTCGGTTTGAATTTCCAACAAGCTGGAAAATCACTTGAGATTTTTGGTATCATGCCCGGTGGAACAACAACTGATTTAAATGGCAACGCGACAGGACCACACATGAAGACAGCGCAGGAAGCTGGTAAGTTAATAACAGACATAATCCTTGATGGCAAAAATCATAATGGCGAGGTTATAAATTATAACGGTGCTGTTGCTGATTACAACTGCGGATTATTTTAAGAAATTAAACAATACGCTCATATCGGAGTAGCAAATCTGATATGAGCTTGTTTTACAATCTATGAAGTTTCTTTTTTAAATAAAGACATTTTTAATGAATTATCAAATTATGAACTAGAGAATCCACAAAATATTTCAATTGAAGAAGAAGATATGACTGATCTAATATAGAAAATAAAAAATAAAGGATGATTGCGTATATTTATCAAAGGAAATAAAATACAGATATATAGTTGAACACTTTTTGGAGGTTACCAAAGATGGCAATAAACCCACCAATTATATTTTAATCTTGGCTCATTCTTATTTCTCAATGATTTTTGAGGTATCTGATTGCATCTACTAGGTGGTATAATTTTCTTATCAAAATACGGGAAGTGATCAATGCAAACCGTCATATGATATATCGCGAAAGGCCGCGGTCATCCGAGCCTCAGATTAAAATGGGAGGAGAATATCGATGGGATTAAAAGATATAAAACTTTGGGAAAAAAATGTTCCTGATGCCGACTTAACTTCTACTATTGGGGACTTGAATAACGAAGGGTTACCTACTCTGACCCCTTATTTATTAAAAGGGGAGAAACTCCGCCCTGCAATTATTGTTTGCCCGGGTGGATCATTTCAATTTAGAGCGTCTAATGAAGGAAAACCAATTGCAAAATGGCTAAATCAAATAGGAATAAATGCTTTTGTTTTAAATTATCGGGTTGCTCCTTTTACTCCATTTACGTCAACCAAAGATGCAGTACGAGCGGTTAGGTATATTCGGTATCATGCCTAGAATTTAATATTGATCCGGAACGGATCGGCATGATAGGATTTTCAGCTGGTGGTTATCTCACCGCTTTTGTAGGAACTCGTTTTGATAACGGAATTATAGAACCGGATAGTCGAAATGCGCAAATTATGGCGATGCTTTTGGGAGAACCAGATTTTAACGATCCGATTGATCAAACGAGTTCTAAACTTAATGCGATCATTTTATGTTATGCTGAGACATCCCCCTTTTCTAAGGAAAAATTGCCGCCAGATTCTCTATTAACAAAAGATATTACAGTGGATGAATTTATAGACTTTACTTCAAATCATAAACATGTTACAGCGAAAACACCACCGACTTTTCTATGGATTACAGCGACCGATCACTGGAATTTTCAGCGCCAAAACTTACTTTTTGCTCAAGCTCTAAATGAGCTAAATCTACCATTTGATTTACATATATTCTCCAAAGGTCCCCATGGTTTAGGATTAGGTGAGGATGAACCTACGGTAGCAATCTGGCCAAAACTTTGTGAAAATTGGCTTCAAGGATTATAATATAGAGTTTTTTCAAAATATTATTGCAATATCAGTATCAATTGCTGGTAAGTTGTCTGCATTATATTAAAATAACCAATAAAAGCTTGAAATTAGGCTTTCATTGGTTATTTTAGTTTATTTATCTCTTACTAATATGCGAAGAAGAAGATTGAAATTTAATAAATACAAACAAGTATCTGGTTGTAAATTCTTATAGTATTTCTAGCACTTCAACTTTATACTTTTCCCCTGGCGCATCAACTTCAACTATATCACCAGCTTTTTTTCCTAATAATGCTTTCCCTAAATCTGATTCTATACTTATCAGCATGTTTTCAAGATCTAGATCCATAGTAGTTACAAGGGTAATGATATCTTCATCATCATCTTCAATAAATTTTATTCTTGCTTTACTATTAAGTCCGAGTGTTGACTTATCTACACTCGTATCATCTATTACTGTTGCTGTTGAAATCATAGTTAATAAGTATTGTATTCTATTATCATTTTCTCTATAGTTTCTACAAGCCTCTTTATATTCAGCGTTTTCAGATCTATCTCCATGAGCTGCAGCTATTAATTTTTCTTTTGCAATTTCAGCTCTCTTTACAGTCATTCTATAGTCTAATTCTTCTCTTAATTTTCTTATATTTTCTTCTGTTAGTTTATTATTCATAATAACTTAACCTCTCCCTACAAAATATTCTAGTAATATTATATAATAAATAGAAAAAAATAAAAGTTAATTTGATTAACAGTAAAAAAATACTATGGGAAAATTTTTCTTTAAATATGCTTTACATATGTTAAAATAATCTGTAAGAACTGTGAATAAGTAAGGGAGTGAAATTAATGCCCATATTTAAATTGACAAAAGAAATTGCTTTTCCAAGCCCGGAACTTTCTGAGGAAGATGGACTTTTAGCTATTGGGGGAGACTTATCCATAGAAAGGTTACTCTTAGCTTATTGTCATGGTATATTTCCGTGGTATAATGAGGGGGAACCAATTTTGTGGTGGTGTCCTAAACCTAGATTTATACTTAAGCCTAAGGAAATTAAAATTTCTAAATCAATGAAAAAAATAATCAAAAAAGGTGAGTTTAAAGTAACCTTTAATAATGATTTTGAAGGAGTAATTGGTAATTGTAAATTTTTAAGGGAAGTTAATGAAGAAGGTACCTGGATTACAAGTGAAATGAAAAATGCATATATAAATCTTTTTAATAATGGTTATGCCATGAGTGTTGAAACCTACTTAAGTGATGAATTAGTTGGCGGGCTATATGGCGTAAAAATAGGAAAATGCTTTTTCGGAGAAAGTATGTTTTCAAAGGTAAGCAACGCTTCTAAAATAGCCCTAATAAAACTTGCCGAGAAACTTAGAAATGAAGATTTTATATTTATTGATTGTCAAATGCATACAAAGCATTTAGAAAGCATGGGCGGAAAGTTTGCGGAATGGACTGAATTTAAGGCTTTGCTTAGAAAAGGTATAAATTTAGAAGAAGATTAAAATTATATAACATTAAATAAAAATAAGGTGTGTTGAAAAGATGGAAGATTTAAAGAAAGCAATTGATGAAATAATAAGAGAAGACATAATAAAAATAGTAATTAGTAATAAAATTAATAAGGATGTTGAATATAATAAGATAGTATTTGAATTAAAAGAAAAAAATAATAAACAATATTATCAAATAGAAAAATTCACAGATAAACAAGTATTTCATGAAAATATAGATAAGAATATTTTAGGTGATAAAATTTTAGAGTATATATCAAGTGATTATAAGCAGCTATCAGCTTGGTCAAACTCTAATAATTTAGATATAAAAATATCTAAAAAAGGCAAACTTTTATTTAGTAAGAAAAAAGCTGATAATGTTAAGCTTGTGAATAAGTCTCACAACAAAGAAAAAAATTATATTCTTAAAGAAGGAATGATTATTGAGCCACTTATTGATTTGGGAGTATTTACAAAAGAAGGGAAAGTAGTTAATTCAAAATATGATAAATATAAGCAAATAAATAGATTTGTAGAGATTATCGATGATGAGATAAAAAATAATAATTTTAACGAACTTACTATTTTAGATTTTGGATGTGGTAAATCCTATTTAACCTTTGTATTATATTATTACTTTGTTGAAATAAAAAAAATAAATGTAAAAATGATTGGTTTAGACCTTAAAGCTGATGTTATAAAAAAATGTAATGATATAGCTAAACGATATAATTATGAAAATCTACATTTTGAACTTGGAGATATTAATGGATTTAAATATAACAATAAAGTTGATATGGTAATTACACTTCATGCTTGTGATACTGCTACTGATTATGCATTATATAATGCAGTGAGGTGGAATACAAAAATGATATTCTCTGTTCCGTGCTGCCAGCATGAATTTAATTCTCAGATAAAGACAGATTCATTGTCTATTTTAACAAAGTATGGAATAGTACAAGAGAGAGTTGCAGCGCTTATGACTGATAGTGTTAGAGCTAATTTATTAGAAAGTGTAGGGTATAAGACTCAGCTTTTAGAATTTATAGATATAGCACATTCACCTAAGAATATATTAATTAGAGCTTCTAAAACCAATATATCAAGGGATAAAAAAGAAAAAGCCTTATTAGAAGTTAAGAATTTAATGGAGCAATTTAATCTTAATCCAACGTTATTTAATTTACTTAAAGATGATAAGTTAATTTAAGAATTATTGTAAATCCACGACAGTAAATTGACACTGTCGTGGATTAGCTATTTATTGCATTTTCTTTTTAAATGCAGTATGAGGAGAAGGATTATCTTCTCCAAAAGGGCTTTGTTCATGAGCCTTTTCTTTTAGATTTTTGTCATAACGACGAGATGCTGGATCGGATACAGTATTATCTGAATTAGAATATTTTTTATTTGTCATAGTAATGCCTCCTTATTGAAAATAATTTATTTTCTTATAATAGCTTATCCATATTTAAGATAAATATTATTTACTTATGATGCATATTATGTTTTCTATTGTCATTTTCATGTAGATTAAATTATTGAATATGCTAGATAAGTATGTAATAATAACAATTGTATTAGGAATAAATTGAAATATTTTTTCTCATTTAATGAAAGGAGGAAAATATAAATTGAAGAGAATTAACATATTAAATGAAGACACTGCAAATAAAATTGCAGCAGGAGAAGTCGTTGAAAGACCTGCTTCTGTAGTTAAGGAATTAGTTGAGAATTCCATAGATGCAAATTCTAAAAATATAACAATTGAAATAGAAGAAGGCGGAATTTCTCTTATTAGGATTATAGATGATGGAGATGGCATTTATAAAGATGACATTGCAAAGGCATTTCTTCCTCATGCTACAAGTAAAATAAAGGAATCGGAAGATATATATAATATACATACTTTAGGTTTTAGAGGTGAAGCACTTCCATCAATTGCTTCTGTTGGCAAAGTAAATTTAAAATCTAAACAGGAAAATGAGGAATTTGGTTATGAGATAAATGTAGAAGGCGGAAGGTCAAGTGAAATTACTGAGTGTGGTGTGAATAAGGGAACTATAATTGAAGTTCAAGATTTATTTTTTAATGTACCTGCAAGAAAGAAGTTTCTAAAATCTGTCTCTAAAGAAAGCTCTTTAATAAATGATATTATAACTAGATTAGCCTTAGCTAATCCTAAAATTAGTTTTAAATTATATAATAATCATAAAAAAATTCTGCACACCTTTGGTAATGGTGATTTGAAAGATGTGATAAGAACTATATATGGTAAGTCTATAACGGATAACATACTCTATTTTAGTGAAACATCTGACTTAATAACAGTGTATGGATATATTGGAACCGAAGAAATTGCAAGAGGTTCTAGAAATAATCAAAGCATTTTTGTAAACAAAAGATATATAAAAAACAGGGCCTTAGCAATAGCTGTTGAACAAGCATTTAAATCATTTTCTACAGTTAATAAGTTTCCTTTCTTTATATTATTTATAGAAGTTTACCCAGAACATGTAGATGTTAATATTCATCCAACTAAAGCTGAAGTTAAATTTAACGATGAGAGAACTATATTTAAAAAGATTTTTGGAGCAGTTCATACTGCATTGAAAAACGAGGTTTTTGAGACTTTTTCCATTAAAGAGGAGAAAGATTCAAAAAGTGCTTCAATTCCTTCTTTTGAAGAAATCACTTTTAAGATAAAGGAAGAAGAAGAAAAAGTCAAACTCGCTAGCTCTGCTGCTAAGACTCTAATAGATCAAGGAGTGGATCTTAAAGCCAATAGTAATTTTTATAGTTATGAGAAAACTGATGATATGTCGTATTCATCAATTAAAGAAGATGATTCTGGTCCATTATCAGGCACTACAGATGAATCTAATAAAACTATTGTAGATATTCCCATAGATCTTAAATCAAGTACAATTAGTGAAGAGAATATCGATTTTGATAACGAAGGTATAGAAGATGCTGACAATGATTTAGAAAACACAAATACTATTAATATTAAAGAACCAACACCGAAGTTTCCTCCAATAACTATAATTGGGCAATACAATAAAACGTATATATTAGGTGAACATGAGGGAACTTTATATATGATTGATCAACATGCAGCCCATGAAAAAATAATATTTGAAAAATACTTAAAAGAAATTGAAAATGGAACAATTATTATTCAGCCTTTAATGGTTCCAAGTATTATTGATTTAAGCATTGATGATTATTCATATTTTGAAGAAAACAAGGAAGTATTTAAAGAAGCAGGCTTTTTGTTAGAGGAATTCGGTGGTAACTCCTTATCCTTAAAAGAAGTTCCTTATTTTTTAGGAAAGCTGAATCCTAAAAGCTTATTTCTTGATATATTAGATAACCTTAAGAATTTAGGTAATGGAAAAACAAGTGAAGTAAAACATAATGCTATTGCTAGCAAAGCCTGTAAAGCAGCAATTAAAGGGAATGATAAACTAGAAATAAATGAAATGGTTAAATTAATTGAAGATTTAAGATTTATTGATGATCCATTTCACTGTCCACATGGAAGACCAGTGATAGTTAAATTTACAAGTATGGACATAGATAAGAAATTTAGGAGAATTATATAATGAAACAAAAGTTATTAGTAATTGGTGGACCTACCGCAGTAGGGAAGACTGATATTTCAATAAGACTTGCTCAGAAATTAAATGGAGAAATTATCTCGGCAGATTCAATGCAAATTTATAAATACATGGATATTGGTTCTGCAAAAGTAACAAAGGATGAGATGAAAGGGATTAAGCATTATTTAATTGATGTCATAGAGCCAGATGTGCCATTTTCTGTTGCAGATTTTAAAGAATATGGTGAAAGGGCATTAAGTGAAATTACAACTCATAATAAACTACCTATTATATCTGGAGGCACAGGACTTTATATTAATTCATTAACCTGTAATATGACTTTTACTGAAGCTGAAAAAGATGAACAATATAGAAATGAATTAGAGAATTTAGCAATTGAAAAAGGTAATGATTATATACATGAAATGCTTAAAGAAATAGATCCTATAAGCTTTGCAGAAATTCATCCTAATAACCGGAAGAGAGTCATTAGAGCATTAGAAGTTTATAAGCTTACAAATAAACCATTTAGTTCATATAATGCTGGAGATGATTTCTACAATAGTGATTATGACATATATTATTATGTCTTAACAATGGATAGACAAAAATTATATGAAAGAATTAATAATAGAGTTGATATTATGTTAGAAAAGGGTCTTATTGATGAGTGCATAAGGCTTAAGGAAATGGGGTATAATTCAGATATTCAGTCTATGCAAGGTATTGGATATAAAGAAATATTATATTATCTAGAAGGTAAAATTTCTTTGAATGAAGCTATTGATATGATAAAACAAGGTTCAAGAAATTATGCTAAGAGACAATTAACATGGTTTAGGAGAGATAAACGTTGTATTTTTTTAGATAAAGATATAATGAATGAAGATGAAATTTTAGAGAAAGTAATTAATGACATTAGATGAATCTAGCGTTATAATAAAAATAATAAGGCATATGAAAGAAGATCACAAGTCCAAATATGCCGTGGCTATTTTTCATCAGACAAGGAAGCAGATTGACTTCATAGTGAGGGCTATTAGGTCAATCTGCTGACACAGTATGATGGAAAATAGGCAGGCGGATTGACTTGTTATTTTCTTGATAATGCCTAGAGTTAATGTCACTTATGGAGGTGTTATATTTTGGTCAATAAAGCACAAAATAATTTGCAGGATATTTTTTTAAATAATGCAAGGAAAAATAAAATACAATTAATTATACACTTGTTAAATGGTTTTCAATTAAAAGGTATTGTAAAGGGCTTTGATAATTTTACGGTTATTTTAGATTGCGATAATAAGCAAATGCTTATTTATAAGCATTCAATATCAACTATAACGCCAGCTAAACCAATTTTATTTGCAGAGAATGAATATGATAGTTAGTAAATAGGCATTAACACTGCCTATTTCTTTTTGAGTTGTGTAATTTTGTATTTTATTATAATCTGTTAATTATTAACAATTAACTAAAATATATACTTTGGAGGATGGGACTTAGATATGCTTAAAAAGACAGAAGAATTATTAATGAGTAATTACAATATAAGCGAAAGGACATTTGAGATTTATAGACAGGCTTTAAATGATATTGCAGCTCAATTTGAAAAATATGATGAAATCAGAGAATATAATCAACTTAAGGTATTACAGGCCTTTCAGTTAGAAAAAATAAGTGATTCTCATTTTACTAATACTACCGGTTATGGACTTGATGATATAGGACGAGATGCTTTAGATAGAGTATATGCTAATATTTTCAAGACTGAAGCTGGACTTGTAAGACCGCATTTTGTAAGTGGTACTCATGCTATTGGATGCGCCATTGCAGGTAATGTACGACCTGGAGACAAAATACTTTGTGTTTCCGGACTTCCTTATGATACTTTACTTGGAGTTTTGGGATTATCTAAAAAGAAGAATCCGGGTTCTTTAGATGAGTATGGAATTAAAACAGAAATAGTCGACTTAGATACTGAAGGAAAATTTCAATTTGATAAAATAAAGGAAGCATTGAAGTCAGATTCAAGTATAAAGCTTATACATATTCAAAGAAGTACAGGTTACGCTTCTAGAAAATCATTTTTAGTTTCAGAAATTGCAGAAGTTATTAAACATATTAGAGAGGTTCGAAAAGATGTATTAATATTCGTTGATAATTGCTATGGAGAATTTATTGAAACAACAGAACCAACTGAATTTGGAGCTGATATTATGGCAGGGTCTTTAATGAAGAACATTGGAGGCGGAATTTCTCTTGGCGGCGGATACATAGTTGGAAAAAAGGAATATGTAGATGCAGCTGCTAATAGATATACAGTTCCTGGAGTAGGAGGGGAATACGGAGCTACTTATGGACTCATGAGAAGCTTATTTCAAGGATTATTCTCAGCTCCACATGTGGCTATTGAGGCTGTCAAAACTGCTATTTTTTGCGCCCGTGTAATGGAAATAGCAGGTTTTAAAGTTTTCCCTCCATCAAGTGATAAGAGAACTGATATAATTCAAGCAATTGAATTTGGAGATCCAAAAAAGTTAGTTAATTTCTGTAGTGGAATTCAAGCTGGATCACCTATCGATGCATTTGCTGTTTGTGAACCATGGGCAATGCCTGGTTATGATAGCGAAATTGTTATGGCAGCTGGTGCTTTTATTTCAGGATCTACTATCGAATTATCTGCTGATGGCCCTGTAAGAGAACCATACATAGCTTATATTCAAGGTGGTTTAAATTTTGATCATGGGAAAATAGGTGTTCTTATTGGCTTAAGTAAAGTTTTAGAAGTAGAATAAAGAAAAGTAAAAAAAGACTATTAAATTATCGGGTTTAACATAACCACTGTGATAATTTAATAGTCTTTTTATTAGTCAAAATAATATTTATATAAATATGCTGTTCTATTTAACTTGCTAAAAAGATCTAAAGATACCAACAAGCTTGCCTAAGACTTTACAGTCATCTACTATAATAGGGTCCATTGTATCATTTTCTGGTTGAAGTCTTATATGGTCTTTTTCTTTATAAAATCTTTTAATTGTTGCACTATCGTCAATTAATGCAACTACAATATCTCCATTATTTGCAGTTTGGGCAGTTTCAATAATAGCTAAATCGTTATCCATAATTCCTGCGTTAATCATGCTTTTGCCAGAAACTCTAAGCATAAAAAGTTCTTTATCATGCTTTATAAAATCTAAAGGTAATGAAAATGTATCTTCAATATTTTCGGTAGCCAGCATTGGAAGCCCGGCAGTAATTTTACCTACAATTGGAATATTAATCATTTCTTTTTTAGGCATTGATAATTCAGCTATTTCTAAAGCTCTTGGTTTAGATGGATCTCTTTTTATCATGCCCTTTTTTTCTAATCTTTTTAAATGGCCATGAACAGTTGAAGTTGACCTTAATGATACAGCTTCGCAAATTTCTCTTACTGAAGGTGGATAGCCTTTACTTTCTGTATAACTCTTTAAAAATTCGTAAATCTCTGATTGCTTATCTTTTTCATCTGACATTACAAACACCTCTCTATTCTTGTAATATTATAGCACATAATAAACTTTATAGCAAACTAACGTTCTAAAACTAGATTTAAGTTACAACATATATTTAAAGTGTATTCACATATCGAATAAAAAATAGTATTATATTCTTTGGTGTATTTAGGTAATTTTATTTAAATAGATTTAATAGATACACAAAAGTTTATGATTTGATTTTGCTAATTACTGTATGATAAGCCAAAATAAAAAACAGAAAAGGGGATAAGTATGTTTGATATAAAAGTATTTGAAGGTATGAGCATAGAAGATAAGCTAGAAAATATGCTAATTATGCTTGAAGGGCTGGTAGAAGGGGAAGAGGATTATCCAATTACAAAGTTATGCAATGCAACGGCTTTAATAAATGCTCTTATAGGAAGAATAAATTGGTGTGGATTTTATTTGCTAAAAAATGATTTTCTTGTACTAGGTCCTTTTCAAGGTATGCCTGCTTGTACAAAAATTGAAATAGGGAAGGGTGTGTGCGGAACAGCTGCTTTTAGAAAGGAAACTTTAATAGTAAATGATGTGCATAAATTCGAAGGGCATATTGCTTGTGATGCTGTATCAAATTCAGAAATTGTAGTACCTATTATTAAAGATAATAATTTAATAGGCGTTTTAGACTTGGATAGTGATGAATTTAATCGATTTACAAATATTGAAAAAGATTATTTAGAAAAGGCTGTAGTTGTATTAAATAAATATATAGACTGGGGAAAAATAATTTAATAATAGATATAAATCTCAAAGAGCAAATTATATTATTAAAATTTGATTTGAATATTTATTTTTGGTATAATTATAGTTCTATAATAGAAGAATGAGGTGTTACAGATGGCATATAAATATTCTGATGATGATTATTGTGATATTTACGAAAATAAAATTTGTGATAATTGTGGTAAATGTCTAGAGATTAATGGTATTGATACTAAGGCAATAAAAATCGAAGATATTGCAAAAACTCAAGAAGAAAATGAATTAATAGAAGAAGAATTTTTAAACGATCTAAAAGCTTCATTAACAGAAGATGAGCTTAATGAGATAATTGAGGATAAACTTGACTTAAAAGATATTTATAAAAAATTTGGAGATAAAATAAATAATATTGATAATTCAGATTTTGAAGGTGATTATGAAGATGCGTTCGATCATATAGCATATTTAGACGAAGTTGATTTAAATGATGATTTGAGCCTTGATGAAGCTACTGAAGAATTATATCCTGGAGTTAGAAGGTTAAGGAAAAAATAGAATACATGAATAGATTTTCGTTTTGCTTCACATAATAATCATGAAATATATTTCAACAGAAAGGATGATTTGTGATGAAGCGAAAATCAACTATAGCACTTATTTTAGCTGCGATTGTTATATTAGCCATTTCCTTAATTGGATGTGGTTCAAGAACTGGAACTAGAAATAACTCTGTACACATTCCTGATAATG
The DNA here is from genome assembly GCF_002760435.1 of Clostridium sp. LS. Classification (GTDB taxonomy): domain Bacteria; phylum Bacillota; class Clostridia; order Clostridiales; family Clostridiaceae; genus Clostridium. The sequence continues at coordinate 75,948 of NZ_AUUU01000039.1, forward strand.
GTGGTAACACAAGAGGAAATATGTATAATGGAATTGTTGGAGACGGAACAGGGCAAAATAGCACTGGTAATACAACAGGCGGAACAACAAATAATAATGCAAATACCAATGCTGGTGATGTGAATAATACCAATAGCGATACTAACACTAACAACGGCGCTAATAACAATAATATTTCCGACGCAACTAGAGACAGAATAAAAGCAACAGCTGATTCTATAAGATACTCTGCTTCAAATTTTACAAACGACATTAAAAATGCTGGTTATAATGTAACTGAGTCAGCTAATACTAAAAAGAATTATTTTAAAGGAAATGAAACAGATTATTTATTAGGTGGAGATGTAGTTAGGTTATACGAATATAATTCTCCAGCAGAGCTAGAAGGGGATATGAATAGAATTTCACCAAACGGTTTAACTATAAATGGAACAGATGCTAATTATACTAGAAGGCCTTATTATTATAGAAAAGGTAATACACTAATAGTATATGAAGGCAATGAACCGGCATATATAGACGAGTTTAGAAATATGTATGGAAATACGCTAAAATAACTTATTATATAAAAGGCTATCAGTTTATATTTTACTGATAGCCTTTTGTTTTGTGCTTGTACATTTTTTATTAATAATATGTGAGTGGGCTAGCTGTATATCTGAATGTATTTAAAAAACGAAATACATTTATAGTTCGGAAAGGGGATTTGATTTCACGGCGTCTCTTAAAGTATCATCGTCTACATGCGTGTAAATTTGAGTTGTAGATATATTTGTATGGCCTAATATGCTCTGTAAACTTCTAATATCAACATTGCCATACTTATACATAAGAGTTGCTGCAGTATGTCTTAATTTGTGTGGAGTATATTTATCATCAGTTAAACCTGCGTTAGTAATATGTTTTTTTATCATTATTTCAACGGTACGTTTATTTATCGGAACATTTCTTGATGATAAAAACAAAGATTTTTTATTGTCTAAAGTAGCCTTTGAATCATCTCTAACTTTTAAATAGTTATCTAAAGCTTTAAGACAAGCTTTATTTAAGTATACAGTTCTTTCTTTGTTGCCTTTACCTATAATAGTAAGTGTATCATCTCTAATTTTATCTATTTGAACGCTGCAAAGTTCTGAAAGTCTCATGCCACAATTTAAAAAGAATGTTAAAATGCAGTAATCTCTTGCATAATTTTTATCTTCCTTATCTAGAGATTCTAATAGATGAATACTTTGGTTTAAAGTAAGATATACAGGATGACGCTTGTTGATTTTTGGTGATTCTAATTCTAAAGCAGGGTTATCAGTTATGATTTTTGCTTTGCCAAAAAGAAATTTAAAAAATGATTTTAAAGTTGCTACTTTTCTAGCTCTAGCATAAGAACTGTTATCCCTGTATTTTTCCGTAAATGAAAGAAAGGCATATAAATCTCTGAGTTTAATATTTTTTAAAAATTCTGAATCGATGCCAGAAATATCTATATCTTCAAATTCAACCGAATCAGAGTTTACCTTGCCTTTATAAATCATCATGAATCTAAAGAATATTGTTAAATCTATCCTGTATCCATCAATGGTGTTTATTGATGTACTCTTAATAGTTTCTAAGTAATTCAAGAAATCAACTAAACTTTCTGGAAGATTATTATTTTGAAGGACTTGAATATCATATTTCATAAATTTCACCTTAATTATTTCATATTTTAAAATGAATGTGATAGCTTGTCTAAACTGAATAAATCAGCAAATCACTAAAACTTTATCTTAATTTAAAAATATTATACCAAATTTCATAAATTAATGCAATTATTTCGCTAAATGTATATTTAGCGAAATAATTATTGTGTATTTCTTTGAAAAGCTAAATATTTTATGATTATATTTTTAATGAATCTTCCTTATTTGTTATCTCAAACCCTCTAGAAATTTTTATTTTTGTTTGATTTAAACAAACAATCATTACCGACGCTGATTTGGTTTACTAAATTTAGAAATGATATTTTGAGAAAATGTCGAAAGTTTTGTTATTTGTTTTTAAGAATTTTAAAATGTATTTTGTTTATTTTATAAACATATTTATGCTAAATTAAGCTTATTTAATTATGAATAAATTATTGCTTTTGCATTAATAAACATTTTTATCGATAATTTTTATCATTATCTTATTTAAGATTAGACATTCTTTTATATATTTTTTACACTTCGATTCTGACAAAAAATTAAATTCGAACACAAATTAGTTTTATAAAAACCACTTTTGATAAAAACTTGAATTTATAATTAAAAAACTCAGTTTTACTATATAATCAAGATGAAATTATAAAAAATCATTATCAAAGATAATATTGCGAATTCAATTTTATGATATAATTTAGACAGTGCATTAAATGTAAATATTTAATATTCACTTTATATTTGAGGAGGAAATTTATAGATATGATCCAAGGAAAAACTAACGCTATGAGAATGTTAGATAGCAACCAAATTACATATTCGACTCATAGTTACGAAAACAAAGATGGAAAAATAGATGGTGTTGCAGTAGCAAATAAAATAGAAAAAGATGTTGATCAAGTATTTAAAACCTTAGTGACTCAAGGTCACTCTAAAGAATTTTATGTTTTTGTAATTCCTGTAGCTGAAGAATTAGATATGAAGAAAGCAAGTAAAATAGCTGGAGAAAAGAATATAGAAATGATTCACGTTAAAGATATAAATAAAATTACTGGGTATATTAGAGGTGGGTGTTCCCCACTTGGTATGAAAAAAGTATTTAAGACTTTTGTACAAGAAGATGCTTTATTATTTGATACAATTGTATTTAGCGGCGGAAAAATTGGAGCTCAAATCGAGATGGATCCAAATGATCTTCCTAAAGTTATAGAATGCGCTTTTGTTGATATAATCAAGTAGGAATATATCTTGGTTGCACTCATTCAATAAACAAATGAACATATGTTCAATGAGGGCGGAAACAGCATTTTCTTATTTTTTTGAATTCCTATTACACATTAATTTTAGGAGGCAGTTATTCATGTTAACAAAAAATTCTCAATTTATACGAAGTCTATCTTTAAATAGAAATAATATAAACTCTTTTGATGATTATCCTTTTAATTTACCTGCAATTCAAAATCTATCAACTTTAGATTTTCATCCAAGAGTTACATTTATAATTGGAGAAAACGGAACAGGAAAGTCTACTATTTTAGAAGCTATTGCAGTTGCATATGGTTTTAATCCTGAAGGTGGTACTAAAAATTTTAATTTCTCTACAAGAAATACGCATTCACAATTAAATGAGTATATTAGGTTAGTTAAAGGCGTTTATTCTCCAAAAGATGGTTTCTTTTTTAGATCTGAAAGTTTTTATAATTTAGCTAGCAGCGTAGATGATTTGGCTAAATCTGCTCCTGGAGGAGAATCATTTATGCAAAGTTATGGCGGAAATTCCCTTCATAAGCAATCTCATGGAGAGTCGTTCTTTTCTGTCTTTATAAATCGGTTTACTAAAAACAGTATTTATATCTTAGATGAACCTGAAGCTGCACTTTCACCCTCGAGACAAATTGCTATGATTAGAAGGATACATGAATTAGTACAAAGTAATTGTCAATTTATTATAGCGACCCACTCTCCTATTATTATGGCTTATCCTGATGCACTAATATATGAAATAAATAATTGCGGCATAATAGAAAAAGAATATGACGATACCGAGCATTACCAAGTTATGAGAACATTTTTTGATAATCCTAAAAGAATTATTGATATGATTACAGACGATGTACGATAAATAAAAAGTCTGTATAACTTTTAAGTTTTAGGTTCAATACTCTCTCCTACTTAAAAATTTATACAGACTATTTTAAAATATATTTTTTGTAATGTAAATTTTACTTAGCAACTTCTCCTATTAATGAGAACGAATTTGCCTTTACTATCTTTACGTTAACTAGTTTACCAATTAGCTCTTCCCCACCTTCAAAATTTACAAGTCTTCCATTTCTAGTTCTACCAGTAAGTTTTGATTCGTCATTTTTACTATGACCTTCTACTAATATCTCATATACTTTTCCTTCAGCTTCTTTATTGCCTTTTGCAATGCCAGCATTAACAATTTCCACTAGTCTATTAAATCTTTCGTGTTTAATTTCATCAGCAATTTGATTTTCCATTCTGTCAGCTGGTGTATGATTTCTTCTAGAGTAAATAAAAGTGAAAGCTGCATCATATTGAATTTCTTTTGCTAATTCTAATGTTTCGTTAAAATCCTCTTCAGTTTCTCCTGGGAATCCTACAATTATATCAGTTGAGAAGGTTACATCTGGAATTTCAGCTCTTATCGTTTTAGCAAGTTCAAGATATTGTTCTCGTGTATAATGTCTATTCATTTCTTTAAGAATTCTATTTGAACCACTTTGAACTGGTAAGTGTATTTGTTCACAAACCTTATCGCAGTCTCTTATGGCATAAATTACGTCTAAAGTTAAATCTTTTGGATGAGATGTCATAAATCTAATTCTTTCAAGACCTTCTATTTTATTAACTCTTATTAAAAGATCTGAAAAAGTTATATTTTCGTCTAACCCCTTACCATATGAGTTTACATTTTGTCCAAGTAAAGTAACCTCCTTATAACCATTCGCTACCATATCTCTAATTTCATTTTCGATATCTTCTGGCTTTCTACTTCTTTCTCTGCCTCTAACATGAGGTACTATACAATATGTACAAAAGTTGTTGCAGCCATACATTATAGTAACAAAGCCTTTAATATCGCTTTTTCTATCTATAGGAATTCCTTCAACAATTTCAGTTTCTTTATCAACTATTTCTTTTATTTGTACACCTTCAGTTTTAACTCTGTTTAAGTATTCTGGGAATTTATATGAATTATGAGTTCCAAATATTATATTTACATAAGGAAATCTTTTTAGTATTTCATCTGCCATTCCTTTTTGCTGCATCATACATCCACAAATTCCAATAACTAAATCAGGATTTTTCTCTTTTTGCTTTTTCAAAATTCCAAGGTTACCAAACACCTTGTTTTCTGCATTTTCTCTAACACAACAAGTGTTAAAGATTATTATTGATGCTTCGTCCCTATTTTCTGTGCTTTCATAACCCATTCTCTTTAGCATTCCTGAAAGCTTTTCCGAATCCTCTTCATTCATTTGGCATCCATAAGTTTGAATAAAGAAGAATTTTTTATCACCATTGATTTTATCGTTATTAAGTTTTTCTATATCAAAATTCATTATACATCCTCCGTTTAAAAACAAGTTCCATAGTATTATAACAAATAATAATTACAAATAAAAGAGTAGAATTTTTATATAGAATAAAGAAGCTATATTAATTTCAAAATATAGCTCCTTTATAATAATTTAATATATACTTTTTGACCATGTAACAAATGATTGATATTCCTTAAATCCTATTTTTTTATATAATGATAATGCTTTAAGATTATTTCTATCAACTCTTATATAAACATCTTTAATTGAATTCTTATGACAAAACTCAATCAGATAGTTTACCAACATTTCGCCAAAACCTTGTTGCCTATATTCGCTAAGTATACCGAGGTTTACTATAGTATAAAGTCCCTTATTAAAAATAATTTGACCATAGCCAACAGCTTGTCCTTCTCTATTGCAAATAAAAACTCCAAAATTATTTATATAGTATTCTTCTTTTTCCTCGTTGTAAACATCTTCTACAGTTAATGGAATCCGGTTCTTTTCATTAAAAACTGAATTTTGAATTTTACATCTTAATTCTTCGTCTTCGCCTTCTTTAAAGTGTCTAAAGAATACCCCACTGCTAAATCCCCTATGTTTATAACCATTTAAATTCAAATGCATTAATATATTTTTAGAATTTATATTAAATTTCAATTTTTGCATTATTTTTGACGATCTTGAATTATCCATCATTTCGAATTTAAAATTTTTTATATTAAAAAATGATAAAACTTTTGATGTGAGTAATTCAACGTACTCATCTTTCAAATAAATTGAATATATATTACTATATCCTCTTTCACATGGATTTTCATACCATATGTATCCAACATATTCATTGTCAACCTTAAACAATTTTATTTGTTTTCTTATTACATACTTTATTAAAAAAGATTCTTCATCATAAATTTCAAAAAAACTTCTGTCACAAATATAAGCATCTTCGTTTCTGTTATACAATTTTCTCAGATGATTTATATTAAATAATGATAATTTTTCTAATAAGACCATAAAACTTCCTCGTTTCCCCCTGATATAAGTAAATTATAATTCTTATAAATATGATAGTCAATTGTCAAAATTGTGTTAATTTATTGTATTGATATAAAGCTCTGGATAATATTTAAATTTTATTTGATTTATGCAATGTAATTATTTTAATGGGATTTAGCACATAAATAAAAAAATAGTTTCCTTCATTAATGATAATTTATTATTTTATCTTTATGAAGGAAACTTTACAATTTCATGCTTCAGTATATATATATAATTTTTTTATTTTTTTATTCCTTAACACCATCTACTTTTTGATTTGTGTGGATTCTCAATTTTATCTTCAAATCCTTTAACAGTATAATGTTCTGTTAATATGGTTGGATCATATGAAATGTATCCACCCTGATAGTCAATATAACCATCGTTCATTTTATCATCTTTATGGCCTTTTTCTTCACTCATAATCTCCACTCCCTTTTAATTAAAGTAAGTTGCTTTCAACACAATAACTTTATTTATGTGTGGATGTCCATTGATTATTTGTTGCAGATTTTTCATGTTTTTTAGTAGATTCTTCCTTGTCATAAGTAACTGGTACTGAGTTCCAATCGTTGTAACCCTCATTTTTACGTTCGCCACTACTATTTTCATTAGACTGAGAATTATTGCTTAAATTTTGTTGTTTGTTTGTTTCATCAGAACTTACACTATAAAAACTTTGAAGGTTATTAGAGTCACTCTTAGATCCTTTATTCATAATAAACACTTCCTTTCTACAACAATATATTGTCCACTAATGTGTTCTTTTATCCGTAATTTAATTATCCTCAATTTTCATTTTTATCATATTCTAGATCATTTAATATTTCTAAAAACATATTATACATTTCTACCTTCTTATCTTCATTAGATAGGATTTTAATTCCAAAAAGTAAAATTAACACAATATATATAATTACAAAAGCTGGTCCGAGTTTTTTTAGGTAATTATCCATGTATGAGAAAATACTACTTGCAGCTATTCCAGCAAAAAGTGAAGCTCCAATTCCACAACCACCGCTAGTACATGATCCAAGTTTTGATTTTATAAAGATTTTTTCCATGCTTATATTTATGTTTTTTTCAGCTTCATACCATTTCCAAACTTTTTTATACATTATATAATTTGTTTTTGTTTTATCATTAGTAATTTTAAGAATTCTATTAAAACAACTTTTGTATTTTTCAATCATTTCTGGAGTGCATAACTTAAAATTATTAAAATTTTCTTTAGAAGCAATCATTTTCTTTCTAGAATTTATATTCCTTAGTCTTGAAAGATTGTTACTCTCCATTTTGATGATTCCTCCAAATAACTTTATCATAATACAAAACGTATCTTTATATTATATAAACTATTCAAAGTATTTATATAAATTGCTTATGAATCTTATTGAAAATTTAACATTAGCTTAATAATTTTTGCTTATGTTGATCTAACCAGGGCTTATACAATGGATTTGTCCATAAAGTTCCATCAGAATATTCAACATTTATAACGCAGGCAATAATTGTTTTTAAACTTGTACTTTGGTCTAAACTCCAACCATAATCTTTTCCCCATACTTCATTGGGATTAAGATTAATATCGCTGCCGCTCCCTAAGAACTCATAGTCCTTTTCATTACTATTTTTTCCTTGTATCTGAGCGGGCTCGCCATTTTTATTAAATCCTAAAATACTAATTGTAAATTTGCTAATTGTTTTTTTGCTATTATTTTTTAATAAAACTTGCATTTGGTCTGGGTATACTACTTTATTTGTTTTACTATTTATTAGTATTACTGCTTTTTCTACACTAATGGGAGTTGAATTTTTTACAGTGTTTTCTATTTGTAACAATTTTGCTTGTGCTCTTTGATAATTAGCTGTATCAGCTTGTATAACATCGTAATAGGATTCATAGGCTAAATCATAGTTGCTATCCTTTTCTGCTCTCTCTCCGTCTAAGAAGGCCTTTTGCGAGTTCATTAATGAAGTGATTTCTTCTGAATTCTTATCTATAAAATCGTCCATATCATTGACAGACTTGAAATTTTGAATAGTAGCTATTGCTCGAGTTCCATCTACAGAACCATTTAAAAATTCTTGCTTAATTTCCAGTGTTTTATCTTTAAGAAGGTTGATGGCCTGTGTTTTATCCCCTTCATTTTGAATTTCATTAATAAGATTTACCGCATCACTATAGTCATTGTTATTTATATACTTTTGTATTCTTTCAAGTCTTGTTTGGCAGCTAATTAAGCTTAGGCTTATAATTATAAAAAAAATTAACATAGATACCTTGTTTATTCTACTCATTTATCCTCCTGAAACAGATATTAATAAGTTATTTATGATTTAAAAACTTCTTATAATTATTATATTCAATTTATAATTACTTATAATTATGAAAAAAGGAGTTTCTTCATCTTGAAAACACTCCTTTTTATCATATTATTTGATTTTTTTATGTTTATTTATTATTAATATTAGTTTTTAAAACTTTATTCGAAGGTGTCGTATTATCGTCACCTCTAAGCCATGCATTTAGTAATGTCTCAGCAGCCCTTGTAGCTTGTTCTTCAGTAAGAGTTATTTTCTTTTCCTCATTCCTTTTATCCATAATTAAACTCTCCTTATACTAAATTTTATATATTAAATTTTATAATATATTACAATCTACATATTTTGTATCAATCTTATGATATAGCTTAATGTGTGGAAGTCTCTATTAATTTCATATTTTATGTAATGTAACCCTTCCATTAAGGTTTCTTCATTGAATTTTTCTCTTAATATCATTAAAGTCAGTGTGTTGATATCACCATCTTTTGTATCAAAAATTCTGGATTTCTTAATAAATTCATTTTCCATAAGGCTTAAAATAAGCTCTTTTAAATCATCATTTATTTCTAATTCAGGCATTGATTCAAACACTCTAATACCTTTTGTGTTTTCACTTAAATTTTTTGCTTTACTTATATCACAAGATACAAATAGTGTATTTTTAAATTTAGCATCTATAAAGTCTGCACTATCTAAATTTGCTCCTTCAAATATAGTGTCCTCAAATTTAGCTTCCTTGAATTTACAACCTTTTAAGTTTGAACCTATGAACTCTGCTCCCTTGAAACTACATCTAAAAAAATTACATTTTTTAAAATGTGCCCCTCTTAAACTGGCATAATCAAAATTTGAATTTGAGAAATTACAATTATAACATTTACTTCTTTTAAGGTTTTTATAAATAAAATTTTTATTAGTTTTCTCAGCATTATCATAATAAAAACTTTCTGGTGCACTTCTGTTTACTGCCATTTAATCTGTCCTTCCATTAATTGAATTATTTAAGCTTAGATTTATATTTTACATATATATTAGCATATTTTTATAAAATTATATATAGTTACATAAATTTGATGATATTAGTGTTATAAAAAACTCTTTAAAATATTTAATTATTTTAAAGAGTTTTCCAATTTTAATATTTATTATTTATTGTAATATCTTTACCTCTTGAAACTCTTTTTGTTCTTAAATCGTCTCTCTCTCTTTCAACATAAGATTTTACTTTTGTTTGTGACATATCACCAGTTTTTAAAATTAATTTATCTTTCTTATTTTTTGACAATTACATCATCTCCTCTCTATTTTATATTATTAGAGTTCTTTTGATAGTTATGTATAATAATAAAAATATAATTTGATAAATTATGTTAATAGATGTAAAATATAAATATATAATTAATAGAGTTTGGTAAAGAGAAATAATTATTAGTAAAGAAGTATAATTTACCGAATTATGTTTAATTATATCTAAAGTAACATTTTATTGGGAGGGAAAAATATGTTAAGCGAGAAATTATTTAAAGCTTTAAATGATCAAGTTAATTTTGAAATTTATTCATCCTACGTGTATTTAGCTATGGCTTCTTATTGTGAGTCAAAAGATTTAAGTGGATTTGCTAATTTTTTTAAAGTTCAATGTCAGGAAGAATTATTCCACGCTATGAAATTTTATGATTACATATTCCAAAAAAATGGAGTTGTAACCTTAGAACAAATTGAAAAACCAAATGGAGATTATGATAGTATTGCTAGTGCTTTTGAAGCTGGATATGAGCATGAACAAATAGTAACCAGCAGATTATATAGAATTGCTGATATAGCTACAGAAGAAAAGGAGCATGCTACAATTAGCTTATTAAATTGGTTTATAAATGAGCAAGTTGAAGAAGAAAATACTTTTAATACTATAATAAAGAAAATAAGAAGATGTGAAAATAACCCTGCTGCTTTATATATGCTAGATGATGAATTAGCAGCAAGAGTATATACTCCACCAACTACTACAAATGCATAAAGTTATATTTGGTGATAAAAAAATAGAGGAAAATTTCCTCTATTTTGCTAATTCACCTTGTAACCAATTTATAAATTGAACTGCTGTTCTTGGAGATCGGGCATTATACCATCTAACCCACTTCAACGCTTCAGCATGAAGATATTCCTTATCAACATCTATTCCTCTAGATTCAGCAATACTATCTATAACTTGTAAATACTCTTTTTGATCAGGGGAATAGAATGATACAGTCATTCCAAATCTATCTGCTAAAGACAATTTTTCTTCAATTGAATCATGGGCATGTACTTCGTCTCCAGCCCTTTCGCTAAAGGTTTCCTTAACTAAATGTTTTCTATTAGTAGTTGCATATATTAATATATTATTAGATCTATTTTCTATTCCGCCTTCAAGAATTGTTTTTAATGCAGAGTAACTAGACTCTCCTTCTTCAAAAACTAAATCATCAACGAATACGATAAACTTTAAATTTTTATTTTTAAGGATTTTAATTATCTTAGTAAAGTCTACAAGCTTTTCTTTATCAACTTCAATAAGCCTTAAACCTTGAGAATAATATTCGTTTATTATTGCTTTCACTGTAGAAGATTTACCAGTTCCCCTTGACCCATATAATAAGATGTTATTAGCAGGATAACCTTTTAAAAATTGCTCGGTGTTTTTAATTATTACTTCTTTTTGATTTTCATATCCAGCTAAGTCTTTTAATCTAACAGGATCAGGAGCTTCAACTCCTCTAAGATAAGTTTTATCATCTTCATGCTCCCAAACAAAAGCTCTATATTCTCCGAATATTCCTGTACCATATTTTTTATAGAATTCTATTATATCGTCTATTAAATTATCCCAATTCTCAGAATTAATTATATTAGATTTTAATTTATCTATAGCTTTAGGTTCATTAAGACTTAAATTATTATCCACTTCAAAATCTATAAGCGAATTAATTATTTCAGCTTCAAAATTTTTTGCTTTACCTTTTAATATTATATAATCTTTAAAATCTTTAGATTTTATGCTCGTTATGTATTGCAGCGCTTTTAATTCATATTTTACTTGTTCTAAGATATGTTTATTATCTAAATTTTCACTATCAATCATACTTGTGAAAGCATTGTTATCTAGAAACAGTTTATCTAGTATGTATCTTTTTAATGATGTTATATTAGAAGAATTTAATAATTCATAGGTAAAATCATTATAAAAGCTTATAGCTTTTTCAATGGAAATCTCTTTTTTATTCAAGTATTTCAGTAAAGAACCATACTTTGTTAGTACACTATCTTCTTTTATTGAAGTAAAAATACATAAAGAACTTATCATAATATTTGCTTTTTTAATTTGTTCATATTCTGCGCACATGTTTATGCCCCCTTTAACATTTTGCATTTAGTAATATTCTACTACTATTACAGATTTTTTGCTATTATTTTCTTAAATAATGCTTATTGCTCAAATAATTTTCCCCCAAGTAAAGCAAAGCTTTGAAGAACTAAAAAGCATTTAATATCAAATTTTTCTTTGCTTTGAATAAGTTCCCTAGCCTCTTCCTGTGAAACTAATAACGCCTCAATACATTCATCATCTTCTAAATGCTCATCACTTATTTCGCCTTCGCAAGTGCAAAATACAAATGCTAAAGATTCATCGGTCATTCCAGCAGAGACATAAACTTTTTCTGATCCTTTACCTTTTATAATATCAACTAATTTAAGACCTGTTTCTTCCATTAATTCTCTTCCTATTGTGCTTTTTGCATCTTCACCTGGGTCAATAAGACCAGCTGCTAATTCATATACAAAATCATTTAAAGGAATTCTAAATTGTCTTATGATAACTAATTTCTTTTTCTCCTTATGGTATGCTGCAATTATTACTCCATCAGTTTTATCTTCTTTATTTTCAAAGAATTGTTTTTGAAGGGTATCATTATCCTTTCTTGAAGCTATAGTCCAAGTTCGAGTATTCCCAACTTTATTTTCATACTCTGCTTCATATAAGCTTAAATATCTTGTTTCTACTAAAGTTTTTAGCTTTGTAACTTTATTTTGTTTCATAAGTACGTTTCCTCCTGGTATAAATAGAGATTATTTTATTTATTACAAATATTTTCTTAAGATAAATTATACTTCAAATATATCATTTATTCATCTAGTTAAATGATTGAAATTTTGCATGCAAAAATAGAAGGAATTTAATTATTCCTTCTATTTTATGATTTAGATATCTTTTATACTTAAGCTTATTCTCTTATTTTCTTCATCAACAGCTAGTATTTTGGCTTTAATTTCTTGGCCAACCTTTAAAACTTCTGAAGGATGTTCAATTCTACTATGAGATATCTTTGAAATATGAACTAATCCATCTACACCTGGTTCTAATTCAACAAATGCACCAAAATCATTAAGTCTTACTACTTTACCAAGAACTATTGATTCTTCAGGATATTTCTCTTTAGCATTATCCCAAGGTTTTGCAATAAGCTCTTTCATACTTAGAGATAATTTCTTAGCTTCTTTATCAAGACCTATAATCTTAACATCAACAGTTTGACCTTCCTTTAATACTTCGCTAACATCTTTAATATGATTCCAAGAAACTTGAGATAAATGTAATAAGCCATCTATACCGTTGACTTCAACAAATGCACCAAAGTTTGTAAATCTTTTTACTTCACCTTTAACTACATCTCCAAGGTTAAAGCTTTCCCATGCTTTAGCATCTTCAGCATTCTTAGAATCCTCTAATAATATTCTTCTAGAAGCTACTACTTTTACAGGATTCTTTAAAGAAAAATCAATTAATTTAACTTCTAAAGTTTTGCCTACATATTCATTTTTATCTCTAGTAAATTTAATGTCAATTTGAGATGCAGGAATAAAGATTCTTACACCCTTATAATCTGCTACTAACCCTTTTTCCTTAGCTTCTTTAATAGTAACATCAAAAGTGCTTCCATCAGTGAAAAGCTGCTCAAGTTCCTTAAATGCTTCATCTCTCTCAGATTCTAATCTAGATAAAACTACATATCCATCACTATTTTGTAATTTAATTACTTTAGCTTTTATATTATCTCCTACATTTAACTTTTCAGAAAATTCAATAGGATCTTCCTTTGCACTTAATTCAACAAATGGAATAATTCCATCAGATTTATATCCTACAAGTGAAACTAAAACTGAATCCCTAGTTATTGAAAGTATTTCTCCTTGTACTTCATCACCAATAGCAAACCTTTTATCTAGTTCATTCATTAATGATAATTGATCTTCAAAATTATTATTTTCTGTATTCATAATATCTAGTACCTCCCTAATAATCCAATCTGGTGTTGATGCACCAGCTGTAACTCCTATTTTTTTTATGTTATTATTTTTAATAAAATCCATTGGCAGTTCTTTAGCATTTTCTATGTGTATAGTATTTTGGCAATTTTCTTTTGCTATTTGATATAACTTTGTTGTATTTGAACTGTTTTTTCCACCAATAACTATCATGGCATCTGTTTCTTTAGATATTTTATTTGTACTCTTTTGACGTACATCTGTAGCTGCACAAATAGTATTGAAGGCTAAAACTTCTTTTACAGAGTTTAAGTTCTTTAATGTATTTTCCCAATTTTTCATTTTTTCTGTTGTTTGAGCTACTACACAAACCTTTTGCGGGATGTCTTCTTCAAAAGTGCCATCTTTAGTAATTATGGCCTTATTATCGCACCAGCCGTTAATACCTATTACTTCTGGATGATTTTTATCACCTAATATTACTATATGATATCCTTCCTTTGAATATTTCTTAACCTTATTTTGAATATTAGTCACAAATGGGCATGTGGCATTAACAACAGTTAATTCTCTTTTCTCTAGTTCATTCAATATATTTTCTGATACTCCATGAGATCTAATAACGATAACATCGCCAGTTTTCAATTTGTTTATATCTTCAAATTCTATTGAAAATATATTATTTTCTTCTAAAAAAGTAACTACGTCATTATTATGTATTAAAGGTCCCAAGGTGTAAATTTTCGAGTTATATTCTTTTTGTATTCTAAGAGCTTCTTTTACAGCCCTTTGTACTCCAAAACAAAAGCCAGCATTTTTAGCTAAAATAACTTCACTCATTATAATCTCCTTGTTATTTTCCTTTTCTTATGTACTTTGTAATTACATCTACAACTTCGTCTATATCAAGGTTAGTTGTATCAATTTCGATAGCATCATCTGCTTTTTTTAGAGGATCAATACTTCTATTACTATCAATATAATCTCTATTTATTATATCCTTTAATATCTGATCATATGAGCATTCTATATTTCTTTCTTGTAATTCTTTGCATCTTCTTTTTGCTCTTTCTTCCGGACTTGCTGTTACAAAAAATTTAAAACTTGCATCTTTTAGCACTACAGTTCCAATATCTCTTCCATCCATAACAACGTCAAACTTATTTGACATATCCTGTTGAAGTTTCACAAGCATAGCTCTTACTTCAGGAATACTTGCATAGTTTGAAACTATGTTACTTATACTTGGTGTAGTAATTTGCTCTTGAATATTCTCACCATTAAGTATTAATTCATCATTTTCAAAATGCATTTCCATTTTACTTATCATATTGCAAATTTCATCAACTTTTTCTGGCGACAAATTGTTTTCCTTAGCTTTTAAAGCTACTGCTCTATACATTGCTCCTGTATTTATGTACATTAGACTATATTTTTTACCAACTAGTTTGGCTATAGTACTTTTGCCTGCTCCTGCTGGTCCATCTATTGCTACTGAAATTTTCAAAATTTTCTCCTCATTTCTATATCCCATAATTTTACGCCTTCTATAAGATTATATAATTTTTTAGTAATTCAAACAAGAAAATAATTTCCACTTATTAAATATTACTTCCAGCTATAAAACCAGTAGAAAATGCTATTTGTACATTATACCCGCCTGTAAACGCATCTACATCCATAACTTCTCCAGCAAAGGAAAGATTACAAATTAGTTTAGATTTCATTGTAGAAGGATCAATTTCTTTAATATCTATCCCGCCTGAAGTAACAATTGCCTCAGCTATTGGCCTTAACCCTTTAATTTCAAATGTTAAATCTTTTATTACTTTGACTAAATTTTTTCTCTCTTCTTTAGTAATTTCATTAACTTTCTTATTTTCTAATATTTCTGATCTTTGTATAATCAAAGGTATCATTTTTTGTGGTAATAATTCATCTAATGAGTTTTTAAAATCTTTATTTAAGTTCTTATTGAAATCCTTTTGAATGCGCTTATCTAACTCTCCTAAATTTAAAGCAGGTTTTAAATCTATATGCAAAGTATATTTTTTCCCTTTTTCTATATATCTACTACCACTTAAAATAAGTGGGCCTGATACACCAAAGTGAGTGAACAACATTTCTCCAAAGTTTTTATACATTAGTTTCTTATCATTTTCTTTTATTAGAACCTCAACATTTTTTAAGGATAACCCCATAAGTTCTTTTGTTTCACTATTTTCTATTTCTATAGGAACTAAAGCTGGACTTAAAGGAACAATGTTATGACCTAACATTTGTGCAAATTTTTGACCTTCGCCTCTCGAACCTGTTAGTGGATATGATGCACCACCTGTTGCCATAATAAAATAATCTCCGCTTAAAATTTCTTCGTTATTTATTTCAAGGGCTGTTATTATATTATTTTTAAATTTAATATTTGTTACTTTAGAATTTAGTCTAATCTTAACATTAGTTCTACTTAAAGCATTTGAGAGTCCTCTTATAATATCCGATGATTTATCAGACTCAGGAAAGACCCTGTCTCCTCTTTCTGTCTTTAACTTAATTCCTTCATTCTCAAAAAAATTAATTGTATCTTCATTTGTAAAACTATATAAAGAACTATATAAAAAATGAGGATTACCTGGTATATATTCGAAGAACTCAGATATATCTTTTGCATTAGTTACATTACATCGTCCTTTACCAGTAATAAATAGTTTTTTTCCAATTCTTTCGTTTCCATCTAATAATATGACATCGTGTTTCTTTGCAGCCTGCAGGGCAGCCATCATACCAGCTGGACCTGCGCCTATTACAATAACCTTACTCAATTTTAAAACCACCTTTTATTCAGTTAAGAGTTTAAGATGAAACCTCTGAAGAAATTTCAAAGAAGTATTATTATTAAGAAAAGTCGTAGACTTTTCCTCCATAACTCTTAACTCATAACTTTTAACTGTTAACTGATTCAATTATCTGTTATCTATTTTTTCTGGATACATATCATGATTCATCATTCTATAATTAGCCATTTCTTCGTATTTAGTACCCTTCATTCCATAATTACAATATGGGTCTATACTGATTCCGCCTCTTGGTGTGAATTTTCCCCATACTTCAATATATTTTGGATCCATAAGTTTTATTAAATCCTTCATTATTATATTCATGCAATCCTCATGAAAATCTCCATGATTCCTAAAACTAAACAAATATAGTTTCAAAGATTTGCTTTCAACCATTTTAATATTTGGAATATAGCTTATATAAATAGTAGCAAAGTCGGGCTGCCCTGTTATTGGACAAAGACTAGTAAATTCAGGACAATTAAACTTAACAAAATAATCATTATCAGGATGTTTATTTTCAAATACTTCTAATACATCCGGATTATATCCAAAATCATATTTTGTTCCTTGATTTCCAAGTAAAGTAATTCCCTCTAGCTCTTTTGATTTTCTTCCGCTTTCACTCATTGTTTTTCTCCTTTAATATTAAATTATACTGTAAATCAAATTTATTTATTAATTATTATTTTTCTTGCTTTCAAGGTAAGTTTCTAATCCCTTACTTCTAAGCTTACAAGCTGGACATTCACCACATCCATCTCCTATAATTCCATTATAGCAAGTTAATGTCTTTTCTCTTACATAATCTAATTTCCCGAAATCGTCTGCCATCTTCCAAGTTTCAGCTTTATCAATCCACATTAATGGTGTATGAACAACAAAATTATAATCCATTGCTAAATTTAGTGTCACATTTAAAGACTTTATAAAAATATCTCTGCAATCTGGATAACCGCTAAAATCAGTTTCGCACACACCAGTTACAATATGCTGAGCACCTTTAACTTTCGCTAATACTCCTGCAAAAGTTAAAAATAACATGTTTCGACCTTCTACAAAAGTTGACGGCAATTCACCATCTTCGCCTAGCTTAATTTCTATGTCATCTCTTGTAAGCGCATTAGGAGCCAATTGATTTAATAACTCCATATCTAAAATATGATGTTCAACACCTAATTCCTTAGCTATATTTGTAGCACATTCTATTTCTAATTTATGCTTTTGATTGTAGTTAAATGTAACTGCAATTACCTCGTCAAATTCTTTAAGTGCCCAAAATAAGCAAGTAGTAGAATCCTGCCCTCCACTAAATACAACAACAGCTTTCTTATTCATATCTAAACCTCCAAAATCATATATATCTATATTAAATTATTTCATAATTAATAAAGCTTCTTGCCTTAACATATCATTTGTTTGAAACTTTCCAATAAATGTAGTAGTTGTAGTAAAGGTCCCTGGTTTTTTTATTCCTCTTGAAGTCATGCAGCTATGTTCTCCTGTTATAAGAACCCCAACATCTTCACTACCAGTAGCCATTGAAACTATTTCTGCAATATCACTACCTATTCTCTCTTGAAGTTGAAGTCTTCTACCTACCATATCTGCTATCCTTGAAATCTTGCTTAGACCTATAATTTTTTCCTTTGGTATATATACTACCGTAACCTTCATATTATACATAAGTGCTAAATGATGCTCACAGTAACTATGTATAGGAATATCTTTAACTACAACCATATTATTGTGGCTTTCAGTAACGAACTCCTCATTTTCAAAAGTTGTTCCAAATTTTTCTGCTATTTCTTCATTTGTAAGAGTCATTCCTTCAAATACTTCTTCATACATTTTTGATACTCTTTTTGGTGTATCAAGTAACCCTTCTCTATCTGGGTCATCTCCTAATGCAATTATTATTTCTCTTATACATTCCTCAATTTTTTTAGTATCTATCTTCTTTGGCATCTCAAAGCCTCCTCATATTTATAAACCTATTTGATGGTATAACTAATATTTACATATTAAGATTTGATCAAACTCCTCTTGCATTTTTATCCCAAATAATTTTATGCAGCTGTATTTGTAACCTAACCTTGTTTAATTTTTTATCTTTCATGAATTCTACGATATTTTGCATATTTATTGTCCCCGAAACAGGACTTAAATAAACTAAGCATTTAGAGGTTAAGTCATGTTCTTGTATAACATCATAAGCCATTAACAGGTCTTCTGTACTGCCAATAACAAACTTGTATACATCATTTTTATCTACAACTTCTAAATTATTTAAATTCATTTCACTCATCATCTTACTGCTTGGCAATTTGTAATCCACAATATAGCTTATGTTATTTTTAGTATGTCTTTTCTTAAACGGTTCTATATCTATAGCACCATTGGTTTCTATGTGAATTTTTAAATTATCATCTTTATCTAGTAAGCTTAAAAGTTCATCTATATTATTTTGAATTAATGGTTCTCCACCAGTTAAAGTAACATTGGCTACCCCATTTTCTTTTATATAATTATAAATTTCTACAGAACTTAATACTTCACTAATATTATCAGTGCCCCAGGAATAAATTGTGTCGCACCATGAGCATCTTAAATTACATCCTTGAAACCTTATAAAGGTTGCAAGTTCTCCTGAACTAGGTCCCTCTCCATCAATTGATAAAAATTTTTCAATTATATTAAACATTTTTACCTCCAATTAATCTTCTGTATATATACAACTATTATTAGGAGTTTCAAATAACTCGACTTCGCATACAGATAATCCTTTTGCCTTTAGTTTATTAAAAATATCTCTTGACATTTCTTCAGCAGTAGGCCTGTAATTTACAAAATAAATATCAAAGTCATTTGGAACTTCAGCTAATTTTTTAGCTATATTACGTCCTTCCTCATTATCTTCAATAACTAGCTTATGATCAAAAATTTCTTCTATTTCCTTTAAAGCATCTTTAAAATTAGAAAAATCATCAACCATTCCTCTGAGCTGTCCATCTGAATGCAGAGTCTCAGACTTTAGCTTAACTATCAATCTATATCTATGCCCATGAATATTCGAGCATTTTCCTTTATATCCGCTTAAATAATGTGCTGTGTCAAATTGTACTTCACTTTTTATTTTAAACATATATTACTCCTTATTTTAATTATCATATTATTTATTTTATACTTTGCTTATATTAATAAGACTAAATGTAAATACTTAAATTAAGTTATTTTTGAACATAAAAAAAGTTAATTTTGTATAACTAAAAACTAGCACAACAAAATTAACCTTAAATTTTAAAATTTAAAATTAAAATGCCTAGTTTTGTTTAAGGACAGGATGGTCATAACGAACTGTCCATATGCAATTTACAAGGGTAATCATAACATATTTCATATTAATATGCAAACTTTCTGTTGTAATTCATATTAATATGTTATAATTAGCAAGAATAATTTTTTTATTTTTACATTTGAGGAGGTCTTTCTTTGAAAACCAAAATGGGATTTGGGCAGAAATTTGCGTATAGTTTTTATGATTTTGCTGCCTATAAAGAGTTCGTTATTCAAGGACTTGGAAAAGCGATTTTTTATACTTTTCTTGTTTCTTTGATTTTATCAATAATAACTAATATTAAAACAATAGATGAATTTAATTCTGAAATATCAAGTGTACAAGCAACATTTATACATAGTGCACCAAATTTTGAATTTAAGGACGGTATACTTTCAGTAAGTTCTGATGAACCAATTTATTATAAACATAATGACACGATGTTTATCGTAGATACAAGCGGCAAAACAACTAGTTCAGTTTTAGCTCCGTATAGTGATGGTATATATATAAATTCAGACACTCTTACCCTTAGGCAAAATTATAATACAGTTCAAACAATTAGTTTGTCAGAGTTTAATCAATTTGGTGACTTTGTTTTAACAAACAAAATTGTTCTTGATTTGTTTTCAGTTTCAAAATTGATAGTTCCAGTTTTATTACTTATATTAAATCCAATCATTTCATTTTTAGTGAATTTGGTTTCAATATTTGCAATATTAGCACCTTTCAGTTTGTCAATAAGCTCGCTTATGGAGGTAAATTTAAGTTATGTTAAAGCCTGCACATTAAGTTGCTATGCCATAACTTTACCTTTATTACTTGAAGCTTTACTATTTGTGGCAGGGATAAATATTCCTGAATTTTATATTATATTCTATTTAATTGGTGTAGTTTATTGTGGGCTAGCAATTAAAGAAATAAAAAAAACTGATAAGTCAAATTTAAATTATATGAACTAAGTTTTAAGTAAATATTTAAATTAAAGGAGTAGATCAATCTACTCCTTTAATTTAAATCTATTTTTGGGTAAAAGTAAAAATTGAAGTAATATGAAGAATATCAAGTAAAATAACTATATTGATGCAAACTAAAATTCCGCATAGAATATCTTCTAACTTTCCATTTGTTTTAAATTTGCCTAAAGAAAATTTCTTTTTGCTAAAAGGATAAAACCATGGTAACCCCCCAATAGTAAAACTATCCAATACTAAGTGAGATAATATTCCTAAAAAAATGCCCTTTATGCCTGACATTAATATCTTATTATTAGTAATACCAAAGCTCATTGAATACAAAAGTAAATATATAAGCGGACCATGAAATAATTTTCTATGTCCTGCAAATTTATTTATTGCACTTGAAACCACTTTTGTCTTTTTTCCAATATAACTATTTTTGTGGTCTATATCAGGTAATATACTTCCAAGAATTGCACCACCTATAAATGTTACGGTTGATATTACTGGCAAACCTGCCATTTGTGAACTTATGTATAATCCTGATAGTATTCCTCCATTTAAATGTGTTTTATAATTCATTTATGCACGCCTACTTTCAATTGTATATAATTTTATCTTTCGTTTATTATTTAAACAAGAAAATTCCACTAAAATAATAATTATTCTAGTGGAATCATATTTTAACATAAATTTCATAAGTAAAGCAATTATTTATAACTATTAGAACTTAAAATATAATTTTACCTAAATTCTATCTTGCATTATCGTTCTTATCTGAACATACTTTTTTTGCTTTACATCCATCGCATCCGCAATTACATTTTCCTTTTGAAGAGTTTCTCAATGATTTAAAAATTACATATCCAGCAAAACCTACTATTACAATCGTTACTAGTATCTCTATCATTTAAGTTTCACCTGCCTTAATATTGAATTTGAGATAATAATATAGTTTACACAAATTTTTAAAAGAATAAATGATTCATTTTCAAGTAAAAATATGCCAGCTTTATGATATACCCTCCAAGGTTATATACTAGAAAAGCAGCAATCCAAGCAACTACTAATTGGAAAAATATAGAAAATAAAGTTAGCTTAAGTCCATATTCTTTGTGCATAGTTCCTATTGTAGATATACATGGAGTATATAACAATATAAATACTAAAAAAGCATATGCAGAAATAGCAGTAAAATGACTTGGTAGAATAATTGATAAATCGCCTGCATATATTACTTGCATTGAAGCTAAAACTGACTCTTTAGCAAGTAGTCCTGAAAGAAGCGATACAGCTGATTGCCAGTTACCAAAACCTAATGGTGCAAATATTGGTGCAAGTACATTACCAATTGATGCTAATATGCTCTCATCCACTTTTTCAACCATTCCATAAAAATTGAAATTAGATAAAAACCATACAACAACACTCATAGCAAATATTATTGTTGATGCTTTTTGAAGAAAGCCCATAGCTTTGTCTAAAGTTTGTTTATAGATTGAAGAAATCTTAGGCATTTTATACTCAGGAATTTCAATAATAAAAGGTTCCTCATCTTTTCTGAAATATGTGTTTTTGAATAGAATCCCTAGTAAGAATGCAACTATAACTCCAAGTAGATATAGTGATGACACAGCTAGTCCTCTATGTGATTTAAAGAAAACTGCTGCAAAAACTGTATAAACAGGTAATCTTGCATTACAAGACATAAATGGCACTAGTAACGCTGTTAACTTTCTGTCTTTTTCACTTTCTAAGGTTCTGGCTGTCATTATTGCAGGAACTGTGCAGCCAAAACCTATGATCATAGGAATAAATGCTTTTCCTGAAAGTCCCATTTTTCTCATCAATTTATCCATCATAAATGCAACTCTTGCCATATAGCCACTATCTTCTAATATAGTAATACATATAAATAATACTAAGATTATTGGTAAAAGGACTAAGATGCCACCCACACCAGAAATTATTCCATCTATTATAAGAGAACTAAACCAATGTGAAGTACTTGAAAGTAAAATTCGTGCATATGGAATAAGATAATCATTAAGTGATGAATCCAAGAAATCAGAAATTGGTTGTCCAACCCAAGAAAAAGTCAATTGAAACATTAAAGCCATTAATACTATAAAAATTGGATATGCTAAAATTGGATTAAGAACAAACTTATCTAATTTTTCAGTAATACTTTCCTTTTTCGTTTTATCAAAGGTTACACATAAATTTAACACGCCTTCAATAAAACTATAAGCTTCCTTCTCAGATGAAAAATTAAATTTTTTATTGCTTAATGCTTTTTTAAAATTTCCTTGTTTCAATCTATCTTCAATTTTATCAATTCCTTGATTCTTTCCAGCTATTATTGGAATAACTTCAACATCTAATTCTTTTGCTAATTTTTCATAATCAATAGTTATTCCTTTATTCTCACAAACATCTATCATATTTAAAGCTAAAATTATTGGCTTATTAAATTGTTTTAGTTGAGTTGTTAAATATAAATTTCTGTTAAGATTTGATGCATCAACAATATTCAAAATCAAATCAACATTTCCGTCTTCTAAAAAACTTTTTGATACCTTTTCTTCATTTGAAAAAGTATCCATAGCATATATTCCTGGTAAATCTACAATTTTAATATCTCCAGAAAGAAAGCCTTCCTTTTTATCTACTGTTACGCCAGGCCAATTTCCTACGTACTGATTTGAGCCTGTAAGTGCATTATATAATGTTGTTTTTCCTACGTTTGGATTACCAAGTAAAGCTACGTTTATCATGAATTTAAGTCTCCCCCATTTGCATATAATAAGATTTTTCAGCTAAAGTATACCACTATTAATTATACTATATTTTCTTTAAATGTATATTTTTAGCATCATTTTTTCTTATAGCTAAATCAAAACCTCTAAAATTAATAATTATAGGGTCTCCTAGGGGTGCTGTTCTCCTAAGCTCTACCTCAGTACCTTCGATGCATCCTAAAGCAAATAACCTTTTAATCAGTTTCGAATCACCTTTAATAGATGTAATTATCCCTTTTTCTCCTGGACTTAAATTACAAATACACATAATAATAACACCTCCTAATTGAAATCATTTATCATATAATTAAGAATATCATTATTGTCTATATTTTTCAATATTAAATGGTATTTTTAGAACAATTTTATTCAATTCTCTCAAATTATTTTTTTATAGCATAAAATCCACATTGCATATGAGAATACCAAAAAACTTCATAAACATTAAATCCAGTATTCTTTAATAATTCTATATGGTCAAGGATAGAAATTGGGTAATACTCTTTATTGAATCGCGATTTATGATTTTCAATGGCTTGCTTAGTCCTTCCCATATTTTCTTGAAATGCTCCCCATCTGTTTAGTCCAATCAAGGTTCCATTATCAGTTAAGGGTTTTATATTTTCAAAGGTAATATATATTCCATCATCATTTAGTAAATCATAACAATTCCTAGTTGCAATTATTCTTTCTTCTTTGCTTAAGTAATGATGAACCTGTATTGCTGTAATTACATCTACTTTATTACTTATGTATTTACTTAATTCTTGTGAACAGCATTTTTGTATAAAATTTACTCTTTCCATTGATTTTTCTTTAAACTTTTGCTTTGCCTGCACAAGCATTTCCTCTGATAAATCTGATAATATAAATTTAGTATTTGGAAAAATATTATATGCCTTTTCAATAAAAGTTCCAGTCCCACACCCTATGTCTAACCATTTTCTGCTTTCTTTATTATAATTAAAAACTAAATCAATTGTTTCATTATGAAAGTTTTCGTAAAAGGGAATTGTCTTTATAATATTATCATCATATTCTATTGCTTTATGAGGTGTTGTATTATCGTTCTCCATTAGAACTTTATAAGTATTTCTGTTTTTTTCTCTATCAAAATTATATGTCACTTTAAATCTCTCCTTTTTTTATTCATTTTTAGCTGCTTATACTGTAATTTTATTCTAATTAATGTTATAATCCAAATATATATTTTTTATATTTATTATAACTATAGTTTATATCATATATTACAAATTTCAGAATTACTTTACATAATAAAAATTATAGTAACGGAGGATTATTGCATGATTTTAGATTTAAACCTGTATAAAGTATTTTATACAGTAGCAAAATATAAAAATATATCCCGCGCATCAGAGATTCTTTTTGTTTCTCAGCCAGCTGTAAGCAAATCAATTAAAACTTTAGAAAAAAATCTTGGGATAAAACTCTTTTTACGAAGTTCAAAGGGTGTTACACTAACTTCTGAAGGCGAAGTATTATACAATCACATTGAGAATGGTTTTGAAGAAATTCTTTTAGGTGAGAGATTGGTTGAAAAATTGAAAAACAAAGATATGGGAACTATCAACATTGGAGTAAGTACTGCCATAGGGAAAAATTATCTTGTTCCTAAACTTGAGAAATTTATACAACTATACCCTAACTTTAAAATTAATATATTAAATAGGCCTACCATAGATACTGTGCAATTAGTTGAAGAAGATAAATTAGATTTAGCTATTGTTGGGGCTCCTAATAGTGATGACAATCTGCAATTCGTAAAATTATCGATAATTCACGATATATTCGTAGCTAGTCCTAGTTATTTAGATAAATTAGCTTACACATCCTTAGAAGATTTGTTTAATCGAGGATCCTTTATGCTTCTCGAAAATCCTAATGTAACTAGAAGTCATATAGATAATTATTTCATTAGTCAAAATTTAAAAGTAATAACTGATATCGAAGCTAGTAATATGGATTTTTTAATTGAATGCGCCAAAATAGGGCTTGGAATTACTTCTGTAATAAAAGAATTTATTTTAGATGACTTAAATAACGAGAGATTAATAGAAATTGCTTTAGATACACCTATTCCTCAGCGTCATATTGGTGTAATATATAAAAATGCATCTAACCTTTCCATAGCATCTAAAACCTTAATAGAATTCCTAAAAAATTATATTAATTAAATATGAACATTTTAGCAAAAAGACACCAAACAATATATACCTATAAAGTTTGGTGTTATAAAATAATTTATTAATTTATATATACCAATAGCACTGCTGTAGCTCTTATTAAGTATTTCTTAATAAGGGAAGTATGGATAAATTGGATATGGTACAGGTGGTGCAATGTAAGGATAAGGTAATAAAGATAATGCTGCTAAAGAAGCTAAAGGAAAAGCTTGACGAACAAATCTTCTATACCTTATAGGACCTGGGCCTGGATGGTAATAACCTGGATATACTCTATATTGCTCTGAGTGACTTTCATTTTCACGAGCTAATACGTCTTCGCCAACTAAAATGATAATACGATCTGGGTCTACGTTTTCAATAATTCCATCAAAGGTTCTACCATCAGTTAAAGTTAATTTTGTATGATAATACATACATCTTTTGCATTTTTCATGAATATTTTGTAAGTCTCTGTAATTATCTTCTCTTTCTAATTCCATTTTTTTGAACATCTCCTTTCGAAAACATCATATTCAGTTTTTAGGAAAATCGTTCCATATTATAAAGGAAATGTTCAGAAAAATTATATTACTATTTTTAAAATGTTATTTTAAGTTCTTTACTCCTTCTTCTAATATCTCCATTTGAAGTAGAGTCTGCTCATCGGTAATAGTTTTATCTCCTCCATTTACAATTGCCTCATATAGATCATCATATACTCTTCCGTAGTCTCCATTAACAGTTTTCACTTTTTCTTCATGAATTATGCCTTCTTCATCAATATACGTTAGAACACCATAATGCTTTAATGTATCAACTCCAAAGTCTTCATTCTCAGGCATATAAAATAATTTCAAATGTTCTTCCTGGCGATCCTTTGTCTCTTTTACGAAACATCCTTTTGTTCCATATGCCACAAAACTTGGTCTTTCCTTGAGTCTAAAGTAACTAGATTTTACGGAAACTTTTAATTTCCCATAATACAAATCTAAATCGAAGTAATCGTTCATTCTTCCCGCTCCCAATAATTGTCTTACATCATAATGAATATTATCTGGCTTGCCAAAATAACTAATTACCTGATCTAAAGTGTGACAACCATGCCCATATAAATATGAATTTGAAGGAATAAAGCTAGTAATTGACAATGGTACTTCAGGACGGTAATAATCATAATTCATTTCTACTTCTAACAATTCACCTAATTTTCCATCTTCAATTACTTTTTGAACAGTTAAAAAATCACTATCAAAACGTCTATTTTGATATGCCTGAATAAACAAGCCTTTTTCCTTTGCTAATTCAAATATTTCTTTTGCTTGAATTGATGTTTCCATAAAAGGCTTTTCAACCAAACAATGTTTATTATGTTCCAATACCATCTTCGCATACTCATAATGACTATCATGTGTTGTACATACAACAATTAATTGAATTTCTGAGTCATTTAATAGTTCATCTAAATTAGATATATAATTTATCCCAGAAATTCTATTCCACTTCTCATGGTTTGGGTTTCTTTGATAAACTGTTTTTACTTTTATATTTTTTCTTTTAATAACAAATGGAAGATGATATCTGTTTGTACTTTTACCATTTCCAATATAACCAATTGTAAGCATGAGTCCTCCTAAATAATTTATCTTATGACATAAATTCTGAATGCACTTTTTTAAGTAATTCTGGAATTTGTAAAGATTGAGGACAATGTTGCATACAAAGACCGCAAGAAACACATTGGTCAGCTCCAGAACCTGCTGGCACTAAATTACTTTGGTACTGCCCTTTATCTACCCAATGAGATTTCATAAGTTGATGATTGTTATAGAGCTTGAATATCTCCGGAATTGTTACACCCTTTGGACATGGCATGCAATATCTGCAACCTGTGCAGCCAATACTCTTCTTTGCTTCATAAGCTTCACGAATTGTTTTAATTAAATTTAAATCTTCATCAGACATAACATTTGGAGATGCTTGATTAAATATTTTTAAATTATCCTTCAATTGTTGAAGAGTACTTGTTCCGCTTAAAACTAAAGAAATTTCAGGCATGTTATATAACCATCTAAAACACCATTCTACCAAAGTACGTTTTTCTGGATATTTATTAATGATATCGTGAACTTCCTCAGGTACTGTATTAAGTATATATCCTCCCCTTAGAGGTTCCATGATAACTACACCCATGCCTTTATCAGCTGCATATTTTAAACCTTCAACACCAACTTGCTGTGTTTCATCTAGTATATTAAGCTGAATTTGAGTCATTTCCCAATCAAAGGAATCTACAATTTCTTTAAACGCACTTAGGGTATTATGAATGGAGAAACCTTTATGAGCTATTTTTCCTTTTTGAATCATTTTATCTAAGAAAGTAAGACCATCAAATTTCTTTACTTTCTCCCAATTTTCGTGATTCATATTGTGCAAAAGATATACATCTATATGATCAGTTCCTAGTCTTATCAATTGTTCATCTAAATATTTTTCAAAATCTTCATGTTTAGTAATATTCCAAATAGGGCTTTTAGTAGCTAAATAAGTTTTATCTCGATAACCATCCTTTAGGGCTTTTCCCATTGTTACTTCACTGCCTTTATAGATATAGGCAGTATCTAGGTAATTTACGCCGTTATCAAGAGCGTAACGTACCATTTCAATAGCTTCTTTTTCATCAGAAGGAAATCTCATGCATCCGAGTCCAAATCTAGATACTTTCATTCCTGTTCTTCCATATTGGGTATATTCCATATAACTTCACACCTTTCTAAAATTAGATAATTTTAGTATACAACTTAGAGTGTAATCTAAGTCAATAGATTTTTTCATATCTCTTTTGTAAAATGAAATTAATGTAACATTAGCAAGCAAATGAATAAATTTTATAATAAAAGAAAATCTACTAATATAGAAATTAATACAAAATGCATGGAGGATTAAAATGAATATACTAAAGAAAGTAATATATATTACTATTATTTTTATCTTATTACATAGCACTAAAGGTACTGCATATGCTAGCTTAAATATTGTTCAAAATCCAGTCAAGGTAGCTGTATTCTTAAATAATTTTAATGATCCATTCATTTCTAATGTTAAAAAAAGCTTAGAAAATATTGAAAAAGAAAATGAAAAAAAAGTCCAGTTTACTTTTTTTGATGCAAAGAGTAATCAAACTATTCAAAATGAAAGTATTGTAAAAGAACTTAATGATAAAAATTTTGATCTTTTCGTAGTAAATTTAGTAAGTAACAAAATAAGTGACGTAGAAAGTACCTTTAACAAGATATTTCAGAATAATATGCCTCTAATACTACATTTAGCTCCTAGTTCAGAATTCGCTAATGTTATTAAATCTTATGGCAAAGCTGTCATTATAGGTTCAAACGAAGAGCAATCCGGCACTCTACAAGGGAAAATTCTTGTTGATGCATGGAATGCTAAGAAAGAAACTATAGATAAAAATAAAGACGATATTTTGCAATATGTTATACTAAAGGGGCCTGCTGACAGCATATCAACAATCTTTAGGACAAAATATTCCATTGGAGCAATTAATAACGCCGGAATAAAAACACAAGAACTTTTATCAGTCAATTGTAATTGGAATGAAGAATGTGCTAAAACCACAATAGAATCAGCCCTGCTAACACTTGATGGTAAAATTGAAGCTATAATATCAAATAACGATGCTATGGCAATAGGCGCTATCAAAACTCTTCAGAAATATGGATACAATAAAGAAGATAAATCTAAATATATTCCAGTAGTTGGGATTGATGCTTTGCCAGAAGCTCAAGCACTAATTAAAAAAGGAATTATGACAGGAACTGTTTTGCAAGATCCTCGTGAGCTTGCAACTGCAATATATATTGTAGGGATGAATATGATTTCTGGAAGATATCCTCTTGAAGGTACGAATTATAAATTTGATGAAACTGGAAATACAATTAGAATACCTTACCATCCATATACTAACTTACAATAAATCTTTAATTATGTATTTCAAGATACTAATGCCTATCTATCATCGTATAATATTTTATTTAGCTACCAAAGTTGAGACTCATGTACCGTGAGCCTCTCTTTAGGATTGAGTATATTAAGGTTCTACAATAACAACAATTGATACATTTTTTCTATATATCACTAAATCATCTTGTAAAATCTCTATAAGTGTAAAAACTTGCGGTTTCGTATTCATCTTGACTATTAAATTCTAAATATTTTACTTTAACTACTATCTTCATTACTTAACATCATTCCATTTTAGAATGGCGCATTGAAAAATCGCTAATTCAATCTTCTGAACTGCGATTTCACAATTAGTAATGTATCCTTATTGTATAATAATTTTTAATATAGATTATGCTTAATTTCTTAATTATCCATTTGATGCTCGTATTTTAATAAATTTAATTACATCTTCCAATGTCAATTTTTCTTTTACTTCTATCATAAGCCATTTTATGCCACGTAAACTTCCAGTATCAATATATAATTTTTGAATATATTTACTGCAGGTAGGAAGCATAAATTCAACCTCTTGCCGTTCTTTTTCCCCAATAACAATTAAAACAATGAAGTAATGTTCCATTGGATATAAAGTACATAAGGATTTCCCGGATTTTTTATATTTTATATTCCAACCTTTTTGCATGGAGCATTTACTATATTCCATTTTAGGTATTACAGAGTACGTATTTTCTACAAATGAGCAAAACTCATGAAACAATTCACTATTTACATACTCCTTAATATTTTTCCATGAAGGCTGGTTATCTTGTAAATATAAATTACTACACATAATGATCACCTCTTTTAAGTAGATATTTTAAACCAAGTTTCCATATAAGAAGAGTCTGGCGTTATATCAAAATAGAGTTCAACCATAAGAGCTTCTAGGGCAATTTTGTTATTAGGAAACCATATACTATACATATACTGTAAAGACTTACCAAGAGCGTTTGTTGTTAGTGCAAGAAAATTTTCTGCCTCAAAAGAACAAACAATATAGTATCCACTTGGCATTATAAATTGCTCAAAATTCTGGATGTTATCAGAATTATTTACTTCTGCTCCCACAAAATAATTAAGATTTTCTGGTACAGTGCCTGGCCTGCCAACGCCTATTTCATTACCGCCTTTTATAAAAATATCAGTAGAATTTTTCTTGCTGTGAAAATCATTCCATAATTCAGCCAAATAATTTATGCTTGGATTATTAGAGAGAAAGGTTTCCATTGATATCCCTGCAAATATACGGTCATTTGATAACTGTCTGCGACTAATTTCTAAAACCATCCCATCAGCTACAAGTGGAATATTTTCGCCAATCAAACGATATTTTAAAGAAATATCAGGCTTGTTAAAATGTTTTAATAGCCTTGGCTGCTTGCGGTATGCTTCTGGTGTCAATTTATAGGCTTCTTTAAAGTTACGTGTAAATGTTTCGTGATTCTCAAATCCAACTTTTACAGCAATATCAAGAATTTTACAATTGGTATTTTCCAAAAGCTCAGCAGCTTTTGCTAAACGTCTTAATTTTACATATTCCATTACCGATTTCCCGACTAATCGACTAAATAATCGTTGAAAGTAAAAAGGAGAAAGACATGCTATTTCCGCTAAATTGTTTATTTCGATTTTTTCCTCATAACTATTTTCAATATAATTTATAGTTCTTTGAATATATTCCCATGATTCCATGAGCAACACCTCCTGTAATCATAGTATCATCATTTTTAATATTTTTCTTGACGTACAATGCCTAATATAAATAATCTTATTTCATGCCTTCGTATTATCATACACCGATTATAGCATAAATTGTAAATATCACATTTTACGAATAATACTTTTAATTACTTTGGATCTATCTCTAATTCACCATCTCCAGCTATTACAATTATGTAACTAGGCAGTATAGGTACCATATCAGTTCTTTCTGAATTAGCTTCTATTTTTGTACTTTGTATTATGGCATAATCTTCATTAAAAACTAATAAGCGAATGTTGTTGTTTTTAGAAATATTTTTAATAGTATAAATACCGTCTTTTGAAGGCTTAAGATCATTTATAGTATAAATACCTTCCTTAAATGTATTAGCGATTGCAAATGCAGTTTTTAATCCAATTATATTAAATGATATGACAAAAAAAATTAAAAATAAAACCACATATTTCTTCATAGGGCATCTCCTTTTAGTTAAATTATTATGAAAAATATAGTATTAATCTTTTGGAAAGATTTTCACTTCTCCTTTACCAACAATTACTACTTTAAAATTATCTTTGACTGGTATTGTATCAATCTTTGGTGACTTAGGTAATAATCTTACACCTTCAATTACATTTAAATTTTCATCTAAAATTGTTACATAAACATTATCTTGAGATTGAATATTTTCAATGGTATAAATATGATTTTTCGACTTACCAAAATTAGATACTTTATAAATACCTTGAGTATAGATATTATCAGTTGCAAATGCCGATTTTAATTTAAATATACTAAATGATACACATAGAAAAATTAAGAATAAAATAATAGACTTCTTCATTATACCAACACCTTTCGGATCTTTTTTGTAACAGTTAGAATAATATCCCTGTGTATTTTAATTTATAAATGTGAACTAGCAAATATATTTATATAAAAATAACCTTTATGAGGAAGACGAATTGAAACTAGAGTACTATCAAGTGAATATTGCGTACCTTCAACAGGATTTTTTCCTTTAATCATATTCATTCCACAAGCATATAAAGCGTCAGCATAACCTCTAGCATCTTGATAAACTGAACCTAACATATATTCTTTTTCAATTAATTCTTTAGCCACTGGTGTTACATCAACTCCAATAATTGGTATTGTTTTATTTTTATCTCCCTTATTATATCCATATTCTTGTAACGCTCTAATAGCTCCAATAGCCATTGTATCATCATTTGAAATTATCACTTCTATTAAATCCTTATATTTATCAAATTCTGATTTTGTAGCATTATACGCTAAACCCTCATTCCAATTACAAATTTTAAGTGAAACTTGTTGAGTTTTTATTCCAGCTTTTTCAATTGTTGATACAGAGTATTTTGTTCTTTGAATTGCTTCAGTATTGTCCCCCTCACCTTCTAACATAAAATATTGCATTATATTATCCTTATTTTTATCAATATATTCTTTACTAGTAGTCCATGCATCAATAAGCATTTTTCCTTGAAGTTCACCGGCAGTTGCTGCATCTGTGCCTATATATAATGCTTTACTATAAGATTGAATCGGTACTGGTGTAAGTGGTTCTCTGTTAAAAAAAATTACTGGAATATTATGTTCTTTTATCCTATCTATAACTGTTTTTGAATATGCTCTATCAACTATATTCATTAATATAAGATCGGTTCCTTCTTGTAGCACTTTGTCAAGTTCTTCATATTGAACTGCTTGATTTGTTTTGCCATCATAGAATATAAATTCAACCTTTCCTTGGTTCTCTTTTTGAACTTCCTCTAAATTTTGACGAATTTCAGAGATGAAATCATCAGTGAAATCTAATAAAAAGACTGATACTTTTGCAGGTTTTATTTCTGCAAAAGCTGTACTTTCAAATTTTACTCTATAGTCAAATGATATACTATTTATAAAAGATATTATTAAAATTAGTGATAATATTCTTTTTAATATTCTCATTTTAGCCTCCTAAATTATTAAGAAAATTAGAAATTATTAGTTTAAAATTCTTTATAATATTATAGTTATCTTGAGTTAAATCAGAAAAATTTATGCAAAATATGCTTTATGATTATATTCTTGAAACCTAAGATATACTTAATAATTACAAACAGTGTTTTGAATAATATTTATTTAGAAATAAAATAAGTCTAACCTTGTGACATAAATTAGCACATGGTTAGACAATATATCTTTTATTTTCAGTTTTATTTCTAGACTTATTCAGTAGGTTTAGTCACATGAACTACGCCATGAGGATGCTGAGGTGGTGCATAGATAGAGTATACTTTAAGAGGCTTATTGCCTGTGTTAATAATATTATGCCAGGTACCAGCAGGTATCATGATTGCAAAGTCACCACGTGCTTTTGCTTGAAAATCTAAATTGTCTTTACTTAATCCCATTTTAACAACTCCCTGCCCGTCTTCAATGCGTATGAATTGATCAGTGTCTGGATGAATTTCTAAACCTATATCATCGCCTACTTTGATACTCATCAAAGTAACTTGAAGATGTTCTCCAGTCCATAAACCCGTACGGAAATTATTGTTTTGTTCGGTAGCTTTCTCAATATTAATTACTAGAGGCCGTGGACCGTAATCCTGTAAAACCATTTGGTTTTTGCCCATAGCTGATTGTGAGGTATCAGCTCTTGAACAGTTCTCCATTTCATCAAAAAGCGCAGTATATGGGACATATCTAAAATTAGAGCACGGATATGTCCAATTCTCATTGCATGTGTCATATGGATCATAACTTAATGTATCATTAGAATAATTATCCCCTGGATTCATTCTATAATTATACATATTTTATCTTCCTTGCTATAGTATTTTAGAATTATAATATGTTTCAGTTTTTCAAAATGTGCTGTATTAGTTGTAGCTAATTCGTATTTTTAATAATATTTCTAAGGCATAAAGTTATTATAAACAGCACTTATTTTCTAAAAATTCCGTATTTTCATATAACATGGAAAAGAAATTTGGACTTTTATTTTGGGGTAATACCAGCAGCTCTGTAACCAGGGGCAAAGTAAAAAGTCCTTAAAGGACTTTTACTTTTAAATTATCTATTTTATTTTTCTAGTAACTCTTTTACTTTTATATCAGTATCTGTTCCCGAAAAAGGAGTGTACACAATCAGGTTCAAATTAGAATTATCGGAAACATCAAAACTACTAAACTCAAAGATCATTGTCCCCACGATTGGATGTTCGAGTTTCTTATAAAATTCGTTTTTCTTTTGAACATCATGTTCTGGCCACCATAAACTAAATTCTTTGCTTCTTTTCTTAATATCTTCAATAAATTTAGAAAACCATGGATTATCAATATATTTTACTGTAGTTGACCGAAATCTTGCAAGCATCCCTCTTGCATGGAACTCCCAGTCTATAAATAGTTTCTTATAATCATCATGATTAAACATTATCCAAACCATATTTCTCTGGGACTCATCTATTTTATTAAAATCACAGAATACAACACTTGCTGCTTTATTCCATGAAATAATATTCCACTTTGTATCCATAATAAAAGATGGACTTAATATTAAATTATCTAGTACATGCTGTAGCATTGGACTTACAGATCTTTGCAATGGTGGAATATCTGCTGGAGGTACTTGTCTTACCAAATCGTAAATATAAATTCGTTCTTGTTCATCAAGCATCAATACTCTACATAAACTTTCTAATACTGCTGAGGATACTTTTATAGATCGTCCTTGTTCAAGCCAAGTTTACCAAGTTAATCCTATGCCCGCAAGAGATGCTAGCTCTTCTAGTCTTTAAAAAATCTCCTAGTGCTTTATAGTGGTGTCTCCAGCAATTTAACATTTTTATACACTAAGGGAATAAAAATCTCAAAATGGGGTACGGCAACGATTCGAAAAACAGCCACAAGACAGTATTTACCATTTAAAATAGAATTGGTACTACTATTTTGTGGCTGTTATGACGTTTTATTAGAAAATTACGTCATAACGTCTATTGACTAATATATGTAATTTTCTTAACCAATATCTTTTTATTATGATAGTAGTCTTGACAAAATATACAATAACGAATAATCTATAATTAGAGCTCTAATTATTAGAGGGGGTGAATATTATTAAAAGTTCTAGTATTCTTACAGAAAAAATTGCATGGCTTTTTCTGGAGTGGAGAAGATTTAACCAAAAAAGATTAGTTATCTATGATATTACTCTTCAACAAAGGGCACTCTTAAACGAGCTTAACAAAAATGAATTCCTGGCACCGAATGAAATAGCAGATTATTTGCATTGTGACCGTCCCACTGCCTCATTTATCATTAAAAACCTGGAAAAGAAAGGTTGGATTTATCGAAAGAAAGACGAAAAAAATGCAAAATATCATAAGATAATAATTTCAGAAAATGGTAAAGAGGTTTTACAAAGAGTTAATTCCTCAGTTCCACCGATTAAAATAAGCCCATTTGATGTGCTAACCTCTGAAGAAAGCAATCAACTATTTTATTTGCTAAAAAAATGTGAAGATAGAATGAAAGAAATAACACATTTAAAGGAGAATAACAATGAATAAAGTATTAGAAACAATTTATAGCCTACACGCTGTACACGGAAATTTCACATCCAAGCCCATTGAAGAAGAAAAAATTAGAACTATTTTAGATGCCTGTGTCAATGCTCAGAATGCCTCAAATAGACAAAGCTATTCAATTATTGTAATCAGAGGTGAAGAGAATGTGCAAAAGATTATTAGTTGTGGTTACAAAGCACCAATTGCACTCCTTTTCTGCGTTGATTTTAATAGAATACATGATATAGGAGAGTACCTGGGTTATCCAAGCGACAATGATAACTTATTTAGCTACCTGACTGCACATACTGATGCTGTTTTAGCAGCACAGACTGCTATTATGGCTGCAACTTCACTAGAACTAGGGACTCTTTGTACAAACAGTATACATACTTTATATCGTAAAAATCTTATTGATTTGTATAAAGAATTAAATCTACCAGATGAACATTTTTTCCCTGTAACTGCTTTATTGATTGGTTATGAAGATAAAACCAATGTCCCTAATTATAAAAACGGTAGACTTAAAGATGCTGGAATTGTACATTATGATACCTATAAGAAGCTTACAGCAGAAGAAAAGGAATCAATAATAGAAACTGTAAACAATCCAGAAAATCATTTTAGTACCAAAGGAAGAGAAAAAGGAAATTGTGATACTTACCTTGAATTTTACTATACTAAATGGGCACCACCTAAAAAAGCCGAAGTCATAGAAAAAATGGATGCTATGTTGTATGAAAAACTAACATCATTTATTAAAAAATAATTTTTAGGTTCCTTGGAATCAAGCATAGAATCCCTTATTAAATGGCCATTATTAATAGTCGACATGAATGAAAACAGACTACATTATGAAAGTAAACTCCATAATGTAGTCTGTTCTTATTTCATTATCAATTGGTAAACATTATCCTACATATAGGGGTAGTGGTAGCATCCGTGTCATGTACTGAAAAGATAACCGAATGTTTTTCTACAAGTATGAGTGCCAATCTCACCTGAAATTATGATTCCGGTTTTATCATCTATTTCAATAATTCCAACGTTCTGAAGCTTAAAAACTTTGACCCTGATTACACAGATGCTGGTATTACCCTATTTGGGAATAAGTCTAATAATTCTATCATCATTTACACTAGGATTTCCTCTACCATCTCTATTACTAGTCGTTAGGTAAATAGACCCATCTTTATTCTCCGTAACTTCACGTAAACGTCCATATTCATTCTTAAACAGTGATTCTATATTAATAACTTTAGTTCCATTTCCATTTAGAGATAGGGAAAGTAATTGTTGTCCACGTAAAGCCGCTACAAGCAAATTTCCTTTCCATGGTCCTTTTCTTACAAAGCTAATCCCTGATGGTGCCCAGGTTTCATCTCCACTTTGTATTAATGGTTTTTGAGTTTTAGTTTCTGAGGATTCTATATCTCCCTGCACAAGAGGCCATCCATAATTTGCGCCTGGCTTAATTATATTTATTTCGTCATGAGCTATTTGTCCATGTTCTGATTCATACAGGACATTATCTGAGTTCCAGGCTAAACCTTCTGGGTTTCGATGTCCTAGGCTATAAATTGGTGAATTAGCAAATGGATTATCAATAGGAATTATTCCATCTAATTCTATTCGAAGTATTTTTCCAGCTGTACTTGAGAGATCTTGAGCTAAAGAAGAATCTCCTGAATCTCCTGTTGTTATATATAATTTTTGATCGGGGCCAACCTTTATTCTCCCTCCATTATGAATTCTCCCTCCTGGAATTTTATCCAAAATAATTTTGTCTATGACTGCATTATTGTTATTTTCAATCAATCTAACTACACGATTAAACATAACCTCTCCCTGCCCATAAGAATGCATAACATACAGATAGTGATTTTGTGAATAATTAGGATCTAAAGCAATACCCATTAAGCCGCCTTCACCTTGGCTTATAAAAGGTGGTCCAAATGTTATTAGTGGCTGAGTTTGAAGTTTTCCATCTTTAATTACCCTAATTGTACCTGATCGTTCTGTAACATAAAGAACACCATCATCACTTATAGCTATGGCCCAAGGAACATATAAATTTTCTGCAATTAATTGTATTTCATAAGGAAATTGTCTTGAGGCAGATGCTTTTATTGGGATATTATTTTTACCGCGTTTATCAAAAATTTTATTGGATAAAATACTATTAAGAAATTGTTTCATCTTGTTATCCTCCAAGCTAAAATATACATCTACTTATAATATCAAAAAAATAACTAGTTTATTTAGCAAAAGTAATAATACCATAATTACATTAGTTAAAATGACCACTCTCCTACCACACGGTCATTTTCGCCTAGTGGCATTGCATCAAAACCATCATACATACTAACTATTTCATTTTCTGCAGAATCAATATCTGATACATTAATGTTTGTATCATTTTTCCGTTTTTTATTTCCTTTCGTTCTCTTTTTACTCTTTAAAACAATTGGAATATTGCTTTGAGGAATATTTTTAGCTTTTACGTTTCTAATATTATCATTTTCAATGCTTTTTATATTATAGTCATTTGATTTTTTCGTTACATTATTGCTTAATTTATTATCAGATGGTTTAGATTCATTATAAAAATCTTCTTTTAAAATCTCATCCTTTATTTTTATTTTATCTTTTTCTTCAATATACATATTTCTTTCCTTCACTTTGATATTTTGATGTTTAGCAAAATTTTTAACTCTATAAATATTGCCTTTGGTAATTTCAAGCATCTCTAAATCTATAAACACATTTATTGCTAATTTAATTTGCTCAACATCTCTATTAAACTCTACAGCTAGAGTTTCAATAGTATATGGAATATTCTTGGACAAGTATAAATCTCCCTCCAAATTAACCTTTCCAGCTAAAACTACAAGCCTAGTCCAAACATAATGAATAAGGTCCCTTTCAGGTTTTAAATCTATAATTTTAAATTTTGTATCATCAAACATATCAACCCTAAATTTAACGTATTTTCTTTCTTTCATATTCATCATTCTCCTTAAAATTTTATTATTTTTGAATTATTTTCATATAGGATATATGGTTAACATAAAGAATTTTCAAAATTTTTATAATAATTTTTTGACAAATCTAAATTATAATTAAATAAAAAATAGGTGGTCTAACTTTAACTAAAATTTAGACTACCTATTATTACATAAAAAATCACGATTTAATGTAAATACTTTTACTTGTCAATAAAATTGTTTTTTAATTCTTGATGTCTTGAAATAACAATATCAATTATACACTCATAAATTTTGATTGCATAATCAGGATTTAACCCATATTTTTGCGAGAGATCTTTTATTTTATTAAACTGTTCCATTTCACGCATACTATCTTTCGCGCTTAGTTTATTTTTCGCCTTAAATATACCAACCTTTTCTGTTGACTTGAATCTCTCTGATAATAGCATAATTATTTGACTATCTATTTCATCAATATGACCTCTTAATTCATTAAGTTCATTAGTTTCCATTTTAACCTCCTTGTATTATTTTAACTATATTAAACCTTCTTTATAATATTATTAGTGAATATGTATTCAAATTCTGTATAGTATATATTGTACTATAAATGAATTTATTGGAAAATGTGTATTTAATAAATATTGACCTTAGCACATATCAATACAAAAAATTAGGCACATGTGTCTCATAGCCTTATGAAATACATGCGCCTAATTTTGTTTTATAAATTATTTAAATACATCTTTGCTATCAACATTTCCTTGAAGTAAATTTGTATCTTTTAGCCATTTGATATTTTGATTCCAGTTTTCAGCATCTTGACTTAAGAATTTTCCGTTATCATTTTCCATAAGCGGAAGTAATATTTGTAAACTCTTTTTCTCTGTTTCTGGATCTAGTGGGAAGTTTTCATTTTGAGCCTTCAATACTAAATCTAGCGCTTTATCTGGATTGCTCTTAGTATATTCAAATCCTTTTTTAACAGCTCCTAAAAAAGCTTGTATAGTATCATTATTATTTTTTATTGCATCATCACTTGCAATGAATGATAATTCATAATTGTTTGGCATTC
Organism: Clostridium sp. LS; assembly: GCF_002760435.1. Lineage (GTDB taxonomy): Bacteria > Bacillota > Clostridia > Clostridiales > Clostridiaceae > Clostridium. The sequence goes on from NZ_AUUU01000039.1 coordinate 116,349, forward strand.
CATAATCTACAGGTGCAAAAGTATCTAATTGAATACCTTGTTTTTCTAAAAGTATTTTTTCATGATTAATATATCCACCTATTATTGCGTCAACTTTCTTTGATTCAATGCCGGGCATTAAATCATAACCTACATCAACAAACTCAACCTTTGACGGATCTCCTCCAGCTTGTTTGACCATGGTTTTAACTGTTTCCTTATCAATATCAAAGGATGGGTATCCAACCTTTTTTCCTTCTAAATCTTTTAGCGTTTTAACTTCTGCATCTTTACGAACCATAAGTTGATTTAACGAACTTCTAACTATTGCTCCAACTGATTTAACAGGAATATTTTCACCTCTAGCTAAAATAATTTGTTTAGGATAGCTTATTGCGAGGTCTGCTTTTTTAGCTGCTACTAATTTAATTCCATCATCTGTATCAGCAGGTGTGATTAAGTTAACTTTAAGTCCTGCTTCTTTAAAGTATCCTTGATCCTCTGCAGCATATAAGAATGAATGAACTGCATTCGGATACCAATCTAATAGAACATTAACTTCCTTTAATTCTTTAGTTGAGCTTTTGTCCTCTTTGGTAGTAGCGTTATTAGAACATCCACTAAAAACTGAACTAAGTATCATAACAAATGCTAAAATAATGCTAAATTTTTTTAATTTCATTATTATCCCCCTTTAAATTTCTTCTGTATTTTAATAAAATCTTTTCCAGCAAAAATCCTATTGAGAATAGGACTAATCCTAAAAATGATAGAACTAACACTCCTGCAAAAACTGAATCTGATTGCAGCATGCCTGATGCCCTTTTTACATATATACCGAGTCCACTCTCAGCACCTAGCCACTCTCCAATTGTAGCTCCTGCAATACTATATGTAGCAGCAATTTTAAAACTGCTTAAAAAATTAGGAAGTACAGAATTCATGTGAAGTTTAAAAAATATCTGAAGTTTATTTCCTCCTAAAGCTTTTAATACATCTTCTAAATCTTTGTCCACACCATTTAATCCGTCTAACGTACTTATAACGATTGGAAAAAAGCAAAATAATATTACTACAGCCACTTTAGACCAAATTGTATATCCAAACCACATAACCATAATTGGAGATAAAGCTATGGTTGGGATTGTTTGGGAAAATATTATAATTGGATATAAAGTTTTTCCTACATTTCTCCAAAGATATATAGAAAGTGCACATGATATCCCAACTATAACTGATATACTAAGACCTAGAATTGCCTCACCTAAAGTTACAATTGAATGTTTATACAATAATTCCTTTTGAGTCCATAGAGCCTTAAGAATTTCTGAAAATTTAGGTATGATATAATTTGGCACATTAAAAAATGGTATTAAAAATTCCCAAGCTAAAAGAATTAAAATTAAAAATGATAAAGGGAATACATAGTCTTTTAACTTTTTCATTAATTAGCATCCCCCTTATTTTCATCTAACTCATCAAGAATATTTAAAATGACTCTTTTTAGCTCAATAAATTCACTAGAGAGTGTGGTTTCATAATTCCTTGGCCTTTTTATATTAATCTCTATGGATTTTAAATTCCTATAAGGAAGCTCAGTGCAAATAAGTATTCTATCAGATAACAATAAAGCCTCATCAATATCATGAGTTATCATAAAGACAGTGTTTTTCTCTTTTTGACAAAGATCCAATAACCATGCCTGCATTTTTCTTCTTGTCAATGCATCTAAGGAAGAAAAAGGTTCATCTAATAAAAGTAATGATGGATTATTTACAATGGCTCTTAAAAATGATGCTCTCTGTCTCATACCTCCTGACAATTCATGTGGGAAGAATTTTTCAGTACCTTTAAGTCCAAAATTTTCAAAGTATTCTAATGCTTTTATTCTAGCGTTTTTTTTGCTATAACCATTTAATTCTAGACCAACACATGTATTATCAAGGATGTTTCTCCAAGGCATTAAAGAATCCCTTTGAGGCATATATCCAATTATATTTTTATTGCCTTCGTTATAGATATCAATTTTACCCTTTTGAGGTTCTAATAGCCCTAAGATTAGCCTAAAAAGCGTGCTTTTACCTGTACCACTTGGCGCAATAATTGTGACAAATTCATTTTTATCTATGCTAAATGACAAGTCATCAACTATGAGCTTATTTGCATCTTTATATTTAAACGATAAATTGTTAATTTCTAATGCATTCATCTGAATACCCAACCTTCTTCTCTATAGCTTCCATTTAAAAATAAGCATTAATTAATTTAAAAACATAAAAAACTCTTTTCAAACAGTACTAAGAATACCATGGAAAAGAGTTAATAATCTAATTAATAATAAATCTACATTATCATACAACTTCCCTTCGCTGGCATTATCCAGAGCAGGTTCAAAGGGTCTGAAAAATTCATCTCAGCCAAAATGGCTCCCCTAGTACTCGTCTAAATTTTATAACTTAAATTTAACAATGTCAATGATAAGTTGCAATTAAGCCATTAAATATTAGATATACTTATTATTTATTTGTCCTCGGAAAAATAGGCCACATCTTTTTTCCCCAATCATTTATAATAGCTAATGCCGGCAGTAAATCGCGGCATTCATCCGTTAAAGAGTATTCTACATGTGGTGGAATTTTATTATATTCTACTCTCTTTACAAGTCCATGTTCTTCTAATGCTTGCAAAGAACGTGTTAGCATGATATTAGTTATTCCCGGTATATTCCGTTTAAGCTCATTATATCTAATGTTTTTTGCAACTGATATTTCCCAAATGATAGGAAGCCTCCATTTACCACCAATTATTTCAAGAGCATGAAGAACAGGACATGCTTCTGAATAACTTATAGGCACTTTCTTTGGTTTATCTTTCATAAGTATAACTCCTACTTTAAGGCACAAAAATGTGCGTACTTGAAATATTGTTTCTTAATAAAATATAATAATAACATACCAGACAAAGGGTTAATTGTAAATAAAATAACGTAAATAGGAGCGTGAAATTTTAGATGAAATTATTTTCAGAATTTAATATTAAAGACGTGACAATAAAAAATCGTATATGTATTCCTCCAATGGTTATTGCATTAGCAAATGATGGATATGTAACTACAGAAAATGTAGAACGCTATAAAGAGTTAGCTAAAGGAGGACCAGGTCTTATAATACAGGAAGCTACATGTATTAGTCCTAATGGCAGATTATCAGAAAAACAAATTGGCATATGGAATGATGATCAAATTGAAGGTTTAAAAAGTATAGTTAATGTAGTTCACTCAGAAAACTGTAAAATATTTATTCAAATTCATCATGCAGGTGTTACTGGAATAGCTGAAAATCCACTATGTCCAAGTGCCTATGAATATAAAGGATTTAACAAAACTGTTATTGGACGAGAAATGACTAGGGATGATATAAAAAATGTGCAAAATGATTATATACAAGCTGCAAGAAGAGCTTATGAAGCTGGATATGATGGTATTGAACTTCACGGATGCCATGGGTACTTAATAAGCCAATTTCTAAATAAAAAAGTAAATAAAAGAACTGATGAATATGGTGAAACTCCTGAAAAATTTGTAATTGAAATTTTAGATGGTATAAGAAAAGTAACACCAAAGGAATTTGTTGTAGGCATCCGTTTAGGAGGATTTGAGCCAACAATTGATGATGGAGTACATTATGCTAAAATATTAGCTGAAAAAGGAATAGATTTTCTTGATGTTTCTTATGGATTTTTTAGTGAACAAGAAATAAATGTTAGTGAAGCTTACAAATACTCAAATGCAGTTTATGCAGCTGAAAAGATTAAGGAAGTAGTTTCTATTCCTGTTTTTGCAGTTAATGGAATTAACTCTGCTGAAATTGCAGAAGAAATATTAAACAACACTAATGTTGATCTTGCAGATATAGGTAAGGGAGTTCTTATAAATCCTAATTGGGCGAACTATGCAAGAGATGGTAAAGATACTGGTAAATGTTTGAATTGTGCAAAATGTATGTGGTTTGGTCAATCTGAAACTTGTCCAGGTAAAGTTTTATTTGATAGAAATAACGGATAAAAGAAGATAATAATAAAGCCTATATCTTTGAATTAATAGATAAGATATAGGCTTTCATATATTTATTAAACTATTTATTAAACTGCGTCAAAGAAACTCATTTGGTCACTTTCTGGAAGGCCCCTTAAACAATCAAATTTTCTGAGCAAGTCTATAGCTGCATTTCCAATCTTAGAACGCTTTCTTACATCCTCTACTGAGTTAAATGGCTTTTCTTTAGCAGCATTAGTTATTCCTTCAGCAGCAACTGTTCCCATTCCTGATATACTGTTTATAGATGGTCTTATGCCTTCTTCCTCTACTTGGAATTTTGTAGCATCAGATTTATATAAATCAATTGGCAGGAATTTAATACCTCTTTCATACATTTCTAAAACAATTTCTAAATCATCATACATATCCTTATCCTTTGGACCTGCATCATTTCCAAGAGCTTGAATTTCCTGCATTTTTGCTTTGACCTTTTCTTTACCAAAGATCATGCTTTCTGCATCAAAAGCTTTAGCTCTTATACTGAAATAAGTTGCATAGTAAGCTGTAGGTATATGAACCTTGAACCAGGCTATTCTAAAAGCCATCATTACATAAGCTGCAGCGTGGGCCTTAGGGAACATATATTTTATCTTTTTACAAGAATCTATATACCACTCTGGTACATCGTTCTCTCTCATTAACGCTTCATATTCTGGCCATTTAGGTTCTTTTAAGGCTTTTCCTTTACGAACTGTTTCCATTATCTTGAAGGCAGTATTAGGAGGAAGACCTTTTCTAATTAAATATACCATAATGTCATCTCTCGTACACACCGCATCACTTATACTGGTAATTACGCCATTATCAATTAAGTCCTTAGCATTTCCAAGCCATACGTCTGTACCATGAGAAAGACCTGATATACATAATAAATCAGAGAAAGTTTTTGGCTTTGTATCTACGAGCATTCCTCGAACGAATTTAGTACCAAACTCAGGAACACCAAAAGTTCCCACTTCTGAATTTATCTGTTGAGGAGTTACCCCTAATGCTTCTGTAGAAGAGAATAAAGACATAGTTGCCTTGTCATCCATAGGAATATCTTTTGGGTCAACCCCAGTTAGATCTTGAAGCATTCTGATAACAGTCGGATCATCGTGCCCTAGTATATCAAGCTTCAAAAGGTTCTGGTCAATTGAGTGATAATCAAAATGTGTTGTTATAATATCTGAATTTGGATCATCAGCAGGATGCTGCACAGGGCAGAATTCAAAGATTTCACGCCCTTTAGGTACAACGATTATACCTCCTGGATGCTGTCCTGTAGTTCGTTTAATACCTGTACATCCTATTGAAATTCTCATGGTTTCAGCTTTATTTATTGGAATATTTTTTTCTTCATAATACTTTTTAACATAACCAAAAGCTGTTTTTTCAGCTATAGTACCAATAGTACCAGCTTTAAAGGTTGTGCCCTTTCCAAAGATAACTTCAGTATACTTATGGGCTTTTGCTTGGTATTCTCCTGAGAAGTTTAAGTCTATATCCGGTTCCTTATCTCCATTAAAGCCTAAGAAGGTTTCAAATGGTATATCTATCCCATCCTTATATAAGTTTGATCCACAAACAGGACATTCTTTATCTGGTAAGTCAAAGCCATTTAAAACACCGTAATCAGTAAAATCAGAATATTTACATTTAGGGCATCTATAATGAGGTGGAAGTGCATTAACTTCTGTTATACCTGTCATGTTTGCAACGAAAGAGGAACCAACAGATCCTCTAGAACCAACTAAATATCCATCTTCATTTGATTTCCACACCAGCTTTTGAGCTATAATATACATTACTGAAAATCCATTTTTTATGATAGAATCCAGTTCTTTGTCGAGTCTCGCCTGAACTATTTCCGGAAGTGGATCTCCATACAGTTCATGAGCCTTTCCAAAAGCAATATCTTTTATTGTTTGTTCACAACCTTCGATATGAGGTGGACATTTTTCAGGAGAAATTGGACTGATCTGCTCACACATATCTGCGATTTTATTGGTATTTGTAACTACTACCTCATATGCCTTTGTTCTGCCCAAATAAGAGAATTCTTCAAGCATCTCTTCAGTTGTTCTTAAATATAATGGGGCTTGTAAATCTGCATCCTTAAAGCCCTGCCCTGCTTCTAATATACGTCTGTATATTTCATCTTCTGGATCTAGGAAATGAACATCTCCTGTCGCCACTACAGGTTTACCCAATTTATCTGCTAGAGCTATAATTTTTTGATTGATTTCTTTTAAGTATTCTTTACTTGACACCTGCTCCTGTCTTACTAAGTAGTCATTGTTACCTAAAGGCTGGATTTCTAAATAATCATAGAAATTTGCTATTTCTTCAATTTGCTCCTGAGGTTTTCCAAGAAGTATTGATTGAAATAGCTCACCTTCACTGCAGGCACTACCTATTATTAAGCCTTCAGAATATTTTTTAAACATGCTCTTTAATATACGAGGCTTTTTATAAAAATAATCTAAATGAGAATATGATACAAGTTTATATAAGTTCTTCAAGCCCACGTAATTTTTTGCAAGAATTATAGTGTGATAAGTTTTAACTTTTTTATATGCAACTTTTTGAGCTTCCTCATCAGCAGCATATATATCAATATCTTCGACAGTTTGTGCTCCTCTTTCCTTTAGTATTTCAAGCATTATGTTAAATACTTTGACAGTTGTATCAACATCATCTAAGGCTCTATGTGCAACGTCAACCTTTATGCCAAGATTTTTAGCAATTCTTCCCAATTTATAGGATTTATAATCTGGGAAGACATCCTGCGCGAGTCCTAAAGTATCTATATAAGTAAAATCAAAGTCATGGCCTAAAACTTTTGCATTATGTTTTAGGAAGCCAATATCGAATTCTGCATTATGAGCTACTAAAACACTGCCTTCAATAAATTGTAGCAGTTTAGGAAATACCTTATCTATAGTTTCTGCATCTCTTACCATATCATCAGTTATTTTAGTAACTTCTACAACTCTCATAGGAATTGACTTTTGAGGATTTACAAAAGTGCTGAATTTATCTATTATCTTTCCGTCTTCGATTTTCATTACTCCTATTTCAGTTATTTTTTCTGTTTCTGGTGAAAAGCCTGTAGTTTCTAAATCAAGAACACAATATGTTGTATTAATACTTTGGCCTTTAACATTTGTTACAGATGGCTTTTTATCAGGTGCTATGTAAGCTTCTACTCCATATATAACCTTCATGTCAGGGTTATCTCTTCCAAGAAGTTTATGTGCTTCAGGAAAGGACTGAACTACTCCATGGTCAGTTATAGCAATAGACTTCATTCCCCAGCTCATAGCTCTCTTAATTAAATCAGTTGCACTTGACATAGCATCCATTTGACTCATTTGTGTATGCATATGAAGTTCAACTCTCTTCACCTCTGCAGTATCCATTCTCTTAACTTTCTTTATGCCATTTGTTTCAATAACAGTATTAGCAATAAGTTCAACTTCATGAGAGAAATTACTATAGCCTGCATTTCCGGCAAGTCTAACACCTTTAGCTTTTTTAAGCTTAGAAAACACTTCGTCATATTCATTAGGCTTTGCGAATATTTTACAAGTCATTGAGTTTGACCCATCATATAAGTCAAAGGAAATTAACATTTTTCCACTTCTTAATTCCTTTGCTTCCAAATTAGATATTTCTCCCTCTAAAGCTATTCTGCCTTCATTTGGTGTTATGTCATTTATTTTAATTACAGGTTCCTTAATATTAGAATTTCTACCTAAAATCAAGAATGGATTACTTGATTTTTTACCATCACCTTCTGTTTTTACATCTGGTTTGCTTTCTTCAACCTTTTTAGGTTCTTCAAGCGGAGTATTGTTTTGAGCGGCTTTAATTTCCTTAAGAACCTTCATTTCGCTAGCACGTTTATCTTCTTCAATTTTTACCAATTCTTCATTATCAATTTGATCAATAAAATTAATATTATAATTCTTGTCATACAAGGTTTTTATGGCTTTATTAATTTTTTTATCATACTCCATAGTTTTTAAAAAACCTGATACTGGAATTTTAAAATTAAAGTTTATGCTGTTTCCAACTACTTCATATGAACTATTATTTACAGCTGCCTTTAATGCAGGATATTTGTTAGCCATAGATAATATAATGTTATTTAATTCTTCATGAATAGGCTTTATATTTACTTCCTCAGTGTATTTAACAGTGATTTTAGAATCATTTAAGTCAAATTTTTCTTTAACAAAGTTATTAAAGTTCTCTATTTCTATTATATCAATATAATTTTCAGAACTTATTTCCATTTCAAGAACTTTAGTTCTTTTACGCAAAGTTACGGATTCTATAATTGCAGTATTTATGTTTCCACCAGATTCATAATCACTAAAAGCTTCATTTATTCTTTTCATACTACTCATTAACCCTCTTTAAATAATTTTTAGTATGTTAATTTTTATTTATCATAACTATTTTTCATTTGTAAAAAACATTTATTAATCTATCTAGAAGTTTTTTTGCATTTAATTATCATTCCATAATCTAATGATATTGTCAAGGCAAAAGCATGTTTGCTATGCGCTCACCAGCAATATATGATTCAGGTAAATCACCTTCCCTGAAATTAGTATTTTCATAAAAATTAGTTTTAGTCATATCAGGATGAATAGTTGCTACTTTAACCACAGCTTTTCGAGTTTCTTCAAATAAACTCTCACTAAACTGGCTAAGACCTTAAATGCTCACTCCAAAGTAAATTAATAAATGAATACAAATATCATCTTAAAGTTCTTTTTTAGATTCTAATAGCAAGATTAAAAATTATATATATAATTATTATAGTGGATATATGGTAGTATTCTCAAGTATTAATAAAGAACCCTCATATGAGAGTTCTTGGAGTTATTTTACATTTGATTTTAAAATATTTAAAATCTCATCTCTTACTGTCATACCATGACGTGAAGTATAATCTTTCATTTGTTCTGGTTGAATTTTAATAAATACGCCTAAATCCTTTATTTGGATTATCAGATTTGGTTTTTCTTCTATTATTTCTACCGGATACTTTGATTTTTTATTTATTTCAGTTGTAATCTCTAGAGCTACCTGTCTAACTTCCTCAAAATTGTCCGCTTTACTGTTAATTTTGTTTATAATTTTATCTATCATTTTTCTCACCCTTTCATATAATTAATTATACAAAAGTTGGCATATTCCTTCTGGATTTTACAAATATATTAATATTAATCCGGGATAGTAAAATTACTCCAAACGGCAAAAAGAACTTCTGAATCGGTAATCTCAAATGAATGTATTCGAAAGGATGACACCTAGTTTTCGTTATCATAAATTAATTGTTTTGCCATTATCTTGTACCCTATTACATTCATCTATAATATTTTTATTCAATTTCTCCATATATAAAATACCAATCATTTTTCATATCAAACGTATCTTTAATAATTTTTAAATTTAAACTTCTCATCATTTCTAACAAACTTTTATATGTAAATGGTGTAAAATTTAAATCACTTTGATAAAGTGTCACTCTATTATCGCTACTAATTTCTTGAAAAATAATTTCAACTTTTGCTTCTTGCTCCATACCGTTTAATTTCCAGTGATATAAAGGAATATATTCTTTATCTGCATAAGATACCTTATCGTATACAGTATACGCCTTGTTCTCAGCAATTACCTTATCCCAATTACGGGTTTCAATAACTAGAGTTCCTTTAGGTTTTAATAAACTAGAAAGAGCCTTCAAGTTATTTTGTCTTGAAATAGCATCTGGCGAATGAACTATTGAGTTTCCTGTACATAAAACTATATCAAAGCTATTACTATATTTATTTGGTAAATCCATCCAGGCCTTTACCTCAGTCTCAAGCTTAATATTATGCTTTCTAGCAAAAGCAGTAGTTAAATTTATCATTTCACTACTAATATCTGTTGCAACTACATTATATCCATTTAAAGCTAGGGCAGTAGCTTGGACACCATTACCGCAAGCGGAATCTAAAATAGTCAAATCATATTTTTGATATGAATTTAATAATTTCCTATGATCTTTTACATAGTGCAATTCTTTTAATGCTTCTACAGACAGATCTCCATATAACGCATTATATAGCCAATTCATTTTATTGTAATCTGATGCAGAATCCAACTTTTATACCTCCTTGAACAAAATTAAAGTTACTTGTATATATTTCCTCAATTTTTACATAATATATATGAGTTGTTATTAAAAAATAAATATATCTTAAGAAAGGCAATGTTCATATGAAAAAAATAGCTATAGTATTTATTATTTTTTTATTACTATCAATTAGTTTAAATTCACCTATTATATTTGCTCAACCACAAACTAAATCACTTCCGCAAGGAATTTATATTGTAAAAGATGCTAATTTATTAGTAAATTCTTCTTATAATATTCATAACACATCTCCTAGCACAAAATCTGTTATTATGGTTTTAGATTCTAATAAAGCATTACAAGAATATATAATTTTAGAACCTAACTCATATCATTACAATTTAAAACCATTTCATTATGATGATACGGTTGTAATAGTTAGCAATTCGAACATTGATTTTACATAAATGTTGCGTCATCTTTAAAAACTTGTCATTTAATTCTTGCATTACTTATGTATATAATTTAAGAATTTTTTTGAATGTAAATTTTCAATGCCCTAATTAATAGGATAAGGGCATAAATTCCTATCCCCCATAATATTAATGCTGGAATTCCCAATATAATTAATGGAATTAAGGCAGCTATTATACTCATTATATACCTCCTGTTAAATAGTTACTACAATTCCAATTATACCACATATTGTTAAAAATGAAGTATTGAATTTTTATGAATTAATTTTATATTATCCCACAATTAATATTTCTCATGTTATGAAATTGGATATGCACATATTTTTTCTATGCCTTCAATTCTATAAACCAATAATTTTAAACTGATATCTTTGTTATAATAAATATAAAAATTAAATTTAATATACTTTCAATCCTGTATCTTCTTTCAAGCCTAACATTAAATTCATATTTTGAATAGCAGCACCACTTGCTCCCTTACCTAAGTTATCTAATCTTGATGTAATTAAAATTTTATTTTCGTTTCCTGATACAAAAATATCTAACCTGTTAGTATCATTATTGGCTTCAACATTTAGGTAACCATCTTCTAAGGAGTTTTCAATATCCTGTGGAATAACATTTATAAATTTTTCATCTTGATAATATTCTAATAGTATTTTGTGAATATCAAAAACTGTGTATTTATTACTTAAAAGACGAGAAAATAAAGGTATTGATACACTCATTCCTTTGTAATAATTTGATATCATAGGAGTAAAAGCTGGTTCAAAAGATAATCCTGTTATCTTTTGCATTTCTGGTAAATGTTTATGGTTTAAATCTAGTCTATATGGTTTTGGACTATTCATATTACTAAAATGGTTATCTTCGCACCACTTTATTAACTTTTTTCCACCACCGCTATAGCCAGAAATAGAATAGGCTATAATAGGATAATCTTTTGGAACTATCCCTTGGCCAACTAATGGATATAGAAGAGCTATAAAACCAGTTGCGTGACAGCCAGGTACAGTAACCCTCTTTGAATTTTTTATTTTATCTCGTTGCTTGTTATTTAATTCTGGTAATCCATAAGTCCAATCTATATTAGTTCTATGGGCTGTACTAGCATCAATAATACGAGTTTCTTTATTATTAATAAGTGAAATTGATTCTTTAGCAGCAGCATCTGGGAGACATAAGAATACAATATCAGCTTCATTTAATAAAGCTTGTCTTGCCTCAATGTCCTTTCTGTACTTAGATTCAATAGATAAAATTTCAATATCTTCTCTTTTGCATAGATATTCATGTATTTTCAAACCAGTTGTTCCTTCACTTCCGTCTACAAAAACTTTATACTTCATATAATAGCCTCACTTTAACATTTAATTATAAATAATTATACATATAATTGTATAATTATTCAATAGCGGTTTTTCTAAAATTGGAATATTTTAAATGGAATTTAATCTCACGTTTTGCACTAATAAAAAAAGTTGCATGGAAAACCATACAACAATAAATCACTCTAAGCTTTTGCAGTATTCACTTTTAGTCTATTTTACTTCAATTATTTTAAATTTTCTTTATATGCAACTTTATCTAGGAAAATATTTTATTCAATACCTTCATCTATATGGTAACACAATCGAAATTATAAGTCTAGTAAATTATTGAAATAATAGTAAAATATTAATTAACTCGCGAGGATGCATTATTTTATGATTTAAATATTACTTTTCACAAAGTAGTATTAAAGTTAAAATAAGTCCCTATACTAGTTCAAGGATTCATTTAACTTGAGAATTTAGGAGGCATATAATGAACGAAATCATTTCTGTAAAGGATGTTAGCAAGATCTATGAATTTTAAAAAAAGGAACCGGGTTTAATTGGGAGCATTAAAAACTTGCTAGCAAGAAAATATGAAAAAAAAATTGCAGTAGATAACATAAGCTTTTCCATTAATGAAGGAGATTTTATTGGCTTTATCGGACCTAATGGAGCTGGAAAGACTACTACCATAAAGATGTTGTCTGGTATAATACATCCCTCTAGTGGAGATATAAGAGTTATGGGCTTTACTCCACAAAAATTACAAAATACATTTAAAAAACGATTCGCTATTATAATGGGGCAGAAAAATCAGCTTTGGTGGGACATTCCAGCTCTGGATTCATTCCACTTATTAAAAGAAATATACGAAATTCCTTATGTGGATTTTAAAAATATATTAAATGAATTAACTGAAATATTAGATGTTAAACATTTATTAAATATTCCTCTACGTAATTTATCTCTTGGAGAAAGGATGAAAATGGAGATAACAGGTTCTTTGCTTCATAATCCTAAAGTTTTATTTTTAGATGAACCTACAATCGGACTTGATGTATCATCACGACATAGAATACGGGAATTCCTTAAGTATGTTAATAAAGAAAAGAAAATAACTATAATATTAACTAGTCATTACCTTGATGATATTGAAGAATTATGTAATAGAATTATAGCAATCAGCAAAGGAAAAGTATTTTATGATGGTTCTTTAAATGCATTCCCTTCTTATGCGCTAGATTATAAACATGTTTCGCTTACTTTTGATAATAAAAGAGCATTTGATCTATTAGAGAGGTATGGAACCTTCATAAATAAAACAGAGACTAGTGCAAAACTTTTGATTAATAAGAATAAGTTAAAGGATTTTGGCAGGGAAGTGTTTTCAACCAATATTATTTTTGATATTAACATAGAAGAAGTTCCTTTAGATGATGCATTTGTAAATTTTTTTAATAATGAAAGGATTTAGATATGGATAAGTACATTGAAGTAATGAAGATAAATATTCAAATTTCATTTGCTTATAAGTGGAATTTAATATTATCATCACTAATGGATGTTTTCCGTGTTGTAGCTGAAATAGTGTTTTGGAAGATATTGTTTGATTCAACATCAAATAATTTAATTAATGACTATGATCTTAATTCAATAATAACCTATTATATTTTTATGTTTATCATAGGTACTGTAATGAATGTTAGCAATATAGGAAATAAAATTGCAAATGATATTAAAGATGGAACTTTAAATAACCTCATAACTAGACCTATTAATTATATAGGATATTATTTCTCAGAAACTATCTCTCATAAATTTGTTCAATCTTTAATTGCTTCAATCACCTTTATTCCTATGTTTATTGCACAAGTTTCAAATCTAAGCTTCGGTATAAGTTTTGAACAACTTTTATTCTTCCCTTTAATACTACTGTTAGCTTTACTACTAAACTTTTTTATAAATATTATTATTAGTTTACTAGTTTTTTGGGTTATTGAAGTTACTTCATTCTTTTTCCTTAAAGATATTTTGCTAGACTTCTTATCTGGGCGAGCATTCCCTATTGATTTATTACCAAAGTCTATACTCAATGTATTCGGAATGTTACCATTTATGTATTGTACCTACTTCCCTATCACTATATTAACCAAAGAAATTACAAATGAAGCGTTCTTTAAAGGACTTTTGGTACAAATTATTTGGACCGCATTTTTATATATCGCGATTAAAGTTCTTTGGAGACTCGGAATTAAAAAATATTCTGGAACTGGAGCTTAGATGCTATCAATAAAATAGTAGACTCATATCTTCGCAAATTATTTTCTTTCACTTGCATCATTGAATAAATTTAAATATTAGGGAGTTTTCGTATGAGATATATTAGATTATATGGAGAGTTTTTTAAACAAAGTTTTATAAAATTAATGGCATATAGAGTTAACTTTTTCCTTATTTTAATTACTAACTCAACTTACTTTGCCGTGCAGCTTATATTACTTCAAGTGATTTTTGCCAATGTTAATTCTTTGGCAGGTTGGACAAAATGTGAAATGATCTTTTATATAGGAACCTTTAATTTAATTGATTCTTTGTGGATTTTTGGACCATATTTCAATCTGCTTAGTTTTACAGAACAAATCAGAAGTGGAATGTTGGACTATTACATTACTAAGCCAGTAAATTCTCAATTTCTCGTAAGCTTAAGAAATGTGGAAATTGGTTCTTTAGTTAGTGCGTTAGCAGGTATAGCTATAATCGGGTATGCTTTAATTGAAGGAAATATAAAACTTACTTCCTGGAGAGTAATTTTATATATTATTGCTATTATTCATGCACTATTAGTTGAATATGGGATTTACTTTATAATGACTTGTCTATCATTTTGGACAGTTAAAACTGATTTTATAGAGAATATACATGGCATAATGTGTTATTTCTCAAATAGACCTATAGATATTTATAAAGGGGTTATTAGATTTATACTTACCTATATATTGCCATATGGATTTGCTATGACAGTTGCATCCAAGGCCGCTGTAAAAAGCATGGACGCCAGCGTATATATATCTTTTATTTTATTGAGTTGGTGCTTTTTTGGTGGGTCAATACTATTTTGGAAATTTGCATTAAGAAGGTATAACTCTGCAAGTTCATAAGTGTGTAATTAATTATAATATTAATACATTAAAAATGGGACTTACATCGTTAAAGTAAGTCCCATTTTATAGATATATTCAAACAATAGTTCTTAAATTTAAACTGGCAGATAAATTGAGAATAAGTGTTACTAAAATATTATAAAATAAGGTGAATTAAGAGTTTTATTTATGGAATAACTTAATTCCTAATGCAAGTATTCCTGAAGTAATAAGAGGGCCTACAGGAACACCACCTAAAAATGACGCAGCAATCACTGCCCCTAATATCAAAGCGGGCATAACATCTCCGTGACCTTGAACTGTAAGATATTGTAGTCCAAGTCCACTTAAGTAAGTAGTAAACAGGGAAATTAATAATGCTGCTATGCCAATCCATGAGGAAAAAACATTTTTTATATTTATAGATGTAATTTGGCCACTCGCAATAGGAATTAAAATAGATGCAATAAGTATTACTAATCCAAAAAACATTCCATAGCTATCGATTACTGGGAAAAGATATTTGTCCAAATTTATAAGCTTAATAAGTAAAAGAACACAAGTTGCAATTGCAACTGAATTAGCTTTACCAAGAATTGATAATGCTAGTATTGTAATTAATATAATATTAGAATCCAACTAAAATCATCCCTTAAACCAAATTCTATTTAGTAAAATTCTATTCTAAAACTTATTATATAATTACTTATACTTAATTAATATCAGTAATTTTATATTTAATTCTATTTTTTATGCATAAAAAATAGGTAAAGATACTGCATATAATTTGTATATTTCAAATAGAGAACTTGTATTCAAAACGTTCATTGAAATTACCATCAAAACAGTAATATACTGTATTAAATTTTTTTGAATATACCATCGAAAAGGCTGTAACCCACTCACCATTGCGTTGACTTGCAGAGTCAAGTATGTTAAATGCTGTTTCAACATTTAATTCCTTTGTATTTTCCAATTCACCTGAAACTGTTTTAAATCGAGCACAATCACATTCAACTTTTTCATAGAAATAATCCCATAAAGAAAAATTCGTCATAACAAAAAATTGTGAGGAGTTTGCAGTATTGTTTATATTACCACGACCTGGCTCTATCACCCATACATTTGCATCAGAATCACAGATCATATTATGACAACTCCAATCTGGTGTGTTAACAACTTCAACATTGTTCAAATATTCATTCAAATTCTCAGGAAGAATAACACCATTTAGAATATCCAAAATAAGCTTAGTAGTATGAGTTATTTTTTTGCTTGGTCTTCTGTATAAGCCTTTACCATTTGAATTTACAACAAGATTATTGAAAAACCTCCCACAACTATCTATTCCAAATGATGGATGCTTCCCTCGCCCTCCATCAACTAATACAGTAAACCAATTGGATTTTTTAGTATCAATAGTATATTTCATTCCATTGTTATCAAAATTCATTCCAATAATTGTATCGTTTCCTCTGTGAATAAAGCTAGTGCACATAAAATCCCCCCCATATGTAAATTTTCCTTCGAAAAAATATTACTATTTTTTATATCATATATTATAAAAATTGAATTACTAACAAAGCGAGTATTATAAGTAATTTTTCTATAACATTTTTATTTTTATAATTTGATTTCCAATATATAATTATTTATTTAATTCAGCTGCTTTCTTATTCAATTCATCTATTGTAAGATGGGATGGATCAATTGATTTTAGATATTCGTCAATTTTATTAGTATCTAAATCTCCTTGCATAATTTTAAAGTACTCATTATTAATATTTATCGGATCATCGAAGGTTATGTTTATTACTTCTTTGTCATTAATGTAAAATATAGCCTTCAGTGCCCAGCCTATCATTTCGGGATTTTTAGTTTTCTTAATAGTATAATCATTTAAATATCCAATAAATTCATTAAGCTTTTGTCTATCTTCAACTACTATAGGCTTATTAAGCCCACCTCTTCCATCATAAAAAACAATTTTCGTTATATCATTTAACTTAATACCAGTCACTTCACCTATGGTTGTAGCATTTGAGTTAACATTTGATAAACTATTCTGCATTGAGATGTCTTGTTCTGAATTATGAGTGGCATTTTGAATCCAAGCTCCATTAGAATCTAATTCATAACCATTAATAATAGTACTTTTAGCCATAACACCACTATTATATAGGTAATACCACTTGTCATTATATTGTATCCATCCTGTTTTCATGTATCCATTGCTATCAAAATAATACCATTGTCCATTAATATTCTTCCATCCTACTGACCATGAATTTCCTTCCGAATTCCACCAGCCATTAGAATCTTCTTTCCACTCTGCACTTGCAGTTATTGGATTTATTGATAAAATACTTGCTGCTATTACTCCAATAGCAATTGTCCTTTTAAGATTTTGTCTTTTCATTTTAGTCTCCTCATTTCCATTATTTTTATGTTGTATAAAATATTGCTCCTTATACACTTATAAAATTAACTTATACAATTGCAACGCTCATCTGTTACATAAATAATTTTTACTTTAAATAAGTTCCAGTATTTATAAATTATAGCATAAAGTGTGATGATAACATTATCAAAAATTAAAATATTTTTTCCGTACCAAAGTTACTATATTTCTATAAAAATAGAAATACCGCAAATTCATTTTTTGAATAATGCGGCATTGAAATATTGAAATACTTATGTGTAATATTTAATTTTTGTAATCTTATGCTTCAATAAATTTTATTAGTTCTTTGTTAAATTCCTCACGCTGGTCATAAAATACAGCATGTCCGCTATAATTAAATGGAATAAGTATTGAATTCTTAATCATTTTTTCTTGTATTTGACCTAGCTCAAAAGGTACAATTTTGTCGTGAATTCCATGAATAATTAAAGTTGGAACATTTATTTGTTCTAAATCAGAAAAGAAAACTTCATTTATCCACGCATTTGCAATTGCTGCAGTTGCCCACCCTGCTGCCTGTAACCCTAATTGAAAAAACCAGTTTGAAAAAGCTTCACTTATATGTTGATAAAAAAACATGTCTCCAAATCCTTGAAGCATCTTAGGTCTATCATTATATGTTCCTTCAATAAGCTGTATAACTGTTTCTTTATCTAATCCATAAGGGAAATTAGGACGTTTAATAAGACTTGGAGATACAGCAGCTAAAAGGGCTAATTTTGATACTCCATAACCTTTATGACGAGCCATATATCTTACTGCAATTGCGCCTCCATTTGAATGCCCTGCTAAAGTTATATCTTTTAGCTTTAATGTATCCATTACACACTTAACATCATCAGACAGCCTATCATAATTATAACCTTTATAAGGTTTATCTGAATCTCCAAATCCTCTTGTATCTATGCCAATACACCTATACCCTAGTTTTGGCAAAATATCAAATTGATATTCAAATAATTTATGACTTCCTGGCCAACCGTGAATAAATAGAATTGTTTTCTCAGCCCCATCGTTAAGGTCTTCAACATATATCTTTACATCTGGCTCTACTTTTACATAGTAACCCATTAAAATTGCCTCCAATAGAATCATTTATAATTTATATCATATAAGCTTGGAGCTAAATTTGTGTATAAACATTTTTTATATTTAAAATGCCAGATATAAGTAGTGAATAAAAAAATATTTATATATCTACTACATTGAAACCTTCATTTTGTGCTCTTTCTACAAAATTCTCTCCATCGATATGCATACAATAAACTTGTTTTCTATATTCCTTAGGGATAATTTCACTTAATACCCTTAAGGAAGTATGCATATTACCAGCATAATCATCAAGGCATGTATCATGATATATAAGATTACCTTCTTTCAGAAAAGAAATGACCTCGATATTAGTTTCATATGTATCTCCACTAAAAAAAATGTCATTTCCTTCATCAAATTTTAATGTATATGAATAGGTTTTAACTGTCATAGAGTGCTTAGTCAAGGATGGTTGAAACTCTAACCCTAATTCACTAATTCTTGTGTTTTCATCAATTATAATAAAACTTTGATTTTCAATTAAACCAACCAGTTCTAAAAATTTTCTCATCTTATCTGTTTCATAAAAATAAAGCTTAGTTACTATTTTATATTTCCAAAAGCAAAATCCAATAAAACTACCTATTGAACCAATATGATCAGAATGCATATGAGTTACTAATAAATATATATTCTTAATTCCATCAACTAGTTTTTTTTCAACGATTGTTTTGAATACAGTTTCCCCACAATCTATTAATAGTAAAGTTTCATTTTTTATAATGTAAGCTGAAGTATTTCCCTCCTTAGTGTTATACCCTGAACCTCTTCCAAGAAAGTTTAATTTATTCATAGAACACCTCTTTTAACTTTAACCCATTCGCTCCTGCCTTAAAACTTTTAATAAATAAGTCAAAAACACCTTTAATTAATTGTGCGTTCTGAATTTCATAATTTAACTTAAGTATTTCAATTGCAGCCTCAATAGTACATAGTTCTCCTTCTGATGCACCTCTCCTCAAAGTATATTCTGACTTATGAATTGGATTTAATGAAATTCTTGGCAACTTCTTTAAATAATCGCTCTTTCTCAATATTTTATTAGCTTCTTTCCATGTACCATCTAAGATAATAAATACTGGAGTTTTTTCAGAACTTTTATGTTCAAATCTTCTTTCTGGTGAATCACTATTATCTATAGGGAATAGTAAATATTTTTCATAATCTTCATTATTTATATACTCAATTAATTTTTCTGAAATTTTTGTTCGCTCCCAAAGAATTATCTCTGTCGATTTTGGATTAAGTAATTTCAATAATCTAGCTGTATTTGAAGGTCTACTGAATTCTTTTTCCGTTGACAGTATTAATATCTTTGCTTTAGTTTCTATTTGAGGAACAATATTGCAGATACAATTAATTAGTGGTAACCCGCATTTACTGCAACTTTCGTACAATTTTGTAATTTGCTTAACTTTATATTTTGAATCCATGTTGCCTCCTACATTAATGTTTTAAATAACTATATACAATAATATAAAAATTAAGATACATATTTAAATGTCCTTCCTATCAAACAATTATCTAGGATTATTTTTCAAATCATAATCCATTTGTACATTATAAGACATTGGAATGATTTAATTATAACTTATATTGTTATTATTACATTAGTTAATTTACAATGAATTTCTTTTGCCGTTAATTTTTACTTATATATTATAGAGGAATGTGACATACGTAATTATCTTACTTTAGTTCAACAATCTTTATCCCTTTTTTTATATATTTCCTGATCATGTGCTTCATCACAATGCTATTTGGAGTACTAATTGCATCTTTAACTATATTTACTTTATATTTTCTTTTAAGTGCTCCTAATGCTGTTTTGTATACGCAAGAAGCTGCATCAAGTCCAGCCAGATATACTGTATCAATCTCATTTTCTACAAGATATTTTGAAAACTCCTCTGATGTAAAAGCATCCTGTTGATGTTTAACAAAAATTTTACCGTCAGTAGTCTGGAGATACCTGCTAAGTTTTGTGCCAGCCTGATTAGCTAATAGCCTGCCACCTGTAACAAGAGCTGCAAAAGGTAATTCGATAATGGAAAATTCTTGACAAATATAAATGATTTTGTAGTTCATTTTTTGAGCATAGCTAATAGAATTATTTACCTTATCCAAAAAATTTAAATAATCTTTATAAATACCATTCTCCCCACAGATGTCTTCCTGTATATCCATAATAATCAGTGCTTGTTTAGGATTTTCATAATTTGTTATTTCTCTTCCACGCGATGTAGCAAAAAAGAAAGCAAATCGAATTAAAAGTGGTGAACTAACCAGTAGAAAAGTTATTGGTTTTAAGTAAATTCCAAAAAGAATAACTATACTTACAGCACAGATTCGTATGAACGTATATTTCGCTTTAACTTTATTCATGAACTTCTTACCTCCTAAAATTATATTAATAATTTTTACTTATTCTTTACCTTAACAATACCATTTAGCACAAGTTCAAAATAGTGATAAAAATTATATTTTAATACTGACAAATGTCATATAATCGAAATATTTTCAACGTATTATGATTAATAGCGTAATTAATCATATTCAAAGAACATATTTATGAAGTGAATTAAATTTGTGAATTACATATAATATAAATTGATTTATTAATTCGATTATTAAAATTTTGAGAGAAGGTTAGCCATGAAAAAGTTGATAAACATATTTTTCATTTTTTACTATTAACATTTGCTTTAAACAGAAGGCGTAATCATAAATATATATCAGAAAACTCTATATTAGTAGTTTGTATAAGACGGTTATCGTTCATTAAATCCAGCATTAGCTTTTCATTTTTCTCCTCAATTGCCTTCTCATCAGGAAGAACGATCGTAAACGTCGCACCTTTTCCTAATTTACTTTTTACATTTATACTTCCACCCAATGCTTCTACAAGCTTTTTTACCAATGACAAACCAATTCCTGTTCCCTCTGCCTGGCGTGATAGCGAACTATCAACCTGTCCAAACCTTTCAAAAATTATATCTAACTTATCTGGCGGTATACCTATTCCATAATCCTTGACTTCAATATTAATATTACCTTTTAGCAACCGCAAGCTCACCGTAATAGATTTACCCTCCGGTGTAAATTTGATAGCATTAGAAAGAAGATTTAAAATAATTCTTTCATATTTTTCATCATCTAGACCTATTATTTTTTTCGAAAGCTTTGATACAAATTTGACCCTTACTCCCTTTTTGGAAGCAAATTCATATACAGATTCAGTTATTGCTTTTGTAAGGAAAACAACATCGATATTTTTTTTATTTATCTTAATATTCCCTACATTAGCACGAGTAATATCAAGAAGATTATTAACAAGTCTCAGTTGTCTATTAGTATTTTGTCTAATAGTTCCCATATATTTTTTAACCTTCTCTGTCATTTGATCTGAATAAACTAAATTCAAAGTCTGAATTGCTGTATTAATAACATTAAGCGGCATTCTAAATTCATGTGAAATTACAGATAAAAATTCATCTTTCATATCCATTGCATTCTTAAGTGCCTCATTTATTTTCTCAAGTTTTTCCTTTTGTTGCTTTAATAGGTTTGCCTGCATAGTTAACTGTTCATTTTGCTTCTTAATAATCTTTGACTGCTCCTCCATAACTTTTCTATTTAACACTTTTTCAGTTACATCTGTTGTAATTTCAATGCAATATTTTAAAATACCATTTTCAAACACTGGGGCTAAACTTGCCTCCCAATATGTAATTCCTCTTTCAAATTCAAACATATACTCATCACTATAAAACGGCTTTTGTGTTGAAAGTACACTTTTCCATATATTTTCAGAGGTGCTACCGATCCAACCAGGTATAATCTCGTGTATTCTTTTTCCTATGGAATTTTCCTTATTTTTAAAAGGATTATCAAGAAAATTAAGATAAGTTTGATTAGCTTTCAATAGAGTTATGTCAGGTACACTAAAGATAGCAACTCCAAGTGCATTATGGGAACACAATGCTTCTACTACTGGGAATCTGACGTCTAGATGTGAATTAGGCTTTTCAGAAAAAATATATACCTTTTCAATTATACTTTCGTTCACTTTTATATTTATAAACCTAGCATCCAAGGATTTAGAAAAAAGAAAATACTCACTTTCACTATTAATATTTCTTTCATTAATGCTAGGACCGATTTTTAAAATATTGAATATCTCACTAATATTTTTATTTAATAATTCTTCTTCCGAATATTCAGTCATACTAGCAAATTCTTTGCTGATTTCAGTAGCAATTTCATTTCTTACTACTATATGAGACTGTTTATTAGTAACATCAAATGAATCATAGAATATCATCGTAATGGCTCACTCCCCAATTCTTAATTTTTTCGTTGTTTTATCACATGCATTATTTTACCATGCTATTCCACACAATTCTATTATTCAGCATACTTTAACTTTTGCTTAACAAATTAGTTTCTTATTTTATATATGCATTAAAATTTCTTTCAATTATATGATATAATACGAGTAACATATTCATATTGGGGGTGTTTTTTTATGAAGGTCTGTGAAACATTCAGCTTTAAATCAGTTTGCTCCTTGCAAAGATTACAACAAAGTCAGCTATGCTTTGTTTGGAGCCTAAGCTGTTAAGTTAGCTGGGATGCGTGCATTTTTAGGTTCTGTAACGCATAGCTTTTTTGTATTCTTTGCTTTAATACTTTTTTATAAGTGGAGGAGTAAGGAAATGAAATATGCAAAGGCACAAGATGTGTTACCAGAGGAAATTGTTAAATTAATACAAAAGTATGTAGATGGAAAATATCTTTATGTACCCAGAAAAGATGAAAACCATAAAGCCTGGGGAGAAAAAAGCGGTATAAAGAATAGCCTTAAGGTAAGAAATAGTGAGATTTATAAAAAGTACATTAATGGAGCTACTATTAATGAATTAACTCAAGAATATTATTTATCAGAAAAAAGTATAAGAAGAATAATAGGTCAAGAGAAAACTCTTTTCTCACAATCATTACAGAACTATATATTAGATTGAATACTTTTTTAAAATCATGTTATGATTTCATTGTGGCAATCCAATGAAAGTATAATTTCTGATTTAAGACAAGATTCAAAGGTAAATAATTATGAATATACAATACGTTTTAATCAGGATGATTACTGTTACTTTCAAATGGAGTAACAATAGTCATCTTTTTATTTTGAAAAATAAAACTGAAAATAATTGAGCAATCAAGATAATATTTCATAGAAAAGAGGTACAAGATTTTATGAATACTTTTATAAAAAAACATCAATATAATTATATAAGAAAATGTTTAACTGACTTAAATAATGCTTATAGAAGTTCAGTAGATACAAATATCATTGAAGCTACTAAAGCATATATAAACGAAAAAATATTAAGGATTTTTCCAAATTTATCGGAAGATGAAAAAGAATTACTGGATATTACTAAAATAAAGGATCCCTTATACATTGATAAGTATTTATCTGGTTTAAATCAATATGTATATGGAATGCCCAACATTACAAATGCACAGCTTAATAAGTTGTTTAAAAAGGAAAAGAAACTTAAACTACCAAGCTCAGATGCTCAGGATTCAAAGAACGTATATTTAGGCTGGATTGATGAATCAATTAGGAAATTATTTATTGCATACAATATGAATGGTAGTCTAATTGGTATGTCATGTAGAATCACAAATCATAAATCAAGTAACACCCATATATGCGCACTTTGCAACCGTATAGGACGTGAAGATGAAGTGGCCTTTGTTTCACCTATATGTAAAACAGATAATACTGGAGAAGGCGCCTATAAATCAATAGGTTTTGATATATGTTTAGATAGTGAGAAATGCAATAATAGAATTGTATCAATTGAAAAGCTTGAGAGAATTTTAAAGGAAGTCAACAATATAAAATAATAGATATTGTATATTCAAAACATCATCACAAATAAAAGACTGAGGAGTAAATTATTTTAAGTTTTATATTAGAAAGAAAGTGAATTCTTAATGAAAAGAAGAATGCACTTTCTTTTGATAAATATAGGCACCCTATTAAAATCCAAACATTATAAATTTGCATCCTTCTTTTTCATGTAACATTAATTTTAAAAAAATCATTTAAGTTCTTATTTATAATTATTTTACCCCTTTCTAATTTTATATAGCCTTCCTTTTCAATTTGCTTTAATTTTCTACTTACAACTTCCCTAGCTGAATCAATCTCAAAAGCTAATTCGCTGTGAGTGGCATAAATTATGTTACTCTTTTTACTCAACAATAATTTTACAAGCCTTGTTTCTAATGATTCATGGATTATTTCTTCTTTATTTTCAATAATAGTATTAAATTTTCTATATAAATCCTCATAAATATATAATAAAAACTTACTATCAGTTATAACATGTAATCTCATAATGTCTAAAGGAATAATACATATTTCCGAATCTTGAATAGCTTTTCCAGTTATATTTAATGATTCAAAATTTGATAAACAGGTTAAAGCCTCATGGCAAAACTCACCTTGTTTAATATTATACAGATTTGTTTCATCTCCATTTTTATTTATTTTTTGAATTTTAATTGTTCCCTTTACTACAAATAAAATTCCTGAACATGTACCCTCTTCTGATTTCATATATTGATCTGCATATAAAGTCTTAAAAATTGCATGTGAGCTTATAATCTCGCTATTTCTGTCATTTATTTCTTTTAATATCGGATAACTTTCATATAAAGCCTTTAGATTTTTTGCTTTTATACTTAATACGTCATCATAATCTTTCATCTAACTTCCTCCATGAAATTATAATTTAATTAATAAAGCTTGTCACAATTTAAACTTTAGTATTTTAATTTTCTACTTAAATAATTATTTATTCTATAACCCATTATAAAGGAAAATTTTAAAAATTGAGTGTGACTTAGTCACATTATTAACTAAATTTAAAACTCAATTAAAAAGAGTGTCATAAACACCTTAAGACACTCTCATAATTCTTAGTTTCATTAGGCACTATCAAATAAATAACAAGTCCATTTGCCAGCCTATTTTCCATCATCAAAGGAGGTTAAATTGCA
>NZ_AUUU01000235.1 GCF_002760435.1 Clostridium sp. LS
GCTGTTAACCGATAGGTTGGAGGTTCGAGTCCTCTTCGCGGAGCCATTTTTTTATGCTTTTTTAAAAAATAAATGAGTAGAATACGGGTGGAAAGTATATTCCACCCGTTTGTTGATTTAAATTACATTTGATTTATTATCAATGAAATCAAAGTCTTCTAGAATTATGTCTACTGTATATTTTTTAATGTTATTTCTATCAAGATAGCTGCCAGTTCTAACTTTACCTTCTATAGATAATTTATGACCTTTAGTTATGTATTGGGATAAAATCTCAGCTTTTCTACCAAAAGCAACAATGTTAATAAAATTCGTTGTATATTCTTTTGTATTTGATTTATAGTCATTAACAGCTAAAGTAAATTTCACATAAATCCTTTCGTTGGCGTCAAATTGTTGAGGCTCTAGATCTTTAGTCACTCTCCCTATAAGATATACTTTGTTCATATTTTTCCTCCTAAAAATCAATATTTGTTTTAAGTTTAGACAGAAACGTAAGTTCGTATTCAAGAGAAAAATAAAAAAAGATAAAAAATAGGGTTGCATAATTAGAAAAAGCTGATATAATAGATTAAGTAATGACGTTCCGCGATAGCTCAATGGTGGAG
>NZ_AUUU01000040.1 GCF_002760435.1 Clostridium sp. LS
GAGCACCTGCCTTACAAGCAGGGGGTCACAGGTTCGAGCCCTGTTGTGCCCACCATAAGATGGCTCAGTAGCTCAGTTGGTTAGAGTGCCGGCCTGTCACGCCGGAGGTCGAGGGTTCGAGCCCCTTCTGAGTCGCCAAATGTAAACAAGTTCTAGTTTAAACTAGAACTTGTTTTTTTTATTTGAAATACGATCGGTTGGGATAGTACTGATTGAATTATAATAAAAAATAAAGTTTAAAAGCTATAGTAACTTATTATATATAAATAATAAGTTACTATAGCTATTTCAATTAAGTAATATTTATCCTATCTATTTTTTTCTAAATTCTTTTTAATACGTATATCTTCTGAATAAAACTTGCAAAGCTTGAATTCTCCAATTAATCTAGATGCAATTCTTTCACTGTATTGTTTTGTTATGCCAGGAAGAGTTAAGTTAGTTGAGATAAGCATTTTCTTATTTGTAAGAATTCTTTTATTAATTACATTAAACAATTCAGTTATAGAGAACTCATTAAGATGTTCTGCTCCTAAGTCATCTATAATTAATAAATCGCAGTCTAATATTAGAGATTCAAGAGAAGAATCGTTGTTGAATCTTATTTCTCTTAAATTTTTAATTAATTCATCCGATGTTTTGTATATAACCAAATAGCCCATATCTAATACTGCTTTAGCTATGCAGTAAGATAAGTAAGTCTTACCACTACCAGGGTTTCCATAAAACAATAGATTTGTTGATATCTCTGAAAAGTTTGGAAGATAATCTTTTAATATATATTCTAAGTTATTCTCCATGTTTTTTCTTGGAGAAAATTTTTCATCTCCAAGCTTATGACTTGAAAATAAGCTTAAATCAAAGTTATCAAAATTATTAGTCACAGTTGCATTTTCTAATTCTGAATTCTTATAATAAAGCTTAATTAATTTATGTTTATAGCAGCTGCACTTAACATTACCTATGAATCCCGTATCCTTACATTTATTACAATGATAGTGTAAATTTAAATATTCAGGGTCATAACCTCGTTCAACTAGCATTTCACATTTTTTAACTCTTAAATCAGTAATGTTTTCTTTATAATCATCTAAAGTTTTTTCACCATCACTGGACTTAAGAATTGATACTGCCATTTGTAAAGATAACTTTTGAATTTGATTATCTAATTCAATAATTTCAGGATATTTTTCAGATATTTCGGTTCTTCTAGACTTTAGTGCTTTAGCTTCATCTTCTCTAAGTTTATCATATATTTTTAAAATTTCAGTTTGATAGCCTTTAATCATCATTATCCCATCCTAAAAGTTTTTTTTCTAAGGAATCATAATCGTACTCTCTTGCTTCAAAGTTATTGAACTTAAGAGGAGATTTATCAGTATTGCTATTATTATAGCTTTTTTGGTATTTACTATTTTTAGTAGTATTTTTAGTGTCTTTAAGGGCTATATCTTCTAGGGTCCTAATGTTATTCTTATTCCAGTTAGTGAGTATACCATCAATATATTTAAAATCTGCTCTATTTAGTCTTTCAAAACATATATCACAAGCTTTCAAGATAATTTCGTTTGGAAATTTGTAGATAAGAAGCCATTTTTCAATTAAATCTTGTTGGGGTTTCATTATATCCGTATTATTTATACCCAAGTAAGTCAATATTTTTCTTATGTTAAGCCACTTATCTTCAGTTTTTTTAATTAAATTTTGTGCTTGCTCAATAGTAGTTATTTTCTGGTCGTGCCAAGCTAATGCTACCTTTTCTATATATCGTGGATCACTTTTACCTTTTGATATACAGTATTCCATTAAAATCAAAATTAATTCAGAAGAGAAGCCAAATTCCTTTTGCCAATTTAAGTAAATAGACATTTCATTTGGTGATAGAGGTCTAGCTAGAAGCATTTCAATATCTTTTAACATATCTTTCGTATTAGAACTATCTAAAGCCTCTAATAAATCAACTTGCTTCTTTGGTCTAATTGGTTCATCAACTAAATCTATAAATTCAACATTGAAATTACCCATTCTATCTATTTGAGTGAGTTTTATAACTCCCTGATCATTCCAATAGTTAAGAGCGTTCATAATGTCTGATTCTAACAAATTAAGTGAGGAAGCTAGTATTGATGAGCTAACACCTAATTCACCAGAAATATTATGCTTTAGCATCAATAAATAAATTTTAACAAATTCACCTCTAGCTTGTGGCATGTATTTTTCTATAAATACATTATTAACAGGAGTAAATCCTTGAGATTTATTCTTTAACATGAATGTGCTCATTCTGTTTACTACCTACCTTTCTAAGTATTTTACTGTTTAAAAAAACTAAGTAAACTAATAAAAAAAATGCTATATGTAAATAATTATAGCATACTATAAGAGTAATAAAGTGAAATAATTAACTAACATATTATTGAAAAACTGATATCTATAATGAATTACTAAAATTATGCAATATATAGCTAAAATAAAGAGCATGCATTAAACTTACTACTAAAATCTTTGATGCAATAAATTCAAGCATGAACTTTATTTCCTTTTTAATATTATTATCTTTATAAGAGTATAATTTTCATTGATAGTTTTTTGATATAATTAGCTGGTTACCCAGTGTTAGGTGATAATTTTGAGGATATCTACTAATCCCTCACCTTGAATTGCTTTAGATATATCTTCAACAGGGTCACATGCAACTTTTAATAATGAAATTATATCTTTAAAGGTTATAGATGGATTCTTTTCACATAGTAAAGCACATAATCCGCTAATATAAGCAGTAGCGATAGATGTACCAGCAAATGTCTTATATGGTACTTCAAGTTTACTTGGGTAAAGCTTAATACCATTTTTTTCAGAAATGTAATTATTATCAGAATTTAGAGAAACAACGTTAACACATGCTGCACATAAATCAGGTTTTGATAATTTACCATAGGGACCTTCTGATGAATATATATATGGTTTTATAACAGGGGTCGCAGTATTTAAGCCTGCAACAGTAATGCAGTTAGAAAGAGTTGCAATTCCCATAATAGATGATTTACCACTTAAGCTGCTTCCACTAGGAACAATAGGAATCAGGCCTTTAGATATAGCATAATCAAATACCAATTCAAAGCAGGAAACAATAAATGTATTATGAGTTAACAATTCAAAGGGCAAGCACAATATTTTTATATTATTTTCTTTAGCTATATTAGATAAACTCTCTATAGAATATAATACATCAGAGGCAAACCCCTTTCCAAGCATATCAAAAGCTTTATAGCAGAAAAGCTTACTTTTGCTGCATATTCCTTTATACATATTATTAGAGGATAGACCACTACTGCATAAAATTCCAGCTATAGATGTACCGTGACCATTATCATCATATGGGTAGTGGAAATCATTAATTAAGTCTTCAAATAATTCTATTTTAGTGCTGGGAGATGTTAAATCTTGATGAGGAAATACTCCACTATCTACAAGTCCTATACCAATTCCTGCACCAGATAAGCTAAATTTCTCAGAAAAATGAACTTTATTAGCAGTAGTAACACTCATACCGCATAGAAATAAATATTCATCTAAATAAATTTTTTTTACTTCAGGATATTCTGAAATTCTATCTATACCTCTAGAGTTGAGATTAGCACTTATTAGGTTAGCAGATTCTATAATATGATGAACATTACCTTTATATGAACTTATTTTTCTCACAATTGAAGATTGAAAATCTTTGTATTGTATAAGTACTCTATAATTTTTATAAGCATTTTTAGATATATAGTGTTTTAAATTATAATCTAACTTCCTATTATATGAAAACATATATTTCTCCCAAATATTATTTCTTCAATATATTATATGAAAAAACAATTTATTGTTAATAAAAATATATATAATCAAAATATAAGTTTTAAAATACTTTAGCTAAATAAGATAAAGGTCATGAATTTAATTTAGAGAATTTAAAATATTTCTAAGAGATAAAATATTTTAAACATAATTAAGAAAGCATGACCACTTTAGTAATATATTTAGAGTTTATGTTTTTTGAGTTAAAGAGTATAAGTTTCGCCTATATTTATGAGTTTTATAGAATTATCATTCAAATCCAGTAATGATTTTTCGGTTTCTTCAAAATTTTCTAATGAAATTCTAAAAGTTTTATAGTGAATAGGGATCATGATTGGACAGGTCATCATTTTAAACATTTTGTAGCTTTGCTCTGGTGTGCAATGCATATATGAAAATCTCTCCGGCTTATAACAACCTACGGGCATTAATGCCACATCGCAATTTATATTTTTAAAATTATCTGTAAGAGCAGTATCTCCAGCAAAGAATACACTCTTGTCTTTTCGTTCAATTAAATAAGAAATGCTTTCATTATCTTGACCAAGATAGAAACGCCTCCCATCATGATTAGCTTCATAAGCAGTAATTTTTATAAAATCATCTCGATATATATCTCCAGGATGTAATAAAATCACATTTTTGAAACCTAATAATTTGGCAAGGCGAACGTATCCTTTTGGAACAATTATTATTGCATCTTTATTTAATTTTATTAAGGACGAAAAATTTAAATGGTCCATGTGACCATGTGATAATAATATATAATCTACTTTTAAGTCATTTATATAAGCTGGCTTTTTTACTAATCTTTTAAAGTACCCTAATGAATTAGAGAATACGGGATCCGTGATAATAATTTTATCGTATAGATTAATAACAGTAGTAGCATGACCGAACCAATTAATGGAGTTAGTAGTTATTTCATCAGATTTTATTTCTTCACTTTTTTTAAAATATTCCTTTATATTATTAACTGTTAAATGGAATAAAAAATTAATATTGGAAAAAAGATTCAAGAGTCATCCATCCTTTCTCAACGATTCCATTTAAATATTACAATACCAATAATCATAATAGCAATACCTAAAAAGTGATTTAATGAAAACTTAATCTTTTGACTTTCGAATAGTCCTAAGTAATCAATAAGTGCTGCAGATATTAATTGAGATATTAATATAATGCCAATTCCTAGCGTAGGCCCCATTGAGCTAACACTTTTTATTACTGTAAAAGTTATTACAACGCCTAAGATTCCTCCTAATAAATAAGCTCTATTAGCACCCTTTAAATTTTCATAACTACCATCAGCGAAAAAGAAAAAGACTATAAGACTTACTATAAGAGCAATTATTTGAACTAATAATGTAGTCTCCCATACCCCTATTTTTTCACCTAATCGTGTATTGAATACTCCTTGAATGCTCATAGCAATTCCTGAAATTATTGCACATAGTATTCCGAACATGATATCACCTCAGGAGTATTATTCCCTTAAGTGCATTAAATATTATATAAAATAAAATTATTATTATGTATTGATGTATTATATTTAAACAAAATTTAGTAATACTAAATTTTACAATTTAAAGTATTACTAAATTATCTAGATCTTTAATAAATTGATTTTCAATTTGGGATTCTGAAAAGCCTAGTGTTAATCCTAAACTTAATAAATCTTCAAACAAAGTTAGGTAGTGATCTATAGAAGGTGAGATGATTAAATCGTTAATATCGATATATAAATTTAGGAATTGATCACTTAAACAATAGTCATTAGGGCTCATAGATACTGCGATTAAATCTGTATACTTATGATCAATTCCTAGTGTTAAAGCATGAGAAATACAAGTTATATACTTATTAAATATTGCAGTTAAATTAACAGGTTTAGATTTCTTGTCTAAATAGTTAAAGCAAGTAGTTTCATTAGCTAAATCACCAAGGGATATTGCAAATTCTAAATTTTTACGCACTTGTAACTTATGTAAATCTAATTCCTTATTTATAGATAAACTATCATTGTATTTTTTTTGTACTTTAAATAGTGGCTGAATATTCATAGTGAATCCTCCTACATTTCTAGTAATAATATTATTTTACAAAATCTTTAAAATAAATGAAAGTTTAGAAAACGACTACAAAAAAATATTTTTTATTTTTACAGAAAATTCACAATTAAAGAATTTTTCAAAAATTAAGTTTATTGTATTAAAAATTATTCATAAATTTATAAAATAAAAAAAGGCTGTTAATAATAATATGAATTATAAACAGTCTTGTAATAAATAATGAATTAAAAAAGTTCCGGAATATTAGAACTTTTTATATAAGCAATTCAAAGTAAACCTTGGTGGATTATTTAAATATTTTTAAAATTCTTTTAGGACATAAGATTTCATAGGAGTATTTTTTTTGACAGTAGGTAATTTCCATATCTCAATACTCTTAATTCTTAATTTAACAAAGTTATTAGCATCATATATTTCAGGAAAATTTAATTTTACATCTTGTTTTTTATAGTCTTTAGGAATGTAACCTAAATTAGCTAAAGAGATAAAACTATCCCCAAATGATTTAACCGCAAAGCCATTAAGTTCTAACATATCAACAAGACTACGAGAAAGTCTTTTTATGTATCCTTTATCATCAATTTTTAAGTTTACACTTTTAGTAGGTTCAAATAGATATACTAAATCACTAGCATCAATTCTAAAAGTTTTATATGGAGCTATAATTTTATCAATAACAGGATAAAGCTTATCTAAATTTGGGTTTTCAATAGCTGCTAATAAAACAAAAGGTGCAGGTGAATTTCTATTTGCTCTAAATTTTTTAGACATATTTCTTTGTATTGGAGATATTACTTGATAAGTCTCTTCATCAAATAATGCAACAATATAGTACTTCATAATAACCCTCACAATCTCGATTATTGTATTACTCAAATTTTTAATAAATTATATCACAATAAGTAAGAGAAAAGAATAGAATAGAAGAATAATTAAATAATGAATTCAAATAATAATTATGCAATATTATATATATTTTTACAGTATTGACTTTTTTTTCATCAACTATAATACCTTTAATGAAATTATTGACATTTAAACCATTAAAAAAATTTTGATAAATATAATAAATGCCCAAAAAAGTAGTAGTGGTCTAAAAAAATATATTTAAATAAATTTAGTTTATGATATAATAATTAAAGTAGATTTCAATAAATAAAATAGGTTAATAATGTAAGTAACTATAAAATATAGATAATATAGATTTTAATAGATAGGGTGAATTCAATGGAGAGATTAGTTATAAACGGCGGAAACTTGCTTAAGGGAAGCGTTGATATAAATGGCGCTAAGAATGCAGCAGTAGCGATATTACCAGCAGCAATAATGGCAAGTGATGGAAAATGCACAATTGATAACATACCAGATATTGAAGATGTACACTGCTTAGAAAGAATACTTAAGAGCTTAGGATGTAATATAGTTAAGATAGATAGCAATACTTTAGAAATAGATAGTAGTAATGTAGATAACTTTGATGCATGCATAGATGATGTAAGAAGGATGAGGGCTTCGTATTATTTTATTGGAGCTTTATTATCACGATTTAAAAAAGCAAGAGTGGTTCTTCCTGGTGGGTGTTCAATAGGAGTAAGACCTATAGACCAGCATATAAAAGGATTCGAGGCTTTAGGTGCTGATGTGTTTATAGAACATGGGGCGGTTAATGTTAAAGCCGATAAATTAGTAGGAGCTAATATATTTTTTGATGTAGTTTCTGTAGGTGCAACTATAAACGTAATGATAGCAGCAACATTAGCAGAAGGGGTAACTGTATTAGAGAACGTGGCAAAGGAACCTCACGTCGTTGATGTAGCAAACTTTTTAAATTCAATGGGTGCTGATATAAAGGGCGCTGGAACTGATATAATAAGAATTAAAGGTGTAGAGAGCTTAAAAGGGTGTTCCTATAGTGTAATACCAGACCAAATTGAGGCAGGTACATTTATGATAGCGGCAGCAGCCACAGGCGGGGACGTTTATATAAGAAATGTTATACCAAAACATTTAGAGTCAATTACGGCTAAACTTACAGAAATGGGAGCTGTAATTGAAGAAGGTGATGATTGTATTAGAGTAACTGTAAATTCTCCGCTTAAAGGAGTTAATATTAAGACAACTCCATACCCGGGATTCCCAACAGATATTCAACAACCAATGTCAACATTACTAAGTATTGTTCCTGGAAGAAGTTTAATTACTGAATCTATATGGGAAAATAGACATAAGCATATAGACGAGTTGAAAAAGATGGGTGCAAACATAAAGGTTGAGGGTAGAGTTGCGATTATAGATGGATCGCAAAAACTAACAGGTGCAGTGGTAAAGGCAACCGATTTAAGAGCTGGAGCTGCTATGGTTATAGCTGGACTAGTTGCAGAGGGGACTACCGAGATAACTAGTATAGAACATATTGATAGGGGATATCCTCATATAGAAAATAAGTTTAGAGCTTTAGGTGCAGATATTAAGAGAATAGTAGTTGATGAGTAATATAAATTCCATAGGGGGAGGGGATTAAAGTGATATTTTGTTCTTTATATAGTGGCAGTAGTGGCAATAGTATGTTTATTGCTTCAGATAAGGCTAAGATATTAATTGATGCAGGACTCCCAGGTAAGAAAATTGATATGGCTTTGCAGGAAATTAATCAAAACCCAAAGGATCTAAATGGGATTTTTATCACTCATGAACATAGTGATCATATAAAAGGTGTAGGTGTATTATCAAGAAAGTATGATATTCCTATATATGCAAATGCAGATACATGGTCTGCAATGGAAAGTTCAATAGGAAAAATAAGAGATTGTAATATAAAGGTAATTGACAAAAGATCAATTACTGAAATACAGGATATGAGTATTAAAGCATTTAATATACCTCATGATGCGGCTGCGCCAATGGGATATACTGTGAATGCAGGTGAAAAAAGTATAAGTGTAGCAACTGATTTTGGTACTTTTACTAGGGAAATTTTCGATAATATAAAGGGTTCGGAAGTTATACTTCTTGAAAGTAACCATGATATTAATATGCTTAAATTTGGACCATACCCATACCCCTTAAAAAGAAGAATATTAAGTGAAATAGGACATTTATCCAATGATGATTGTGGAAGCGCTATTGTTGAATTACATAGATGTTCAGCAAATAAAAAAATTATTTTGGGGCATTTAAGTAATACAAATAACCAGCCGGATTTAGCATATCAAACTGTTTTAAATGTATTAAGTGAGAATGGAATTAATCCCAAAGAGGACATAATGTTAACTATGGCAAATAGGCACAATCCAAGTAGTTACATAGAAATTTGATTACTTTAAGATTATAATTAATAAATATTATATACAAAATGAAGATTTAAGGGAGGACTTAAAAAATGAGTTTATATACAGAATGGACTGACATGGTTGTTGACTATGTAAAAACTAAAGGGGAAAATGCTTTCTGGGAAGAATATAGTAAATTAGAAAAATCAATATATAAGGATTTATTAGCTAATCATAAGGAAGTTAAAAAGGCTACAATTAATGAATTAGCTAAAGATTATAACACTACAGTTGAATTTGCTATGGGCTTTATGGATGGAATTAATGATAGCTTAAAAAATCAATATGATCTTGAAACTATCGATGCTGATACTGAATTAGTTTTAGATTTAAATTTAGAGACATTATATTTTAATATGTTAGATGCTAAAGCTGAGTATCTATATACATTACCGCAATGGGATGGAATATTCTCAGTAGAAAAGAGAAATGAAATGCAAAAGCAATACAAAGAATCTAAAATCGTAAGAAATTTAGATAAGGTTGGAAGAAATGATATGTGTCCATGCGGAAGTGGAAAGAAATATAAAAAGTGTTGTGGAAAAGATAAATAATATACTTACATAGATATTAGATGTTTTGTAATAAAAACCCATTCCAGATGGGTTTTTTTTCTTTTTAATAATTTTATGAAAAATAACAATTCACAAACGTGAACAGAACTGGTATAATTGTGCTATAAAACTAATAAATATAGGTAAAGTTGAATATATCGCTATGGCAGCACTAATATGGATTTTATAAAAAGTCTTTATTTAGTGCTTTTATTTTTACACATTTAATAAATTAATTAGTCAGTAATATTGTTTTGGGGGGATTAACAATGAATCTAAGACTTAAATATTTACTAAACAGAAATTTGAAGGAGCACTCAGAAAAAGTATTTGAAGGAATATCTAATGGAAGAAAAAAAGCTTTAGACAATTGGTTTAATGATAAGTGGGTACAATTAGAAAACATCAAAAATTCACTTGTTGCTTTAGAGGATGACGATGATACAGTTTATAATTATTTAGTTGAAAATGTAAAAAAACATGAAGATTTTTGTGAAATATTTGTTTTAGATGAAAATGGGACAGTTTCAGTTTCTTCATGTAAAGAGCATGTCGGTTTAGATATGAGTGACTTACCTAATTTAAAGGCAGGATTAGAAGGCAGACCATTGATGTATGGACCATACATAGATAAAAGAACTCTAGATACTGATATACATAATAAAAAATTTGCTGATGATGTAACATTAATGTTCTCTAGCAGATGCAAAAATCATACTGATCAAGTTAGAATATTATGTTGCAGAACATTAAATGATGATATGAGTAATGTTATTCAAGATGAAGATACCCATATTTATAAAGATTCAGGGGATAACTATTTATTCATGGTAAAATCCAATAGAGGCATTAAACCAGGAACAGCAATATCTAGAAGTAGATTTGAAGATAATACTTTTACCTTAGGAGATAATCTTAAGGATGGAGTTAAAACAAAAAAGTGGGGAGTAGTTCAAATTAAAGAGCATACTGAGTTTGAAATTGTATTTACTGATCCTGCAACTAATGAACTACATCAAGGGGTAGCAAACACTATTAGAAATGGAGAAAACTTAGATTGCTGGCCAGGATACCCTGATTATAGGCATATTATGGTTGGAGGAAAAGGAACATTAATTACACCTCCTAACTGTGATGAAGTTTGGGGAATGATGTGTGAAGGTGATATAGATGAAATATATAATTTTCAAAGCATCAATTTAAAAATGCCAATGGCTGTATCAATGATGTCAGCAGTATTAATTGTAATAAATATGATAACAACAAAATTTGCACCAGATATGAGCATATTAACATCTTTAGCAATGTGGGTAATATTATCATTATTTACATTAGTAATGTCTAAAAAAATGATTTCTTCACCTTTAAGCAGGACGATAAATATATTACAAGATATTGCAGAGGGAGAAGGAAATTTAACAAAAAGAGTCAAAAAGATCTCATCTGATGAGATAGGAGAACTATCAAGATGGTTTAATAAATTCATAAATAATCAAATGAGCATGTTAGATAGAGTAAAACGATCAGCAAAAACTACAAAAAAATCAGTAAACATAGTTTCTAACATAACCAATGAAGTTAAAACTGGTATGGGAGTTATTGAAAATACAGTTGTAAGTTTATTAGAAAATTCTAAGGAACAAAATACTGTATTCCAGAACACCAAAAACAAGTTTTCAGAAATTACAGCATCAATCCAAGAAATGGACAGTCTTATTTTAGAAGTTTCAGGAATAATCGAAGGTACTAATGAGAATGCATCAACGGCACAAAGTGTATCCAAGGAAGTATTAAGTAATATGGAAGATTTGGAGACTACAATTAACAAGACTGTAGAATCCATTAGTACATTGCAAGGATATTCAAAGGAAATTAGCGAGGTTGTGAATGTAATAAGTAATATTAGTAAGCAAACTCAGCTTTTAGCGCTTAATGCATCAATTGAAGCTGCAAGGGCTGGTGAAAGCGGAAGAGGATTTTCAGTGGTTGCAGAAGAAATATCAAAACTAGCACTGGAAACAGACGATGCAACTAAATCCATAAGTAATGTTATTAAACAAGTTCAAGAGCAAACACAAGCTACCTTTGAATATGCTGGAGATATAAATAATAAAGTAAGTGTTTCAACAGGAAGTGTAAAGAATTCCATTGAATCATTTGACCAAATTAATCAGGATATAAGTGTAATTACTAATGCGATGCAATCAATTGCACAAATAACATCGACCCAAACTCAAAATGTTGGGGATGTTATGAACAATGTAAGTAATATGGCCGATAAAGTAGAGCAATCTACCGAAAATAGTTCAAGTAAGAGTGAAGAATCCTTAACAACGGTTAAAAAAATATTATCAGAAATAAGGCAGTTAAAACATGCTACAGAAGTTTTAGAATATTCATCAGATAAATTAAATGAAATGGTTGGATCATTTAAATTAAAATAGAGAATATATTAAATATATTCAAGCAAATGATACTTTGTTTTGCTAATTATTATTTAGAATTGACTGTAAGAAAAAATACCTACAGAAAAGTTTTATAATATAGTAATTGGTACCAGAGTATCATTTATTTTTATGAATAAATATGTTGTTTTGTAATTTTATACACAGCTAGTATCAAAAAACACATTTTATCAAGAGAATAGGGAGAAAATGTGGATAAGTTTAAAGATATAAGTTATATTTGTGGATTATATTTTTACATTTAACGCATCATCGTAATATTTGTGCAAATAATAAAAATGTATTATAATTCTATATAGTTGCGAATGCAACTATATAGAATTCATTGTTTTTAATTAATGATGTCTTTTATACTAATGCACTTTTATAAGGTAGATTCTTTCATTGAATATACGAAAAAATTTTATACATACGAAGAGAGGAAAAAGAACTATGGAGAATATGGATAAAAAAATACATGATAAGAGGTGGGTAATTTTATTTACCACCGTTCTATTAACATTTATGGCTACTCTTGATGGGAGTATAGTAAATGTAGCATTACCTGTTATGTCAGATAAGCTTTCAGTAAGCATGGCATCAATTCAATGGGTTGTTACTAGTTATCTAATAGTTATTGTTGGAACTATTCTTGTGTTTGGAAGATTGGCTGATATTAAAGGAAAGACTACGGTTTTTAAATTAGGTATTATAATTTTTACAATTGGATCATTTTTATGTGGATTAACAAATTCATTAGTTATATTAGTTTTTTCAAGATGTTTGCAGGCAATAGGTGCAGCTGGAACTATGTCTACAAGCCAGGGAATTATAACTCATGTATTTCCAAGTAATGAAAGAGGAAGAGCATTAGGTATAAATGGTACATTCGTTGCTTTAGGTTCTATGGTAGGTCCACCAATTGGAGGAATAATAGTTTCAATTTTAAGCTGGCAATATGTTTTTTTAATAAATGTGCCAATAGGAATTCTAGCATTTATTCTTGCAGTAAGAACACTTCCTACAAACAATGTGACTTCGAATGAAAAATTAGATATAAAGGGAGCCTTTTTATTTGGTTTATCAATGATATTGTTATTTGGAGCATTAACTTTGGGGAATGATATAGGTTATGAAAATATAGGAATAATAGCCTCATTTATTGTTTCAATTATATTATTTGTTCTATTTATAAAAGTTGAAAGAAGAATATCTACGCCATTATTGAGACTAGATATATTTAGTAATTCGTTATTTTCACTTAGTATATTTTGTGCATTTATCTCGTTTGTAGCAATAAGTTGTTCAAACATTATATTACCTTTCTATCTGCAGTATGTTATGAAATTGACACCGTCAGTAACAGGATTTTTAATGATGGTATCACCAATAATATTAGCAGTTGTAGCACCTATGAGTGGGTATTTATCTGATAGGATAGGATCAGAAGTATTAACATTTTTAGGGCTTGTGGGAACTAGTTTAGGATTATTTTTAATGGCATTTTTAAATCAATATTCGCATATTGGTGTTTTAATTATATTTATAGCTATAATGACTCTTGGAAATGGTATGTTTCAATCACCTAATAATTCCCTAGTAATGTCTACAGTTGATAGGAAGAATCTTGGTATTGCAGGGGGAGTAAATGCATTAGTAAGAAATTTAGGAATGGTTTTTGGAATATCACTATCTACAACATTTTTATATTATCGTATGAGCAGTAAAATAGGGTACCATGTTACAGGATATATAGAAGGAAGAGAAGATATCTTTGTATATGGGATGCAGTTTGTATATATCTCTGCAGGAATAATATGTGCAATAGGGGCTGTATTAACAGCATATAGACTATATGGGGCTAAAACTAAGGCTAAATCTAAAGAAAATATTGAGGCAGCATAAAGGAAGCTATTTAAAAACTAATAAATATTAAAAATATGAATTGCAGCTAAATAAAAAAACTTAGCTGCAATTTTTGTTTTTAGTTATAATATAATTATTAAACCTAAAGGAGAAAATAATGAATATTACTATAATTACTGTTGGCAAAATTAAAGAAAAGTACTTAAAAGATGCTATAGAAGAATACTCTAAAAGATTAGGCCGATACTGTAAGCTAGAGATAATAGAATTGGCAGATGAAAAGACTCCAGATAATGCTTCAGAGAAAGAAGAAGAAGGGATTAAAGAAAAGGAGGGCCAGGGGATATTAAATAAAATAAAAGATAACATGTTTGTAATAGCCATGGATCTTGGTGGAAAGCAGCTAACTTCAGAAGCGTTTGCAAATTATATAGAGAGCTTGGGGGTAACAGGTAATTCTAATATAGCTTTTGTAATAGGTGGCAGCTTAGGAATATCAAAAAGCGTTTTAGCTAGAGCAGATTATAAATTATGTTTTTCAAAAATGACATTTCCTCATCAACTTTTTAGAGTAATGTTATTAGAGCAGATTTATAGAGGGTTTAGGATAATGAAGGGGGAACCATATCATAAGTGAGTGATAAATTTACTGAAATTGGATAAAAATTTATATTATTTGTTTATAGAAACTATTAACCATATTTTAAGTATAAATATGGTTAATGGTTTTTTACTTAATACAAAATAATTAGATATTTTTGTGTAAATTACTTATAAATTAGTATAAAATGTAAATATATATAAAAGGAGGTAGAAAAATGAGTGTATGTGATGCTAGTTCTAGTTGGAGTGGATATCAGTATCAGGGGAAGATAACTATTTATATCGCATTGCAACTAATTAATAAATGTGTTAAGAATCCAAGTGGTATGAATGTAGGAAAATATTTTATTGAAGTAGAACATCGTGAAGACTTAGCTATAAAAAAGGAAAATGAGTATATATCTTTTCATCAAGTAAAAGCAAGAAAATCTGACATATATATGAATAATTATCTAGAAGCAATAGACAAGCTATATGATGAAAAGATAAAAAGTCCAAATGCCGATATATTTTTACATACTATAGTTAATATTAAAGATTGGAGTGAAGAAAAGTACAAAGATTTATATAAATCTAAAGTTGATAAAGATATGGCTGCAATTAATTTAATAGAAGAAGAAAAAAGCAAGTTAACAGACGCTAAAGCTATTAAAGAAAATAATGAAAAAATAGATAAAATAAAAGATGCAATTAAATATAATCAATCAAAATATGATGAGAGTAATAAGATTAATAGTATAATACTTCGTAAGTATGGAGCAAAAGATGATAAATTTTGTACCTTAGGGGGTATAAAGGTATATATAGAGAATGAAATAAAAGAATACTTATCATATACAAATCAGGATGAAAAACTTGGAAATATAGATGTCGCATATAATAAACTAATATGTTACATGGACGAGTATATAAAAAAGAGACATGCGGGTGAGGTAAAGGAATATTTTGCAGTAAAAGAAATAAAAGATATATTGGATATGAGCTATTTAGATAGGGATAGGTTGTTTCATCTATCAAAAATAAAAGATATTTATTGTAGCATTAGCATAGAGAATTATTGCAGTAATTTTTGTCATAAAAGAGAAAAATGCAACGTAGAATATTATGAATGTAGAATATATGAATTAATTGAACATTTAGTAAATATTGATCTTGATGATTTAGAAAAAATAATAATGAAATTTAATCCTCATGTTTTAATTAAAGATTGGGAATATGATGTAAGAAGTTTTGTAGAAGAAGATGGAGTACATTTTTTATATCAAACAATTATTAGCCACATAGACAAGGAACTATTTATTAGTAATGATGCTATTAAGTATGATAAAGCTGGATTAAGTTATTTACCAACTACAATAGATGTGATTTCAGAAAATCGAAAGAAAAGTGCAATTGAAACATATAAGAAAGCAATAAACAATAATGAATTTTTATTAAATGAATTATTTGAAGATAATGTATTTATAACTGAAAATCTAGTTAGCGAAAATATATTAGAATCAATAAATGATGTGGATGAAGTTGATGATATACTTGCAAAAGAGCAAGAAGAATATAACTATAAGAGTTATTTAGTTAATCAAATTTGTTTTAAAAATATTGAAAAGGTGAGGGAGGAATTAAATAATGATTAATATTATAAGTGATTTGCTTAAACTAACAGAATTTAGTATAGATGCAGAAAATAATTTTGCAAGTAATAATAAAAAACGTATGTTTTATGTATATAAAAGTTATGATAGCATTAAGGAATTTAAAGAAAAAATATCTGAAGACCAAGATAAGTTATATGATTATATAACTGAATTAGAAAATGGAAGTGAAATAAAAAAGAACACTTCATTCATTATATTGATTAAATTAAATGAAAATAGCGAAAAGAAAGATATTCAAGAAGATATTCTAGACTTAGAAGAAGATAAATATTTTTTTAAAAAATACGTAATTACTTATTTAAGTGATGAGGTTAATAGTTTTTATAATAAATTAAAAGAATATGATAATATAATAAATTTCATGGAGAAAAACCTTAATGATACAGATGAATTTGAAAAATTCAAAGTAAGCAATGAGGTATCATACTACAGCTTAATTTTGAAGATATACATAAAGATTCCACATTTGTCCTGTGGAGATATATTTAGCAAAAAAGAAATAATAAATTTGACAGATAACATCATAGAAGGAATCAAAAAGATACAGGACAAAGAAAAGGGTAATATATTATTAGACTATCATAAAAAGGTTATAGCTTTAGATGAAAATGATATTGATGGTTATATAGAAAGGATGCTTCTAGAAATAAAGGAGAGTGAATAAAGTGTATTCTATTAATAGATTAGAAATTAATAATTTTAAGTTAATTGAAGATAAAAAAATAATTGATTTTTCTAAGCATGATTTAGTTGTGTTAGATGGTCCAAATGGATATGGAAAAACTAGTATATTTGATGCAATAGAAATATTAGTAAAAGGAAGTAGAAATTTAGATCAAGCTTTTAATTCAGAGTATAAGGATGGAGATAAGCCTGTAGTATACGCATATAATAAAAATAAGCCTATTATATTGAAAGGTGAATTTATTAATGAAGTTGGAGAAAAGTTTATAGTAGAAAGAATAATAGAAGATCCTGCGAATATAGGAAAGATAAGT
This sequence comes from Clostridium sp. LS, assembly GCF_002760435.1. GTDB lineage: Bacteria > Bacillota > Clostridia > Clostridiales > Clostridiaceae > Clostridium. The sequence goes on from NZ_AUUU01000040.1 coordinate 17,365, forward strand.
GATTTAGAAGGTAGATTTAATGCATATAAATTGAATAATTTTGAAGAATATGAAGGAGAAGAAATTACACAAGAGTATATAAATGATATATTGGGGTTATATCCCAATGAATCTATTTATAATTTAATGTATTATATACAACAAGAAGAAACATTATTTTTTTTAAAGGAGAATGAATATAAAAGAAAAGAAATATTAAATACTCTATTTAATATGGAGAAAGAATGTAAGGAACAAAATAGAATACTTAAGTTACGAGATAAACTTAATTCAAAAAGAAAGGAAATTGGTGGAACAAATGGAGAAGGCGGAGAAATTGCTAAGCTAGATAAGGAAATAACTGCAATAAAAGTTAAAGATGTTATCGATGTAGAATATAAAAGACTTATAAAAGATAAAAGTATTATATGGGATAATAAATCATTGGAATTAGATTATGATACTTTTCAGAAATCAATAGTGGAATTAGATAGAATAAAATTATTAAGAGAAAATTTAGAAGATTACGAATCAATTATGTATAATAATAAGATAGACTTTGCATTAAATACGAGGCAAGAAGATGTATTAAGGGGAAGCTTTATAGTTAATGAAGAATTGACAGAGTATAGCCAAATAGTGGAAGATGTGAAATTATGTAATTCTTATAAGAGATTTGTTAAATTTTTAAAATCGGATGATTATGCATCAATACAAGAAATCTTACTAGAAGATAATGAATTAAAAAGTGACTTGAAGAAAGAATTTGATATAGATAAATTTTATGCTGATATTTCGGATATTGAGACTAGTAATAAGAATGCAAACCAGTTAGATTCATTAATAATAAATATTAATTCTATCAGAAAAAATCTAGAAAAAGAATATGAAAAATATAATTTGAAAAATAAAGAACAAGATATATGCCCGTTATGTGGATATGATTATACCAAATTAGATACTAAATTAACAGATAAGATATTGGAGAAAGAAGAATATTTTTCTAATCAACTTGATAATAGTAATAAAAATTTAAATCAATTAATAAAAAAAACTAAGGAAGAATTTATAACTCCAATATTAGAATTTTTAGAAAAAAAAATAAATGAGAAAGATATAGACAGTGATTATAAGAAGCTATTGGATTTAGCTAACTTAAATCAGGTAAGGATAAATAATTTTAACCAGTTTTGCAATGAAAATAATATAAATTTAAAAAAATATGCATTGGAGAGAAAAAAATATACGAAGGAAAAAGAAGAAAATAACTTAAATTTATTGAAGGAAGAATTAAAATCTAAAAAAAGAAAATTAGAAAATGAAGATATTCTTGTTAATAAAAAAGAAATTGATATAACTTTTTCTAATATTTTTAACAATAATATTGAAAGAATTAGAAGTTTAACTATTACAGATATAATTAATAAAAAATTATATATAGATAATACATGTAGTAGGCAAGAAAATATTAAACGAAGTAAAAAGATAAAAGAAAAAGAATTACTAAAAAAGAAGTATTTGAGATTAAACGATGAATACAATAAATGTAAAGATATAGCTTCAATATATAAAAAGTGTATTGATAATTACTCAAATAATATTATCAAAATACTTCAGATACCTCTCTATGTATATAGCGGCAAAATAATACAGGATTATCAATGTGGATTAGGAGTATTTATAAGAAGTGAAAGTGGAGAACAACAATTAAGATTGAAATTTGTTAATAGTAATGAGTCTAAACATGATTTGCTTAATAAATTTAGTTCAGGTCAATTATCAGGGGTGATATTATCCATTATGCTGTCTTTAAATAAAGTATTCTCTAACAATAGTTTTAATGCTTTATTAATTGATGATCCACTTCAAAGTATGGATGATATAAATATGACATCATTTGTAGAGTTGTTAAGAAATGAATTTGGAAAATCTCAAATAATACTTTCTACGCATGATGAACGTATTTCAAGATATATTAGATATAAATTTGAAAAATTCAATCTAAAGACAATAAGATATAATGTAAAAGAAGAATTGAAAGTTCAATAAAAAGTGTTAATTAATAGTAATAAATATAAAGTTAAATATATATTATAATACCGTAATAAAGAAGAGGAAGACTTAGAGTAATAAGAGCTCTAGGTATTTCTTTTTCTATTTTCAAGGAGGTAATAAAATGATAAATCTATACAAAAAAGAACAACTAGAGGAACTAAAAGAAAAATACTTAAAGGAAGTAATAGAAGAAGTAGAAGAGATAATAACACTATTAAACGATAACTATGGTGCTAATAGAGATGTAGACAAAGACCTAGGCGGATATATAGCATTACTGGAATCAAAAGAAGATGTTGCAGAAATAAAAGCTAATAGTATAAAAGGACTACTTCCAGAGTATACAGATATTATAAGGAGTGATGATGGTATTGATTACTATTCATCACTTTTTCTATTATCCGATGATTATTCCATTGTAGTGTTTTCAACTAAGGAGCTTCATGAAATTCTAATAGAAAAGGAGCTGTAATAAGAAATGGAAAAGCAGACTGAAACTAAAATAATAAAAGAAACGAGCTATTGCAAAATCTATAATAAAGTAAGTATAGAAGATGATGATTACTATAGTTGCATAGAGAGAATTGAAGTAAAAGAAAAACAAAGACAGGAAATAAGATTTGCACTATATAAAGATACTATAAGAGGAGATAACAGATACATTCCCCGAAGCCTTGATGTAACTGAGATACAATTGCTAGAGCTAGTAAAGAAAGCTATTCAAAATAAAGTATTTTCAGATGAATTCATTGATATGCTAAAACAAGAGTTAAATAAAAAATCCTAATTGCTAAATTAATAGTGATTAGGATTTTTCTATAGATTCGGGTGAAATCTATAAGTATATTTTACTATAAAAGAGTATTCATATGTAAGAAAAAATTGATATTAATAAATAATATTTTGAAAAAGCCCCGTAAGAAAAAAATAACGGGGCGGAATCCCCCACCCGTAAACCTAGTAATATCAACAATTCCCCCGTAAACCCTGAATCCCCGGTAAAAATAATAGTGTCTATAAAGGCTTTTTTGTAAATCTAAAATAAAAAATAATAGTAGCATAAAAAATCAGCGGGAAACCGGGGAAAGCGGGGCAAATGAGTGACAGTAGGCATCTGCGAGCGGGGAATGTAAAAATGCAAACGGGGAGAACGGGGAAATAACAAAGAGAAATGGAGAGGTATAAAAATGATTATGAATAATAATAACTTTTCATCAATAATTCAAACATTCATGATGAATGAAATAAATTCGGTAATAAATAAGTATAGCAATATTGAGCCAAAGAAATTGGAGTATGTAGAAGCTCTAATATCAAAAGTAGATGGTACATTCAAAGAAGAACTACTACAAGATTTTGATAAGGCATTGAAGTTAGCAACAGAAATTGGGGAGAGTGATGTGGATAACTTCAAAATAAATGTATTTCTGTGGATAAAAAACAATTCTAACTTGGAACTAAGCATAAGTGAAGCAATAGAATACATTGAAGAAGCTGAGGAAAATGGATATGTTTCAATAGATGAAGGTATCATAATCTATAAGAAAAATAGTGACATGACACATTTTGCAAGAAGAAAATTAGAAAATATGCTGGAGCAAGAACGATTTATAGATAAGCTTTTGGATAAAGATTCACTAATAGAGTACTGGATGAATGGCACTAGCAAAGATGATGTTATCCAAGAACTTGTAAATGGTATTGAAGTAGAAGAACTTCTAGATTTTGATTCAAAATTCATAATAGAGAATGAACATGGAGAAGAATATATGTATGCAGAAATAGATTGTTAATAAGGCTACTTTTCATAGGAGAGGTAGTCTTTTCTTATATACTCAAATAAATGAAAAGAAGAGTGATAAAAAATGTTCAAGAAGGAAAAACGATTGGTAAGCAGACAGGTAAATGAAATAGTACCTGTAGAAATCCAAATTCTAATGTGGAATATGATAGATGAACTAAAATTGAAAATAGAATTGGACTATCTACAAATTTTCAGACTAAAGAAAAAAGAGGACAAAGTAATAATAGAACATGAGCAGGAAGTGCCGCCATACAAGGAACAATACGAGTTACACGAAGATAATATTTCTATTGAGCATGATATAAAAATATATGTAATTGATAGTATAGACTATAGTACGATGATTTTGTCAAGCGAATACTAAAAGTTGTAACTTATGTTATGAATTATCACGTACAACCTTTTTAGCTTTAAGATAATGTAGAAGTTCCTGCTTATCTTCTAAGCTCCAAGAACTAAAATCATTAAGAAGTTCTAATATAGGAATAAATTCAGTGTCATTATTAGCTGTATTGTATAAGCTAGTTTCAGACTCTTCAAGAAAATATGATACTGGAATATCTAAAACACCAGAAATAAGCTTTAACTTTTCTAAGGAAGGATTGCTACGTCCATTTTCAATATCAGATAGAAAAGATACGGATATTTGATTATTAGTCTTTTCGCATAACTGCTTAAGAGAAAGCTTTTTAGATTTTCTACAAGTCTTTAATTTATCACCAATCAAACTCATAATGACCTCCTATAAAATTCCGTAAATAACGTATATATGTATAGTATAAACAAAACTAAAGAGATTGTAAAATCTTTGTATTATTGGTCATATACACCGTAAAAATACTTGTATTTTTACTTAAATACCGTATAATAAAAATATGGGGGTGGAAATATTGGATAATATAGGTGAAAAGATAAAGAAAAAGAGAGTTGAAAAGAATCTGAAACAATATGAGCTTGCCAAATTAGCAGATATGTCAAATACGTTCCTATCTGATATTGAAACAGGAAGGTCAGCACCTGCAATAAAAACACTAGAAAAGATAGCTAAGGCATTGGAAATAGATATCAAAGAATTTTTCTAAAAGGACAAAAAGCTGTCCAAGCTATTGAATTACAATAAGGCTATCAATCAACTTTCAAAAGAGAAAGTGTTGAAATACAAAAAGATATTATGGAGGGATAATAGTAATGAAAAAACTAAATTTAAAAAAGATAATAGTAATGGGGTTAATAACAACAAGTATTCTAGGAGTAACTTCAGTAGGAGCTAGTGCATATTACAAACTTTCTGAAAACTGGAAACATGATAGTACAGGCTACTGGTATACAGAAGGAAATTCATATGCTATAGGCTGGAGAAAAATAAATAATGTTTGGTATTACTTTGATAATACTGGTTATATGAAAACTGGATGGTTACAAGATGGGGGGAAATGGTATTACCTTGATGCTAATGGAGAAATGGCTACAAACACAGATATAATCGGTAGTGACATGGTTTTATTTAACAGTGATGGTACTTGGGCAGGTTATGCTAAATCATCATTGACAGATACACCTGATACTTCTTATACATTTGATATGGCTAAAGATATAGTAAATAAAAACCCTGGCTTTCCTATGGGAGAAAGTCTAGAATATGAAGTAACACAAGGAGGTTATAATGGTCGTCCCAAAGAAGATAAAGTATACACATTTGAAATAGGTGGAAAGTACTATTCATATAGAATAGTAGGAGCAATTGATAAACATACTGGAAACTATGTAGGGTCTGCGTATGTATTTGAAAGTGGTTTTATGATGGGTGTAGGTGATAATGTATTATTAGGCACTAATACTAAGTTTGATGAAACAACATTTGATATTAGCAATGTTTTACAAACTGTCAATACACAAACAACAACTGTATCTAAAACACAAGAACAACTAGATCAAGAAGAAATGGACAGAATGTCCAATCCAGAATATAGAAAAGGTCATATGGATGAATATAATAAGTTAATGGCGAAATATAGTAATAAATAAAAATGTAAATTAGGTTTAAAAAATATCTATAGATTATAAGTAGTAGAATAAAAATCTAATAAAAAAATGAATATATATTATATAAATAAAAGAACTCTTTAGGATGCATATAATCTTAAAGGGTTCTTTTGCATTAAGAAAATATTAATCAATAGGAGCTGGAAAGATGAAGAATATAGTTATCATAATACAAATAGCGATTTTAATTTTAGATTTGATTAGAGAGGGGCTTTCAGAAGGTGAAATTATAGTGGCTGTGATGGATATGTTTGAGGGAGTAACAGAGGAAGTTATAAGAAAATTTCTGTAGGGCATAAGAAAAGATAGGATTCCTATCTTTTTTTCATTATAATATATGCTATATAGGCAAGTTTGATTTGAGGAGTATAAATTTATGAATAAGGAAAATTTTGATTATGATAAGAAAGTAAATTTAGATGAAATACTTAAGGATGCATACATTAGAACTCATAAAGAAGATAAGACAGAGCATTATTATGAATCAAGTAAAAGCACAAGTAAGAAAAATTTACTAAAGATATTTAAAGTATTAGATATTGATATGGATAATTATAAAATTATGAAAGGCAAGAAACCCATTTATGAGATACCTTTTATTGTAGCAAAGTTAATACAAATATATGTTGAAGAAGAATATAATAATAATTCATTAATAGAAAAGATTAAAAGTAATGATATTGAGGGTATTACTTATAAAGAGAAAGCTTATTTCATAGATAAAGTTGTAAATCATATAAAAAGCAAATATCCAAATGATGAGAAGATTATTAAAGAAATTAATGAATTGAAAAGTTTTTGGAAAGTTCAAGCTAAATTTCATGAAGATATAATGAATCAACTTAAAGTAACAAATAGTATGACACATACTTTAATCAATAGATATATTAAAATGGTTAGTGCTATTGATAAATTTGATGGACTTATAGCAATAGATGATAAAACTAAAGAATTAATGGAAAGTGATACTCAATTTGCAAAGGATTTTCAAGGTTTTATAAAGTATGAAACACTATTAAAGTATTCTTTATCAATGAATGATAGAAAAGAAATAGTTAACTACTTGAAGTATTGCATAATAAATGGCATTAAAGAATGGTTTGAAGTAGTAAATCAATTTTATGATATTAGAGATGCAGAAACAGGTGAATTTGAAGTAAAAAAATGTAGCGATAGTAAAGAAATACTGAAAGAAGCTATTGAATTACGAAAAGAAAATATTATAAGAAATATGAAACCAACAACAGTAGCATCAGATAATATGGATAAACAGATGAAAGAATTAAGAGAATTGTTTAAAAATTAATATAAAATTTAATTATATCCTATACTGTAAAAAAAGTATAGGATTTTTTTTCTTATAAAACAGCTTTATGAAAGAATGTTAAGTGATGATAAATTATATTTAGAACATTGCTAACAAGTATATGTTTATTAAATTTTAATCACAAGGAGATGTATAAATATGGCTGTAAAGAAAATAGTTTCGGGTTCTGTAAAATCACAAGCAATTAACGATGGAGTAATAGGTGCATTGAAAAAAGTGAATAACGCTTTTAAAGATGGAGAAAATCTAAAGGCTAAAGTAATCTCAATTGAAGGAATTTCTCCAGTAAGCACAGGAATGGGGGTAGTTCCTAGGGTAAAACTTGAATTTGATGTATTCATGGATGATGGGAGTTTAAGAAAGTTAGTTCAAAGATTTTTGTTAATTGAACATCCAAAACAACCATTTTATCAGTTGATGATGGTTACAGTTGGTAAGATTGAAAATGTTAATATAAACAATATAATTGGCAAAGAAGTTGGAATTGAAATAAAAAATTCTAAAACAGAAAATGGTACATACTCTAATATTGAATCTATTTTCAGTGTTGATGAGCTAGAAAATGACTGCAACGATAATGTTGAAGTTGTAGATTCAGATGGAAATATTGAGGAATATGACTACTAAAATGAACTGGCTTAGGGAGGTGATATAGCCTTCCTATAGGCAAGTATCACTTCCATATATGAATTTGTAATGTGAGGAGACAAAGATATGGGAGTATTAGTAATAAATTCACAATCGTTAATGAGCGGAGAAGAACACAAATTTGGAAAATTCACTTTAAATGACAACGGATTGTATTTGCCAATGAATGTAGATGGAAAAGTCCAAGATGTAAAAATGTGTGAACCTATTGTCATTGAAAAAACTATTGCAAATATAGATACCAAGGAAGCATATATAAGTCTTCTCTATAAATATCAAGGTACATACAATACTATAAACGTTACCATGGAAATGCTTAGAGCAAATAAGTTACCAGAACTGTTGAAATATGGCGTAGATATACCACCAGAAGATGAAAAGTTTCTAGGAAGATATTTGCTAAAACAATTGAAGTTAGTTGGACATGAATACATTTACAATAATGTAGGATGGCATTTTGATAGTAGCCGAAACTTAGAATTTAGGCTAAATGAATTAGTTACAAATAATCCTAGCATTAAAGCTATTAATAACTTAGATGATCCAACATTCAATTTATCTTGTAGTGGAACTCTTGGATCATGGACTAATATGTATCACACTGAAATAAAAGGAAATACACCTCTTGAAGCAATGATGTGTATAGGATTCTCAGCTCCAATAGTAGGGTATTTGTATAGTACAAATAAAAATACAGATACATTGATATTTCATATAGCAGGAAAAAGCACATCTGGTAAGACAACAGTCAGCAAAGCAGCAGTATCACCTTTTGGTATACCAGAAACTAAAGATAGAGGACTGTTCAGAACATGGAATGGGACAACTAATGCCATAATAAATTCTTTAGGAGGAAATTTTGGAATACCTCTAGTTTTTGATGAATTCTCAATGATAAAGAATATGGATATGTCTGGAGAAATATATACAATAGCTAGCGGAGAAGATAAATCTCGTCTTAAAAAAGATATAGTTCAAAGAAAGACAGTTAAGTGGGCAACTACAATAATTTCAACAGGTGAGCAATCAATTTTTGAGAGAGCTAACAATAATGGTGGCTTACGAGTTAGAGCTTTTACTTTTGAAGGTGTTGAATGGACTAAATCGGCTGAGAATGCGGAAAACATAAAAGCTATAATAAGTGAGAATTATGGTTATGCAGGTGTTGAGTTTATGAAGCATATCTTTAAACAAGGCTTTGAAATAATAGATGAAAAATGGGACTATTGGAAAGCTAAGTGTTTAGAAGTAATACCTGATAATCCATTTAAGAATCGAGTTGCAAATAAATTTGCAATTATTATGACTGGTGGAGATATAGCTAATGAAGCTTTAGGATTAGATATTGACTTAGAAGCAGTATTGAATTTTCTAGCCAACAATGAAATTGAAAGCATTGAAGATAGAGATATTGGAGAAAAAGCTTTCACAGATGTTATACAACTAATAAATCAAAACGTAAGCAAGTTCAAAATCAAAGATAGTGCTTTTACACCTAGAGATTGTTGGGGCAAGATTGAATCAGAAGTAACCTTCTATAAGGTAGCAGTGATTAAAAATGTAATGGAGAAGCAATTAAGAGAATTAAATTATGAGGATGTTAAAGTCGTTATTAAAGAATGGAAAGAAAAGGGCTATTTGATAACTGAAGTTGGTAAAAATACAAATCGTGTAACTGTAAATTCAAAGAGTAAGCGTGATACAGTATACATCTTAAAGATACCTAGAGAAGAATTAAGAGAATATGTTGTAAATAGCTATCCAAATCCTGTTGGTTAGGGGAAAGAGGGGAACAAACCCCTCTTGCTAACCAAGATAAAATAAGGAATTACCCTAGTTCCCCCTAAAACCCTATCAAAATAAATATAAATATATAAGCGTTTTCCAATCTAAAAATAAACAAATACATTCCATTTTCTAAGGGAAATAGGGGAAATCGGGGTATGGCTAGATAATGTGAGGACTCAGCAGAGGGGGATTTGAAAAAACAAAAGGGGAACATGGGGAATTTCTAAGAAACTATGAAAGCTAAGTGGAAAGGATGAAGTATATGTCAGTAAAAAGAAGAATACAATCAGAAAATAATATGAATGGGGAAGTGGTAAACATGGATAAAAACATACAAGAAACAACTGTACAAGTAGAACCAATAGCAACAAAAGGACAAGTCATAGAAGCAACTATAACAGAAAATACAGAAGAAATTGCAATAAGAGACGAAGCTAATGTGACTGAAATAGTAAGGACTGCAACTCCATGTTCGGCTAAAAATATCATAAGAGCAACTTCTAATAAAGGTGGTTTTTCAGTAGTAAAAGCTCAATCAGGTAATAGAGCTACAATTGCAAAACAAGGATATGAGCATCTTGGAAAGCCAAACACATTGCAATTTGCATTCAGTGATACAAGTGTAATAATTGGAGCTAATCTACCTAATAACGATAATGACTTCAATGTGAAAGATAGCAATGGAAAAGCAATTGTATACTCAACACCACTGGTAACAGAAATTGCAGAAGCATTTGAGTTAGACTTTTCCAATAGAACCTCAATGACTTTTGGTGACATACAATATACTACTAGCGAAGATTCACCAGTAATAATAGTAAAAATCAAATAATGACAATAATAAGTCTTGGAGCAATAAAAGCTCCAAGATGATAAGAATAAATCTAAGTGATAATGAGTTTTATGTAATGGAAAACAAAGCTAATGTAATTGAAATAGTAATCAATGCAGTTTTATATTCAATTAAATTTGATGAAAATTCTTAATCTAGAATGGAGATGTAATTATGAATAACATTAAGGTTAAAATAGCAGATAAAAAATTAGCAAAGTTTATTAGAAATCAATTAGGTATAAAACATAGGCAAATAACTTCATTAGATATGGAAAAATTGGATAAACTACGACTTTATAACACTAATATCACAGATTTAACTGGATTAGAATATGCAACGAATCTAAAAGAATTGTGCATATATCAAAATTCAATAACAGACTTTATGGTTATATCTAATTTAATTAATTTGAGAATACTATACATAGATTTGAATACTGAGTTTGACATAACTATTATCTCACAACTTCCTCAATTAAGAGAATTATATCTTAATTGGAGGTACATAAATAAGTTTATGAGTCCAAATAAAAATAAGACAAAAATAAGCTATAGTTCTTTGTTAAGTAAGGTATTTGAAATTAATAAGTTTACCAATAGACAAAGATTAGCGGTAGAAAAATATTTGTTTAATCCTTCAAGAGATACAGCTATAGAAGCTATGAAAATTACTCCGAAAGCAAATTTGTTTGTAGGAGAGTATTTAGATGAAAATATTAGGAATCAAATTATTATAGAAGAAATTCAAAACCAAAAAGTTTATGTGAGATACTTAAAGGAATTAATGAAAATTCCTAAGTATAAAGAGATATTAGAAACTTACACCCCTAAATATGGAAGTCGTAAAGCTAAAAAGTTCTATATGGACTATATCCTCGGTAGCAATAATGTTATGAATTCTAACTACTCTGTGCAAGGATATAATTGGTATAAGTCCAAAATAGCAAAGGGATATATTGTTTAATATAATGGTTAATTTATGAATTTAGTCTTGTTGGTTTCATTCCTCCAAGACTATAGAAATAAATCTAAGTCATAAAATTTTGGAACACAGAAAATTCTAAGATTTAATACTAAACAAATACTTGTTAAATGAATCATAAATATTTATCAAATATATATTATAAATTTGGATACTAGAAAGGATGAATGAAGATGGAAAACAAAAGGGAGCAGGCAACAATAAATGAAATAATTGAGGTGATATCTGAAATCATCCTTAAAGCTAGTATCAAGAAATTTGATAGTAAGGATGTGGAGGAAAGATGTCCAAAATAGTAGCAATATATTGTAGAGTTTCAACTACGGAGCAAGCAGAAGAAGGGTATAGCATTGAAGAGCAAGAACGTCTATTGAGGAAGTTTTGTGAAGACAATGACTATACTATATTCAAAATATATTCGGATAAAGGTATAAGTGGTAAGTCAATAAAAGCAAGACCTGCAATGAAAGAAATGCTAAAAGATGCAGACGAAAAAAAGTTTGATATGGTAATTACATGGAAGATAAATAGAATAGCAAGAAATATGCTAAATTTGCTTCAAATAGTGGACTTGCTAGAGAAGAATAATATATCTTTCAAATCATATTCAGAGAACTTTGAAACAGAAACACCTATGGGAAAATTTTCACTACAAATGATGGGTGCTGTTGGTGAGTTAGAACGTGGAACAATAGCTCAGAATGTAAAAATGGGAATGTTAGCCAGGGCTAGAGAAGGCCGTTGGAATGGTAATATTTTACTGGGATATAATTTAAGGGAAAAGTCTGATTCGACTAACAAAAAGAGAAAAGATACGGAGCTTGTCATAAATGAATCAGAAGCAGAGATTATAAAGACCATTTTCACTATGTATTCAGAAGGCAATGGCTATAAGGCAATAACAAGCTATCTGAATAAGTTTGGATATACAACTAAAAGAGGAAATCCATTCTCAGTAAATGCAATAAAGGACATACTAAAAAATCTAGTATATATAGGAAAGATAAGATACAATGTGCTACAAAATTGGAGTGAGAAAAGGAGGAGACATAAAAACCCTAATCCATTAGTAGTAGATGGTATTCATGAACCTATAATAGAACAAGAGCTTTGGGATAAGGTGCAAAGAATGATGGAAGATAGTAAGGGAAAACCTTCTAGGATATATGACGGTGAATTTCCTTTGACTGGAATATTAAAATGCCCTCAATGCGGAGCGGGTATGGTCATCATGAGAAGTTCTAAAGCTAGAAAAGATGGGACAAGGCATAGGATAGAATACTATTGTTGCGGTGCTTGGAAGAATAAAGGAACAGCAGTTTGTCATAGTAATTCAATAAATGTCGATAAAGCTAATGATTATGTGTTTGGTAAGTTATCCGAACTTCTAAATAATGATAAGTTAATAAAGGATATAGTAGCAAACATAAATACAACTAGAAAAGCAATGGTAGACCCATCAAAAGATGAACTAGAAAAGATTTTGAAGGAGCTGGAAAAGCTAGAAGCTAAGAAGAAGAAAGTATTTGAAGCCTATGAGGAAGAAATAATAACTAAAAAAGACTTCGCCGACAGAATGGCAGAGATAACGGCTAGGGAAGAAATGCTCCAACAGGAGGTAAACAGCCTAAAAAGCAACATACTAGACGATGGTGTGCAAGAGGTTTCATATGAGCTTGTAAGAGAGATACTGTCAAGTTTCAGTAAGATGCTGTCAGAGTTGCCATCAAGGGAACAACAAAAGAGGCTACTGCATATGCTAATTTCTAAAATAACTATAAACAAAACTAGAGATATAGAGTCAATAGAGCTTAATATAAATGATAACTTAATAAGTTACCTAAGTAATGGAGGAGAACCAAGCCCAGATGGAACTGGAGGAGGTTCTCCTTCTTATTTTGTTTCTAGGAGAAAGTTAATGATAAATCCTGTGAATATAAAGATTTGTATATAATATTATGTTGATTATATAATGAACTATTAAGATTGAGAGTATTTTATGAAATGAAAAATTCCTGTATATGGTAAATGGCTATTTATATATGGTATAATATTCATTAACATTTAGCTTAGTATGTATATCATAGAGGTTAAGAAAAAATATAGAATGGAGTGATAAAATGGAGCTTTTAGAAGGTCTTTATACAGACAATTTTAATAATTTTGACGAGTGGTATCAATTGGTAAGGGAGAATGAAACTGTATACCCTAGATTCAGAATACCATATGTGGAATGGGTGGAAGAATATGTAAATAACATTGATAATAAAAGTGAAAAAGAGGTTAAAGAATTGGTAAGATACTTACTATTCCCTTTTACAAAAAACTCAGATAAATTAAGCTATAAAGATTATCTCGTAATGGCTAAGACACTTGAAAATGAGCAGATACCAAATGAAATTGCTGATAATTTGAAAAAATCACTTAAAGGATTTAATAATATTGAGAAATATAGGAGAATCGAAAATGGTCAAAATGCGTGGGAAGGGTTAACATGGATATTGCAATTATTACCTTTTAATCCATACAAAGCAATCAAGGCATTAAATAGTTATATGGATGCAGAAATAGCGTACATGCCTGATGATAGGATTATAGGAATACAGCAATGCATATCAATAATTGAAGCAAAATTCATATATACTAATAAAGGATTAGAAAATAGTATATTGCAATTAAATCCTAGGGAGTTCGAATGTTTAATTGGAAGCTTATATGAGAATATAGGATATGAAACAGAAATAACACCAGCGACTAGAGATGGTGGAAAAGATATTATAGCACGAATAGATAGAGAAGATGGTAAAGAAGTGGTTTATGCGGAATGTAAGCTTTATAAAACTACTGAGTTATCTAATGAGACTGTTAAAGCATTCGGATATACTGTAATTAAGGATAACATAAATAGAGGGGTATTATTCTGCACTGGCTATGTAAATGAAAGATTAAAAAAACTGGATTCTCGTATTCAAATATGGACGCTAGAAGAAATTATAATATTATTAAATGCACATCTCGGAAGTGATTGGAGCAAAAGGTTGAGTTTATTAATTGAGAATCAAAAATTTAAATATGAAAAGTAATTAGCATAATAATAAACTTAATATCTAATTACTATTAACGGATGTCCTAAAATAGTTATCACTTACTACTGATACGGTGAACCGTATCATAAATGACGTAGACTTTATTTGTAGTTGTTGAAAGTAGTAGCTTTTATATGAATAAAAATATTCTAAATTGTATCAAAATGCGCTATTATATCTTACATACAAACAGCGAAACACAACATTTAGGATGTGATTTATATGGATGAAGAATTGTTTTCTATAGGTAAGTTTTCAAAGATATGTTCTATTTCAATTCAAGCATTGCGCTATTATGATAAAATAGGAATTTTAAAACCTAAATTTATAGATACGGAAACAAGGTATAGATTCTATGGTACTGATCAAACTGTTATTGTTATGATAATTCAAAAAATGGCTGTATTAGGTTTATCATTAAGTGAAATAGATGTGTTTTTACATAGAAATGACATGTTAGGAATAAAGTCTATATTTGATCAAAAAAGACAAGAGATTAAAGAACAAATTAATGAGTTATTGTATGCTGATAAAACCCTAAAATTATACATTGATAACATTAATATGTACAAAAATGCTGATTTTTCATGTATAGAGATAAAAAAGGTTCCAATAAGAAATGTTATTTATTTAAGAAGGACTATAGAACTAAATGAAAATGGGTTCACTAAATTATTTAATGATGCTATGAAAATAGTTGGGGTGAAAAAATACTTAACTATAGGAAATCCAATGGCTATATATTATGGAGAAAGAATTTTGGGAGAACCTTGTGATATTAAGCTCTGCATTGAGCTTGAAGAAGCATATACATCAGAAGAAAACTGTAAAATAATACAGGGAGGGTATTATTTGAGCAAAATGCACTTAGGAGCTCATGCTAATAAGCCCAAAACTTATGGTCAATTACTAGACTATGCTAATAGAAATAAGCTTAGTGTAATAGGAAAACCAGTGGAGGTATACTATATAGATATTTCAATAACTAGAAATCCTGATGACTTTATTACGGAAATACAAATTCCTATAAAAAACAAGTTGACTCTATAGTAACAATAGACTTTATAATTCTT
>NZ_AUUU01000041.1 GCF_002760435.1 Clostridium sp. LS
GGATTACAAGACTATGAAAACCAAGATAAAGGAAACCTTTCTTCAAGACAAAACGGTAGCGTTGGCGGCTTTATGGTAAAACATATGATTGAAAGTTATGAACAAGGTTTACAATAATTGGTAAACTAAAAACATAAGAAATCATTTTTTGAAAATACCATAAAAGTATTATTCCCTTACGGTTAAAAGGCTAGCAGGACATGTATACACTATATATATGTTCTGCTGGCTTTTTTATTAAAACATTTGAAAGAGCAAAATTTGATGATATAGAAAAATTGATTAATATACGGAATATGAGCTTCTATGAAGATTATATTAAATATATAGAATATTCAGGATATACAATTATAGAAGAGTATATGGATGGTTCTGTAAAGCTAGCGCTATTTGAAAAGAAAATGAAAACAGGAAAATAATTAAAGTTAATTTTCAAGTAGGAAATAAAACTAAAGTTAACTAATCCAAGCTAGACATTCTACATTTGCTAACATTTTTATAGAGTATTATTTGTAGCAATGGTTAATATATTATTGCCAGGCAAAATAAATTTTTTAAGGGAGGTAGATTCATATGGCTTCAAGCAATAGTGGAAGAAACAGAACTTTAGTACCAGAAGCAAAAGCAGGATTAAACAGATTAAAAACTGAGGTTGCTTCAGAAATTGGGTTAAGTAACTATGAAAGCACAGACAAAGGAAATCTTTCTTCAAGACAAAATGGTAGCGTTGGCGGAGAAATGGTAAAAAGAATGATAGAAAGCTACGAACAAGGACTCTAAAAAATAAATAAAAGTGAATGCACTAAGTGTTAACTTAGTGCATTCATAAATTATGTTTTAAATCAATAGATTTATTTTAAAGTATAAAGAAAAGAAATTATATTTGATTAAAAGGATCCTAGTAAATTAAATAGGATTCTTTTTATGTTGATAAAAACAGAGAAAAAGTGTATAGTATTAAATTGTAAAATATAGAAAGAGGAAAGAAAACATGAATGAGGCTTTAAATGATTCACTATTACTTTGTCCTGTTTGCAAGGATAAGTTAACTAAAGATACACTAAAGAAAATGTATAAATGCGCTAATAATCATACTTATGATATAGCAAAAGAGGGATATGTAAATTTATTAATTAGTAATCAAAAAAGTAGTAAAAATCCAGGAGATTCTAAGGAAATGGTTTTAGCAAGAATAGACTTTTTATCTAGGGGTTATTATTCATTATTATCCAATAAGATAAATGAAATAGCAGCTGAATTTTTAGGTAAGAATACGAGTAATAAATTTAATATAATGGATTTAGGCTGTGGGGAAGGATACTACTTAACAAATTTGAAAACATATTTAGATGAAAAAAATATAAGAGCTGATTATTATGGCATAGATGTTTCGAAAGATGCAGTAAAATATGCAAGTAAAAGCAATAAAGAATGTGTTTGGGTAGTTGGAAACAACTTTCGCATTCCTGCAGATGATAAATCTATAGATTGCATACTTTCAGTATTCAGCCCTATAGAAATAAATGAATGCAATAGAGTTTTAAAGGATGAAGGAGTATTCATAAGAGTGCTTCCTAGAACAAATCATTTAATACAGCTTAGAGAAATTATTTATTCAGAAGTGAACTTAAATAATAAAACATATACAGCTGACACTAAAGAAAATGAATATGTTAAGGAAAGTAATGTTACTTTTGATATAACTTTAAATAATGAAGAGATAATGAGTTTGCTTAAGATGACACCACATTATTGGAAATCAACTCCAGAAAATAAAGAAAAATTAGATTCAATTGAATCTCTTGTAATTACTATAGACATGCGTATAGGTGCATTTATAAAGAAAAATAATTAATCTTAAATGGTAATAAAAAAGACACTTATAATAGTGTCTTTTAAGAAAAATAAACTTCACCTTTGCCAACTATTGCTATCCTAAAGTCAGGATCAATGGATAGTAGTTCATATTTTGGAGAGTTAGGTTCCATTCGGATTGATTGATATAAAGAATGATTTTTATCAAAAACTAGTACGTATACACTATCAGTACTAGAAACATTTTGTATAGTATAATTACTTTTAGATGAAAGATTGAAATCTGATGCCTTATAAAAGCCTTCCTTAAAAATATTTCCAATAGCTTGAGCCATTACAGTAATCATATTTAAAAATAAACATAATACAATTAAGAAGGAAATAAAAAACTTCTTCATTAAATTATACCACCTTTCAGCCTTATTGTGCGTAGTGAATATTTTAATTATGCATGCATATAAAATAGTGTTAAAATTTTATTTCAGTATAATAGAAAACTATTTATGAGATAGAGACATCTCCATTTCCAACAATAACAATCCTGTATTCAGGCTTAAGAGGCGATAAATTATATTTTGGAGATTTTGGTTCAATACGTAAAGATTGTTGAACAACATTATTTTCATTAAAAATAAGTACATAAACGCTATCATTAGCAGAGGTATTTTGAATAGTATAAGTTTTATCCTCTGAAATATTTAAATCAGATGCTTTATATAAACCTTCCTTAACACCACTCACTTGTGCCAAAGGAGAATTTATGATCATATTAAATGATATATATAGTGTAATTAATAAGAACATAATTAACTTTTTCATAAATATAAAACCCACCTTTCGATGTTATTCTCTGTAATTAGCTTTAAATTATACATATGATATAGAACAACCTATCTCTGTAGCGTCGAAAACATGAGAAAACTAAAGGAAAAGAAAAATAGAATATGGAAAAGGATGAAAATAAGATATATAATAGATATAAATGTCTAACGATTTAAGCAAGCTACTAAACTAAAGAGAGTTGTAGGGAATTGAATGGTTAAAATAGAATTTTCATATATAATAATTAGAGAAAAAATATTTTATAATGAATAGATAAAGCCGAACACAGAAGAGGGTGAAAATTTTGAAAAAGTTTGATTATAGAGGTCTGACTGGTGAAATAGTTACTAAAGATAGCTTTAACTATGAGGAAGATAGAAAAGCTTGGAATAGAGGGATTGAAAAATATCCATTAGTAATTGTTTATTGCAGTAATAAATATGATATTAGTAATGCAATAACTTGGGCAAAACTAAATTTACTGGAGATTAGAATAAGAAGTGGAAGGCATCATTATGAAGGGTATTCAACAGGAAACGATATTGTTATTATTGATGTAAGTAAGATGAATAAAATAGATGTAGATGAGGAAAAGAGTGTTTTTAAGATACAAGGGGGAGTTAGAAACAGAGAGTTGTATGAGGTTTTAGGAAGTAAGCATTATCCTTTTCCAGGAGGTGGATGCCCGACTGTTGGTGTTACAGGATTAGTCTTAGGCGGGGGATGGAGCTATTCCAATAGGCTATTTGGATTAGCATGCGATAATTTACTTGAAATTGAAATGGTTAATTATGAGGGAAAGAAAATAACTGCTTCAGAAAAAAACAATGAAGATTTATTTTGGGCTTGCAGAGGAGCTGGTGGAGGAAATTTTGGAGTAATTACAAGTATGACCTTTAAGCTTATTCCAAAAATTGAAATGGTAACATTAATAGATATAGATTTTGCAGATATTGAGTTTCAAGAAATACTTAAAATATTTGAAATATGGACTGAGTTTTTTAATGGACTGGATAGACGAATTAATTTAAAAATGGGCATGTATAATTCAAAAGTAAAAGGAAAAGGAGTACGTATTACGGGATTATTTTATGGCAATAAAGAAGAAGCTAATAGGACTTTAGAGCCATTTAATAATATCTCAGAAAAGGTTAAATTTAAATTGGAATATCTTAATATATTAGAGGCAAATAGAAAAATTCAGGATAGTCATCCACCTTATGAAAAATTTAAGTCATCCGGAAGATTTGTATATAATGATTATACTAAAAGAGATATGAAGGAAATTATAAAAATTATAGAACATAGGCAAGAAGGATCAATATACAGTGCTATTTCACTGTATGGATTAGGTGGAGCAGTTAAGGATAGAAAAGATAATGATACGGCTTTTAATTATAGGGGTGCAAAATTCATAATGGGGTACCAATCTGTTTGGGAGGACTCAAAGTATGCACAAATAAATAAAGAATGGGTAATAGAGAAACTTAATTTTATAAAAAAGTATACTTTAGGTTCATATATTAATTTTCCTTTGGCAGAGCTTGATGATTATGAAAGAGAATATCATGGTGAAAATATAGAAAAATTGAGGAAAATAAAAAGTAAATACGATCCTTATAATATATTTAAGTTTCCGCAAGGAATAAAAATTTGTTAGGAGCTTAGTAAAATAAAAATTTCTTTGCAAAGAAACATGGATTTTTGAGAATAATAAGCAGAAATTCATGTTTTTTTATTATTAATAAAATACTGCCAAGTTATGTAATAATAATGCCATTTGCTTATTAAATGTTTACAATAAATAAATAATAACATATACTTTATTTTGGAACCGTTTCTGAAAACTGGATTAGTATTAATTTAATTTCAGAATAGTTTAATATATGGGAAATTTTAGAGTAAAGGAGATTAATTATGGAGTTGACGTATAGATTTGGAAGAGGATGCTGGAGAACAATAAAAGAAGGTAATGAAAGAGAATGGATGATAGGGAACGGTCTTGGCGGTTATTCAGGACAAACTATTATTAATAGTGGATTTAGAAGTCACCATGGATACTTGATAGCATCATTGAACCCACCAGTAGAGAGGTATGCCATTTTGTCAAAAATTCAAGAGAAGATTGCGGTAGATGGAAGAGAGTATGATTTAGCTTGCCAAGAATACTACAATCATAATACTAAAAATGGTTATGAGTATCTTCAACGCTTTATTTTTGATTCAATTCCTCAATATATTTATCAAGTGGAAGATATTAAATTAAAGAAAACTATAGCTATGGAATATGGACACAATACAGTTGTAATATGCTATGAAATAGAAAATGGCAATAGCGAATCCCAAATTACTATAACACCACTGTTTACATATAAAGAAGCAGGCTCAAAAATAGAAACAAATGATTTAAAATTTGCAACTCAACTAAAAGGAAATATTTTAAAATTATATCCACATAAAAATAATCAAATCACAATAAGTTTTATGGCATCAGATGGCGAATTTAAAAACAGAATTTTAAATGAATCAAATAATAATTTATTATTTGAAGAAAATCATTATTATGAGTTTGAATATAGAACTGGAAATGAAGGGCTAGATAATCATTATACACCTTATGATATAGTAATAAATTTACAGCCTTTTGAAACTAAAAAGTTTTATTTGAAATGTACCATAGAAGAAATCGATGAAAAGGATGGATTTACTATTACTGAAGAATATAAAAATAGAGCTAATGAACTTATGAAACTTTCAGGATACTCTGATGCTCTTGCTTTAAATTTGGTAAAATCAGCAGATCACTTTATTGTAAATAGAAACAGTACAAGATTAAAGACAGTACTTGCAGGATTCCCTTGGTTTGTTGATTGGGGAAGAGATACAATGATAGCATTTGAAGGATTAACATTAGCAACAAAAAGATTTAAAGATGCAAGAGAAATTTTAGAATCCTTTGCTCAATATGTAAGAAATGGACTTGTACCAAATGTTTTTGCAGATAAAGGAACTCAACCATTTTATAACACTGTAGATGCTTCTTTATGGTATGTGCAAGCTGTATATAAATATTTACAATATACTGGAAATGAAAGTGATTTTAAATTTATAAAGGATAAAATATTTGATAAATTAGTTGAAATTATTAACGCATACTCTAATGGTACTGATTTTTCTATTTACATGGATGAAGATTGTCTTATTCATGCAGGAAGCGGATTAGATCAGGTAACATGGATGGATGTAAGAGTTGGCGAATTAGTAGTTACTCCAAGGCATGGTAAACCAGTAGAAATAAATGCTCTTTGGTACAATGCTCTATGTATTATGGATTGGTTGTGCGAAAAATTTGACAAAGATAAAGGAAACTATAAAGATTTGGCTAAAAAAGTTAAGGAATCATTTAACAAAAAGTTCTGGAATTCAGATGAACAATGTCTATATGACGTTGTTGATGATAATGATGGAAAAGTTAGACCAAATCAAATTTTGGCAGTTTCATTACCATTCACAATGCTTGATTTAGAAAGAGAAAGAAAAGTTGTATACAAAGTGTATAAAGAACTTTATTCAACTTATGGAATAAGATCTTTATCCTTTTTAGATGAAGAATATAAAGGTGAATATACTGGGGCTTTAATGAAAAGGGATCTAGCTTATCATATGGGAACTTCATGGGGCTTTATTACAGGTGCATTTATATCAGCATATTGTAAGGTGAATAATTATTCTAAAGAAGCAGTCTACAGGGCAAAAGAAATGTGTGAAGTTTTTGAAGATCATATGAATGATGGGTGCATCAACGGAATAGCTGAAGTATTCGATGGAGACTTTACCGCTACAAGCAGAGGGTGTTATAGCCAAGCTTGGAGCGTAGGGGAAGTTTTAAGAGCCTACACTAATGATGTGTTACCTTTCCTATAGCGACAATTCTTTAAAATCATAAAAAATAACCTGGAATTTTTGTTGTATATAATGTATCCATACAATTGTCATAATTTACATGTGGTGTTATAATAATCTCAGTATTTTCATATAAAAACAAATATTACTAAGGGGGCATTGTATGGAAAACAAAAATTCAACGCTTATTAAAATAATACAAACAGGAATACTTGCGGCATTATGTTTTGTTTCATTTACTTTTCTTTCAATTAAAATACCAGTTGGTGGAGGTGACGCAGTTTCATTGCATATTGGAAATGCATTTTGCGTTTTAGCTGCATTACTTTTAGGTGGAGTATATGGAGGCTTGTCAGGGGCTATAGGTATGACAATATCAGATTTACTTGATCCAACATATGCAATAGGAGCACCAAAAACTTTTATATTGAAATTATGTATAGGCTTAATAACAGGATTAATTGCTCATAAATTTGCTAAAATTGATCAAAGTAATGATACAAAATATATAGCTAAGTGGGCGTTAATTGCTTCAATTGGTGGATTAGCTTTTAATGTTGTTTTCGATCCTCTTGTGGGATATTTTTATAAACAATACATTCTTGGACAACCTCAGCAGGTAGCAGAAGTATTAGCAAAGTTTAGTGTTTTTGCTACTTCTGTTAATGCAGTAGCATCAGTGATACTAGTAAGTCTTATTTATAATGCATTAAGGCCGATTTTAACAAAATCAGGATTATTATTGCCTGTAAGCAAAAGTGAATCTGTAGCTAATCAGTAGCTGATTAAAAATATTAATTAGAATATATTTATGAAAGTACAACTCAAAAACATCAAAATCTAACGTTTAGATTTTGATGTTTTTTCTTTTAAGTATGCATTATTAGTGAT
The DNA here is from genome assembly GCF_002760435.1 of Clostridium sp. LS. GTDB lineage: Bacteria > Bacillota > Clostridia > Clostridiales > Clostridiaceae > Clostridium. The sequence goes on from NZ_AUUU01000041.1 coordinate 7,432, forward strand.
TATAGTTATAAATTGTTGCATTAATAATATAAATAAGAACGGTTTTATTATAATGAGAATAGTATAATATATCCATTGTTAACTAAAGATTATAAATTGATTTTACGAAGTAGGTGCAAAAATGATTTTTGAATTTGATCAGATTATGTTTGATGTTGCGCGAGGGTATTATAAATATATTGGTTCAGGTTCAAGTAGGCGGGTATATGATTTGGGAAATGGGTATGTAATTAAAATTGCAAAAAATGATGCTGGAATTGCACAAAATAAATCTGAATATAAAATTTCAGTTAAAGATCATTCAAATTTATTTGCGAAAGTAGTACAGGCCTCTAAGGATTATAGATTACTAATAATGCAAAAAGCGAAAAAAGTAAATAGCATTTTATCTATATGGAGATATTTTAATGTTACGAATAAAAAAGAATTGTTTAACTCAAAAGAAATACAAAATCTTAAGAGAAAATACAATTTATTGTTAGGCGATTTTAATAGAGAAAGCAACTGGGGAATAATTAATGGAAAGCCTGTAATTATAGATTATGGCTTTACAAGAGAAGTTAAATCAAGATATTACTAATATTTTGATATATGAAGCAGGATATACAAAGTGTATATCCTGATATATTATATAGAAAACTGTTTTTTTGACCATGCCTCAATTATCTTTAATGCAGGAACCAATTCTTGTCCTTTCTCAGTCAATAAATATTCAACTCTTGGAGGTATTTCAGCATATATATGTTTTGTTATTATTTCGTCATTCTCAAGTTGTTTTAAGGATTCGCTTAAAACCTTTTGACTTACTCCGCATGTAATTCTCTGTAATTCCAAAAACCTTTTTGGCCCATCAGATAAATGACATAGTATCACAGCTTTCCACTTTCCGCGTATTGTTTCAAAACCTAAATCTAAAGCACATATGTATGATTTGCCATTATATTCTATCAAAATATCATCACCTACAAATAAATTAGTTATGAATAATTATATTATAAAATAGAGATATTTAAAATAGAAATTGAAAGTAAAGATTTTATTTTGCTCATTAATGCAGATAATAACATAATTCATACTTTAAAGTAAGTTAACTAACTTTAAAGTGCCTACTTGTTGCAATATTATTTATTAAATATACTGTATTTAGTATCATGAGGTACAAGTAATAAAAGGATAGGTGATGGAAATGAAAGTAGTGGCATTTAATGGAAGTCCTAAAAAGGAAGGAAATACATTTCATGCAATTAAAATGGTAGCAGATGAACTTGAAAAAGAAGGAATAGATGTAGAAATTGTTCATGTGGGTAATAAGGTTATAAGAGGATGTCTCGCTTGTAATGGCTGTGTAAGAAATCAAGATGAAAAATGTGTTATACAAGATGAAGTAAATGAATGGATTCAAAAGATGAAAGAAGCAGATGGCATAATATTAGGTTCACCTGTTCACTATTCAGCTCTAGGGGCTACAATGAAAGCATTTTTAGATAGGGCTTTTTATGTTGCAAGTTCAAATAATTCGATGCTTAGACATAAAGTTGGAGCTTCTGTTGTTGCCGTTAGGCGCTCAGGTGGTGTACCGACTTTTGAACAATTAAATAATTATATTAATTATTCTGAGATGCTTATGCCAACATCAAATTATTGGAATGTTATACATGGAACAGCACCAGGAGAAGTTAAAGAGGATGAAGAAGGAAGACAAGTAATGAGAGTCCTAGGCAAAAACATGGCATGGCTCATGAAACTAGTTGAGTTAGGAAAGGGAAAAATTGAAGAACCAGAAAAAGAGGATAAAATCTTTACAAATTTTATTCGCTAATTTAATAATGCCCATATTTAGTTAAAAAGAATAGATAAAAGAAAGAGTTGCATTAATATCTTGAATTAACGCAACTCTTTTAGTATATAAAATATATCAATTAAATCTATAATCCTGCAGATATAAGTCTTTTTCTTATTTGAGGTCCAATAAGGGCTGCAATTACCATTTTTATTAAGTCTCCTGGAATAAATGGAAGTACACCAGCTGCTAATGCTTTGTTAAATGGTATATGTGCCACATATGATAACCATGCTGTACCAAATAAGTATGTAACAACTGTACCTAGAACCATTCCTAAGAAACACATATAAATTTTATCAGTAAATTTATCAATAAATAAGCCGCTTATAAAAGCCATAAAAGCAAATCCAATTAAGTATCCACCAGTTGGTCCAGCTAATTTAGGAAAGCCTCCAGAAAAGCCTGAAAATACTGGCAAACCTATAAGTCCTATAAGAAGATATACCATATAACTAATAGTTCCTTGTTTTTTTCCTAATATATATATTGCAAAATAAATTGCAAGATTAGTTAATGAAATTGGAACTAATCCTATTGGAAGTGAAAGTGGTCCTAAGACACAGATAACAGCAGTCATAACTCCTATTAATGTTAATTGTCGTGTATTCATTTTAGTTGTATTCTCCATAGTTAAATCTCCTTTATTTATATATTGATGCAAATAATTTTATCGACTAATATCAAAACCAAGCTCTGCAAGCATAACTTTATCTTGGTATGTATTGCTTCCAACAGTTGTTAACATATCACCAGTAATTGTAGCATTTGCACCAGCTTTAAAAATTTGTTTTCCACCATTAGCAAAATAAGTTCTACCCGCTGCCATACGAATATAAGCAGTTGGATTTATTAAGCGAAAAATTGCAATTGTTCTTAAAATATCTTCTTCAGAAATTCGTTCTAAATTTTCAAAGGGTGTGCCTTTTATAGGCATTAAAACATTAATTGGTACTGATATAACATTAAGTTCTGATAAACTTAAGGCCATGTCAATTCTATCTTCCCAAGTTTCACCCATTCCTATAATTCCACCTGAACAAACTTTTAATCCTGATCTTTGAGCTAGTTTGATTTCATTAATTTTATCTTCATATGAATGAGTAGTGCATATATTAGGAAAATTATTTTTTGAAGTTTCAATATTTGCATGATACATTGTAACCCCAGCTTCCCGTAAACGAGTAAATTCTTCTAGTGATAATAAACCATGTGATGCACATAAGTTAAGTGAGCATTCTTCATGCATTTTTTTATAGGCTTGTATAGCTTTTTCAAAATCATCACCAGTTAATGCTTTTCCAGCAGTAACAATAGAATATCGATGCACCCCGTTTGCTTCATTTTTTTTACAATCTTCTAAGATAATATCTGGATCTAAAAAATCATATTCTTTAACATGTGTTTTGTGATGACTAGATTGAGCACAAAATTTACAGTTTTCGCTGCATCTGCCGCTACGCCCATTAATTATAGTACAAAGATCTACCTTATCACCGCATAATTCCTTTCTAATTTTATCAGCACCGTTGCATAGCTCCTCTAAATTAACAGATAATAAAAATTCTAAATTATCGTTTCTGGTCAAACGTCTTCCATTAATAATTTCTCTAACTAAGTTTTCCATATTAGTTCACCCCGCCCCAATTTGTTAAAATAAATATAAATTTAGTATATAGTTAAATTTATATATTGTCAACTTATAAATACTATTTAGTTAACAATAAGATGGGGTATATTAATTAGGTTAATATAGTGCCCATTCGGGTTACTACTTCATATTATGTATTATAAAATATAAGAGGTGAGTAAAAAGATGTTAACAATAGATATAAAAGCAAGATTAAAAAACAAAGCTTTTTGGGTTGCTATGGCTAGCGCTTTAGCATTATTAATTCAGCAGCTAGGATTAAATATAATTCCAGGCAATTTTTCCGAAATTGTTAACACAGTTCTAACGATTTTAACTATGCTAGGAATATTAGTTGATCCTAGTACACCAGGTATAAGTGACCAAAATAAAGCTATTACTGAGGAAGAAAATAAAACTTTATAAAAAATAGAATAACAATAAATGATGTTTCTATAGACAGCTGATTGAGTAGAAATACCTTATCTGCTTTTAATTTCTATAAACTTATTAAGCTTGTATTAAGGAATTGTAATTATAATAAGCATTGCTGAAAGTTTTTTTCACATTTGTAGGGTAGTGAACAGTAGAAATACTGTTTGCTATTCTTCAATTATCTATGAAAAATTGGATTAAGATATTTTTAAGACTCACAATAAAAAGGAAAATATTTTTAGTAATTTATTATCTGGTAATTAAATTACTAGATTTTTTTTATCAATATAATTTGAGGGTGAAATATAATAAGTAGAAAAAATCCCAGGTGAAAAATGAGACTTCTAATATAAAATAATTTTGTGCATATGAGAATTAGTTACTCCAATATTGTATCACCAGTGAATTGTTGTTTGTTTTATCTAATTTTGTATATAATTCAAGATCATATAATTATTAATTTTGATTTGGGAAATATTCGTGAAATAATTGAAGGAAATTGACAAAATAAGACGAATAAGAATTAATGTTAAATATTTTAATTTTAATAAATGAATAGGAAAGGGGTTGAGGATAAAGATGTTAATATATATTAGAAAAAAGATAAATTCAAAATTAAAGAAAAATTTATTTATGTATGAAAGCGTTAAAATATGTTTGATATACTTGATATCTGGATTTATTTGGGTTTACTTCTCAGATAGAGTTGTAAATCAACTTTTTAATAATAGAAATGTTATTTTATCAGTTAATACGTATAAAGGATTTATATATGTTATTATAACTTCGTATATTCTTTATTTATTAATTGCAAGTTTTTTGAAAAAAATCTCACTTAGAGAAAAACAGCTTAAAGATAGCAATAAAGAACTTGAGGAATATGTAAGTCAATTGGCTACAAGTGAGGAAGAGTTAAGAATTCAATATAAGAAAATATGTGAAGATGAACAGCGATTAAGTAAAAGTGAAGAAAAAAGCAAAGCAATAATTCAAGCTATTCCAGATACGTTGTTCATAATTAACGCTGATGGTGTTTTTATAGATTGTGAATCTAGTGATTATAATAATTTGCTAATGCCAAAAGAAGTTTTCATTAATAAAACCATTGCTGAGATTATGCCAAAAGAAATAGCAGAATTAGCTTATGAGAATTTAAAACTAGTGTTTGAAAGTGGTAATTTACATAGTTTTGAATATAAATTAATCAACAAAGATTTAGAAGAGTATTTTGAAGTAAGGATGGTAAAAAAAGGACAAAATGAAGTTCTGGCTATATTAAGGGATATTACAATGCGAAAGCAGTTAGAAAAAAACTTAGAATATTTAAGTTACAATGATCAATTGACTGGTGTAAAGAATAGAAGATTTTATGAAGAAGAATTAAATAGATTAAATTTTAAAGAGAACCTACCGTTTACTATCGTTTTAGGTGATGTAAATGGATTAAAACTAATTAATGATTCTTTTGGTCATGCTGTAGGAGATGAACTTATTAAAAAAGTTGCAGAAATAATAAAAAAAGGCTGCCGACCACAAGATATTATTGCAAGAATAGGTGGTGATGAGTTTGTTATTTTGTTATCAAATACAGACGCAAGTGAAACAGAGCAGATTATTAAAAAAATTAATAATATAGCTAAGCAGGAAAAAGTCCAAAATATAGATATATCAATATCTTTTGGTTATGAAACCAAAAGGAATATGAATGAAGACATTAAGGAAGTATTTAAAAAAGCTGAGGATTATATGTATAAGAGAAAACTTTTCGAAAGTTCATGCATGAGAGGAAAAACTGTTAACACTATAATGAATACTCTTAATGAAAAAAATGAAAGGGAAGAGCAACATTCAGTTAGAGTTTCTGATTTATGTAAAAGTATGGGGGAAAATCTTGGATTTAGTGAAAAAAATGTATATGATCTTAAAACTGCTGGACTGCTGCATGATATAGGTAAAATAGCTTTGGATGAAAATATTCTTAATAAGCCTGGTAAGCTTTCTGATGATGAATTTGAAGAAATTAAACGTCATCCTGAAATAGGATACAGAATACTAAATACAGTTAATGAAATGTCTGAAATAGCAGAATATGTTCTATTACATCATGAAATGTGGAATGGAGATGGATATCCTAAAGGATTAAAAGGAGAAAATATACCAATTGAATCAAGAATTATAGCCATAGTAGAAGCATATGATGCTATGACTAGTGAAAGAAGTTATCATAATGCAATAACGGAAAAGTATGCAGCAGAAGAACTACAAAGGAATGCAGGAATTCAGTTTGATCCTGAATTAGTAAATGTATTTATAAATAAAGTATTAAACAAAAAATGATAATCTTTAATCTAACTAGAATCACTAATTACGCTCTAATTGAAGTGGATTTTGTTGCTCAAATATTGAACGTTATAATATTATCAACCTATAAATTAAAGAAGGAAATAGAAACATTAATATAATAGAAATCATATTATGCATTAGTTAATTCTATTGGAGGCAGAAAAGCGTGAATCTGTTACGGGATAATGATATATATAACTCGAAGGATGATGACAGAGCAGGATGTGATAATGAATTGAGAGTTTTTGGAAAGGGGATTGTAAGTGTAAAACCTGATTCAGCAGAAGCCGTAGTTGGTGTTATAACGGAAAATATACAATTGCAAGCAGCACAGGAGGAAAATGCCAGAATAACAACGCAAGTTATAAATAGTCTAGTGGAAATAGGAGTGTTACCTAAATATATACAGACTGAAAATTATAATATAAGGGCAAATTATGATTATATTAATGGAAGGCAAGTTTTTAGAGGCTACGAAGTAAGTAATAACTTGAAGGTTCTAATTAATGATGTTAATTTTGCTGGGCAAGTAATTGATACTGCAGTAAGAAATGGTGCAAATACTGTAAGTGGTATTACCTTTATTGTATCTAATGAAAGTAAGTTTTATTATGAAGCATTAGGGCTAGCACTTGAAGATGCTCAAAATAAGGCTGTTGTTATAGCTAATGAACTTAAAGTTAAAGTAAATATTATACCAATTAAAATAAACGAACAATATAAGGGAAATATAACTCCATTACCAGTAATGACATTTAAAAGTACAAGTGCTGGTACGCCTATTGAAGCTGGTGAAAACAAAATAACTGCAGATATTGAAGCTGTGTTTATACTATCAGAATAGTAGTCGTTATTTAATTAACTCTATCAAATAAAAAAATGCCAATGTTAAATTACAAAAAAACATTGGCATATAATATGTAAAATTAAGTGAGCAAATACAACTATGTTAATTGCACATTAGAGTTTATCAAATTCATTATCTCATTGACACCTTTTTTATATCCTCCTGCATCTCTTAATGATTTACCAATCTTTTCACTATTAATTTTAAAATTGTTATCTGAAAGAATCCTAGTTACTGATTGATTTAATATTTCGGATGTAATTTTATCTTTTTCTATTATAATTCCAGCACCAAGTTCTGCAACTCTGTTAGCTACAAAAGGCTGATCAACAGATTGAGGAATAAGAATTAATGGTAAATCATAATATAGGCCTTCATTTGTACTATTCATACCGCCATGAGTAATAAATAAATCTGCGTATTTCAAAATTTCAAGCTGAGGTACGTAGTTTCGTACAATAAAATTTAAGGGGATACTTTTAAATTCATTTATATTAATTTTTTTGCCAACAGACATAACAACTTGGACATTCATATTTTCAAAAGCCTTAAAACAGCTTTCATAAAATTCAATAGAATTATTAAAGATAGTACCTAAAGAAATATAAATAATTTTTTTGTCCTCATTATTGTTAAGAACAATATCAGTATCTTCTCTTCTATCAGCTATGGATGGGCCAATGAATTTATAAGTTTCATCAAAGCTTTCCCCAAAAGGTTGAAAGTATCTAGAAGTATACACAAGGTTGACTAAAGCTTTTCTAGTAAATCTAGTAGATAAACTAGGAAATTCTATGTTATATTTATCGTGTAATTCATTAACAAAATCTAAGTAAGTTGAACTATTTAGTATTTCTTTTATCTTTGGTTTCATTTCTTCAAATTTAGGTTTAAATTTTTCAGCATATGACGATTTAGTTATACTAGCTATTAATTCTTTATTAATGGCAAAGGTAGTAGTAGAGGAGATAGTTGGAACTCTTAATACTCTTCCTACTTCTTGACCTAAAATAAAGGATGAATCATAAATAACATAATCAAATTTTTCATTTGAATTAAAAATCACTTCTAGAATTTCTCCCAAAGTCCTCATTGCATCTGATAATGCTTTATTGTTCTCTAAATCTAATTCGTTGCTTATAAAATTAGAAATATTAAATAAATTTTTATGTCCTTTAAATTTAGCACCCGTCTTTTCAACTTTTTCTCTAAATTCTTCACCAGCAATATACGTAACATCTTCACCTCTGTTAATTAATTCCTTAACTATACCGATAGTAGGATTAATATGTCCATGACCTAACATATTTACAAACAAAGCCTTTGACATTATATCACTTCCTTACCTTAGTAAATTAAAATGAACATACTGACTTGAAATCGTACTCTCTAATATTGTTTGACTTAAGAAATATAATATGTGATGTATATTTTAGTTTATATGGATTTGATTGATTTGTTAATTAAAAAAGCTAAAAAATGTGCTTAAAATTGATTTTTCAACCACTTTTAAGCACATTATTATATTATAAGCAAATAACAGAAGAACCATATAATTTTCGATAGTTTGATGGTGTAATATCAGCTTTTTTTCTAAAAAGATTTATAAAATGGCTTGTATTTTCAATTCCGACAGAAAACGATATCTCATTTATTGAAAGTGAAGTAGTACTAAGCAGATTTTTGGCTATCTCCATTCTTTTATTTATTAGATAATTAATAGGAGATATAGATAGGTAATTAGTAAAATCCCTTACCATTTTATATTTACTAATATTATATTGTTCTGCAAGTTCATCTAAGGTGTAAGAATGAGCATAATTGCAATCTAATAATGATTTAATTTCTAGTATATATTCAGGTGCAGTTCGAATATTCCTAAGATTTTGTTCTTTACTTAAAAGTAAGCTACTCAATAAACTTGCAATTAAATTTGAAATAATAAACTCAGAATATTTGAAGTTTTCATTGCAACGTTGAAATAATTTTCTAAAAGTATATGGTATATCAGATTCTAGATGTAAGTTACAAATATGATGGTTGTTTTCTGTAAAAAGCTTATAAAAACAATCAATGTTATTACCATTGATATAAAGTATTTGATAATGTAATTCCTCTGAGTCATATAGTTCAATATTATGAGAATAATTGCAATCAATAAATAAAATTGAATTTGGTTCAAGTATATGAATATTATCTTTATAAAATAGTTTGCTGTGACCACTTTGTGCATATAAAATGCAGTAGGAATTAAAAGTATCTAATTTATAATAAAATGGAAACTTGGCATGAACATCAATTATTTGTGTTATATAATATAAATTTTTTTCAGCAAAGTTAGATGGTCGAATAAAAAGGGAATCATAATCCTTATACTTGAGAGTAGGAGAGGAACTCAAAAGGTTTTTTGAGAACCAATCATATGAAAGATTGCCTATTTCACGAGCCATAAAAATTACCCCCCAAAAAATAAATGTATAATTTAAATAAAATTATAGTAATATAAGAATAATTTGAAACCGTTTAATAAATTTAAAAAATTAACATGAATAATTAGATGCACATTATTATCTTTACTTACAGAATAATGTACATCCAATTTCTCTAAAATGAATTATACGTTCAATAATTAAATCTCTACTACATTTAAAATGCTTGGAAAGACAATCTATACAAAGATATTCTGTAGCACCTCTCTGGACTAACCTGCGATAGATTGCTACTTCATCGGTTTCTAATATTTTGTTGCATTCCTTACAGATGTCATTCATAGTTTGATTACCTTTGCTTTAAAAACAGCACAAGCGTGAGGCTCCAGCTTGATAGTGTAGCTTTCTTTAAAAGTTCCAAGATCTTCATGCTTCCATAAATCCCTTAAACTTAGACCAAGACCTGAAGACGTTGGCAAGCCAATATCCCAAAATTGAAGAGACATTTCGCCAGCAGAATCCCCAAAATTAAAGAAGCCTATTGCATAATCACCGTTACTAAGTGTTTTTACATATGCCATACAGTCAGAGTTGTTCCATTGAGGAATGGTATATGCTTGTCTGCCTTCTATATCTTGATTAATTTCAATAATTTCTTTATTTGTTAATATGTTTTTAGTTGTTTCGTTCATTTTTCTTATGTCTGAACCAATCATTAATGGAGAATCCATCATTGCCCATAAAGAAAAATGTGTTTTATATTCTTCATCAGTACATCCACCTAAGGCAACGTTTCCATTACCATACATTCCAACTACGAGCATATCCACATCATTATAACAATATGGTCCACTATAACATTCCTTGTTAAGCTGCTTTAATGCTAAATCCTTTATAGATTCCCAGTTATCTTGAATATCTCCTGTGGATCTAAATATATGAGCACCAGATGCACGCATCCAGTTGAAGGAATCATCATTTCCCCAGTTACAAGCACTGAATAAAATATCTCTACCACAATTACGTAAAGCCATAGCCATCCTTTTATAAAGAATATGGCCAGGGATGCCATCAGGCTTGTAGCAATAATCATATTTCAAATAATCTACACCCCAAGAAGCAAAAGTCTCTGCATCAATAAACTCATGCTCAAAGCTTCCAGGATAACCGCCACATGTCATAGTTCCAGCGCAAGAGTACATACCAAATTTTAAACCTTTACTATGAACATAATCAGCTAATGCTCTCATTCCATTTGGAAACTTTTCTTCGTCAGCTACTAATCTGCCATCTTTATCTCTTTGTTTTTTTGACCAACAATCATCTATAACGATATATTCATATCCTGCATCTTTCAAGCCTGATTCGACAAAAATATCTGCTACTGATTTAATAAGGTCTTCAGATATTTCCCATCCAAATGTGTTCCAAGAATTCCAGCCCATGGGTGGAGTCTTTGCCATCATAATAACAAACCTTCTTTCTTTAACAATTATGTTAATTTAATATAATATGTGAATCACATAAGTAAATACTAACAATAATTATATATAGTTACCATTGAAAAATGTAATTTGAATTTGTCATTTTGTTATGTTATTAAAGATATATTATAATTATATAAAGACTATGTCGTTTAATTTGTTTTGAAATTGGAAGGTGATATAATGCATCATGATATTTTAGTATTAAATCAGAATTTTAAGGATTTAAACCCACTCCTATGCGGAGTCGAAGAGTGCTGTAAAAGCCACGAATTTGGACCAGCGTCTAGAGAATATTTTCTCATACATTATATTGTCGATGGTAAAGGAAAATTTAAAATTCGTGATAAAACCTATATTCTAAAAAAAGGCAATATATTTATAATAAGACCAAATGAAATCACATACTATGAAGCTGATAATGAGGATCCATGGAAATATATATGGATTGGATTTAATTTGAATTTAAGTGGAAACTTATTTGAAAAGGCATCCTTTTTGAGGAAGGATATTTTATATTCACAAGCTTCTGAGTATATATTTAGAAGTATGCTTGAATCAGAAAAATTTCAAATTTCAAAAGAGATATTTTTGACTTCAAAACTGTACGAGCTATTTTCAATTCTTATAGAAGAAGAGAATAATGAAGCAGTAAATGATTTCCCTAAAATTTATGTAATGAAAGCAGAAAGTTACATACTAGCTAATTACATGCGTGAAATTACTGTAGAATCAATTTCTAATTATCTTGGAATAAATAGAGGATATTTTTCAACTATATTTAAAAAATCTATAGGGAAGTCTCCTAAACAATATATAATTGATGTGAGATTAGAAAAAGCTGCACGATTTCTTTTAGAAAATAACTTTTCACCAAGTGAAGCAGCAAGGAGTACAGGGTATATTGATATTTTCAACTTTTCAAAAATGTTTAAAAAGAAATTTGGAGTTTCCCCCTTATATTATAAAAGTAAAATGCTAAAATAATTTTGTTTAAAAACATTATGGAGCTGTTGCATTAGTGGATTGAGATCCATTAGCGATGTCTCCTTATTTTTATATAGAAAGAGCAGTGCATTAACATTTTATGTGCAGTCCATTTTTACCCTTGGCAATGTTTTAATTAAATTTCACACTTTTATAAGTTTATAAAGCAAGAACCCAAATAAGCAATATATGTATATAAAAAGCAAGATACTTTGATGATTTATAAAAGAGAAATAGTATAATTGAGATTACAAACATATTAATTTTAAGTAAACGATTAATTAAAATGGTATGTAAAATAAATTAATCAAGGAGGACTAATAATGTTGAAGTGTAAGAAACTATTAGGAACTGTTTTAGCAGCTATGTTATCTTTTTCCATGGTAGCTTGTGGTAGTAACCAATCAAGTGGAAATGCTGCTAGCACTGGGGGGAGTAAAGTAGAGGTTCCTAAAATTAATGAAATTAATTTAGACAAAGATTATAAGGATCTTAAGGCAGACATTACCATTTTGACTAACAGAACTGATGTAGTTGATACTGTGTATGCCGATTATGCAAAACAATTTATGAAATTATTCCCTAATATTAAAGTTACTTATCAAGGTGTTACAGATTACGAACAAACTATGCAGCTTAAGTTGTCAACAGGGGACTGGGGGGATATCTGTTTTATTCCTACAGCTATTGATAAAACTGAATTCCAAAATTATTTTATTCCACTAGGGGATTCAAGTACATTAGATGGAATTTATAACTTTGGTGTAACATCTCAATATGACGGAAAACAATACGGTATTGCAAATGGAGGTACTGCAAGCGGTGTAGTATACAATAAAAGAATTTGGAAGGAAGCCGGAATTACAACATTACCAAAGACACCAGATGAATTTTTAGCTGATTTACAAATAATAAAAGAAAAAACAAAAGCAATTCCTATGTATACTAACTTTGCAGCAGGGTGGCCTGTTGGAGCTTGGGATGCTTATATTGGAGGTACGGCAACAGGGGATTCCGATTTTATGAACAATAAAATAGTTCATATGAAAAATCCATTTGCTAAAAGATCAGATGGAACAGGTCCTTATGCAGTTTATAATACATTGTATCAAGCTGTTTCAAAGAAATTAGTTGAAGATGACCCTACTGGTACTGACTGGGAAAGCTGTAAAGGTAGGTTAAACAGCGGAGAAATAGCAACTATGGTACTTGGCTCTTGGGCCGTTAACCAAATGAAAGCTGCAGGAGATAAGCCTGATGATGTAGGTTATATGCCATTCCCAATAACAGTTAATGGTAAACAATATGCAACAGCTGGTGGTAACTATCCTTTTGGCATTAATAAGAAATCTTCTAATGAAAATCAAATTGCTTCAATGCTTTATGTAAAATGGTTAGTAGAAAAATCTCCTATATATGATGATGAAGGTAGTATTCCTGCTCTTAAATCTGAAAAACTTCCATCTCTTTTAGCTGATTTTAAAGATGTGCAATTGGTAGTTGATAATCCAGCAAAAAGTGGAGAAGAAGCATTATTTACTAATATAAATAATGAGTCAGAAGTTGGACTAAACAAGGATAATAATAAAAAATGTGAAATTGTAGAAGCAGCTTTACATGGAGATAAAACGATTGATCAAATTATGGATGATTGGAATGCTAAGTGGTCTGCTGCACAAGAAAAATTAAAAGTAGAAGTAAATAAATAAGGAAATAATACTTATCTGAGCTAAATTTATAATTTGGCTCAGATATAATTGGAGGAAGATATGGATTCTATGAGGAGCAGTAGTGATATAACGTTAAAACAACAATTTGATTTTGTTAAATGGGTTAAAAGTGGAAAGGTACAAAAGAGGTTAGTAATTTGTAGTTTTTCATTCTTTCCATTACTATTACTTTTTATTTTTACTTACTTACCGTTTTATAAAATGATAGAATTTAGCTTTTATAATATGAAATATATTGGACCACAAAAATGGGTTGGATTGCAGAATTATGTAGATGTATTTCAACGTGATGATTGTTTTACAGCATTAACATTGAGTTTTTATTATATGGCCGCATCATTTGTACAATTGGGAATAGCTCTTTTATTTGCAAGTATTCTAAGTTTTAAAACAAAAGGAGGAGCTTTTATAAAAGGCGCAATGTTTTTTCCTTACCTAATTAGCGGAATTGCAGTAGGATTTATTTTTAAATTCTTTTATGCCCGTGGGTTTGTTTTAGATTCTCTTTTGCAGGCCATTGGATTTAATTTGGATCAATTACCTTATTGGATAAAAGATACAAGAATTAACAACGCATCACTAGCGGCTACATCAGTTTGGAGATATATGGGACAAAATATGGTTTTATTCATTGGTGCTATAATGTCAGTAGATCGTACACTATATGAAGCAGCAGATATAGATGGTGCTAATAAATTCCAAAGATTTTTATATATTATGCTGCCAGGGATTAAGAATATAGTTATATTAAATATGATTCTCTCAATTACAGGATCATTAAGTGCATTTGAACCTCCATATATAATTACAAATGGTAACATGGGGACAGGCACATATTTTGTAATCATGAATAGGATTGCTTATGAAAATCAAAAAGTAGGATTAGCTTCAGCTATGGCGGTTGTTCTTTTAATAATTATTATCTTATGCACAGTTGCTCAGAAAGTATTATTTTCTTACTTATTTATTGATGCTGATGAGAGAGCTGAATTAAAAGTTAAGAAAAAGAAAAAGCTTAAAGCAAAAGTTGAAAATATCCAAGGGGGGCAAGTTAGTAATGGACATTAAGAAACTTCAAAAGTTAGTGTTAGGAATATTAAAATATTGCATTTTAGCATTTGGTGCATTTATTGCCATAATACCTGTTGCAGTATGTATTATTACAGCATTTAAAACTGATCAAGAATATCAATCAACTAGCCCTATGACTTTACCTAAGAGCTGGACATATTTTGATAATTTTATTGTTGCATTTAAGAAAGCAAATATGTTAGTAGGTTTTAGAAATACATTTTTAGTTTTAATTGTTGTCTTGTTCTTTTCCATTATGATGGGAACAATGATTGCATATGTATTAAATCGATTCATATTTCGTGGAAATGCATTAATTAGAAATTTATTTTTATTTGCAGCGTTGCTTCCAGGTATTGCGACTCAAGTAACAGTATACAAAATTATGTATAATCTTAACCTAATTAATACTTTACCAGGATATATGCTTGTAATGATGGGAACGGACGTAATTTCTATATATATTTTTCTGCAATTTTTCGAAAACCTTCCAAGATCTTTAGATGAATCAGCAATTTTAGATGGGTGCACTTATTTTGGGGTATTCTTTAGAATTTTACTGCCTCTATTAAAACCAGCAATTATTACAGTAATGATTTTAAAATGTGTTGGTATTTATAATGAATATTATATGTCTAATTTATATTTGCAGGCAAAGGATCTTAAAACAATATCAACTGCACTTTTCACTTTTACTGGTCCTTATGGCAGTCAATATAATTATATTTGTGCTGGAGTGCTTATTACAATTTTACCTGCATTAATTATATTTCTTATTTTCCAAAAGCAGATTTATAGCGGCTTAACACAAGGAGCTGTAAAAGGCTAATAATAATTTTCTATTATTATGGCCATGTTTTTAGGAGTTAAGGAGGTATTATGCAGCTAATTTTTGGATTGTTTTGTATTGTATTTGGTGGAACAATTGTAGCCATGAAAAAAGCGAGTTTTATTGATTTTCTTGTGCCAGGACGTTGGGATAAATATAGAAAAAATCAAGTATATTTTGATAATTATATAAGGTTTATTCGTATCATAGGCGGAATTCTTCTGTTGTTAGGCACTTACGTACTTGGAGTTTTTCTGTATTATTTCTGGTATGGTGCTTAAGAGAAAATTAGACACTAAAATTTAACACGATATTTAGGCAAAATTATTAAGAATATAGGAGGTATAGTAATGAGAAAAAGAGAGATATTAGTGCTAATAGCACTATGTATGTTTGGTGCTAGTTTACCTACAGAAATTTTATCAAGAGCTGCATATGCTGCTGATACAAGTGCGTCAAAAAGTAACAGTGTGTATGTAAAAAAAGAAGTGGAAAGTAAGCCTCAAGAAGTAGTTAAACCAGAGGATTTGAAAATTCCTTCAGGTATAAAACTTGTTGATTCTAATGCGACAAAAGCAACTTCTGGATTGTATGCTTATTTAATGGGTATTGGAAAAACCTATGATGTATTATATGGTCACCAAAATGATACACATAAAAAAGCAGCATTAAAGGATAGCGGGAGTAATTCAGATACTAAAGATGTAACAGGGTCAATTTCTGCAATTTGTGGAATAGACGCATCCTTCCAAGCTGCTGAAGTGCATTATACAGATCAAGATAAGCAAAATGGAATTGATGAAGTTACAAAGGGAGCAGATTTAGCAATAGATACAGCTAAGCAGGGTGGAATAATTTCAGTATCTGCTCATATGCCTAACTTTGAATTAGTTAAGGAAAAGGGAAAAGATGCTGATGGAAAATATGACTACCTAGAATATTCATCAAATGTTACAACAGGTAATATTGTTCAAAGAATAATGCCAGGTGGAGATTTAAATGATGTATATATTGGATACTTAGACAGAGTGGCTGAATTTGCACATAAACTTGATGCTGCTGGAGTACCAGTATTATTTAGGCCTTTCCATGAAAATAATGGTAGTTGGTTTTGGTGGGGAAAAGGCTTCTGCGATGAAGAAGCTTACAAAAATTTATATCGTTATACAGTTCAGTATTTAAGAGATACAGAGAATGTCCATAATTTCTTATATGTATACTCACCAGGTGGTTCTTTTGAAGGTGAAGATGATTATTTATCACGTTACCCAGGTGATGAGTTTGTTGATGTGCTAGGTTTTGATATGTATGACAGCAGCCCTACAGCAGATGCATCTACTGATCCGTGGATGAAGAGTTTTGAAGAAACAGTTAAATTAGTTTCAGGAATAGCCGACAAGAAAGGAAAACTTTCAGCAGTATCAGAAGTGGGAATAAATAATATGCCATTGAACGGAAATGCTGATAAAGATTGGTTCCAAGAAATATCAGATATTATATCTCCTACAAGTATGTCTTATTATATGGTATGGTCAAATGAGGATACAAAAAGCTTCTTTGCTCCATTTATGGTTAATAAAACAGAAGGTCATGAAATGATAAATAACTTTATTAAATATTACAACAATGAGAACTCTGTTTTTGCTGATGGAGTAGGGAATTATTCTAGCATTAATGCTAATGTTGAAGCTCCATATTCATATGGTTTTATAACTTCGCCGGTTTCAGGAAATAGGATTCTTAAGCCTACACAAATAACAGCAAGTGTTAAAGGTTATACTGGAAAAGTAACATTTGTATTAAAAAATAAACAAGGACAGACTATTCAAACGCTAGAAGGAAAATTAAGCAATGGAGCATACAGTGCGAAAATAGATCAAGAGACTCTAAATAAAATGGGTGAAACACTTGGTACACTTGAGTTATACTGCGACAGTAGACTATTAGATACTGCGGATATGCTATATAATGTCCCAGAACCACTATCGGATCCAAAATCAGTTGATAATTTCGAGTCATATGCTGGTGAGGATTCGCTGCTACAAAGAGAGTGGACAACTAATGCAGGTTCTGGATGTAGTGTTAGCCCAGAATTAAGCAATGTTAAATCTAATTTAAATAGTGGTAAATATGGACTTGAGTTCAAGTATAAAATATCAACAGAAAAAGCCTCCGAAGGATGGGCTGGAGTTACGAAGAGTTTAGGCGTAGATTGGTCAGATTGTAATGCGCTACAATTTTGGTGTAAACCTGATGGAAAAGCTCAAAAGTTAGTAATCCAAATTACTAGTAATGGAGAAGCTTTTGAAGTTCATCTACCAGAATTTGCAGGAACAACAGAACCTAAGTTAATAACTTTGCCATTTAGTCAATTCGTAGGAAAAAATAACGGCGTATTTAATCCAGCAAAAATTGATGGGTTTGGAATATGGTGCAATACTATTGTTCCAAGTGGGACAACTGGCACGTGGACTGTAGATTCGTCTATGTATTTTGATGATATAAAGGCCGTAAAAGTAAATAATTAAGTAATATAATTTATTAATAAGGAGCATTTTAAATATAATTTTAAGTGCTCTTTTTATTTGGATATAAATTAACTATGATATAGAAAATGCAAAAGATTTTTTTACCAAAGTTATAGATCAAGACAGAAATCTAGAAGATTCAAATAGTGAGGTAATAGTTTATAAGAATATAAAAATAAAGAAACCAATGCTTAATAGATTAAGCATTGGCATAGAATGTCTAAAATAATATCCAAAATACCGGTACTCTAATTTTGACCCCTATCCTTCGATAGGTGGGTGTCCTCACAGATGTATCAATCGCTCTCAATGCCGTTAAAGGACTCACAAAAAAGTACATTTCCTCATCTAAATATTGAACTCCCGTAGTTTAAGTGTAGGTTCAAAATAAGAGCTTAACGAATATTCCAGACTTTATAATCATGTCGCATATAGCTTGGACAATTAATCCGTTTATATACGTATTCAGCTAGTTTAAACACAAGAATGTATATCTAATTAGATCCACCCCGTGGAGGCACAAAAGTTATTTATTAAGTAGTTCTTTTGGGCCGTGAAGATATAATAACATATTTAAAATTCCTATGCAAGTACTAGGTTTGTGGTAATTTAAACCAGATATAAGTTATCATTTTCTGGAGAATATTAATATCTGAATTCTACAGTTATTATTATAAGAAGTAATAAAATATAATATTATTTCTAGGAGAGTATTGACAATACAATTGAACCATTATATACTAAACCTATAGGAAATAAGGAAAAACTTATCGAGAGTGGTGGAGGGACTGGCCCTGTGAAACCCAGCAACCGATATAGTAATTTTATTACTAAAATTCGGTGCTAAATCCTGCAGCATTAGCTGGTAGATAAGAGAGTGAATTTTGATGCAATGGTGCACTGGAGTTACATCTCTAGTGCTTTTATTTTAAAGTATATACAAGTATTTCGATAAGAATAATGTATTATCAAACTAGTAATGGAGGGAATAGTATGCCAAAATTAAGCAATAGATTGGATTGGTTTTCTGAATCTGTTATAAGAAAAATGACAAGAATAGCAAATGAGTATGGAGCAATAAATCTTTCACAGGGATTTCCGGATTTTGATCCACCTAAAGAAATTCTTGAAGGATTAAAAGAAGTTTCAGAAAAAGGGCCACATCAATATTCAGTCACGTGGGGAGCTCAAAATTTTAGAGAAAAATTAGCTCGTAAACAAGAAAAATTTATGGGAATCGAAATAAATCCAAATGAAAATGTTCTTGTAACCTGTGGAAGTACAGAGGCAATGATATGTGCAATGATGAGTGTTTGCAATCCAGGAGATAAGGTTGTAGTATTTTCACCATTTTATGAAAACTACACGGCAGATACAATTTTATCAGGTTCGCAGCCAATATTTGTTGAACTAAAACCGCCTGCTTTTAATTTTGATAAAGAAGAATTAAGGAATGCATTTAAGCAACATCCAAAAGCACTTATTCTTTGTAATCCATCAAACCCTACAGGGAAGGTATTTACAGAGGAGGAACTATCATATATAGGAAGCCTTGCAAAGGAATATGATACTTTTATAATTACGGATGAGGTTTATGAACATATAATTTTTAAGCCGCATAAACATACTTATTTAGCATCTTTAGATGGAATGTTTGAAAGAACAATATCTTGTAGTTCATTATCAAAGACGTATTCAATTACAGGATGGAGACTTGGGTACATAATAGCAAACAAAGATGTTATTGAAAATTGTAAAAAGGTTCATGATTTTCTGACAGTTGGAGCTGCATCGCCATTGCAAGAAGCCGCTATAAAAGGATTAGAATTTGGGGAGGAGTATTATGAACAATTAAATGAAACTTATGAGAATAAGAAGAAGTTATTTTTAAATGGGTTAGATGAAATTGGTCTCAAATATTATGAGCCCCAAGGAGCATATTATGTAATGGTTGATATATCCGAGTTTGGATATGACGATGATTATGAGTTCTGCAAATGGCTGGCAAAAGAAATTGGAGTTGCAGCAGTTCCTGGTTCAAGCTTCTTTAAGGAAAATATAAATAATTATATAAGGTTTCATTTTGCCAAAAAAGAAGAAACTTTAAAAGAAGCGCTTAAAAGACTTGAAAGGCTTAAAGAATTCAAGAAATAAAACAACAAGCATTATATAGCTAATCAAACCAATGATAATTTAAAGCATTGGAGATCAAATAATATACAAATAAATTTTAGGGGGAAACGAAATGAATATTTTAAAGAAATTAGCTACTTTAGTAGTTATAGGTGCAATAGGAACAAGTTTAGCTGGCTGCGGCAGTAGTAAAGAGGCTGCAAAAACGGACAGTAAAGATGGAAATAAGAAAATTGTAGTTGGAGTATGCCCAGGACCATATGGAGATATGGTTAAAGAAGCCTTAGCACCAGCGTTAAAGTCTAAAGGATATACAGTTGAAACAAAAGAATTTAGCGATTATATCCAACCAGACAAAGCACTAGATAATAAAGAAATAGATGCAAATTTATTTCAACATACTGAATACTTAAAGAAATTTAGTTCAGATAATAATTTGAAGATCTCACCAGTAATAGTTGTTCCAACTCTTGGAATGGGTGTGTTTTCAAATAAAATAACTTCATTGGATCAATTAAAAGATGGAGCTTCTATAGCAATACCAAATGATGCTTCAAATTTAGCGAGAGCACTTAAATTATTAAAGGCAAATGGGGTTATTAAGTTAAAAGATAATATTGATGAAACAAAAGCAACTGAAAAAGATGTAGCAGAAAATCCTAAGAATATTAAATTTACACCAATTGAAGGGGCTCAGCTTGCAAGGAGCTTAGATAGTGTTGATGTTGCATTAGTTCCAGGAAATTTTGCATTTGCTTCTAAATTAGATTATTCAAAAGCACTAGCAGTTGAGAAGTTGTCTGAGAACTATAAAAATATTGTTGCCGTAAGAACAGAAGATTTAGATAAAGATTTAGGAAAAGATTTAAAAGCCGCTGTAGAATCTAAAGAATTCAAAGACGCAATTGAAAATGGGAAATTTAAAGATTTTAGCAAACCGGATTGGTGGAAATAAGAATAATACCTTAGTGTAAGAGAGCATATAAAGGTGGTGAAAGTAATGATTGAATTAAGGAATATAAATGTTGAATTTAAATTAAAGGGAAATTTAGTTCATGCAGTTAGGAATGTAAATTTAACAATTAATAAAGGTGAAGTGTTTGGGATTGTTGGCTTAAGCGGAGCTGGAAAAAGCACTTTAGTTAGAGTTATAAATCTGCTGCAAAAACCTTCTTCTGGGAATGTTTTAATTAACGGAGAAGATATTACCAAATTAAACAGAACAGAATTAAGAAAAACAAGACTTAAAATAGGTATGATTTTTCAACACTTTAACTTAATAAGTGGAAAGACAATATATGAAAATATAGAGTTTGTTCTTAAGGCTAATAATTACCCTAAGGAAAAAAGGAAAGAAAGAATTTATGAGCTTTTAGAATTGGTCAACTTAAAGGATAAGGCTCAAGCATATCCTTCAAATTTAAGTGGAGGTCAAAAACAAAGAGTTGGAATTGCAAGGGCTATTGCTAATAGTCCTGAGATACTACTATGCGATGAAGCAACATCAGCGTTAGATTTAGAAAACACTGAAGAAATATTAAAACTCTTAAAAGATATAAAGGATAAAACTGGAATAACGATTGTGTTTATTACTCATGAAATGGAAGTAGCAAAGAAGTTATTTAATAGGGTTGCAGTTATGAATAAAGGAGAGATAGTTGAAGTTAGTGATGTATATTCAATTTTTTCAGAGCCTAAACATGAAGTGACTAAATCTTTGATTAGCAGAAATTCAAATTTAGAATTGCCAAAGGAAATTTTAGATTCTGTAAATAAGGGCGAAATTATCAAGATATTTTATCAAGGTCAAAATAGCTTAAAGCCTATTATTTCGGAAACGTCAAAGAACTTCAGTGTTGATATTAGTATAATACATGGGAAGATAGATTACATTGATGGAAAACCCATTGGTACATTAATTATTAATATTACAGGTGAAAAAGAAGAAATTTCTAGAGCTAAGAAATATATAAAAGAAAATGTAATTAAAACAGAAAGAATTATAAATGAATATTTGGAGGTGATTTAATATATGGATTCTACAGTTGAAATATTAAAAAACGAACTTGGGCAAGCAGTTTTAGATTCAGGTAAAATGATAGGTACTGCAATGATTATATCTCTAATCATCGGAGGAGTATTGGGTCTTATTTTGTATTTAACTTCAAGTAATTTGTTTTTTAAAAACAAAATAACAAATTCTATTGCAGGATTTATAATTAATTTAATCAGGTCACTTCCATTTGTAATATTATTAGTATTACTACTTCCTCTTACAAAAATAATAGTTGGAACCAATATTGGCCCGGAAGCAGCAACGGTTCCAATAACTATAGCAGCAATAGCTTTTTTTGCTAGATTATCTGAAGGCGCATTTAGTGAAGTTGATAAAGGGGTTATTGAAGCAGCAATTTCATCTGGGGCGAGTATTAGACTTATTGTATTTGATGTATTAATAGTTGAGGCATTTCCAAGTTTAATCAGAGCAGTTACGGTTAACTTAGTAAGTTTAATTGGATATTCAGCAATGGCTGGAATAGTTGGAGGTGGAGGAATAGGTGACTTAGCTATAAGGTATGGATATTATAGGTATGAAACTGGAGTAATGATTGTAACAGTTCTTATATTGATAGTATTAGTGCAAGTTATTCAATTGGCAGGAGACGCATTGGCTGTAAGATTATCAAAAAGATAGAATCTTTGTAGTAGTTAGAAGAATAAGTAAAATGCTAGGTATAAGTTAATTTTATATCTAGTTATTTTTATTAGCTATTATATTATGAAGGGAGCTAAAAATGGAATACGCAAAATTAAAAGAAATAATTAAAGATAAAGAAAGATTAATTTTTGGAAGTGCAATAGATAAAAGATATTTAACTGATGGGTTGAAATTAGATTATGGAGAAGCAGATGTCTTGGTTTTTCCAAAAAATACACAGGAGATTATTGAAATAATGAAATTTGCAAATGAAAATTTAATACCAGTTACTCCAAGAGGGTCAGGAAGTTGCCTCACAGGAGCAACAATTCCAACCCAAAAAGGTATAATACTGGATGTATCAAAAATGAATAAAATACTAGAAATAGATGAAGAAAATTTTAATATAACAGTAGAACCAGGAGTATTACTAAAAGATATTCAAGGGTATGTTGAAGAAAAAGGTCTATTTTATCCTCCTGATCCTGGTGAAAAAACTTCAACTATAGGTGGAAATATAAGTACAAATGCTGGTGGAATGAGGGCGGTAAAATATGGAGTTACCAGAGATTATGTACGTGAATTAGAAGTGATTACGGGAAATGGTGAGCTAATTACAGTGGGGAGTAAAACTATTAAAAATAGTTCTGGATTAGATTTAAAGGATTTAATTATAGGATCTGAAGGAACTTTAGCAATAATAACTAAGGCAACTTTAAAACTTATGCCAAAGCCTAATAAAACTGTTAATATATTAATAGCTTTTGATAAATTAGAAGATGGTATAAACTCTGTAAGTAAAATATTAAAGTCAAATGCAAATCCTACAGCCATAGAATTTATGGAAAGAAATATTGTAGAAAATTCAGAAAAATTTTTGAATTTAAAATTACCTTTAAATTTAGGAAATGCTTATTTAATCCTTACCTTTGATGGTGAAGAAACAGAAATATCTGCAAATTATACAAAAGCAAAAAAAGCAGCTTTAAATAGTGGAGCATTGGAATTTAAAGTTTTAAATGATGTTGAGGCTAATGATACTTGGCAAATAAGAGGTGCGCTTGCAAGTTCAGTTATGGAATTCAATGAGCAAGTCCCAATTGATATAGTAGTTCCTATAAGTAAAACTTCTGAGTTTGTTGAATTTACAAATAAATGCGGAAAAGAGTATGGCTTGCAGGTAATATACTTTGGACATGCAGGAGATGGAAATACTCATGTTAGCATAATAAGAAATGGATTGGAAGAAATTCAGTGGAAGAGAAAATCTCATGCATTAGCAGCAGAGTTATATAAGAAAAGTCTTGAACTTAATGGATTGCCATCAGGGGAGCATGGTATAGGATTGACGAAAAGCGAATATTATAAAAAAGTTACAAATAATGTTAATTTGCAATATATGAAAAACATAAAGAAGATTTTTGATAATAATGATATTTTAAATGTAGGAAAGGTTTATAGCTAATTATTACAAATTTTAATTATATAATGTACTTTTATATTGGTTGCATCCATTTATACTTGGATGTTTTATTGAACAAGTAAAATGGAACAACCATTATAAAAGTATAGATGTTAATTAGAAAAACTGTTTTTGATCTTATTTAATCATTAAATCTCCATCATAAGAAGTAATAATTTTATATAAATCTGGACGACGATCTCTAAAGATTCCCCATTCAATACGCTGTGTTTCTAATGCATCTAAATCAAATTCCGCAACTAGTACAGTTTCCTCACTGCGATTAGCTTCAACAATTTTGTTACCTTGTGGTCCTGCAATAAAGGAAGAACCATAGAAGGTTATTTTAGAATCTTCATCTTCTTCAGCACCAACACGATTTGATGCAATAACAGGTATTAAGTTAGCAGCAGCATGACCTAACATACAAGCTTGCCAGTGATCCTTTGAATCAATTGACCCATCTTGTGGTTCGGAACCAATAGCAGTAGGGTAGAATATCATTTCAGCTCCCATTAAAGTCATGCATCTAGCAGCTTCAGGATACCATTGATCCCAACAGATACCAACACCAATTTTACCATAACGAGTATTCCAAACTTTAAAACCTGTATCACCAGGATTAAAATAGAATTTCTCTTCGTAGCCAGGTCCATCAGGAATGTGGCTCTTTCTGTATGTGCCAAGTACTTCTCCATTAGCATCGATTATTGCTATAGCATTATATCTAGCATAGTTTTTCTTTTCATAAAAACTAATTGGAAGTACAACCTTTAACTCTTTAGCAATTTCTTTAAAATGGTTGATTGCTTTGTTTTGTGCTACTTCTGTAGCATATATGTAGTAATCAGATTTCTCTTTTTGACAAAAATATGGAGTTTCAAATAGTTCTTGAAGAAGAATTATTTGTGCACCTTTTTGTGCAGCCTCTCTTACTAGAGCTTCTGCCTTTGCTATATTTTCATCAATGTTACATGAACAGCTCATTTGTGTAGCTGCAACCTTAACTTTTCTCATAATCATCACCTCATTTTATTTTCTATAGTGCTTTTAGATTTTTACCATATGGCATTTGTTGGGTAGTACAGTGAACATTTCCGCCTTCTTTAATAACAGCCATTCCATCAACAGTTCTAATTTTTCTATCTGGGAAAGTTGAGCTTAATATTTTTTCAGCCATTTTATCAGATTCCTCTGCTGGGCCGCCAAAAGTAGGTAAGATAATTCCATTATTTACAAAGTAGAAGTTTAAATAGCTTAATGTTAACCTTAAGCCATTGTATTCAGCTTTAGGTGGTTGATTAATCGGTATTATTTCGAATTTTCGTCCTTTAGCATCTGTTGAATTTTGCAATATTTCAAGATTCTCAAGAGTAATTTTATAGTTTTCATCAGTTGGATCATCGCAAGTTTGCATTATTATTTTACCAGGTGCAGCAAAACAAGCTATATTATCAACGTGACCATCAGTTTCGTCACCATTTAATCCATTCTTCAGCCAAATAATTTTTTCTATATTTAAATATTGCTTTAAATAATTTTCAATTTGTTCTCTAGAAAGGTTAGGATTTCTATTAGGATTTAACAAACACTCTTCTGTAGTTATTAAAGTTCCTTCTCCATCTACGTGAATAGAGCCGCCTTCCATAATAAGAGGTGCATCAAATTTTTCAATATTATAATGTTCTAAAATTTGAAGGGCAACTTTATCATCCAAATCCCATGGAGCATATTTTCCACCCCAGGCATTAAACCTCCAATTTACTCCAGCTCTATCACCATCCTTATTAATAATGAATGTTGGACCATTATCTCTAAGCCAAGCATCACTGTGTTCGATAGGGAGAAACTCGATATTAGATTCATTAAAAAACTTTTTCACAATTTCTAATTCGTTAGGATTAACAATTACTGAAACAGGTTCAAATTCAGCTATTGCTTTAATAAATTCTGTATATCCAAGACAAACACTTTCATGATTTTCTGGATGACACATAGATTCTTTAACTGGCCATGAAATGAACGTACGCTCATGAGTAGTCCATTCAGCAGGCATTTTATAATTTATATCTCTTGGATACATATAAATACCCCTTTTCTTTTTGATTTTTTATACCTTTACAGCATCTATCATATAATAAACTTACCATCAATTCAATGTCAAGATTAAATTGGTAGATACTTTATTCTTATGATAATAGTCGTAATTTATGTATATAAACGTTATCATAAGGAAATTTGGAATATTATACTTTTTTCATGAAATTAATATATAAGTTATTGTGATAAAATTAATTGGTAATTAGGTTTATTTTTATTATTACAACGAGATAAAGTCTGGAGTGATTATTTATGAATTACATTCAAAAGGGTACCCGCGAATTTAGGTTAACAAGCATTGCCTTATTTGCAGGGGGCTTTAATACTTTTGCAATATTATATTGCACACAACCATTAATGCCATTTTTGTCGAAGGAATTTGGAGTTTCGCCTACAGTGGCCAGTTTATCATTATCGGTTACAACTTGTACCTTGGCAGTAAGTATGCTTTTCTTTGGTTCATTATCAGAAGTTTTAGGAAGAAAATCGATTATGTGCTTCTCTCTGTTTGCTTCATCAATATTAGCTGTATTATCTGCATTTGTTCCTAATTTTAGCAGCCTATTAATCATAAGATGTTTACAAGGTTTTGTTTTAGCAGGTTTACCGGCTATAGCAATGGCATATATTAGCGAGGAAGTTGATAAGTCGAGTTTAGGAATGGTAATGGGACTATATATTAGTGGTAATTCAATAGGAGGAATGAGTGGACGTATTATTATAGGAGTTATTACAGATTTCTTTAATTGGAGATTAGCTTTAGGTACTATAGGATTCTTAGGACTTATAGCCAGCTTTTTATTTTGGTCAAATCTGCCTGCCTCAAAACATTTTGTGCCTAGAACATTTGAAATAAAAAAGTTGATAAAATCTAGCTTTAATCACTTAAAAAATCCAAAGCTCCTTTGCTTATATTGTATAGGTTTTTTGATTATGGGAAGTTTTGTTTCCTTATATAATTTTATTGGGTATCAATTAATTGAACAGCCATACAATCTTAGTCAAACCTTAGTGAGTCTTATTTTTGTAATGTATATTTTTGGGACATTTAGCTCAACCTTTATGGGTCGTATGGCTGATAAACATGGACAAGATAAAATGCTTTATGTGTCAATATTCATAATGCTATTTGGAATATGCACAACCTTAAATGTAAATTTATTCTTAAAAATTGTTGGGATAGCCTTTTTAACTTTTGGTTTCTTTGGAGGACATTCTATTGCCAGCAGTTGGATTGGAAAATTATCAACTCATGATAAAGCACAAGCCTCATCCCTTTATTTGTTATTCTATTATGTTGGTTCTAGTATAGGCGGAACCGCTGGTGGAAGGTTTTGGTCTTTATATGGATGGAGTGGAGTGGTAAGCATGATTTCTAGTTTTTTATTAATAGCATTTCTGATTTTATTTGCTTTATCATCAATTCTAAAACATGCGAAAGTAGTTTAAAATAAAAGCCAATACTTAATAAAATAAGTATTGGCATAAAATTTCTAATATTAAATCCAAAATATCGGTACTCTAATTTTGATCCCTATCCTCAGATAGGTGGGTGTCCGCACAGATGCCTCAATCGCCTTTAATACCTTGTAAGGATTCACATAAAGGTACATTTTCTCATCTAAATATTGAACTCCCTGAATATATATGTAGGTTCAAAATAAGAGCTTAACGAGTATCTCAGAACTTTGTAATCTATTTATCGTGCACTCATTGTTGACAGTTAATCTACTTGCGCTACTGATTTAGTAAGCTCAAACTAGGTTAATCCACGGCACTCAGAAGTTATCACTTACCGCTGCTTCCTTCCGGATCTGACGGGGTTCATGAGTTTCTGCTGCATGGGACCCAATTATCAACACTACACAAATCAGACTGACCAAACAGATTAAAGCCTATAATAAGGATTCAATCCTGCTATAGCGGATTGCAGGTTACAGGGCACCGCTAGCTCCCCATCTAGCACGAAAATTGTCTTTAAGGGCAATTATTTTTTTGCCGTGAAGTAATAATAACATGTTTAATATTCCTATGCAATAGCTATATACATAGTAATTTAAACCTTAAATAGATGATTGTTATAAGGTTAATATAACTTTTGGCTTAATAGTTAATTGTAAGAATGACAAACTAACAAAAAGACTTTAATTAAACTCAAAATTTATAATGGATTGTTAAAATTATGTAGGCCGATAGATTTTAAAGTATTATTTGATTAAGAATAAATTATTAGAAGTTATATAACACTAACTATATAGATTACTTATTTTTAAAGAATAATAAGGAGTATTGCTTATGGATATAAAGAATGTTCAACGTCAGGAAATAGAAAAAGTATATGGGGAAATTAGTCCATTTGAGTTTAAAAATAAACTAATAAGTCTTGCAGAGGGTCAAATAAAAAAGAGTGCCAGAACCTTATTAAATGCAGGAAGAGGAAATCCAAATTGGACAGCTGCTACACCTAGAGAATCGTATTTTACTTTTGGACTTTTCGCAGTAGAAGAAACAAGAAGAGTCTGGAATGATGGCGACCTAGCAGGAATGCCACAGATTGACGGGATTTCAGAAAGACTACAGTCTTATTTAAAGAAGAATAAGGATATGCCAGGAATATCTCTTTTGAAGAAAATAATTGATTATGGAATACAGGATTTAAGTTTCGATGCTGATAAATGGGTATTTGAACTCACAGATGCAATTATAGGTGATAACTATCCTGTACCAGATAGAATACTTACACATATTGAAAGAATTGTTCATGAATATCTTGTAGCAGAGCTTTGTTATAATAAGCCACCTGTAGGGAGATTTAATATTTTTGCTGTTGAAGGGGCTACTGCAGCTATGTGCTATATATTTGATAGTTTAATAGCTAATGAATTATTAGCACGTGGAGACAAAATTGCATTAATGGTTCCCGTTTTTACTCCATATTTAGAAATACCACATTTACCTCGATATAACTTTGAAATTGTACATATTGAAGCCATAGAACTGACAAAGGATGGGACACACACTTGGCAATATCCTGATTCAGAATTAAATAAGCTTAAGGATTGTAGTATTAAGGCTTTGTTTGTAGTAAATCCTAGTAATCCTCCATCAGTTGCAATTAGACCTGAAAGTGTTGAAGTATTAGCGAATATAGTAGAAAATTATAATCGTAATTTGATGATTATATCTGATGATGTGTATAGCACTTTTGTAGATGATTTTCGTTCACTTATGGCTGATTTGCCTTACAACACAATAGGAGTTTATTCCTTTTCAAAATACTTTGGAGTAACGGGATGGCGTTTAGGTACTATTTCTCTTTATGAAGAAAATATATTTGATAAGCTAATAAAGGAGCTAACAGAAGATAAAAGACTTGAACTAAGACAGCGTTATGGTGCTCTTTCAACAGAGCCAGACAATATAAAATTTATTGATAGAATAGTAGCGGATAGTCGGCAGGTTGCTCTTAATCATACTGCAGGTTTATCAACTCCTCAACAGGTTCAAATGGCTTTCTTTTGTGCATTTGCTCTGCTTGACAAGGAAAACAAATATAAGAAACAAACAAAGGATATTTGTAAACGTCGGCAAAAACTCTTATTTAAGGGATTAGGTTTGGATTTGAGAGAAGATCCGTATGATGCTGCATATTATACAGAATTTGATTTGCTTGAATGGGCTGTCTGCTATTATGGAAGTGAATTTGGAGAATATTTGCAAAGAAATCATAAACCTGTAGATATTCTATATAGATTAGCCCAAGAATCAGCAATAGTATTACTAAGTGGTGGTGGATTTAAAGGACCAGAGTGGTCAATAAGAATTTCTTTAGCAAATCTTAATGATGACGCATATTCAAAAATTGGAGAAGCTCTTCATCTCATATTAGAGGAGTACGTAAATTCGTGGAAAGCTCAAAGTATTAAATAATAAAAGGCTATTGAAGATATTAGCTAATTTTTTAGCTAAATCTTCGTAACCTTTTGTATGTTATATAATTTATTACCTCTCTAATTCAAAAAGTGCACCACTTAATAAAGCATAAACCCTGCCATCGCCAGCAATAAATATAGTTACCGTATGGTTAGATTTATTGGGTTCAGTTATTTTAACAAATTTTAATTCATTACCAGGTATACCTAAATTATTAAAAGTATCATTATATTTCTTAGAAAAATCGGAAGCGGTTATAATTCCTTCATTAACAACTGGATTGGAGATAGTAGCAAAAAATGAAGTGATTTCATCTTTTTCTATGGTAAATTTTTGTCCAATACAAAGAGAGATAATTGAATCGCTTAATGATGTTTTAATATTTGAAGGAATATGTTTTTTAACAGTCCAGGTTCCATATAAACTAGAATAATATGATGTGTTATTGGTAACATTGTTATTTTCGTTATTTTTAGAATTATAATTAAGTGAATTATTATTAAAATATAAATGAATTATCAGTATAAGAATAGAAATTAATAATATTATTGGCGTTACCATAAGCAATTTCTTATATTTAAATTTTCCCATAATAGTTATTCACTCCTCAAAAGCTTTACCTTTATAGTAGTATTCATTTTTTGAAAAATAATACTTATATTGTTTTACAACTGAAACATCTAATATAATTGGATGGGTTGAAAAGAATTCATCGTTATGAAGATTTTATATGGAATACCCAGAATTTCACTAACTATATCTTGTTATTATATTTAAACGTTGATATACTTCAAGGTGAATAAATTAAAATATATTTTATAATGTTAAGCAAAATATTGATTTTAGAATGCTATATGGGGAGAGATCAAAATGAAAGTAATTATTTTATCAGGGACACCAAAGAATGAAGGCTTATGCCATTCTTGTATAAATGCTGCAGTAGCTGGAGTTGAAAAGGCTGGAGCAGGCTATGAAGTTATAAAATTAAACGATTATAAGTTGGATCGATGCAAAATGTGCGGTGACGGATGGGGAATATGTCGTGAAAAAAATATTTGTGCTTTTGGAGAAGATGGGTTTACAGAAATACAGAAAAAAATTGCAGATGCAGATGCAATAATATTAGATACACCTGTTTATTGGGGAGAGATGACGGAAGTAATGAAAACTTTTTTTGACCGTTTCCGCCGTTGTGAAGCTTTAAAAGGTGAAAATGGTGCTATGGCAGGGAAATCAGTGTTACTAATTGCTTCACCTGGAGGCAGCGGCAATGGAATGATCAGCTGCTTAGAACAAATGGAAAGATTATGCCGACATCTTCAAGGCAGCATATTTGATTTTATTAGTGTAAATAGATGGAATAAGGATTATAAGATAGAAGCAATCACTGAAGCTGTTGTAGCTATGGTTAGCAAAAACGAATAAATATTAAGTCGATTATTTATAATTTATTAGAGAGTGTTATTGCCATAAACGTAATATAATTTATAGCAGTAGCGCTCTCGTTTTTGTTCTTTGTGAACTAAATATCAATATATTTTACAATAAATACTATAAAATCAAAATAAAGTTTTTTGTTCAACAGTACGATAAATTAAATATTGAATTGGCAAAGCAGTTGAAAAACTGTGACGCAAAGCTAGAGGGCCTTATCCTTTGATAGGATGGCAGCCAGTTGCAAGTCTTTGCCTATTTGAAATGAATAGGAGGAAAAAAAATGAACAAAAAAATTTTAATTTGTGATGACACTAAATTTATGAGGGTCACCCTAAAGAATTCTTTAGAAAAGGAAGGCTATCAAGTAGTTGATGAGGCAGAAAATGGGGAAATGTTAATTGAAAAATACAAGCAGTTAAATCCTGATTTAATAATTGTAGATATTACAATGCCCGTAATGGATGGTATTAGCGCACTTTCATCTATAATGGAAATTAATTCTAGTGCTAAAGTAATCATATGTTCTGCTATGGGACAAGATGAAGTTGTTATAAGAGCTATTAAAGCTGGAGCCAAGGATTTTATTGTTAAGCCATTTAAAACTGAAAGATTAATAGAATCAGTTAAAAAGGTATTAGGGAATTAAGAAGTTATCTTTTTAAATATCGATATCCCCCTTTAAGGTAGACAGTTTAAAAAATAAAACTGTCTGCC
This sequence comes from Clostridium sp. LS, assembly GCF_002760435.1. Lineage (GTDB taxonomy): Bacteria > Bacillota > Clostridia > Clostridiales > Clostridiaceae > Clostridium. The sequence goes on from NZ_AUUU01000041.1 coordinate 40,062, forward strand.
TTAAAGGGGGATTTATCTTTAGAATTACCATTTTTTATGTTTTGATTTATCTTTAGAATTACCATTTCCTTTTATTTGAGGCGCAGGCTGCGTTTGTGGTGCAGGCTGAGAAGGCCTTTGACCTTGACTTATAACAATATCTATTTTTCCGTTTTTTTCATAAGAGGTATCTGAACTAGGTGATTGACTAATGATTAGGCCATTAGGAATAGTATCATTATATTCACTCGTAATATTACCAAGTTCAAATCCATTATTAATTATTATGCTTTTTGCGACATCTAGAGTTTTTCCGGTTACTGAAGGTACGTTTTTCTTCTCATTTTCTGGTGATTTTGTATTTTCTTCAGGAGTTGTAGTTTTTGTTGCTGTAGGTTCTACAACAGCTGGTTCTGTTTTAGCATCTGTAGATGGAACAGAAAGATGGGTTCCGAAAATGTAAAAAATTGCTGTCAGTGCTATAAAACTAGCAGCAAGTATGAATTTACGCTTCTTGCGTTTAACAGTATTATCAGAAAGAATTTTTTTATCATTTATATTGGCTGATATGGTTTCTGAAATTAGTTCTGTCTTTGCAATTTGTTCTTGATTTATAACAACTGTATGATCAATTATTGTATCAGAACATATTTGCTCTGACTCACTCATAATAACCGTTGTAGAATCGGAAATACCCTTAAAGTTTACTTCAAAATTAGGATTTACTTTAATTGAATTTAATGTTTCTGCAAACTCCTTAGCACTTTGAAATCTATTGACGGGCTCTTTTTCCAAGGCCTTTAAAATTACCCCATTTATATTTTCTGGAATTTCTGGAATAATTTCTTTTGGTGGAATAACAGGTTCTTGAATATGCATCATAGCAACTGATATTGATGTATCTCCATTAAAAGGTACTTTTCCAGTTAACATTTCATACATTACAACACCAAGAGCATATATATCTGTCCTGCAATCCACTAACTTTCCTTTAGCTTGTTCAGGAGAAAAATAATGAACAGAACCAATAATTCCAGAGGAATTAGTTATAGTGGCTTCATCTGATACTTTAGCTATTCCAAAGTCAGTTAATTTTACTACGTTTTCTGCACTTATTAAAATATTATCAGGTTTTACATCACGGTGAATAATATTATTTTTATGGGCATATTGAAGAGCCTTAGCTATCTGTAAAGTAATATCTACTGCAATATCTTGATTAAGTTTAATATTATCCTTTATTACTTGTTTTAATGTTTTACCTTTAACGTATTCCATAATAATAAAGTTAAGATCTTTTTCAGAACCCACATCATAAATATTAACTATATTAGGATGAGATAAGCTTGCTATTGAATTTGCTTCTCTTTTAAACCTAGAAATAAAATCTTCATTATTACTTAGTTCTGTTTTTAATATTTTTATTGCTACAAATCTATTTAGAACGGTGCATTTTGCCTTATAAACAACGCCCATGCCACCTTCACCAATTTTTTCTAATATCTCATACCTGTTTAAAAGTAATGTCCCTATCATAATGTCCTCCTACAAAAACAGTAATACCTGTATTATATCATATTAGGGTATATATTCTAATGCTTAGCAGTATATTTTTAATAATAGTTGCATTATAAATTATATTTATAAAAATATTAGAATATACAGCATATTATAAACATAATTTTTTAATTGTACTACCCAAATTAACAAATATAAAATTATGATATAATAAAAATAAAATTGGCAACACATTATTTAGAAAGGCATAAAAAATATGAGAAATTTAAGTAATATAGAAAAAAGATTTTCAAAGAAAAGAAAGTTAATATTTAGTTGCATACTTCTTGGAGTTAGTTTTATTTTATATCTTATGTCTAGATATATTAATGGCTTTGCAAACTTATATTATAAATTTGTATATACAGCACTAGTTAATACTCTTGCAAGAGGACTATCAATATTTCCATTTTCAGTATATGAAATGATATTATGTGGATTTGTAGTATTCATTTTAATTAGAATTATAAGATATATGTATCTAATAATTACCAAAAGACTTTCTATTAAGGAGATGATATTAAGATCAACTAATAACTTTCTACTCTACATATCAATGTTTACATTCTTAAATATAGTAACCTTAAGTGTAAATTGTTTTAGATCAGATTTTATTAGTTTAACTGGGCTTAAAATTGAGGATAGTTCAGAGGAAAAATTAATAGAGTTATGCAGCCATATTAAAGATAAACTTAATGAATTAGATGGAAAAATAAATAAAGATGAGCATGGACTATTGAAATTAGACAAAAATGTAAAAGAAGAGGGAAAAGATGCCATGAATGCAATAGGAGAAATATATCCTAGCTTAAAAGGATATTATCCAAATCCAAAGCCATATATATTTTCTAAAATAATGTCTTATCAATTGTTACAGGGCGAAACAACCTTTACTTTGGAGGCTAACTACAATAATGATATGTCAGAAAGTAATATTCCAAGTACAATTTGTCATGAATTAAGTCATATAAGAGGCTTTAATAATGAATATGAAGCTAATTATATTAGCTTTTTAGCTTGCATTAATTCAAACAATTATGAGTATCAATATAGTGGATACCTAATGGCCTATTCATACTGCATGAGCGATTTATATCAGTTTAATTTAGATGCATTTAAACAAATAAATAATGATCTTTCTAATAATGTGAAAGCAGAATTAAAAAATGATGCTTTATATTGGAATAAGTATAAAGGTGGAATATCTGATTTATATGATAGAATATACGATAAAATATTAAAAGCAGGAGGCCAGCAGGAAGGAATTAGAAGTTATAATGTTGTTGTAAAATTATTAATTTCAGGATATGGAGTTCAATTTAGTTAAGACTATATAAAAGTAAATATAATTATTAGATTTAGGATGGTGAAAGAAATGGCAAAATTATTTTATCAAGGTCATGGAAGTTTTCGTATTGTAACTAACAACAATATAGTTATATATGTAGACCCTTACGTAGGTGAAGGATATGATTTACCAGCAGATATAATCTTAGTAACTCATGAACACCCGGATCATACAAAGTTAGAGCTGATTAGGCAAAAGGAAAATTGCAGAATTTTACGAGCAGAATCTATGCTTATAAATGGGGAATATAAGCATATTCAAATTAGAGATATAAATATAACATCAGTACCAGCTTACAATAAAAACCATGATGTAAATAAATGTGTGGGCTATGTAATTGAGGTTGATAATGTTAAGATTTACGCAGCGGGAGACACTTCTACAACAGAATACATGAAAACTAATTTGTCAAAGCAAGAATTAGATTATGCGCTGCTTCCTACTGATGGGTATTATAATATGGATGCAAAAGAAGCAGAAAAGTGTGCAGAAATTATTGGAGCAAAACATGCGATACCTATACATACAAAGCCAGGGGAATTATTTGATATAAATGTCGCTAATGAATTTTCTCCAGCTAATAAATTAATAGTAAAACCAGGCGAAGAAATAGAATTAAGCTAAAGAAAGAGAAATATAATATAAAGCTTCAGAGTAAATATTACAATATTCTGTACATTATGATATAATTGATATAATCATAAGAATTAAATGTAATTACATTGTGTAAGCGGAGGAATTATGGGAAGTATAGAAAAAGGGAAAAAATTATATTTTGCAATGGCAATAATACTAGTGGCTATAAGTGTAGGCACATCTCTATTTAGCACTGCTAGTCAAGGGTTTGTTGAGTTAATTCAAGGAATTTTTAGAACTGCAGTTGAAGTATTAATTTTATATTATATATTTAAGGGAAATAAAGTGGCGAAGATAATAATGATTGCTTTATTATTTATAGGAATATTAGTTGCTTCAATGTTACTTTTATTTTCAATGAATATAACTTTTATTACATTAATAGGAGTATATGCCATAAGTATATATATCATTGCACTTTCTCCTAGTGTAAAAGAATATTTAAAGTCTGTAAAAAATTAATCTATAAATAATATAGAAAATCAAACTAGTTTTATAAGCTGAGGTTAAAACTTAAAAGCCTCAGCTTTATTTTATTAAGTAAAATTATTTATAATGTATAAAATAAAAGGAATTTAAAGAATGAATTAGCAATATACCATAAATAGAGTATAATATACACACAATAATTTAGAAGCATAGGATGAACAGCAAATTTAGGTGGTGGTAAACATGTCAATTACAGTAGGTAAATTATTTGGAAATGGAACAGTGCTATATCAAATGAAGTTGTTAGCAGGTCAAAAAGGTCTTAATAATCTTGTTGAATGGGTACATATCATTGAAAATGATGAAGTTAGTGAATTTTTACATGGAAATGAAGTTGTACTTACTTCAGGAATACTAAATAATACAGATGGATGGCTATTAGAATATACAAAAAAACTTTATGGAGTTGGAACAAGTGCTTTTGTTGTAAATATTGGACCATACACAAAATCAATTCCACAAGAAGTAATTGATTATTGTAATGAAGTGAAAATGCCTCTTTATACTATTCCATGGGAAACAAGAATGGTGGATTTAACAAGGGATATATGTTATCGTATTATGCAAAGTGAGCAAGTTGAAATAAGTATTGCAACAACAATTAAGAATATAATATTTAAAACAGGAGATTTAGAAACGTTAATTTTGCAGATGGAGAGATATGGATTTTTGAGAGATAGCCATTTTTGCTTCATCGTGATGTCTTTTGAGAATAAAGAAGATAAAAATTTGGAATTTAACATGAATAGAATAAAAATGTATTCGGAAAAGCTTGCTAGAAGTATTCATGAATTATATATTTCATTTTCATACAAAGATTGCTGGGTATTAGTTCTTGTTAATTATGGTAATTATGATGTTAAGAACTTTGTGAATTCCTTTTTTAGAAATTGGAACGAACCTGCCTGGAAGGTTCATATGGGTGTCAGTGAAAATAAAGATGGAATAAAAATACAAGCAGATAATTTTAATAATGCATTTACTGCTTTGACCATGTCCAGAAAAAAGGATAAGGAGGTTGTGTTTTACAATGAACTTGATATTCACAAGCTGCTTTTAAATTCAAAGGATAAAGAGGTATTAAAGGAATTTTATGAAGATACATTAGGAAAATTAGAAAAGTATGATAAAGAAAACAATACTGATTTAGTGAATTTCCTATATATGTATTTACAAAATAACGGAAGTCAAAGTCTTGTGGCTGAAAAGCAATATATTCATAGAAATACTGTTAATAATCAGTTGAAAAAGATTGAAAAAATTACTGGTTACAATCCCACAAACTTAGAAGAGAAATTAAGATTTTATTTGGGCTTTTTTGTTAAAGATGTTATGTAAATGTGCAGTTGCACAAATAAACTTAGTCACTTACTCATTGATTACTCAAAATTGCTGGTATATAATAAAAACAACCTAAAGGAAAAACGAATTTAATAAGAAAACAGCAACGGAGCTTGTTCACTTGAATAAGTTCCGTTTTTTTATTTGTAGGAAATGTATATTTTGAATGAGGGAGTGTATAAATATGAATGGTGAAGAAATTAAGAGTACTTTAAAAGAATATAATTTACAATCTTGGAGCAAACAAAGAAATATAAATCCAATTCCTGTAGAAAAAGCTGACGGAATATATTTTTGGGATTATGATGGAAATAGATATTCAGATATGTCATCTCAACTTGTTAATATGAATCTAGGTTTTGGTAATAAAGCAATTGGAGATGCAATAAAGGAACAAGTTGATAAATATTGTTTTGTAGGACCATCCTTTGGAGCGGAATCTAGAGCAAAGTTAGCTAAAAAAATAGTTGAATTAATGCCTGATAATATGGGAAAAGTTTTTTTTACAAATGCTGGAGCAGAATCCAATGAGAATGCAGTGAAAATTGCGAGAATGTTTACTGGCAAAACAAAGGTGTTTAGCCGCTATCGCAGTTATCATGGATCTTCATTTGGGGCAGGAAACTTAACTGGTGAACCTAGAAGATATGCATTAGAACCTGGTATACCAGGATTTATAAAATTCTTTGATCCTTATATTTACAGAGAGCCAATTGAATTTGAATCTGAGGAAGCTGCAACTAAATATTATTTGGCCAAGCTAAGAGAGCAAATCGTTTATGAGGGTCCTGAAAGTGTTGCAGCAATAGTAATGGAGACTATTACTGGTTCAAATGGAGTAATTATTCCACCAAAAGGATATCTTCCTGGTGTTAGAAAATTGTGTGATGAGTTTAAAATCCTTATGATATGCGATGAAGTAATGACAGGATGGGGTAGAACTGGTAAGATGTTTGCTTTCGAGAATTTTGATGTAAAACCAGATATTGTTACATTTGCAAAAGGTGTTACATGCGGATATGTTCAACTTGGTGGAGCTGTAGTAAGTAAAGAAATAGCGGCTTACTTTGATGACAACCTATTATCTTGTGGATTAACTTATAGTGGACATCCTCTAGCTTGTGCAGCAGGGGTAGCTTGTATTAATTATTACCAAGAAGCAAATATTTTAGATAATGTAAATGAAGTTGGAAAGATACTTGGAGAAAAATTAGAGGAAATGAAAGCTAGTCATCCAAGTGTTGGAGATGTAAGGTATATTGGGTTATTCTCTGCAGTGGAACTAGTAAAAAACAAAGAAACTAAGGAACCATTAGTACCCTATGGTAAAGATGTAGAAGGTATAATGGGGAAGATAATTAGTATGCTTAAAGAGAGAAAGTTCATGACATATTCACATGAAAATATGATATTAGTAGCACCTCCATTAATTATTACTAAGGAACAACTAGAAGAGGAACTTGCTAAATTAGATGAAGTACTAGAAATTGTTGATAAACAATTTATCTAGATGAGGTGAAGAAAATGGCATATGAATTTAGTTTACCAGGGCGCACAGTTATTGGAGAGAATGCGCTAGAAGAAAGTGAAAAAATAATAAAAACTCTTGGAAAGAAAGCATTTGTAGTATCAGGAAAAAATGTGACAAAAACGGGGACTGTTAAGGCACTTACGGATTGCTTGACTAAATGGGGTATAGATTTTCAAATATTTAATGACATTATAGGAGAGCCGACAGATGTTATGATAGAAAGTGGCGTCAAGGCTTATAAAGAAGCACAGTGTGATTTTTGTATTGCAATAGGCGGGGGAAGTCCTTTAGACAGCGGCAAGGCAATTGTAGCTATGACAAAACTTGAAGGATCCATATCAGATTATATGGGAGTAGCAATTGAGGGAAACTTTCCACCACTAGTACTAATACCAACTACTGCAGGAACAGGATCAGAAGCTACCAAGTTTACTGTAATTACGGATTCGAAAAGGAATATAAAAATGCTTCTAAAGGGGGAAGCATTATTACCGAATCTGGCGATTATAGATTCTAAATTTTCTATGACTGCACCAAAGGGTGTAACAGCAGCAACTGGTATGGATGCCTTAACTCATGCTGTAGAAGCATTTACTTCAAAAAAGGCAAGCCCGCTAACCGATACTTATGCAATATCTGCAATTAAAAGAATTTTTACTTATTTACCATTAGCTTATGAAAATGGTGAAAATAAAAAAGCTAGAGAAGAGATGGCTTTAGCAGCATATGAAGCAGGGGTGTGTATAAATAATTCATCTGTAACAATTGTTCATGGAATGAGCAGACCAATAGGAGCTATGTTTCATGTAGCTCATGGAATTTCAAATGCCATGCTTATTAAGGAATGTTTATCATATGTTTTAGACGGAACCTATGAACGGTTTGGTGCAATAGGAAGAGCTATTGGCGCTGCAGATTATAAAAAGAGTGATAAGGAGGCGGCTGAAGCTTTCTTAGAAAAGCTAGAAGAACTATGTAATGTTTGTAATATTCCGACGTTAAAAGAATACGGAATTAATAAAGAAGATTTTGATTCAGTAGTTAATAAGATGGCACAAGACGCTATGGATAGTGGAAGCCCGTCAAATACTATAAAGAATGTTTCAAAAGAAGATTTATTAACTATTTACAACAAACTATGGTAATATAGAATATTTGCAACGGTGCAAAACTAAATGTTTTGTGCCGTTTTTTGTTTAAAAGAAAGTCAAAAAGTTTTCATAAACAACTGTTAACTGTTAACTGAATTAAGGGGAGGCGTAAATCAATGAGTATGATAAACGAAATAGATACAGAATTTGGAGAAGGAATTCTTTCAAATTTAAAATCTGAAGATAAAGTTGAAATTAAAATTGAAGATTTAAGTATGGTTTACCAAGATAAAAATGGAGGAGAGCCAGTAACAGCTCTTAAAAATGTTAATTTAGAAATAAAGGAAGGCGAATTTATTTCATTGCTAGGGCCTTCTGGATGTGGAAAGACAACATTACTACGAATTATAGCTGATTTATTGCAGCCTTCTTCTGGAAAAGTAACAGTGCGTGGCCAAAGTCCAAGAGAAGTAAGACTTCAAAAAAAATATGGTATCGTATTTCAAAATCCTGTTTTATATGATTGGAGAACAGTTAGAAGAAACGTATGTATGCCAATGGAACTTTTGGGAATGCCAAAACCTGAGCGTACTAAAAGAGTTACAGAAATGCTTGACTTAGTTGGACTAACTAATTTTGGAAAGCACTATCCTTATGAGTTAAGTGGTGGAATGCAGCAAAGAGTTGGCATTGCAAGAGCATTAGCTATAAATCCAGAAATACTCCTTATGGATGAACCATTTTCAGCTTTAGATGAATTCACACGAGAAAAGCTTCATGAAGATTTACTTGAAATTTGGACAAAGACAAAAAAGACAGTAGTGTTTGTAACTCATAATATTTCAGAAGCAGTGTTTTTATCAGATAAAGTTGTAGTTCTTTCACCACATCCAGGACGCGTTTCAGCTGTAATTGATATTGAAATACCAAGGCCTAGAAATATGGAGTCAAAACAATCAAAACAATTTTATGATTATATAACAAAAATCAGAAATAGCTTTGAGGGGGTGTGATAATGATAAATAAGAAAGAAAAATATATAGTTAATTTAGTTTGGGGTATTGGAATTGTCATGGTTTGGGAATTACTAGCTTTCTTTCTAGAACAAGTAATTCATGATCCTATGGCTGCAGCAAAATTACCTTATCCACACAGTATTGTTATTTCTATTGCTGAAAATTTTACTGATTTAATGGGTGCAGCTGGACTTACTTTTTCAAGGGCAGTATTTGGATTTGCTTTAGGTGCAGCAATAGGATTCATACTAGCTATCATTATGAGTTTATCAAAGATTGCAGAAAAAATAGCGTTACCATATTTGATAATATCACAAATGATACCTGTTCTTGGCCTTGCCCCAATAATTTTTACTCTTGTAAGGGATATGAACACATCAAGAATAGTAATCGCAGCTTATATCACATTTTTCCCAGTATCAGTAAACATGTTAAGTGGGCTAAATAGTGTTGAAAGTGATAAAAAGGAATTGTTATACTCATATGCTGCAAAAAAGAGAAGCATTTACTATAAGCTTATGATTCCTTATTCATTGCCATATTTATTTGCAGGATTAAAAATAGCTGCACCTATGTCAATAACGGCTTCTATTTTAGTAGATATGCTTGGCTCAAGTGGAGGAATTGGAGTCAAACTTTTATATTCTTTATATTCAGGAACAAAAGATGTTTTCTGGGGATCAGTTGTAACAAGTGCTCTAATGGGGATATTAAGTTACTTTATTGTTATATTATTTGAAAAAATTTGTATGCCGTGGAGAAAACAAACTACATAAGGAGGGGATTTTATGACTGAAAAAATTAAAAATGTATTGTGGCCCTTAGGCTTTGGAATATTAGTCATTATTGCCTGGCAAGCTGGTCTTTTTCATGATGTATTAGGTTTTAAGCCCTTTCAATTGCCAATACCGTCTCAAATTGTTAAAACATTAAATGATAATTTTTCTAAAGCATTATCTGACACTATGATTACAGTTTCAGGCGCTTTAGTAGGACTAGCATTAGGATGTTTCTTTGGGTTTATTGTTGCAGTAATAGCTACAGTCTTTCCAAAGTGGGGCTATACTGGACTTAGTGTAATAGCCGCATTTAATGCAATTCCAATTGTAGCATTATCTCCAATTATGAATCGATGGTTTACTAGTGGTTTTGCGCAAAAGGTTGGTGTTGTAACAGTTGTATGTATGGCAGCTATGGCAATTAATGCTTATCGAGGCCTAAATGATTTAAAGCCCTTTGCAAAAGATTTACTAGAATCTTATGCAGCATCTAAGAAAACAATATTTTTTAAATTACGTTTACCTAATTGTCTGCCAAGTGTATTAACAGCTTTAAAGATTAATGTGGCAGCAGCAATAATGGCTGCTATGATAAGTGAATATTTTGCTTCTTCAACAGCTGGTATTGGTTTTGGAATTAAAGATAACTTAAGAAAAGGAATGATGGCTATGGGATGGTCTTACATAGTTATGGCAGCTTTAGTTGGTATCATTCTTTATCTAATAATTTTACTGGTAGAACGCAGAGCTATAAAATGGCATGCTTCACAAAGATAAGATATATAAATGTATTTAATGAGGAGGAATTTATTATGAAAAAGAAGTTATTAGCTTTAGGATTAGCTGTAGTAATGATGGGGGCAACGCTTATAGGGTGTGGGTCAAAAACATCAGATACAACAGCAAAAGATACTGCAAAGTCAGAAGATACAGTGAAGAAAGATGGCCAATTAGACAAAGTAACACTTCAATTAAAATGGCTACCGCAGTCACAGTTCATGGGGTATTATGTGGCTGCAGCCAAAGGATACTATAAAGAAGAAGGAATTGATATTCAAATTCTACCAGGAGGTAGTGATATTATTCCTGAACAAAATGTTTATAACGGTGTAGCTAATATTGGGGTTACTTGGGTATCAAGTTTAATGACATATCAAGCTCAAGGATATTCATTACAAGAAGTAGCTCAAGTTTTCCAAAAGTCTGGTATGTTATTAGTATCTAAGAAAGAAAAAGGAATTAATTCACCAAAAGATTTGGCTGGTAAAAAAGTAGGTAACTGGTTTGGTGGAAATGAATATGAACTTCTAGCACTACTTTCAAAATACAATTTAGACAAAGAGAAGGATTTAAAGCTTGTACAGCAAGATTTTACAATGGATCAACTAAAAGAAGGTTCAGTTGATGCTGCATCAGCAATGACTTATAACGAATTTGGTTTATTACTAGAAGGCGGTTTGAAAAAGGAAGATTTAAATGTAATTGATATGAACAATGAAAATGTTGCAATGATGGAAGACTGTTTATTTGTTAATTCAGATTGGGCAGCTAAGAATAAAGACTTATTAGTTCGTTTCTTAAAAGCTTCAATTAAAGGTTGGAAAGACGCGGTTCAAGATCCAGAAGCAGCAGGAAAAACAGTTTTTGATGTGGATAAATCAGTTTCCTTAGATCACCAAGTATATATGGCAAAAGAAGTTGCTAAGCTTGTAGCTCCACAAGGTTTTGATGCTTCAAAAATTGGACAAATTGATATGAATGCAATTAAACAAACAGGAGATTTCTTAAAGAAATACAATAAAGATTTAGCAAAGGACCCAGTAGTAGATGACACTACATTTACATCAAAGTATTGGGATGAGGCAACAAAGTAATTTATAATTCTTTGATTCCTGTATGTATGACTGTATAATAAATATTTTTTATATTTAATCCCAGAGAATGTATGTATTCTCTGGGATACAAAATATCATTTACGAAAAGAATTTACCATTAGTGAAATTAAACTAACATAAATTCAAAAGATTTAAATTTAATGTAAAAGGGAGGAGAAAAGTTTATGGATTTAATTATTAAGAATGGAACTATAGTAACACCTAGTGAATCTTATGTAGCAGATATTGCAGTTAAGGATGGGAAAATTGCAGGTATCGGAAGTAATTTTTCAGAAGATGGAGCTCAAGTTGTAGATGCTAAAGGAAAATTAGTTTTACCCGGTGCTATTGATGCACATACTCATCTAGCAATGCCTTTTGGAGGGACAGTTTCGGCAGATAGTTATTTAGCTGGAACAAGAGCTGCAGCCTGTGGTGGTGTTACAACAGTTTTTGATTATCCAATGCAAAGAAAAGGAAGTGGAATAATTGAAACTGTTGAGGGAAGAAAAGCAATGTGCGATCCAGAAGCTTGTGTAGATTATGCATTCCATTGCTGCATAACTGATTTAAATGATGGAGCTATCTTAGATGAGTTCGAGTCTGCAGTAAATTATGGTGTTACAAGTTTTAAATGCTTTTTAGTTTACAAAAAAGAAGGCATGATGGTTGATGATGCAACCTTAGTAAAAGTACTGCTTAAAGCAAAAGAAACAGGTGCCATGACAAATATTCATGCTGAAAACCCAGATTTAATTGATTTAAATATTGAAAAATTCTTAAAAGAAGGAAAGACTTCGGCTTGGTATCACTATTTAAGCAGACCTGAATATGTAGAAGCAGAAGCTGACAAGAGAGCGGTACACTGGGCTAAATCAATAGGAGCGCCTCTTTATTTAGTTCATATGGCAGGTAAGGAAGGGTTAGAAGCTGCAATTGAGGCTAAGCGGGAAGGTCATGATATATATGTTGAAACATGCCCTCAATATTTAGAATTTACTTGTGATGTATATAAGAGAGAGGATGGAAGAAACTTTGTATGTTCGCCACCTATGAAAGGCCAAGAAAGCCAGGATGCACTTTGGAAAGCAATTAAAAATGGCGATATTGATACAGTAGCTACAGATCACTGTCCTTTCCAAAGCTATGAAAAAGACTGGGGAAAGGATGACTTTACAAAGATTCCCAATGGATGTGCTGGCGTAGAGAATTTATATCCTTATATGCTTTCTGCAGCTAATGAAGGGAAAATTAGTTTTAATCGCGTAGTTGAATTATGTTCATTTAATCCAGCTAAAATATTTGGATGTGATCAAAAAGGTTCTTTAGCAGTTGGAAAGGATGCAGATATTGTAATTTATGATCCAGACAAAGAGTTTACTATTTCTGTTAACAATATGCATTCAGATTATGACCATACTATTTGGGAAGGAAAAACTCTTCATGGCTACCCAGTAAAGACTTTTGTACGTGGAAATCTTGTATATGATAATGGTGAATTTGTAGGAAAACCAGGAATAGGTGAATTTGTAAAACGAATAGGACGAAAATAAGAGATTTAGGAGGAATGGAAATGAGTAGTTTATTTTATAAAGATATTTCAATTAATGAATATGTGTCAGGGTGTCTTTTATGTAATGATGCACCTTGCAGCAAAGCATGTCCTAATTCACTTAAAGCGGATAGTATTATTCGTTCCTTGAGATTTGAAAATAAGGCTGGGGCAGTAAATAAACTGCCACATCCACTTCCTTGTGAAACTTGCGGAACAAAACTATGTAAAGAAGCTTGCTTAAAAGGAAAAATTAATGAAGCAGTACCAATTGATAAAATAATGAAAGCAATTTCAACTGAACCTAAAATAAAGGAGGAAGAAGTTGATTTATCTATAGATTTTTGCGGAGCGAACTGTGAGAATCCATTTTTCCTTTCTTCATCTGTAGTTGGAAGTAATTATGAGATGGTAGCAAAGGCATTTGAAATGGGCTGGGCAGGAGTTGCGTTTAAGACAATCGGTATGTTTGTGCCCAAGGAAGTTTCACCAAGGTTTGCTACTTTAACAAAGGAAAACCTGCCTTTTATTGGATTTAAAAACATAGAACAAATTTCAGATCACACATTGGAGGAGAATATTGATTTTATAAAGAAATTGAAAGAGAATTACCCAACTAAAATTATAGTTGCATCAATAATGGGACAAAATGATGAAGAGTGGACAAAATTAGCAAAGCTGATGACAGAAGCTGGCGCAGATATTATTGAATGTAATTTCTCATGCCCACATATGACCGGTGAAGGCTTAGGTTCTGATGTTGGGCAAAACCCAGAGCTAGTAGCTCAATATACTAAAGCAACTAGAAAAGGAACAAACTTACCTATTCTTGCCAAGATGACACCGAACATTGGAAATATGGAAATACCAGCAATGGCTGCAATGAAATCAGGTGCAACAGGAATAGCAGCAATTAATACAATTAAAAGTATTATGAATGTAAATTTAGAAAGCTTTGCTTCAGAACCAAACGTAGAAGGTAAGACTAGCGTTGGAGGATATTCAGGTAAAGCGGTAAAACCAATTGCACTTCGTTTTATCCATGATATGAAAAATTGTGAAGATTTAAAGAGTGCTCCAATAAGCGGAATGGGTGGTATTGAAACATGGAAAGATGCAGCTGAATTTCTAGCTTTAGGATGCGAAAATTTACAAATTACAACATCAGTTATGCAGTATGGTTATAGAGTTATTGATGATTTAATTAGTGGGATGAAATTATACTTAAGTTCTCAAGGATATAAAAATATATCTGATATTATTGGTAAAGCTCTACCTAATATTGTTCCGGCAGACAAGCTGGAAAGGGATAGTATATGCTATCCAAGGTTTGATAGAGAGAAATGTGTAGGCTGCGAACGATGCTACTTATCTTGTTATGATGGTGGACATCAAGCAATAAAAATAGATGAAAAATCAAATAAGCCTATTCTTATAGCTGATAAGTGTGTGGGATGCCAATTATGTGTTACTGTATGTCCAGCACAAGCAATTTCATCAGGTAAAAGAGTAAAAAATAAATGATTTAAATAAATATGAGAAAGAATTAAAGGGGGATATTGATATGTTAACTTGTAACAAAGAAAGACTTCAAGACAAAATCACAACTTTTAGTAAATTTGGAGATACAGGAAAGGGTGGAATCACAAGATTGTCTTTATCACCAGCGGCTTTAGAGGCTAGAGAAGAATTTTGCAGAAGATGTAAAGCACTTGGAATGGATATAAAAACAGATGATATGGCAAATATCTATGCAACTATTCAAGGAGAAGAAAATTTACCTGCAATTATGATGGGGTCTCATGCTGATTCAGTTAAACAAGGCGGAAATTACGATGGTATTTTAGGAGTTCTTACTGCTTTAGAAGCAGCAGAAACTATAGTAACAGAAAAAATTCCTCATAAGCATCCAATTACGGTAGTTATATGGACTAATGAAGAAGGTGCACGTTTTGAACCTGCAATGATGTCCTCTGGGGTTATAACAGGTAAGTTTGATAAAGATGTTATGTTAGCTTCTAAGGATACAGAAGGAGTAACTTTTAAAGAAGCATTAGAAGCTAGTGGGTATATGGGTGATATTGAAAATAGAATGACTCCTGAAAAATACAGGGCATTAGTTGAATTACATGTGGAACAAGGCCCAGTTTTAGAAGATGAAAAAATAGATATCGGGGTTGTTGAAGGTGTCTGCGGAATGATTAACTATGAGTTTACATTTGTAGGGCAAGCTGATCATGCTGGAACAACACCAATGAAATATAGAAAAGATGCTTTATATGCAGCAGTAAAGACTATACAATATCTTCATGATGAACTTGATAAACTTGATAGCAAATTAGTTTATACAACAGGTAAGATATCAGCTCATCCCAATATTCATACTATTATACCTGATATTGTTAAGTTTACCTTGGATGCAAGACATCAAGATCCTGAGGTAATTAATCAAGTTCTTGAAATAATTAAGGCAATTCCAAAAGTTGTTGAGAAATGCGAAGCAAGCTATGAAGAAGCATGGTCACGTAAAACAGTACGTTTCTACTCTGAATTTATAGACTATGTTGAAAAAAATGCTAAAGAATTTGGATATTCTACTAAGAGAATGTACAGCGGTCCAGGACACGATGCTCAATTTATTACAGATATAATTCCTACTACAATGATTTTTGTTCCAAGTGAAAAAGGGCATAGTCATTGTGAGAAAGAGTTTACACCATTAGAAAATTGCTGGAAGGGCGCAAATGTTCTATTACAAACCATTTTAGATATTGATAAAAATTAATGTGAGAGATGCCAATTTTATGATAATCATACCATAGAATTGGCATTTATTTTTTTATAAATATTAGACCATTTTTTACAGTCGCAAAACTAAAGATAACTCCTTGCAGAAATTTTATCTATAGGCATTTAAGAAGAATAAATATTCTATTAAAAGACAAATCTAAGATTATGACTTATGTATCTAAATGGAGGAGTACAAATGAAAGTGCTAAGAAAAAGATTATTACTTAAAGTGATAGTAATTACTTTACTTATAAATATTCTACAAGGTGCTGCGCGTGCAGAAATAAAAGATAATGGAAATGCTCCAATTAGGGTTGGAGTATTTCTATATGATTTAAATGATCCATTTTTTTCAATGATTAAAGAAAGTTTAATGAACATTGAAAAAGAAAAAGGAAATAAAGTTGAATTTACTTTTTTTGATGCTAAGGGAAATCAATATACTCAAAATGAAAGTATAGATAATGCACTTAGCAGCCATTTTGATGCACTAATAGTTAATCTAGTAGATCAAGAATTAAATACAATACAAGGAATTCTTAATAAAGTTTTTGAAAAGAATATTCCATTAATTATATATGCTGATCCAAATCAAGAATTATTAAATTATGTTAGAACTTATAAACGGGCAATTTTTGTAGCTACAGATACTAAACAAGCTGGTTTATTGCAGGGAAAAATTCTTATAAATTTATGGGAATCAAATAAGGAATCAATGGATAAGAATAAAGATAATATTTTGCAATATATTATGTTTCATGGTGATCCTGACAGTCCAGAAGCTATTGCAAGAACAAAAGATGTTATATCAACCCTTAATCAAGCAGGTATAAAAACACAGCAGCTTTCATTAACTTATTGTGACTGGAAAGAAGAATGTGCTGAAAATTCCATGGGATTACAGTTTTTAAATTTTGGTAACAAAATTGAAGCAATAATAGCCAATAATGATGCTATGGCAATTGGAGCTATAAAAACTTTACAAAAATATGGATATAATAAAGGTGACAAAGCAAAAACTATCCCTGTTGTTGGAATTGATGGAATAACAGAAGCTAAAGAGTTTATTAAAAATGGTTTTATGGCTGGCACAGTTATTCAAGATCCTCGAGATAAAGCTGAAGTTTTTTACAATGCATCCATTAATATGGTATCAGGTGAATCACCACTTGCCAATACAAAATTTAAATTCGATGAAACAGGTATTGTGGTGCGATTGCCATATTATGAGTATCCAGGAGTATCGGATACAATTAATTTTGCTAAATAGAAAAGCTAATCTTATGATACTGAGGTCATAAGATTAGCTTTTCTATTTTTTCAAGTCCTCCTTTATTCTTTTTTCTGCAGAATTTTCTCTATCTATATTAGCTAACCCTAATTTATACGGACCATAGGCTAATATGGTATCAATATTCTTAGTTAAATCTTCTTGAAATTCATTAACTTCTTCAGTCTTTCCTAGTTCTTTGTTTATTTCTTTTTTATTATCAATCATAATGATTTCTCCTCAAAATTTAATGAATTTGAATTTGCCGGTATTTACATAAAATTAATTTTGTGCAGAGTTTTAATGGATGCACGCAGTTTATGCATAAAAACCACGCATAAGTAAAAATTAATTTGATTAATATGCATGGTTTTTATGTTTAATAATTAAATGTGATTATTAGTTCCAGGCTCTGATATATTTTTTAGTGCAACTTCAGCATTATCTTGTAAGTTAGGCTCTTGTGAAATATCTCCTAGTGCAACTATACCAACAAGATTGTTATTATCAACAATAGGTAATCTTCTTACTTGGTGCCTGCTCATTAATCTTACAGCTTCATGAACATCCATATCTGGACTTCCTGTCACAGGATTTGAAGTCATAAAATCACAAATTTTTTGTTGACTTGCATTAGCACCAGATGCTACAGCATTTAAAGTAATATCCCTATCTGTAATTATTCCAACTAATTTTCCGGAATCATCACATACAGGTATTGAACCTACATCAAATTGTCTCATCATTTGAGCAGCTCTTTCAATAGAATCTGCTGAATTTAAATTTACTATATCTTTTGACATTACATCTTTTATTTGCATTATATCCACCTCCTAAAATATATTTCCCAATGGATGAACATTTTATTATTAAAAATTTTGGTATAAAAATATAAAATAGTATATTGATAAATCTATATTTTGATATAATGTATATAAGAATAACTATTTAGGAAAAAGGTGTATACTAATGTGCGAAATAATGAGTGATTCTTCTGATGAAGTTATAGAGAAGGTGTCAAGGCTTTTAAATGAGTTAGATATTGATTTCAAATTATATAAGCATAAAGAAGTTTTTACTATTGATGATATTGATAATTTAGCTATAAAATTTGATGGGATATATTGCAAAAATCTTTTTTTGAGAAATAGTAAAGGGGATGTACATTATCTTCTTATTATAAAAGATAGTAAAAAAGCTGATCTTAAGCGATTGGCAAGGGAGATAGGAAGCACAAGGTTATCCTTTGCAAGCGACGAAGTTTTACATGAATACCTTGTTTTAAAGCCTGGGTCTGTAACACCTTTTGGTCTGATTAATGATTTAAATAGCGAAGTAGTAGTATTATTAGATAGTGATTTAGTAGGATTAGATAAAATTAACTTTCATCCTAATATTAATACTGCAACTATTACAGTATCCTATGAAGGTTTGAATAAATTTTTGAAATATCGAGGTAATATGGTGAATATAGTTAAAATATAAAATAAGCATTGAACCATTTCTCTTTTAATTACATTTTCTCTAAGAATAAGTTTATGATGGTGAACTTAAAATAAGTAATTGAATATAATATATAATGAGGAAGCTATAATTTAAAGGAGAATTAAATGAAAGTAATAGTTATAGGCGGAGGATGGGCAGGTTGTTCAGCCGCACTAGAGGCAGTAAAACAAGGGGCAGAAGTCGAGTTATATGAAAGAACTGATTTATTACTCGGAGTTGGAAATGTAGGCGGCATTATGAGAAATAATGGAAGGTTTACTGCTGCAGAAGAACTGATAAATCTTGGTGCTGGAGAATTTATTGAGATAATGGATTCTATAGCTATTCATAAAAATGTAGATTTTCCTGGACATAAACATGCTTATTTATGTGATGTTGGAAGAGCAGAACCTATTGTTAGAAGGCTTTTGATAAATAAAGGAATAAGAATTTTTTTCCAAAGTAGGGTGACAGACGTCGTAAAGGAAGGAAATAAAATTGAATCGGTAGCATTATCAAATAAAAAAACCATAACAGGGGATGTATTTATAGAAACTACAGGCTCAACGGGATCAATGCCTAACTGTGTAAAATATGGTAATGGGTGCGTAATGTGCACGCTAAGGTGTCCTAGTTTTGGTGCCAGAGTAAGTATAAGTAATAAAGCAGGAGTAAATGACTTATCAGGTGAAAGAGCAAATGGAATAAAGGGTGCAATGAGTGGTTCATGTGAATTTCCCAGAGAATCTCTATCTAATGAAATATTAAATGATTTGGATAAAAGTGGAGTGGTGGTAATACCAATACCCAAAGAAGATATTCACTTGGAAAAATTAGAGCAAAAGGTATGTCAACAATATGCAACCTTAGAATTTGGTGAAAATATTATTTTGTTAGATACTGGACGAATAAAACTTATGACTTCACATTATCCAATAGATAAGTTAAGAAAAATTAAAGGGCTAGAAAATGTAATATATGTTGATCCACTAGCAGGAAGTAATGGTAATTCAATTAGATACTTAGGAGCAGCACCTAGAAGTAATGAAATGAAGGTAGATGGAATAGAAAATCTATTTTGTGGAGGTGAGAAGTCAGGATTTTTTGTAGGTCACACTGAAGCAATGGCTACGGGAACTCTAGCTGGATACAATGCAGTTCAATATTTAAAGAAGAAAAAATTATTAGAACTACCAAGAGAGTTATCCATTGGTGATATTATTGCATATGCAAATGATAAGTTAAAGGAAGGCAATATGAGTGAAAGACATACATTTTCAGGTGCAGATTATTTCGAAAGAATGAAGAGTTTAGGATTATATATTACTAACAAGGATAAAATAAAATCAAAGGTTTCAAGTTTGAATTTATTGAATATTTTTTCATAGCAGAATTTTGTATTATTTGCGCATATGGCTGAAATTTAGAATATATCTATATTTCGGCCATTAAATTTTATAGATAATTAATTAGATTAACTTTAGAATGAAATGATAAAGTAAAAGCCCTCCTAGGCGATAGAGGGCTAATATAAATTGGAATTGGTTAAATAAAAAAGTCACTTATATTTTATATTTCATTAATAGTATATAAAATTTAAATGGAGATATTCTAATTATTAGTTGTTAATACAAGAAATTTACTGCTATATTCACAGGTAATTTAAGCAATATAAATTTAAAGGAATTATATCCATAAAATTATAGAGAATGCATTTATTGTAGCAATTTCTTATGAATTTATAAGTGCAACAAAAAGGATAATAAATATCTGTGATATAATAAAACAGTTAGATAATTAAATTACTATAGAAGAGATAGGATGAATATTAATGGATTTAAAGCAATTAAGTAATGAAGAAATTGAAAATATTTATTATAAACATATGATAACAGATTTTCCCCAAGGGGAATTAAAGCCTCTTTCTTCAATAATAAAGCTAATTAAAAGAAAAAAATACATATGTTATGGTTTGTATGATAATAGCGAATTAGTAGCTTATGCGTGTTTAGTTACTTCAAAATCATATTTATTAATTGACTATTATGCTGTATGTGAACAATATAGAAGTAAAGGTATAGGAAGTAAGTTTTTAGGTATGTTAAAGAACATTAGTAAAAGCTATAATGGAATTATAGTAGAAGTCGAGAGCCTTGAATATGCTCCAAGTGAAGCAGAAAGATTAGTCAGGCGAAGAAGAATAGAGTTTTATAAGAAAAATGGAATGAATATGACAAACATTTTGAGTATATTATTTAATGTTGAGTATTCAATTATGTGTCTATGTAATATTCCATTAGAAGATTCAGATGTCTATGAAGCAGTCCAAACTATATATAAAGAAATTATTCCAAGCAACTATTTTTCAAAATATGTTGAAATAAGTTATTTAAAATAACTTACTGAATTAGCAGATTTAAAATATATTGAATATGATAGAGCCGTATTAATTCACTATTCTTATTAATACGGCTCTAATTAACTATTTCATAAAAATCATTAAATAAAAAATGAATGAAAGACAGGTAAATTAGTAAAACTATACTTGTTCTAAATAAAATATATTTGTGATGGAGAATTTAAAATTATGAATAACGGAATTATTAAAATTGATGATTTATTAGATGTAATAATAAAAAGAAGAAAAATGATAATTTGTTTAACAATAATTGCAACAATACTTTCTGCATTTGTCAGTTTTGTTATTATTCCGCCTAAATATGTAGCAGCTACTAAAGTATTTATAGGAAAAGAATTAAATAATCAGGGGCAAGAACAAAGTTATAATACTAATGATGTACAAATGTATCAAAAGCTTATAAAAACTTATGCGGAAATAATTCAAACTAATGACTTAATTCAAAGAGCAATTAACTCAAGTAATTTAGATTTAAAGTCAGAAAATGTACTTAATACATTAAGTGTGAATCCAAGAACAGATACTCAAATTTTAGAAATAAGCTATATAAGTGCCAATAAAGCATTGGCAAGCGATGTAGTAAGTGCGGTGACGAATGAATTTATTAGAACATCTAAAGAAATAATACCTAATGGAAATGTGAGAGTAATTGAAAGTGTGAAGGTACCGGAAAACCCTATCAGTCCCAATAAAAAATTATATATAGGTATTGCTTTCTTAGTTGGTTTAATAGGCAGTATAGGATTGAGTTTTTTACTAGAATTTATGGATAATACATTTAAGACTAGAGAGCAAATTGAAGAACTTTTAGGTATACCTGTCTTAGGAACAATTCCTGATGGAAATAAGTAGACAGTTAAGAGAATGTTGGGAATCAAACTAATTTGATTTCTATTTTCATTAAATCTTAGAAGGGCGTGAGAGTATGTTGTTATTAGAGAAAATCAAAAAAAAAGAAAATAATCAAGTTGATAGTAGGATACATGCAGGTTTTATAATGGAAGATAAGCCAAAGTCAATAGTTGCAGAAGCTTATAGAACTTTGAGAACTAATATACAATATTCTTCTTTTGATAAAGAAATTAAAACCATAGTTATTACTAGTGCTGAAATGGCAGAAGGTAAATCTACAGTAGCAGGAAATATTGCATTATCTTTTGTCCAAAATGATAAAAAAGTTATTTTAGTTGATTGTGATTTAAGAAAGCCATCAGTACATAAAAATTTTAAAACTTCTAATTTAGTAGGTGTTTCAGAAGTTCTTATTGGAAAAGCATCTCTTGAAGATGCTATTCAAAGGCGGAATGAAAATCTTTATTTTTTAACTTCAGGAAAAATACCGCCCAATCCATCAGAAATGCTTGCTTCATCTGCCATGACAAAATTAATAAAAACGCTAAAAGAAGAATATGATATAGTAATATTAGATACTGCACCCCTTAGGGCAGTTACAGATGCTCAAATACTTTCCACCAAAGTTGATGGTACTATTTTAGTTGTAAGAGCAGCTGTGACAAAAAGAGATGCGGTAATTGATGCAAAGAATCTTTTAGATAAAGTTGGAGCTAATATAATAGGGACCGTATTGCATGCAGTAGAAAACACTAGAGGAAAATATTCTTATTATTACGGAAATAATGAAGATGAAAAATGAAAGAAAATTCGATTAAAAAACTTATAACTTATAACTTAAATTGGTGGGTGATTTAATGATACTAGATATTCATTCGCATATATTACCAAATATTGATGATGGTTCGAAGAGTATGGAAATGACATTGGAAATGTTACGAAATGCGCAGGAAAAAGGAACTAAAGAAATAGTGGCTACACCACATTATTTATTAGATTACGGGGACGCTACAATCAGCGAAGTTAAATCCTTGGTTAATGAGGTGAATTTAGCTGCTGAAAAAGAAGGAATTAATTTAAAAATCTATAGTGGACAGGAAGTTTATTTTAATGAAAATATAATAAATAACTTTTTGGAAGGAAACATAGGTACAATAAATGATTCTAGGTATATGCTTATTGAATTTTCTATGCATGAAATTGAAAAAAATATTTTTGATATAATTTATGAATTGCAGATTAGAAACATTATTCCAATAATAGCGCATCCCGAAAGATATAAACCAATTAGAGAAAATACCGCCGTTATTAATGATTTTATTGATGCAGGATTTTTATTTCAAATGAATGCTGGCAGCATAGAAGGCAAGTTTGGAGAAAGTGTTAGAAAAACCGCCAAAATCTTTTTAGAAAATAATATTTATAATTTCATTGGATCAGATGCTCATGATATAGAGAATAGAACTACAGGAATACAAAAAGCTATTAATATATTAAATAGAGAAGATAAAGAGAGTCTAAACAAACATATATTTGAAAAAAGTTCTGAAGACCTCTTAGAAGATAATGTGGTAAAGTTTATTGGTAAAAAAGTTAAGCCTAAAAAATCATTCTTTTCATTTTTAAAAATTTGACGGAATTTTGAGATAATATAAGAACTTTAAATTTAATAAATAAAGTAGATTTAATAATTGTTTTAAAAAAAGTATACCATAATAAAGTAAATTAAATAAAAATTTGTTTCAAAACGCTATATTAGCAACTATCCTTATGATTGCTTAATATAGCGTTTATTGTGTGTTGAAAATTATATTGTTTCCAGTGTAATATAGGTTGTAGAAGGTGTAGAAAAACGAAACAAATTGTCGAACAAAGCTCATCTTAACATAGAAATAATTAAGATCAGTATGACTTACTAACGCTAATAGTTGTAGGAAACTGTAAGACTTAATTATTAATAAATTTTCATAGGGCGGTGATAAAGTGCAGCAACTAGAAATTAAGAAGGGGGAAGCTATCTTCCAAGATAGAACAGAACCTAAGATGGAGTATTACTTTTTAAAAAGGACTATGGACATTCTTTGTTCGCTAACTGGATTAATAATCTTACTTCCAATATTTATTATTATTGGAGTTTTAATCAAACTTGAATCAAAAGGGCCTGTATTTTTCTCTCAAGAAAGAATTGGGAAGAACGGAGAAGGTTTTAAAATGTTCAAGTTTAGGTCAATGATTATTAATGCAGAAGAATTAAAAGAAAAACTACACGATAAAAATGAGATGAGCGGACCAATGTTTAAAATGAAGAATGATCCGAGAGTAACTAGAGTTGGTAGATTCATAAGAAAGACAAGTATAGATGAACTCCCACAATTGTTTAATGTACTAAAAGGTGAAATGAGTTTAGTTGGACCTAGACCATCACTTCCAAAGGAAGTTATGAAGTTCGATGACTGGATGATGACTAGGTTAGAAGTTAAGCCAGGATTAACATGCTACTGGCAGGTATCAGGAAGAAATGATATTGATTTTGAAGATTGGATGAGATTAGACATTGAATATGTACATAATCGATGTATTTTAACAGATATTAAACTTATTTTTAAAACATTTTTTGTACTTTTTGGAGACAAACATGCGAGATAGAATGAGAGGTATAAATATGAATATGAAAATAGTAGTTGCAGGAACAGGATACGTTGGATTGGTTACAGGAGCATGTCTTTCAGAAATAGGACATAATGTAACTTGTGTTGATATAGATAAGAATAAAGTTGAAATGATGAAGCAAGGAATCTCACCTATATATGAACCAGGTTTAGATGAATTGTTAAAAAGAAATCACGATGAAGGTAGATTGGATTTTACAATAGACTATAAAAATGCTTATAAAGATGCTGATATAATTTTCATAGGGGTTGGCACTCCTGAGAGAGAAGATGGATCAGCTAATTTAGATTATGTATTTAATGTATGTAAACAAATTGCAGATAATATTGAAAAAGACTGCTTGGTAGTTGTTAAATCAACAGTTCCAATAGGAACAAATGATAAAATTGAAGAATATTTAAAAGAAAATATTAAGAATAATGTTCTTGTAGAAGTGGCTTCAAATCCAGAATTCTTAGCCCAAGGTACAGCTGTTGTTGATACTTTATATGCTAAAAGAATAGTAATTGGAGTTGAATCTAAAAGAGCAGAAGATCTTTTAAGAAAAGTATACGAAGGATATAATCAGCCAATAGTTGCAACTAATAGAAGAAGTGCAGAAATGGTTAAGTATGCTTCAAATGATTTCTTAGCTCTTAAAATATCATTTATGAATGAAATAGCAAATTTCTGTGAAATGGTTGGAGCAGATATTGAGGATGTAGCTAAAGGAATGAGCTTTGATCCAAGAATAGGAGATAAGTTCTTAAATGCAGGAATAGGATATGGTGGATCATGTTTCCCTAAAGATACTAAAGCACTTCATTGGCTTGCCAATGATAATGGATATGAATTAAAAACAATTAAAGCGACAATTGAAGTTAATGAAAATCAAAAATATAAGCTATTTAGACAAGCTAAAAACAGATTCGGAAGCCTAAAGGGATTAAAAGTAGCAGTACTTGGATTAACCTTTAAACCAGGGACTGATGATTTAAGAGAAGCCCCATCAATACCAAATGTAAGAAGATTATTAGATGAAGGTGCAGAAATAGTTGCATATGATCCAGTAGGTGTTAATAACTTCAAAAAGTTATATCCAAATGAAATAACATATGCAAATACTCTTGAAGAAACCTTAAAAGATGCGGATATGGCATTTATATTTACAGAATGGAATGAAATTAAATCTTTAGATTTAGGCGTATATGAGGATTTAATGTACTCTCCAATTATATTTGATGGTAGAAATTGTTACAAAGTAAAAGAAGCTAAAGCTAAAGAAATAGATTACTACTCAATTGGAAGAAAAGCTGTATTAAATTATGAAAAAAATGCTGCAAAGAAGATAAAAGCAGCGATGGTAATATAAAAACTTTAACGGGTTAGGAGGATTAGGATGAAAGTATGTTTTATAACATCAAGTGGAGGCCACTTAACTCATTTAATTCAGTTAAAAGAGTGGTGGAAGGATAAGGAAAGGTTTTGGGTTACTTTTGAAAAAGAGGACTCAAAATCAATATTAAAAGATGAAAAAAAATATTGGTGTTACTTCCCTACTAACAGAAATATAAAAAATTTAATTAAAAACACATTTTTAGCTATAAAGATATTGCTTAAAGAAAAACCAGATTTAATCGTTAGTACTGGTGCTGCGCCAGCTATTCCGTTCTTTTACTTAGGAAAGTTTTTTGGATCAAAGGTAGTTTATATTGAGGTATATGACAGAATAGAAAAACCAACAATAACTGGTAAAATAGTTTATCCTATAAGTGACTTATTTATATTACAGTGGGAAGAACAAAAGAAATTTTATCCAAGAGGAAGAGTATTGGAGGGATTATTTTGATATTTGTAACTGTTGGTACTCATGAACAAGGAATGGATAGACTATTCATTAAGCTAGATAAATTAATTGAAAGCGGGCATATTAAAGAAGAAGTATTTGCTCAAAATGGATACAGTGATTACGTACCTAAAAATTATCAGTGCAAAAAAATGATTGGGTATGATGAAATGGATGAATGGATAAAGGCAAGTGATATAATAATAACTCATGGAGGTCCAGGAAGCATTTTTCATCCACTTCAATACAATAAAACTCCAATTGTGGTACCAAGAAATCCAGAGTTTGATGAGCATGTAGATGATCATCAAATACTTTTTACAAAAAGATTAGAAGAAAATTCAAAGGTTATTGGAGTATATGATATTGAAGATTTAGATGGTATATTAAGTAATTATAAAGAATTGTCTAATAAATGTAACAGCCATGATACTGGAAATAATGATTTTATAAGAAAATTTGATAAAGTAATTAGCGAGATAATGTAACAGTTATCTCGCTAATTACTTTAGAGTAAAATAGTATGAAGAATGTAATATATGTAAATAATTTTAAGAAAAATCATTAAACTAAGAATATACTTTTAGTTTAATGATTTTTTTATACGATTTTATAAGGAGAGTGAAAAATGAATATATTATATATTAATCGAGGCATGGGACTTGGTGGAGTTGAAAAATGTATAGTTCAACTTTCTAAAGTATTCAGTAAGGACAATAAAATTATAGTTGCCAGCATGGGAGGGCAATTAACTGAAGAGTTAAAAAGATTGAATATTAGGCACTATAATATTATAAATACAGACTCTAAAAGTCCATTTGACATATTAAATAACTTGAATATTATTTACAAAATTGTCAAAAAAGAAAATATAGAAATAATACATAGTCATCATAGGATGACAACTTTGCTAGCAAAAATAGTATCTAAAATTGCAAAAGTTAAGATTATACATACTCAGCATCTATGTATAGAAGATAAATTTGAATTAACTAATTTATCTTTAAAAAATATACAAATAATTACGGTAAGTGAAGCTGCTAAAAGAATATTAATTGAAAAAGCTGGTTTAGAGGAAAAATATATAACTACAATTTACAATACAATAGAAACTACTTCTAATAATAAAATAGTAGACAGTAAACTTTTAGAGTTAAAAGAAGAAGGGTACTTTATTGTAGCTCAAATCAGCAGAATCATAGATTATAAGGGAGTTTATGATTTTGTTGAAGTAGCAAGAAAAACCTGTATAGAAAATGAAAAAATAAGATTTTTATTAATAGGGGACGGACCAGAGTTTACTAATATAAAAGAAACTGTTGAAAAAGAAAAATTAGAAAAGTGCATATATTTGCTGGGACCAAAAGATAATATAATTGAGCACTTAAAATATATAGATTTATTACTTTTATGTTCTTATATAGAAGGACTTCCTCTAACACCATTAGAAGCCTTTTCACAAGGTGTCCCAGTTATAGCTACTAATATCGACGGCACCAACGAAGAAATAGAAAATGGATATAACGGTTATTTAGTAGAGACTAAAGATGTAGACAGATTTACAGAAAAGATACTTCAACTATATAAGGAAAAGGAAAAGTATAGCAAAATGAAAGATAATTGTATAGAAACATTTAATACTAAGTTTAATAATGAAATATATTTTAAATTGCATGAAAAGATATATATGAAACTTTTAGGCAAGGTGAAATAAAAAAGATGATTGGAAAAAGTATCAAATATTTTAAATCTTTATTAAGAATTGTAGTATTAAAACTTAGATATAAAAGTAAACTAAAGTTCAAATTTACTGGGATTAAATCACTTTATATAGGAAAAGGAGTAAGGGTAATAATCGGTAAGGGAAATACATTATATTTCGGAAATAATATTTATATTGATGATTATTGCAGCTTTGAGTGTATTAAAGGAAATATATATGTGGGAGATAATACATTTTTCAATACCAATAATAAAATTGTATCATTAAAAAAAATTAATATAGGAGAAAATTGTTTGTTTGGACCTAACGTTGGAATTTTTGATCATGACCATAATTTTAAGAATAATGACTTACCTATAATTCAGCAGGGGTATAGCACAAAAGAAATAATCATAGGAAATGATATTTGGGTTGGGTGCAATAGTACAATAACAAGAGGTGTAAATATAGGAGATAAAGTAGTTATTGCTGCGAATTCAGTTGTTACTAAAAATATAATTAGTAAAGGTGTATATGGTGGAGTACCATGTAAATTTATAAAAGACATATAAAAGATAATACAAATAAAACATAATATTATGGTTAAACTATAGATAAAGCATCCTAGAATTAATTTTATGCTTTAACATATAATTACTTCCTTTTTTGGTTAGTTATATAAAAGTATAAATGTATAATTCAGAAGGGAGTAAATAATGTTTTTTATTTTAAGCGTATTATTTGATATTTTTATTTTTCAAAATTGTTTGGTTGCACATGTTCCTATAATAAACTATATTGATGAATCATTCACAGTTTTTTTAATTCTTTCAAGTATAATTTTTATAGCAAATAGAAAAAATCATATTTCATTATATTCTAGTGAAATAAAAGTTATTTTATTGTTTTTTATTCTATTATTTGCTGGAATAATGGGAAATCTTTTGCATAATATTCAGCCGCAAAAGATCGCAATTTATAAAGATGTTTTAGCTATAAGTAAGTTTGTAGTTTGTTACATTGGAACATTAATTGTATCAAATAATATAGATAAAGATTTATTAGTTAGAAAAATTGCTAGTAGGTCGAGGATATACTTAACAGTAATATTTATTTTTCTAATTATAAATTTAATTCACGATATTGGAATGTCAATGGATGTGCGATATGGAATCAGGAGTTATAAATTTTTATATGAACATCCAACTTACTTGGTATCTTCAGTAGTTATAATGCTATGTACTATTTTGAGTGATGATAAAAAAAAATTTGATAATTTCATTGTTTTTGAAACAATATCTATATTGTTTTTTTCTTTAAGAAATAAAGCATTCGTATTTATTATAGGCTACTTATTTATGAAAATAGTAATGAAATATGCTAAAAATATAAAAATACGTTATATTTTAATTCTTGCTGTAATAGGCATTTTCTCAACCTATAACAAGATAATGGAGTATGCTTCATATTATCTTACAGCAGCCCGTCCGGCGTTATTTATTGTAGGATTTATGTTAGCGAATAGATATTTTCCCTTTGGAAGTGGTTTTGGAACCTTTGCTTCAGAAATATCTGGTGATTATTATTCGCCAATATATTTTGAATATGGAATAAATGTAGTTAGTGGATTAGAGGAAACTTCTCATTCTTATATTGGAGATACTTTCTGGCCCTACATCTATGGACAATTTGGATTTTTAGGATTAATTGCTTTTTTACTAATACTTTTATACATATTTAAATCATTACAAAATAGATATGATTATGATAAAATAACTCAATCTGCTGCCTTTCTATTGTTGCTTTATATTCTTATTGCTTCGACTGCTGAGGCTATATTTACGGATGTAACAGGTTGTTTTAGTTTTGCGGTTATTGCAGGCTATTTAGGAAATAATTATATAGTCTATAATTCTCAGAAGGTCATGAATAATACTGAATAGATTGAATTAATTTACTTTTATACAGAAGGAAAGATTGTTATGGAAACTAAAACATTAAGAGTGCTTCAAGTTGTGGACTCATTAGGGGCAGGGGGAATTCAAGCCTTTATATTAAACATCAACAGAAACATAAATTTAGATAAAATTAAATTTGATTATTTAGTTTATAGAAATAAAAATGAAAGAGAATTTTATGATGAAAGCGTTGAAAAAATGGGGGGGAATATAATATGCTTGCAACAAAATAAAGGTATTAAAAGAATAAAATCCTTTATAGACTTATACAAGTTACAAAAAGAAAAAAAATATAAAGTGGTACATATTCATGGAGATCGTGCAAAAAGCTTTTTTGAAGCAGTTGTTTTTAAACTATGCAAGACTCCAAAAATAATAATGCATTCGCATAATGACAGAATGAGTAAGGATAAAAAATTATATTATTTACATCTAGGAATGCAAAATATTATTAAGCATCTTTGGAAATATACTGTTAACTATGAATTTGCATGTTCAACTAATGCTGCAGAATGGATGTTTGCTGACTCAGATATAAATGCTTCCAAAGCACAGGTAATAAATAACGGTATTGATGAACAAAAGTTTATTTTTAATGAAGAAATAAGACAAAAATACCGAAAGAAGCTTAATATTCAGGAAAAGTTTGTTATAGCTCATGTAGGACGTTTTAGTTATCAAAAAAATCATAATTTTTTAATTGATATTTTTAATTCTGTTATTAAACGATATAGTGATTCAGTTTTGTTATTAGTTGGTGAAGGAGAATTAAAAGAAGAAATTACAGAAAAAGTTAAGAACTTAAAGCTGCAGGATAAAGTAATATTCTACGGTCTTTCTAATGAAATTCATAATATCCTGCAGGCTGCTGATATATTTGTTTTTCCATCTCATTTTGAAGGATTGCCTGTTGTTGGAATAGAAGTTCAAGCTTCAGGTTTAATGACCATTGCATCCGATACTATAAGTGATGAAGTTAAAATTACTGATTACTGGGCATCAGTACCTTTAAGTAAATCATGTGAAGAGTGGGCTGAAATCATTTTAAAGTACAAAGACGGATATATCCGCAAAGATACATCAAAAGAAATTATAGATTCTGGATTTAGTGCGAGACAAATATCAAAAAAATTGGAAGATTTATATATCAATAAATAATCTATTATAAGAATAATTTAGTGCATTAAGGAGAATAAATATATGATAAGTGTTATTATTCCAGTGTATAATGTTGGAGATTATATTAAGGAATGCTTAGAGAGTATATTAATGCAAACCTATAAAGATTTGCAGATAATAATTGTTGATGATGGCTCAAGTGATAATACCATGAATATTGTTAATGAATATGAAGATAAATTTGAAAACTATACTATACTGCATCAAAAAAATGCAGGGGTTTCTGTTGCAAGAAATACAGCATTTAATCATATAGAAGGAGAATACACAATGTATATTGATCCTGACGATTTTTTAGAATGCGATATGCTTGAAAAAATGCAAAAAGAAGCAGAAGCAAAACAAGTTGATATAGTAATTAGTGAATATTATGTATATTACAATAAAAATGATAGCAGAAACTACATCGAGAGTTATGATATTGATGCAAGAAAAATCTATAACAACTATTATGTTATAGATATGATGCTAAATTACGAATTACAAGGACAGTTATGGAACAAATTGTTTAGAACACAATTATTGAAAGAAATTGAATTTAAATTTGAACCAGGCAGATATATTCAAGATGCATTTCCAGTATTTAAAGCTATATATAATAGTAAGGGAATAAGTTTTATTGATAAGCCATTGTATTATTATAGGCAAAGAGAAACGTCAACAGTTCACAAGAAGAATGCGAAATTAGCAGAGGATTATTACTTTGCGATGAGCAGCATAATACATTTTATAAAAGATAAAAATATAAAAGTAAACCAGCAAAGTTTAAAAATATTTAGAATTAAAGTACTGTCACATTTTATAGCTCATTACACTAATGCTGATGAATCAAACAGCCTAAAAACATTTAGGAATAGTAAATATAATGAATTAAGTGTGAAAAATAGAGAATTTTTATTTCTGAGTGAGATATGTAAAGAAGATAAAATTAAATTATTTTTATGGAATAGTAATTTATATCCAATACTAAAGAAAATAAAAAATAGATAAGTAGTAATATTGGCATTTTGACTTGTTATTGTCTTTTATGGATCTTAAAATAAGGAGAAAATATGAAGATTTGTTTTATAAGCAACACAATTTTTAACTTAGGAGGAGTTCAAAGAGTTGTCTCTGTTTTAGCTAGTGAATTAAGTAAGGATAATATAGTAGATGTAATTTGTACAGACAACAATTTTAAGATTAATAGGAAAATGTATAACTTAAGTGATAATGTAAATATAAAATTTAATACAGAATTTTTAAATAAAAATTTTATAAACAAAGTAGTTTGTAAAATTTCTAAAGAAATTAATTTAATTACAGGAATTTTAAATAATTCAGTTATGGAGGATATACTAACATATGCATATTATCCAAATGAAATCCAAAATAAATTTGCAGAGTATATAAATAAACAGAATTATGACGTTGTTATTGGTGTCGAAGGCTACTTTAGCTTACTTCTTGGGAAAATATCCAATAAGTTAAATGCAAAAACTATAGGCTGGCAGCACAATTCTTATGATGCATATTTAAATAATAAAGATAGATATTATTGGAAACAAAATGAATTATTTAGAAAATATATACCAAAGCTTGATAAATACATAGTTCTAACAAATGATGATAAAACTAAATATAAAGAAAGACTGAATATAGATTGTGATGTAATATACAATCCTTTAAGCTTTGAATGTAATATTAAGTGTTCCTGTAATGAAAAAAATATTATATTTGTTGGACGTTTAATGAAAGAGCAAAAAGGATTAGATTTACTCATAGATGCCTTTAATATAATATATAAAGAAAATAAAGAATGGAAGCTAAAAATTGTAGGAGACGGACCTGATAGAGAAGCTCTTATTGATAATATAAATAAATATAATCTTCAGAATAGTGTCATATTGATAGGGCAAAGTGATGATGTAAAAAAATATTATTTAGATTCAAGTATTTTTGTTTCAACTTCTAGATGGGAAGGCTTTGGTCTATCAATTACGGAAGCAATGGAGTGCGGATTACCAGTTGTAGCTTTCAATAATTCAGGTCCAAGAGAGATAATAAATAAACCAAACATAAATGGAGTATTAGTAGATGGACATGATTATACACAATTTGCTCATGAAGTTATAAAATTAATTAAAGATGATAGTAAGAGAAAGATGATGTCAATAGAGAGCATACATAGAGCAAAAGATTTTAAAACAAGCAATATTGTTAAACAATGGAAAGAAGTTATAAAAAAATTATAAACTATGGAGGAAAGATGAAAGAATATTCAAATCTAAAAAATGGAATAATAATTACATTCATAGCTAAATACAGCAATGTTTTTGCACAATTACTTATTAATTCAGTATTAGCGAGATTATTATTGCCATCTGATTTTGGAATTATTGCAGTAATATCTGTATTTATTTCTTTTTTTAACATGTTAGGAGATATGGGGATTGGTCCAGCAATTATACAAAATAAAGCCTTAGATGAAAAGGAAGTATGTGATGTATTTAAATTTTCAGTAATTGCCGCCTTTGTTATTGCAATAGGATTTTATTTCTTTTCTTATTTTATAGCTTTTTTTTATAATGACAGGATATACGTAAGATTAGGAGAATTATTATCTATTTCAGTATTTTTTTCAATCTGTACAATTGTTCCAAATGCAATATTGTATAAGGAACAAAAATTTAAAGAAGTTGGATTAATTAATATTATTGTTAATGTAGTTGTTGGAATTTTTACAATAACACTTGCATTTAAAGGTTTTTCTTATTATTCACTAGTTTTCGATTCAATTTTAAAAAGTATATTTATATTTTTGTTATGCTTTAGAGCATGCAAAATTAGAATAGAAAAAGGATATTCAAATAATTCTATAAGAAAAATAAAAAATTATTCAAGCTTTCAATTCCTATTTAATTTCATAAACTATTTTACCAGAAATTTAGATAACATATTAGTAGGTAAGTATTTAGGTGCATCTACACTAGGGTGTTATGACAAATCCTATAAACTTATGCTTTATCCAGTACAAAATTTAACTAACGTAATTACACCTGTGCTTCACCCAGTTTTATCAAATTATCAAAATGAAAAAGATGTAATTTATGAAACTTATATTAAGGTGATTAAGATTCTTGCATATTTAGGTATATTTGTATCAGTATATTGTTTTTTTACGTCTTATGAGATAATTAGGATTGTTTATGGTCCAAAATGGGATGAATCAATACCGATTTTTAGAATACTTTCAATATCAATAGTAATTCAAATGGTATTATCAAGCATAGGCTCAATCTTTCAGGCTACTGGATATGTGAATAAGCTATTTTCTACTGGCGTAGTATCAGCCTTTTTTACAGTAAGTGCAATAATCATAGGCATTATAAGTAAAAGTTTAATAGTATTATCTATAGGGCTGGTTATAGCATTCATATTGAATTTTTTTCAATGTTTTTATGTATTACTGACCCACGTATTTGAACGAAGTTTTATTATTTTTTTAATGGATTTAAAGAATATATTCATTATTGGTATTTTAATGATTATTGGATATATACTTACAAGCAAGATAGGCATAAATAATGTATTAATAAGTGCAGTATTTAAATTAATTCTGGGAATTATTACATATGTTATAGGATTATATATTACACAAGAATATAAACTATTAAAAAAAGTTATTTTGAGAAAATAGTACCATTGGAAAGTAACTCTAGTTTTCTTGAATAATAAAACTAGTTTTGAGATATATAAAATCAATATAATTTAGAGTGCTCTATTATTATGAAGTATAGTAATAGAGCATTTTTTAAGCTTTAAAACTTTATATTTGTCTTTGTTCATATCTATATGCAGATAAATTATTGGGCATAATATCTATAAGGTTAAGGCACAATTAAAAAGAAAAATAATCATGGCATTTGGGGCTTGTTATTTTCTTTCATGTGTCAAAGGTGAAATTTAAAGATAGGAGTTTAAGATAAATGAGTTTGCTAGAGCTAAAAGATATTAATAAGTATTATAAATTAAAAGGCAGCGAAAATTTTTATGCATTAAAACATATAAATATATCCCTAAACAATGGTGAATTAGTATCTATCATTGGTGAATCAGGAAGTGGTAAGTCTACCTTGATGAATCTAATTGGAGGTTTAGACTCAAATTACAGTGGAGAAATATTTGTAAATGGCAGAAATATTAAAAAACTAAGAAAAAAAGAACTTGATAAATACAGAAAAAATGAAGTTGGATTTATATTTCAAAGTTTTAACTTAATAGGACATCTATCTGTTTTAGATAATGTGTCAATAGCAATGACACTATCGAATGTTAGAAAAAAGGAAAAGATTAAACGTGCAAAAGAAATACTAACAGAACTTGGTTTGGAAAAACATATTAATAAAAAGCCAAATCAATTGTCAGGAGGACAAAAGCAAAGAGTTGCTATTGCAAGAGCCTTAATTAATAACCCGGAAATAATTGTTGCCGATGAACCAACAGGTAGTTTAGACTCAAAAACTACTATGCAGGTTTTAGAAATCATGAAGAAGATTGCACAAAAAGGAAAACTTGTAATAATGGTTACTCATTCCGAACAAGTTGCATCCTCTTCAAGTAGAATAATTAAAATAGAAGATGGTGAAATTATTGATAATAGGGAAATATCACAATCATATAACATAAATAATGATGAAGGACAAATTCAAATTAATAAACAAAAACAAAATTTGAATATTTTTTCATCAATAAAATTAGCACTTATTAATATGAAGGAAAAATTCTCTCGTAATTTATTGGTTTCTTTAGGAAGCAGTATTGGAATAATGAGTATTATACTAATGTTATCATTTGGTAATGGAATAAAAAACTATTTTAACAAAACTATGAGCAGCTATGTAAACCCTTTGGTTGTAGCTGTTAATATGCCAAGTGAGGATAATGAAAATGTTAACTTAGATGTTGCTACAATACAAAGACCAGATGTAAATTCAACTAAGCCTTTTGAGGAAAAAGACATTGATGCTTTATCTAAAATACAAAATGTATCGTCTATAGAAAGGGGATACACTGTAATTTCAATGGGGGTCAATACCATAATTTGCAATGACAAAAGTTATAATTTAATGCAGGTTTCAACAATATCATCAAATATAACACCTTCAAATATCGGAAAAGGAGCCTTGCCCAAAGAAGGAGAAATATTAGTTAATAAAGCTATAAGCGATAAGCTTGGTGAAGATATTGTTGGAAAAAAAGTTAGTTTACATATACTTGTAAATTCAAAAGTATTAAGTAGAGATTTTATTGTGAGTGGAATTTATACTACCTCAGGAGGTGATTTGACAGCAGTAATGAGATCTGTTTATTTGAATTATTCAGATTTACAAAAATTATATTCAGATAATAATTACACGCTAAAGCCAAATGTAGTTTATGTCATTACAAATAGTAGTAAATATACATCAGGAATAAAAGAAAAAATTAAAGAACTTGGTTATTCAGAATCTTCACAAGAGTTAATGACATCCATGTTTAATGGGATGATAGATATATTAACATACGTATTATCAGGAATCGCTGCAATTTCTTTAGGAGTATCAGCAATTATGATAATAGTAGTTATGTATATAAGTGTTGTAGAAAGAACAAAAGAAATAGGAATAATTAAAGCAATAGGAGCAAGAGCAAAAGATATACGAAGAATTTTTGTTTCAGAAGCTTTTTTAATAGGAGTCTTTAGTGGGGTAATAGGAATTGCTGGTGCATATTTTGTAGGTAAAGGTATAAATGTTATGTCCAATAAATTATTTAATGTTAATTTGGTTTTAATAAAGAGATTATATGGAATCTTTGGGATAGGTGTAAGTATTATAATGAGTACATTAGCAGGGCTATTACCTGCAAATAAAGCAGCACGATTAGATCCAGTTGAATCTTTAAGAAGGGAATAATAGGGTTTTTGTTACTAATCCGAAAAATTAAATTGGTAATCAAAGCTTTTGGAAAAATAAAGTATGAACTAAGGAGGATGAAGATATGGAAGAAAATATGAGAGACTGTCCAAATTGTAAAGAAAAATTATCAAATAATTCACGGTTTTGCAGCTCGTGTGGAACAAATCTCAGTAATAATCAGAATTACGATTTTGAAGAAAGAAGTAGTGAAGGTTCGGAAAGTTTTTTTAGCAAATTAAATAAAGCTGCCGGTGGAAGTGGAAGGATTAAGTTAAAATTGAAAGATTTAATAGTTAATGTATTTAAAAAACATACATTAGAAGAAAGAGAAAATACTTTTATCTGTGGAACGGCTCAAACGTCGCCAAAGGAAGGGGAGATTTGTTCAAAGTGGCCTAAACCTTGGTTATATTCAAGAGTATTTTTCTTATTTACAGTAACTTTTCTTGTGCTAGTCACTTTACTTAGAGTTTTTGAAAACGTATTGGCATACCCAGGAACCATTTTTATAGGTTCACTAATTGTTCCATTTTCTCTACTCATTTTCTTTTGGGAAGTAAATGCTCCGCGAAATATTAATATTTTTGATGTAGTTAAAATATTTTTTTTTGGAGGTGTATTTTCATTACTTATAACAATGATATTGGACCGTATAGTTGTTGTTGGCAACTTGGATTATTATGGGGCAATTATTGTAGGAATTATTGAAGAATTTGCCAAGTTTGTTGTTGTAGCATATTTCTTAAAGGGAAGCAAAGAGAAATATATTTTAAATGGATTGTTACTAGGAGCAGCAGTGGGTGCTGGATTTGCAGTTTTTGAAACAGCCGGGTATGCATTTGCTTATGGTTTTCAGGTTCCTTTAATGATGAAAATAATATATACAAGAGGAGTATTAGCACTGGGAGGTCATATTGTATGGGCAGCTATGTATGGAGCTGCTTTGGTAATGGTAAAAAAAGATAATAGGTTAAGAATGAAATATATACTAAATTATAAGTTTCTTAAATATTTCATTTTAGCAGTAATGTTTCATGCAATCTGGGATATGCCCATAAGTAATAGTACTGAGCTTCCTTTTATTCAAGTAATACTTACAGTAATGGCATGGCTTGTTATCCTAATACTAATTAGTGCAGGACTAAAACAAATTTCAAGTCTAAGTGCTTAATATAGTTAGCTATTAGATTACAAGCTAAAAAAATAAGAAGTATAGACTAAAATATATTGAAAAATTAATGCCTACAAACTATAATTAAATAAACATATAAGTTGAGATGATTTAACGATTTTAAATATTGACTACGAAGTCTAATTTTTATACGTAAAAGTATATGAATTAGATTTTTTTTATAATTCTTTATAATCTGTAATTCCAAAAAGGATAAAAATTGTAGCTGCGCATTGGAGGTTTGTATGAGGAGAGAAATTGCTGTATATATGAATAATTTAGGCGAGATTACTGATTTAAAAGAAGCAGGAATAATCAAGGTTTTTTCTAAAAATTATGAAGAATGGAATGTGGTAAGGGAAATATCTTTTAAGTTTAATAGCACAAAGGAAAAGGAGGATATACGTTTAGATACTTTAAATATTGCAGAGGCACTAGAAAACTGCAAAATTTTTATAGCAAAAGAATTTTCGGATTTAGCGTATTTAATGTTAGATAGTATGGGATTTAGCACATGGAAAATGGATGGTGCTATAAGTGAAATACTTGAATATGTATTAGAAAAAGAAGAAGAGGAGGCTGAAGAAATAAAACTTATTAACTCATCAAGGCAAAATGATAAAAAACAAAGTATTGAACCAACTGAAATTGGAGAAAATGGTTGTTACATATTTAACCTTAAAGAATTGCAGGAACACAATACGGGAGTTACATCAAAGCAGGCGTTAAAACCTTTCTTAAATAACAAGGATTTCAGTGAATTAATAATAACCTGTAGTCATATTCCAAACTGGGTAGAAGATGAATTAGAAAAGCTAAATTTAAATTATGAGTTTTCAAGAACTGGGCAAAATGATTATATATTAATTATAAGTAAAACAAATCAGAAGTTGCAAAATTAAGATAATACTATATCTATTTTTAAGGTAAAGGTTAATTAAAATATTAAAGGAAGGAGTGTGAAATATGGAGTACATAGAAAAGAATAGTAATTTTAAGATGAGCATAGAGTCTTTTTCTAAAATTATATCTGAAAGATGGAATGCTGATGGAGATATAATAAAAAATTATATATTTTCAAATATAAGCCTTTGTTTGTCAAGAAACAGTCAAGCTAAAAATGATCTTGAAAGATTATATATGGCTGATAAATTAAAATATTATAATGCATTTTTAAATTCCAGTAGTTTGAATTATGTATTAATAATGCAGGCGACTATAGAAGAACAAATATGGGCAAGAAAAATACTTGGAATACTGTTGGTTGCAGAATCTGATAATAATATAAGAAATAAAGTTATTAAATTATTAAAAAAGTATTATCCATTAGTATATGAATCAGTAAAAAAACGTAATAAGGAAAAATTAAAAAATAAATATATAAAGATGGATATAATTAGTAGAAATATTGAAGCGAGATTTGATGCAGCAATATATTTCTATTTTGCCACATATATTTCATCTGAAGTAGTAGATCAAGGATTCATAATTTCTATTTTAAATGATATAGAAGAATTTGAATTTAGCGATTTAATCAACAGAGATTTTGAAGAAGAAATAGAAAAATATAAGGATGAAGTACAGGAAATAAAATTGCTATTAAAAATGGAGTATGGAAAAGTATTTAATATTAAAGATATTTTCAGGCATAATAATGAAAAGGTTAGAAATTGTGGTGAATTCCTAGAAGATTTATTTCTAAGTAATAAACTTAACATTAATTATATTTTTCATGATTTAGATTTTATTAATGTAGATAAAATAATTTTATCGTATGTTAGAGTTTCTAAAGATAAAAATTTAGAGTTATTAATACAAAACATTATTAGTGGTTTATTTGTACAAGTCTTAATAAATGAATATAAAAAAATGAGAGATATGTATTTTAAGAGCAGCGGAGAAGTTTTGCATTACGAATTGAATACGCTTGTAGAAAAACTAAAAATTATTGAACATGAAAATGTTAATTTAAAAGCTAATATTGAAAGTTTAAATAAAGAAAAATCATTATTTGACAAAAATTTAAATCGTGAATTAAATAAGTTAGAAAATTCCCATAAACAGCAAATGAAGATTATGGAAGATAAAATTAAAAGCTTAGAAAAGAAATTAAGCGAAGAAATGAGCATTAGATCTGAATTAGAGTCTTTAAGAGAATATGAGCTTAATTTAAATGAATTTGAGAATAATTATGATTTAACTAGAAATTTAGGTGATTACATTAACAATAAAAAAGTTATTATCATAGGTGGGGATAAGGAATGGAGAAGAAGGTTTAGAGTTAAATATCCAGAAATAAGAACTTTGAACGGGTTTAATGAAAATTTTGATGCTAGTGTTTTAAATAACTCTGATTATATTTTCTTTTATTCAAAATATATGAACCATTCAACCTTTCATAAAGCAATGAATTTTATTAAATTTAATAAATGTAATTTTGGATATATAGGAAAAACCAATATAGAACTTGTTGAACAAGAAATTATAGAAAATATTAGTAAGTATGAAGAGTATGTAACAAAACAATAAATTCTTATTAAAGAACCTTAAGTGGAGAGGATGTGATTAAATCCTTTTTATGACTTAAAAATCTATGAAGATTATTATTAATATATACAAATCTTCGTATAATCACATCCTGTTATTAATAGATAAAAAAGGTGAGCCTTGTATATTCATATAACAATTGTTTCTGGAGAATTATATTACAGGTAACTAAATATTTTTATCTTCTTGTGATAAGGTTTCATTCATACTACCCGTCCTATATCCAAGTAAATCTAATGTAACATACGTAAATCCTATTTTTTTAAACTCATTTCCGATAGTGTCCATTACTTTTTGACTATAAAATTTTTCTCTTTCTTCTGGTTCAACCTCGATTCTTGCTATTTCCCCATGATGTCTTACTCTTACTTGTCTTATGCCCATATCTAAAAGAAATTGTTCTGCTTTATCTACCATAGTTAGTTTTGGTAGAGTTATTTTATGTCCGTATGGAAATCTAGAAGACAAACATGCAAATGAGGGCTTATTCCAAGTAGGAAGTCCAAGTTCTTTTGATAATTCTCTTATATCTTTTTTTGTTAATCCAGCTTCCATTAGGGGACTTGTGACATTAAGTTCTTTAGCTGCCTGCATTCCCGGTCTGTAATCACCGGTATCATCAAGATTTGATCCGTCAAATATGAAATCAGCTCCATTTTCAAAGGCGATATTTTTAATTTTCGTATAAAGCTCTTTCTTACAGTAATAACATCTGTTTTTAGGGTTTGAAGCAAATCCATCAATATCTAATTCTTCTGAAGAAATTATTATATGTTTAACATTAATTTCTTCAGCAAATTTAATGGCCTCATTTAATTCTCTTTTTGGATAGGTAGAAGATGTAGCTGTGACAGCAATTAATTTATCATCTAAAATTTCTTTAGCTATTTTGAGTAAAAAAGTACTATCAACACCTCCAGAAAATGCAATAGCAGCACTTTCTTTTTTTATAATTATTTCTTTAAGTAAATCGAACTTTTCTTGAAGTGTCATATTAATTCCTCCTGTTTAAAAAATTTAAGGTACAAAATAAAAAAATATTTGATTTTAATGATGGATACCATAATGAAACTTAAAGTGATTGAAATAAATACTTATAATATTAATTGTATTTTCATATAATTAATTATTCTTATATGTATACTATGTAATAATCATATAGCATACCTTAATTGATGTCAATTTATGGTTAAATAAATTATAGTTTTTAAAAAATTAATTTTAGAAAATATTAAAAATATAATATGTAATGTATGATAGCGTATGGTATAATTTTACTGTAATCGTTAAGAAAAATATTTTTCAAGTAAAATGATCTTAATAATAAATTTGAATATAAAAGACAATAACAAGTCATATTTTATATGCTGCTGAAATACAATGGAATTAACATAATAAAATTAAATTTGAAATATATAGGTAAGAAAAAAATTTAATCTTACTTAAGGAGGATTAATTAGGAATGTTTAAAATTATATTGTTTTGTGGAACGGGAATATCTTCAAATATGTTAGCTGCAAAAATGAGAGAGCTTATGAAGAAGATGAAAATCAATTCATTTGTAGAAGCGTATTCAGAAATTGGTTTTGAAAAATATTTAGATAAAGCAGATGTAGTATTGGTAGGACCACAAATTAGATACTTATTTCCAAAATTTAAGAAAGCATGTGATGAAAGAGGCATCCCTATTGATGTGATTAGTAATGCAGATTATGGTACGATAAATGCAGAAAATGTTATAAATATGGCTTTAAAAATGATTGAAAATAATAAAAGATGACATAACAAATAATGAAGTAATTAGTAACAATAAATGAAAAAAAGATTATTGTAATTATATTTAATAAAGTAGGAAATTAGATAAACTCCTTAAATGTTAATACACTTAAGGAGTTTTTTCAGTTTAAATTAATTCTAGAAAATAGCCTCTCAATTGAGTAGTGCTTGAATTTTTTGGTGCTTAAAGTAATTTTTTTAGCTCTAATAGGCTTGAAATTTCAAAAGTAGGTTTTATTTCAGTCTTATTTATAATATTGCTTGGATTAAACCAACACGTATCTATACCGAAATTTAATCCGCCTAAAATATCAGATGTTAAGCTATCACCAACCATCAATACTTTTTCTTTATTACGGTAATTGATATTATTTAAGGATAACTCGAAAATCTTTGGGTTTGGTTTGGATACGCCCACTTCTTCAGATATTATTATATCTTCAAAATACTTGGATATAATAGATTTTCTAATTCTTTTATCTTGGACATCAGTAAGACCATTT
Source organism: Clostridium sp. LS (assembly GCF_002760435.1). Classification (GTDB taxonomy): domain Bacteria; phylum Bacillota; class Clostridia; order Clostridiales; family Clostridiaceae; genus Clostridium. The sequence goes on from NZ_AUUU01000041.1 coordinate 83,341, forward strand.
GTAAGTATAACAAGTTTATAGCTAATACTTAGATCATTAACTAGATTTATACTGTCTTTATATAAAAATGAAGCGTTAGCTAAATGTTTCATATATGATTTAGAAAATTTAATTTCATCAAATTTAATATTTAATGCATTTGAAAATCTTTTGAATCTATCAACTTTTAGTTTTGACTGGGTAATTGTTCCAAGTTCAAATTCTTTCCAAATGGCTGTATTGATATTGCTGTATATTGGTAAATGATAATTTTCATCATATCCTATATTAAATTCAATCATAGTGTTTTTAAATGCTTCTTTTTCTGATTTTTTAAAATCAAATAAAGTTTCATCAGCATCAAATATTATAACTTCGTATTTCATATAACTCTCCTTTTAAAGTTAATTAATAAATTTAGTTATTCCCAGATTGAAATTTATCTACGTGTAAAATTGAAGGAAATAATTTCATCCAAAGTATAACCACTAGTATAGTTCCTATTCCTCCTAATAAAGCAGCATTTACTACTCCTAGTAAGGAAGCTGTAACACCAGATTCGAATTCACCTAGCTGGTTAGATGTTCCTATAAAAATCATGTTGACAGAGCTAACACGTCCTCTCATATTATCTGGTGTTTCTAGCTGCACAAGTGTAGAACGGATAACAACACTTACAACATCTGAAGCGCCTAATACGAAAAGGGCAAGAAATGAAAGTATAACAGATTTTGATATTGCAAAAACTATTGTAGATAAACCAAAGCATATAACTGCAGTAAACATAGTTCTCCCAACCTTATGCTTTAAAGGATTTTTTGCGAGATATGCTGACATTAGTAATGCCCCAATGGCAGGAGCAGATCTAAGGACGCCTAGACCAAAAGAACCTATCATCAATATGCTGCTTGCATAAATTGGAAGGAGGGCAGTTGCTCCACCGAAGAGTACAGCAAATAAGTCTAAGGATATGGCACCAAGTATAATAGGTTTTCTCTTTATAAAGGATATTCCAGCAAAAATGGTTTTTAGACCTGAAGACTCAGGTTTGTAATCATCTTTTTTGGTAGATTTCATTGAAATTTGCGATATTAATGTTCCAGAGATGAAATACAAAGCAGCAGCAAAGGCATATACCAACGTTGATCCAAAGGAATATAATATTCCTCCAACAGCAGGCCCAACAATAACCGCGAATTCAGAAACCGATGATATTAAGGCTGATGCTTTTGGAAAAACATCTTTGCTTACAATGTTTGGCAATAATGCTTGCATTGGTGGTCCTTCAAAAGAATGCGCCACAGCAATAAAAAATATTATAATAAGAAATCGTTCTTTTGTAATCCATTGGCTGAAGCTACCAAAAGCTAAAATTGAAATAAACAAACTTTGAAGTACTTGACTTAAATTGATTATTTTTCTTCGGTCGTGCTGATCTGATATATGACCAACAAAAAGTGAGAGGAAAAGCATTGGTAGAAATTGAACTAGTCCAACTAGACCTAGATAAAAAGCAGATTTAGTTAATGAATACATCTGCCAGCCAATAGCAACACTAAGCATTTGATATGAGAAATTTGTAGAGACACGTGCAACCATCAACATTCTCAGAGATTTATTCTTGAGCAGAGTTTGATTGTCTTTAGTTGAAACCATTATTTTCAGAACCTTTCTTTTAAAAAAAATAATCTTGAAACTAGAAAAATTCATGTTCCAAGTTGAATTATTAATAGTATATACCCATTAGTTATACAGTGGCAAGTTAGAAATTGGCAGTAATTTCAATCTGTTATAAGTGGCAGCGTTTACAAAAAATTAATTTATTTATAAGAAAATTATTCTTGGTTAAAAAACAAGTTTGAGTTACAATATAAAAAGCTTATAAAATAGAAAAATAATGGAGAATAATAATGAAAAAAGTGATTAGAAACATAATTAGGAATAACTGGTTGTTTGTATTTATAGTAGTTATGCTTCAATTTAAGTCAATGATACTACTATCTATGCTTAGGACACCAAACTCATCAAGCATTGATTTAGGAAATATTTATTTTGGTACTCCAGTACGTTGGGCACATATAGCTATAATAATATTAGTGTGCAGTCCTATTTTCTTTTTCAAAGAAAAAGGTAGATTAAGATCTGCATTAGTAATTGATATTTTAGTCACATTTCTTTTTGTAGCTGATATATGGTATTATCGTGCAAATGGAACTTTTTTATCAATTAGATACTTAATGCATAAAGAGATATTTAATCCAATAGGAAAGAATCTATTTAACCTTAGGGTAGTAGATTTGGCATTTATTGCGGATTTTATTGTTCTTATCTTAATATATAACTTTATTAGATTCAGAGATGAGAATAATGAAATAAAGTTTATTTTTAGAGCAATAAAGGCTATCTGTGTATTTTTGTTAAGTTCTTTAGCTATTTGGATGGGATATTATTATATTGATGTTAAACATATTGATCCTGATAAAAATCTATTTAGATTATCATGGGCACCATTTCAGACTTTTAGTGATATGAGTCCTTTGGGATATCATGGATTTGATATTAGCTTCTACAAAGATAAAAATCAGGTATTAACTAATAATGAAATAAATGATATTAAAAGCTGGTTCAATGACAATAAGGAAAACCTTCCGGATAATAAGTATAAGGGCATGCTTCAAGGTAAAAATGTAATTGCTTTGCAGGTAGAATCCTTGGAGAATTTTGTTATAAATCAAAAAGTATATGGGCAGGAAATAACGCCTAATTTAAATAAATTACTTTCACATAGTTTGTATTTTAATAATATCTATGAACAAAATAATTCAGGAACAAGTTCGGATGCAGATTTGCTGGTTAATACATCTATATTTCCAATTAGAGAAGGTACAACTGTTTTCTCATATCCTTGGTCTAAATATAATACTCTACAGAAGTTATTAGAGAACAAAGGATACACTACTATTTCTACACATGCAGAACTGCCTGGAAGTTGGAATTGGGCAGAAATGCATAAATCTTTTGGAGCTAATAAAATATTAGATATAGGGATGTATAATCAAGATGAAATAATAGGTTTAGGTCTATCTGATGAATCTTATTTGAAACAAATATCAGGAAAGCTAAAAGATGAAAAACAGCCTTTCTATGCATTTATGACTACATTGTCTAGTCATGGGCCTTTTGATATGCCGGAAGATAAGAAATATTTAAAACTTCCGAAGGAACTTGATGATAATATTCTAGGTGCTTATTTTCAAAGTGTTAGATACACAGATGAAGCCATAGGTGAGTTTTTAAGTGAATTGGAAAAGAATAACCAGTTAGATAATACTGTAATTATGATTTATGGAGATCATTGTGGAGTTCATAAGTTTTATGAAAAAGATATGGAAAATGCTCCATTAGAGGGTGACTGGTGGAAGGACAATCATAAGAAAATACCGTATATTATATATTCAAAAGATTTACAGCCAGAGGAAATATCAAAGGCCGGGGGACAATCCGATTTCTTACCTACAATCTCATATTTACTTGGAATTGATAGGAGAGAATTTGACTATAGCTCAATGGGAAGAATATTAGTCAATACTGAAAGAAATTCAACTATATTAAATGATGGTACAATTATAGGAAATCCAAAAGATGAAAAAGAAACTAATCATTTAAAAGATACATTTAAAATAGCAAACTCTGTAATTAGTAAAAACTTTTTTGGAAGTCAAAAATAGATGAAATAATTTATTTATCTGTGGGAAAATAAATTAGTAGGTAATATTATAGATTATTTTAATTGAAAAAGTGAGGATAAGGTATGGAAACTAATAAAAATGTACAAGAGAAGATAAATAACTTTTTAGCAGAAAATAAAATAAATGTGACTGGTGGAATAATTAAAAGTGAAAAACAATTGTCATCGGTTTTGAATGACCTTGCAATGAGCGATTTACAAAAAGGAAAGATAGAAAAAGCGTTATATTTCACTGAAAAAGCAGCTGAATTTGATGAAAAGAATTATTATTCATATTTTATTAAAGGTTTAATTTATAGACAAATCAATAAAGTTAAGGAAGCAGTTGAAGCTTTTGAAACATACTGCAATAACAGCGATGATTCGTTAGCGCATATTTATTTAGGTCTTTCATATGCAGAATTAAATGATATAGATAATGGGTTAGACCACTTAAGAAAAGGAGAAAAAAATCTCTCTAATGAAGAAAAGGAACAACATAAATCTCTAATTTGTGCAGTTTATGAATGCTTAGGCAATATTTATTTGAATAAAGAAAATATAGTAGAATTTACTGAAAGAGATAAATATAGCATTAACTATAAAAGTGCTGTTAAGTATTATAAAATGTCTTTAAAAATAAACAGGAGGAATAGTGACCTAATTAATAGGCTTGCAGCTTGCTACTACCATTTAGGAGATATAAATAAAACCCTATATTGTTATGAGCAGGCAGCTAAGATAGCACCTGATAATGATATGTATTTAGAAGCAATAAAAGAAATGAAAGAAGAAGGGGCTAAATCAGAACCAGCCGGTTTTTAAAAATAAATAAAATTTGTAATTAAAAATAAAAGACTTAACTCGAAAAATTGTTTATGAGTTAAGTTTTTTGTTTTTAATTAAACTTTTAATTCTATTTATTTTAGGTGTTAGCTAAAACAACATATATAAATTAGAAAAAAACAGACATAATTCGACAATGATATTTTGAGAATTACCTTTCATGATGATAATTATAATTTTAAGAGGATAACAATTAGCGACATCTGTTGACATATATAAGTATATATAATACTATATTTATTGTGTATTATTTGTTAAAAATTAATCTAAATCTTTGACAAATTAATAAATAGAGAGTTGAATAATTTATTACTAATAATTTTATGGGAATCATTTCTAAGAATAAAAAATTATTATTAAACGTAATAGGAGAATGTTTTGAAAATTATATATAAAATTTTAAAAATATTTTCTTATGCTCATAATACAAAAAATACATAGGGGGCTTATTTTTATGAAAAAAAAGATTTCTTTGCTTTTGGCACTAGCTATTTCCACTTCATTAACGCTAGCAGGCTGTGCATCTAAATCAGCTTCAAAAGCAAACGTAGATAGCGATGTGATAAAAATTGGAGTTTTCGAACCGATGACAGGAGCTAATGCAGCCGGAGGACAACTAGAAGTTGAGGGGGTAAAGTTAGCAAATAAACTTTATCCAACAGTCAATGGTAAAAAGGTTGAATTAGTTTTTGCTGATAACAAGTCAGATAAAGTTGAAGCAGCTAATGCAGCAGCTAACCTTGTTGATCAAGAACATGTAAATGCAATTATTGGAAGCTGGGGTAGCGGTAATTCTATGGCAGCTGGAGATGTTGTGCAAGAGGCTAAGGTTCCAGCAGTTGCAGCATCAGCAACAAATCCATTAGTTACTGCCGGTAATGACTATTACTTTAGGGTTTGCTTTATTGACCCATTCCAAGGGACTGTTATGGCAAAATATGCTGCTAATAAGCTACAAGCTAAAAAGGTGGCTCTTCTTCAAGAAGTTTCAAGTGATTACTCAGTTGGTATTTGTAAATTCTTTAGTGATGAATTTGTTAAACTTACAGGTGACTCAAATGCCATTGTTGCAAAGGCTAGTTACAGCACAGGAGATCAGGATTTTACAGCTCAGCTTACCAATATAAAGAGTAGTAATCCAGATGTAATATTTGCGCCTGGTAATTTTACTGAAGGTGCTATGATAATTAAACAAGCTAGACAGCTTGGAATAACAACTCCTATAATTGGAGGAGATACATGGGAAACACCAGAATTCATAGATATAGGACAAGAATCTGTTGAAGGAACAGTATTTTCAACTTTCTTTGCAAGTGAAACGCCTATAACTTCTGAATCAAAAACTTTCTTAGATGCATATAGACAAGAATATAATAAGGAACCAGCAGCTGTTACAGCTTTATCTTATGATGCTTACTTAGTAATTCTGGATGCAATTAAGAGAGCTAATTCTACAGATCCAGTAAAGATTAGAGATGAAATTGCGAAGACTAAAGATTTCCCTGGAGCAGCTGGAGTAATTACAATAGATGAAAACAATAATGCAGTAAAAGATGCAGTTTTAAAAGTAGTCAAAGATGGTAAATTTACTTATCTTGATACAATAAAACCAGAAAATAATTAGGGGTGAAATTATGACATTAAGTACATTCATGCAATACCTAACAAATGGAATTTCATTAGGAAGTTTATATGCCCTAATAGCTATAGGGTATACTATGGTTTATGGAATATTAAAACTTATAAACTTTGCTCATGGAGATATATTTATGATGGCTGCTTACTTTGCGTTTTTTGGGGTAGCAACTTTCGGACTTCCTTGGTATTTTTCTTTTATAATAGCTATAGTTTTAACAGCAATTCTTGGAATGATAATTGAATTTGCTGCCTATAAGCCGCTTAGAAATGCACCAAAGATATCAATCTTAATTTCAGCTATCGGTGTATCCTTCTTGCTAGAAAATTTAGCAGTTGTTTTATTCGGAGGAATGCCAAAAGCATTTCCCACTCCAAAGATATTTACAAATGTAGTTTTTATAGGTGGGGTATCAATTCAAAATATTACTTTTATAATTCCAGTTGTAACAGTAATTTTATTATTTGGATTAGTGCATTTAGTTAACAATACAAACGTTGGTATGGCAATGAGAGCAGTTTCCAAGGATGTTGAAACTGCAAAGCTAATGGGAATAAAAGTAAATAGAATAATATCTATTACTTTTGCTATTGGATCAGCTTTAGCTGGAGTAGGTGCCATGATGTGGTCAACTAAGTATCCTCAAATTATCGGAACTATGGGAATAATTCCAGGACTTAAGTGTTTTATAGCAGCGGTTATAGGTGGTATAGGAGATATTAAGGGAGCAGTTATTGGAGGTTTTCTTCTTGGAATAAGTGAAATTATGATAGTTGGGTTCCTTCCGGGCTTAACTGGGTACAGAGATGCATTTGCTTTCATACTATTAATCGTAATATTGCTATTTAAGCCTACAGGAATAATGGGCAAAAACTTAACAGAGAAGGTGTAAAAATGAACAATAAAAAAATGTATTTAAATATAGCTCTTATTGCAATTATATTTTTACTCTTATTTGTTGCAAATAGTAGCTTAGATTCATATGAAATTAAAATATTAAATTTATGTGCAATATATACAGTACTCGGACTAAGTATGAATTTGATAAATGGATTTACTGGTTTATTTTCTTTGGGACATGCTGGTTTTATTGCAGTAGGAGCATACACAACAGCGCTACTTACAATGTCAGAAAAAGTTAAAAATCAAAATTTCTTTATGGAACCGCTAGTAGCTCCGTTTAATCATATTTCAATACCATTCTTACCAGCATTAATTATTGCAGGGCTTGTGTCAGCTTTTATTGCATTCTTAATTGGTGCACCTGCATTAAGGCTTAAAGGAGACTATTTAGCAATAGCAACTCTTGGTTTTGCTGAAATAATAAGAATAGTAATTACAAATGCACAAAGCTTAACAAATGGTGCTTTAGGACTTCGTGGTATTCCTCATAGTACAAATTTATACTGGAGCTTTGGAATAGCAATTTTTACAATAATAATTCTTGTATCATTTATAAATAGCTCATATGGTAGAGCGTTAAAATCTATTAGGGAAGATGAAATTGCTGCCGAAAGTATGGGAATAAGCTTATTTAAGCATAAGGTAATAGCATTTACTATAGGAGCGTTCTTCGCAGGTGTAGGAGGAGGACTACTTGGAAATTCATTAGGTACAATAGCACCTAATACTTTCACATTTTCTCTAACTTTTAATGTACTTCTTATAATAGTTATTGGTGGAATGGGAAGTATTACTGGTACAGTAATATCAGCTTTTGCAGTTACGATACTTGGAGAAGTGCTAAGATTCTTAGATATGGCAAAAGAATTTGATCTTGGAATCTTAAAATTTACAGGTATACCAGGATTAAGAATGGTAGTTTTCTCAGTATTACTTATGATTATAGTATTATTCTTTAGACAAGGAATTATGGGAACAAAGGAATTTTCGTGGAAATCACTATTTAAATACACTAGTACAAAAAATAAACCTCTAGAAAAAGGAGGGGATATGTAATGGCATTGTTAAATGTAAAAAATGCAACTATGCAATTTGGAGGGCTAACGGCTGTAAAAGATTTTAATCTTGAAATTAATGAGGGAGAAATAATCTCTTTAATTGGACCCAATGGAGCAGGAAAGACTACAGCTTTTAATATGATAACTAATGTTTATACTCCTACAAAAGGTAAAGTTATTTTCAATGATATAGATATTACTGGTATGAGACAGGATAAGATAACTCAAACTGGTATAGCAAGAACATTTCAAAATATACGACTTTTTAAAGATTTAAGTGTACTCGATAATGTATTAATTGCAAATCATGTTCATATTAAATCAAATTGTTTTGAAGCTATGTTAAAACTTCCGAGTTATAGAAGAGAAGAAAAAGAAATGATTGAAAAATCAATTTCTCTTTTAAAAGAACTAGGACTCGAAGAATTAAAAGATGAAAAGGCTAGTTCTCTTCCGTATGGTAAACAAAGAAAGCTTGAAATAGCGAGAGCTCTTGCAACTAACCCTAAACTTCTTCTTCTAGATGAACCAGCAGCAGGAATGAATCCTACTGAAACTGATGAGCTTACAGCCTTTGTTAAGGAAATTAAGGATAAGTTTAATTTATCTATATTTATGATAGAACACCACATGAATATGGTTATGAGTTTATCAGACAGAATACAGGTTTTTGAATATGGAATTACTATAGCTGAAGGCACGCCTTCCGAAATACAAAATGATAAAAAAGTTATAGATGCATATTTGGGGGTATCTGAAGATGATTAAAATTGACAATTTAGTTGTATCATATGGCGGCATTGAAGCGTTAAAGGGCATAAACTTAGAAGTACCTGAGGGGAAGATTGTAACATTAGTTGGAGCTAATGGAGCTGGAAAAAGTACTACACTAAAATCTATAGTAGGCCTTGTTAAACCAAAAAGTGGTACTATTTATTTTGATGATAGCACTGACTTAACGAAGCTTAATACTGAGCTGATGGTCAAAAAAGGGATTGCTTTAGTTCCGGAAGGAAGAAAGGTTTTTGCAGATCTAACAGTTTTAGAAAATTTAAAGATTGGAGCTTATACGAGAACGGATAAAGCTGGTATAGCAGAAGATTTAGAAAAGGTATATTCACTTTTTCCAAGGCTAAAGGAAAGAACTTGGCAGGCAGCAGGTACACTTTCAGGTGGTGAGCAACAAATGCTTGCCATAGGAAGAGCTCTAATGTCTAGACCAAAATTAATTATGATGGATGAGCCTTCGTTGGGTCTTGCTCCAATAATCGTTAAAGAATTATTTGGAATTATTAGGAGAATCAATGAAGAAGGAATGACAGTTCTTTTAATTGAACAAAATGCCAATGCAGCATTAAAAATAGCTGATATAGGTTATATTATGGAAACCGGAAGAATAACCTTAAGTGGTTCTGGGCAAGAATTGCTTAATAACGAAGAAATTAAAAAAGCATATCTTGGCGAAGCATTATAATTTAGTTAAAGATGTAGTAAGATTAAAAATTAGAATTCTTACTACATCTTTTTATATTTATGCATTTAAATTTATTTATAAAAACTATTTACAACGAAACAATGTTACGCTATTATAATAATATAATCATGATTTAAAAAAATATTATGTATATGAGCGAAACAATGTTACGTTATGAGGAGAGTATGTATGGATAATTTATATGATATCAATTTAGAAGGAATAGGAACGGTAAATGGTGGTAATTACAAGAGTATTAAGATAACAGGGGTAGGAACAATTCTCAATAATATTACATGTGAACAATTTAATTCGGAAGGTGTTTGTAAAGTTAATGGAAGTATAGGTTGCAATAATATTTATGTAGAAGGTACATTTAATTCCTTGGGCAGCATTGAAGCTGGTGAAAAGGTAATTATAAACGGTATGGTAAAATCAGGAGAGAACATTCAGGGTAGAGAAATTAATATAAGTGGAAGAATTAATGTTAATGGATTATTATCTGGAGATAAAATTAAGATTATTTTAATAGGAAAAAATAGAGTTAAAGAAATAGGTGGAGAAGAAATAACTGTCTTGCAAGAAAAAAAGAGTTTTATTAATGGAACTATAATACCAAATAAGTTAATATGTGATTCCATCGAGGGAGATATAATTACACTAGAGAATACCGAATGTGAAATGGTGAGAGGCACAAATGTAAATATAAAAAGTGGATGTAAAATTAAAAAAATAGAATATACAGGTGAAATTTTTATTGATCCAAAATCAAAAGTAGAGAACGTAGTTAAAATATAGAAGAAATTTATAATAAGTAATTTAAGGATGTGTAGAAGATGGATAAGTTGAATTCGTTAAAAATAATAGGTAATGGTATGATAACCAATGGTGATTATGGAAAGATTTCTATAATTGGAGAGGCAATAGCATTAGAACAAATTAAATGTAATTATTTAAAGGTAGTTGGAAATTGTACATTAAAAGACGAAATGATTTCAGATAGGGTAAAGATCTTAGGAGAATTATTATGTGAAAATTATGTAATAACTAATGATGAATTAGATATTTTGGGAAATCTAAGAGCTTTAAATAATTACAAAGTTAATAAGATAAAGGTTACAGGTGAGGCAAAGTTTGAGAAAAGCCTACTATTTGAAGAGGTAAATGTATTTGGGCAATTAGAGGTTTTTAAAGAATGTGAAGGAAATACATTTAATAGTAGGGGACAAGTAAAAATAGATGGATTATTAACAGCTGAAAATATAATTATAAATCCCAATGGAATTAGTATAATTAATGAAATTGGTGGAAGCAAGATTATAATTAAAAAGAAAGGAATATTCTCATTTGGTGAATCTAGAGTAATTTCAAATTTAATCGAAGGAGATTATATAGAATTGGAGAATACTGAGTGTAAAATTGTCCGTGGTCACGATATAACTATAGCATCAAATTGTAAAATTGATAAAATTGAGTATACTGGATCATTGTCTATAAATAAAAGCAGCATAGTGGGTGAAGAAGTATGTTTGAAGAACTAATATCAAAAAAAGAACTTTTAGAAGAACTACAAATTTCTTATGGACAATTATATAGATGGAAAAGAAAAAAGCTTATACCAGAAGAGTGGTTCATAAAAAAGAGTGTATCAACAGGACAAGAAACATATTTCCCTCGGGACAAAATAATCATAAGGATAAAAAAGATTTTAGAACTAAAAGATGACATATCTTTGGATGACCTTGCTGACCAATTTACCTATAATGTGAAAAATATTAATTTAAAAAAATCATATTTAGTAAAAAATAATATTATTCCAACAAATATTATGGATAGATTTGAAGAAATTATTAAAATTGAAAATGAGATATATAATGAAAGTAAATTATTTACGATATTTATTTATGAAAAACTAATTGGGCTTGGATTTCTTGGTTTAGAAGAAATTAGTGAAATAACAATTTCTATATATAAAAATTATTCAAAGTTAAATAGCGAAAAAAATACTATTGTTGTAAAAAGAAAGCTTGGGGTATGTTTCTATTATGTATCATGCAGTGAAAATGAAATAACAATTGACGAAAATTCTATTGAAATTGTTAGGATTAGTACAAGAGATATTCTACAAAAGATACAAGAATTAAAAATTGTGATATAAAAATTTTTTCATTGAATTTATGGCTACATTATTTTAAATAAAAATAATGTAGTTTTTTTGTCGTAAATAAAAATTGATAGATCATTGGATAAAAGTGATTATAAGGTTATAATATTACGTAGAAAAAGTTATGCTGAGAACAGAAATATTGTTTATTTTGAAATAATCTAACTACTAAATATGTTTTAAAATAAAAATTTATTAAACTAGATTTAATGAAATATGGAATATACAATGCTATGGCTAAATTTGATTTAATATGATAGCAAAAGTTTACTAATAGATTAATCTAAATAAGCTACATTATTTGATTTTGTGTATAGACTTTATAGTATTAAATGACTATTTATGCGATTAAATGTAATAAAAAATTTAATTAAATTAATAAGTAATTTAAAAGTAATATTTTTCGTATACACATTTGCTCGAAAATAATATACAATAATAGTAAGTAATATAATTAACATATTAAATTTCAGAATTTCCTACATTGGAGGATTGACATGAATTATACAATTTCTGATTTAATACAAAAACTAATAGATATAGAAAAAGATATACTAAGTATATTAAAAAGGATTGAACATTTACCACAAAATAAACTTAAAGTAGTTGGTATAATTGCTAGAGCTATTGAAAAGCAGGAACAAAAGCATATTCAATATTATGAGCAAATTAAAAATAATTTATGCGGAGAATTAAACGAAACAATCGATTTCTTTTTTTATGATAAAGTCGCTAAGCTTTTATATGAATTTAGATCACATATTCAAGAATATCCCCAAATAAATAATGCTCAAGATTTAATTAAGTATGCAGTAGGGCTTAAAAAAGATAATATTGGACTCCTTCTAGATATTCAAGGGCGATTATTGGGGAAAGCAGATGATGTAAATAATAATGTATATAAAGTTATTGAGCAAATTATAAAGGAAGAAGAAAAACAAGAAAAGATGTTTGAACAATTAATAATATCGAAAAAATGATTTGGATTTTAAAATTACATAATATGTAATATATTTTTGAATTAATTTGTTAATGAGTAGTTTAAAAGAATTAATGATTAATATGATATATTATTTTTAATTATAAATAATATAATTTTTACATAATATATTAAGTGGGTGAGCATATGGAAAAACTTTATTGTAAAGAGGAGATTATTTCCCTTTTAAAATCTAAAGAGGCAGTAAGCATTTTTAATAAATATGATATTAAAAATACGATTATTTTTGGTAGTATAAATAGTGATGAATTTAGTGAAGAGTCAGATGTGGATATGGCAATAATAGGGAGTAATAAAATAAAATTAGAATGTATACTTGAACTAGAGAAGTATTTAGCAAGCCTTCTAAATAGAGAGATAGATGTAATTGATTTGAGAAGTGATAATTTGGATTTATTCATGAAAATAGGAATACTGAATAACGGAAAGGTAATATTCACTTGTGACAACAACTCTAGTTTGGAGGAGTTTGGAGAAAAACTCGATAGAATATATAAGGAAAATGAAAATTTTATATATTTTAGGAAAAAGGATGTGCTATCATGAATCAAGAAAGACTTATTAAAATAATACAAGATTTACAAGAATGTACTTCTGATATAGAGGAATGTGTTGATATATTAAGTGATGAAAAGAATAGTAATATTATGCTTAAACTTGCTAAATCAAGTTTAAGACAACTTTTTGTGAGTTTTCATACGATACTTGAAGAGTTTTGTTCTATAACGTTAAAAGAGATAAAAAAATATAAAATAGGTATTTCACTATATGATAGTTTAGTAATATTAAAAGAAAGCGAAGTTATTGATGGAAATCTGTTTTCTTTTTTAGAAAAATCCAGGTTACTTAGAAATAGAATATCTCATAGATACAAAGAACCTAACCATGAAGAACTATTTGAACATATAGTTGAACATAAAGAGGATTTTCAAAAAATAATTTTAATTGCAAAGAAATACTTAGATGATAGGGAGTTGTCAAAAAAATCTTAAGTGAATCGTGAATCTCTTTTATACCTAGTTGTAATTCCAGGAAAACTAAGTTTTTATAAAAAAGGCTAATTTTATCACAGTTGTAACACTTGTTACATACTGTGATTTTATTTTGTAATACAATATACACAAGATAAGAAATTAAAATTAAATTATAATTAATAATAAATTAGAAAACAGGAGGAATCAATATGATAACTAAAGAAATGACATTAGCACAAATAATTAATATTAAGGAAGATGCTCCACAAATTTTAATGAATTTTGGTATGGGGTGTGTTGGATGCCCATCAGCACAAGCAGAGAGTCTTGAAGATGCAGTAAAGGTACATGGATTAAATCTAGACCAACTATTAGAAGCATTAAATAAATAGCTAGAAGATTTCTAAAATGTAAATTCTACTTAAGCTAATAAACAACCTAAAAAGGTAAGAGTTTACAATTTGAATAATTATAATGTTTTAAAGGGCAAAGATAATTTCGATGAAAACACATAATGAGAGGTTGACACGCTTGTGCTTGAATAAATGTTTATTTGGGCAATTATATGTGTGACAACCTCTTATTAAGTATTTTGCCAGCATATTTTCTATAAAAAATTAATTAAAGACTTTTTAGATAGGCAAATACCATATATAATATAGTTACAGAAAATTATAAAGAATATAGCATATATGATTTAGTTTGATCAGGAGGGCAAAAGATGAGTTTTGGAAACTTGCAGAAAATCAGAGATGGAAAAAGAACTTTTGGAATAACTCCGCATATTCCAGGTGGATTTATTACAACAGAGGTAATGCAAAAAATTGTGGATGTTACAAAAAAATATAATGGGATACTAAAAATAACATCTGGTCAACGAATATTAATTACTAATTTAAAACAAGAGGATCTAAGTAGAATATGGGAAGAACTTGAAATGGAACCTGCTGTAAGAACACAAAATTCAGTTAAAAACGTTGAGATATGTCCTGCTGGGTATTGTAAAAGGTCTAAATTTAATACTATTGGTACAGGAATGAAGCTTTCAAAAAAATACCAATGGATGGAAATGCCATGTAGAACTAAGATTGGTGTGGCAGGATGTAGAAATGCCTGCGGCAGTGTTTATAGTAAGGATGTTGGAGTAATAGCTGATAAAACAGGATTTATTGTTACTGCTGGCGGATCTGGAGGGTATAATCCGAGAATGTCAGATATTATAGCAGTAGATATAACTGAAAAACAAGCTCTTAATTTGGTAGATAATGTTTTTGCATATTACAAAGAACATGCAGAACCAGGTGAAAAATTAGGTTTTTTTATTGATAGAGTTAGCATTGACAAATTTAAGGAAGAAGTATTAAAGGGGATAGAGGAATTAACTAAATAGTTATAAGATTTATTAAAACAAATGTTGAAGATTAATTTTTCGCCAGTAGTGTAAAAAAGACATTCTCCTGGCAATTATTATTTTATATTGTCATTATTTTAAAGAAATTTAATTAGGTATATGTTATAATTGAGATTGAGTTTATGTATATTAATTAAAAAAATATAAACCTTTACGATTATCATAGTGATAAATATTAGTGAAAATGGGGAAATTTACGATCCGCATACTAATAATAATTCACTATTAAGATTACAATTAATATATATAATGTATAAAGTTTATAATAAAAGAAACTCAAGAAAAATAAGGAGTGTGAATATTATGGGAGATAATAAAACATCTTTTATACAAAGTGCATTAGGTTCTGTTTTTTCTGTTTTTAGTCCAGAAGAACTACAAGAATTATCTAATGGTAGAAAAATAGCTATATGCGGAAAAGTTAATAATCCAGGAATAATTGAAGTTCCAGAAGGGGCTACATTAAACGATATAATTGAACAATGTGGAGGATTAATAAATAAAAGTAATTTTAAGGCAGCTCAAATTGGACTTCCTTTTGGCGGTTTTTTAACACAGGATAGTCTAGATAAAGAGTTTGATTTTGGATTATTTTATGATAATATAGCGAGAACTATAATTATACTTTCACAAGAAGATTGTATTATTCAGTTTGAAAAATTTTATATAGAATATCTGCTTGCAAAAATAAAAGATGGCTCTTATAAGAATTATGAAATTGTTAAAGAAGATATAACTGAAATGTTTAATATTTTAAATAGGATTAGTAAGGGCGTATCTAATATGCGTGAGATTTATATTTTAAGAAATCTTGCAGTAACAGTTAAGAGTAAAATGAAACAAAAACATAATATTATGGAAGAAATAATTGAAAAGTTTTACGAAGAAATTGAAGAACATATTGAAGAAAAGAAATGTTATACTTCCCAATGTAATCATCTTATAAAGTTAACTATTACAAAAAAATGTATTGGGTGTGGAGCATGTAAGAGAGCGTGCCCAGTTGACTGTATTGAGGGGGAATTAAAAAAGAAGCATAATATTGATTATAATAGATGTACTCATTGCGGTGCATGTGTTTCTGCATGTCCAGTAGATGCAATAACTGCAGGGGATAATACTCTTTTATTCCTTAGAGATTTAGCTACGCCAAATAAGATAGTTATCACACAGATGGCTCCAGCTATTAGAGTTGCAATTGGTGAGGCATTTGGATTTGAACCAGGAGATAATGTAGAAAAGAAATTAGCAGCAGGGCTAAAAAAATTAGGCGTAAATTATGTTTTTGATACTACTTGGGGTGCTGATTTAACTATTATGGAAGAGGCAGCGGAATTGCAGGATAGACTTGAAAGGCATTTGGCTGGAGATGAAAATGTAAAGCTTCCGATACTTACTTCATGTTGTCCTTCTTGGATAAAGTTTATAGAACAGAATTACGCAGATATGCTAGATGTACCGTCATCAGCAAAATCACCTATGGAGATGTTTGCAATTGTAGCGAAAGAAATATGGGCAAAAGAAAAAGGTCTTTCAAGAGATGAAGTGACTTCAGTTGCAATAATGCCATGTATTGCTAAGAAATACGAAGCTTCAAGACCAGAATTTTCTGTAGATATGAATTATGATGTTGATTATGTTATTACAACAAGAGAACTTATAAAAATCTTTGAAAACTCCGGAATAGATTTAAAAACTCTTGAAGATGAAGAAATAGATTCAGTTATGGGAGAATATACTGGTGCAGGTATAATATTTGGTAGAACAGGTGGAGTTATTGAAGCCGCAGTAAGAACTGCCCTTGAAAATATAACTGGAAATAGAATTGAAAATATAGAATTTGAGCAGCTTAGAGGCTGGGATGGTTTTAGAATTTGTGAACTTGAAGTTGATGACATAAAGCTTAGAATAGGTGTTGCACATGGTTTAAGGGAAGCAGCTAAAATGTTAGATAAAATAAGATCTGGTGAAGAATTTTTCCATGCAATAGAAATTATGGCTTGTATCGGTGGATGCATTGGCGGTGGTGGACAGCCTAAAATTAAAAAGAACAAACAACAAGTTTTAGAACAAAGAGCAGAAGGCTTGAATAATATTGACAGATCTAAAGTACTTAGAAGATCCAATGAGAATCCTGAAGTACTAGCTATTTATGATAAGTATTTAGATCATCCATTAAGCAATAAGGCTCATGAGCTTCTTCACACAACTTATTTCCCTAGAATGAAGAAAAATAATGATTAATAACCATATAACAAAAAAATCCTTGAAGAGAATTCAAGGATTTTTTTTGTTAATAATATGATATAAAATTTAAAATTTTAACAAAATAATAATAGATAACTGCAAAAATATGTCTAATTAAAATTTCATATTATTAATTTTACAAATAATATTGACTAAAAAACTTATTTTAATGTTATATTTATGTTAAGTATTTTTAACAAAGAAATTTTGTATTAATAATAGATATAACATTACAATAACAGTTTATGATAGATTTACGCGATCGTGAGTATTTAAGGTTTTATTGTGATATTAATAAATTTAAAATAATAAAGTTTAGTCAAAAATTGGATACAGAATTTTGAAAAAAATTAGTTTAATAGTATAATAAAGTATAGTAATATTAAATTTAGGTTAAGTTTTATTAAAAACAGTTTAAATTTACTTTAAAATAGAATATACTTGTACAGGATTGTAATATTTTAATAATGTGTCGAATTTTATATTTTACAGGGAGATGTGATAGTATGTTTAATTTAAATCCAAAAGAAGATAAGTTCTATAAAATGTTTATAGAAGCTGCACAAAATGTTGATGAAGCAGCAGTAGTATTAAGGAAAAGTTTAGATTCCTTATCTAATATCGATTTAGATGTTAGCAAGATTGAAGAATTAGAGCACAATGGTGATAGATTAGTAAATACTATGGTTAAAGAATTAAATGATTCGTTTATTACTCCATTTGACAGAGAAGATATGTATTTATTAATTAAAAGAATTGATGATGTACTTGACTTGATTAATTCTACAGTACATAGATTTGTTATGTTTAATGTTACTGAAAGCACTGATGCAGCTAAATACCTAGCAGACATGATAATAAAATGTACAAAATTACTTGTAGAATTAATGGGCGAACTTCATTTAATAGGAAATAAAAATCATATAAGTGAAACAATATTAACAATAAATCAAATCGAAAGTGAAGTTGACCGTTTGTTTAGAAAAACAGTAGGAGAGTTATTTAGAAATGAAAAAGATCCTATTGAAATTATAAAATGGAAAGAAATATATCAAATTTTAGAAAATACTATTGATAAGTGTGAAAAAATTGCAAACATTATAGAGGGAGTTGTTATTAAGAATGCTTAGTACTATGACTTTAACAGTATTGATAGTAGTAACAGTATTAATATTTGATTTTATAAATGGATTTCATGATACAGCTACAGCAGTTGCTACTTCGATTACAACAAGGGCGCTTAAACCTAAAACCGCAATTATAATATGTGCAATATTTAACTTTCTAGGTGCATTTACTGGAACAGCAGTTGCTAAAACTGTAGGAGAAAGCATAGTAAGTCATAACTCTATTGAGCAGTGGGTTATATTGGGTGTTTTAATTTCAGCTATAATATGGAATATAATCACATGGTACTTTGGTATTCCAAGTAGTTCTTCTCACGCATTAATAGGAGCATTAGTAGGTGGCGGAATTGCTTATAACGGAAATTTTAATGTAGTTAATTGGTATAATCTTTTCCATGATGTTGTTATATGGATATTTATAGCGCCAATTATAGGATTTACTGTAGGTTACATATTAATGATTTTATTAAATTGGATTTTAAGACCTTTTAAGCCTGGTATTGTAAATAAAATATTTTTAAAGCTTCAAGTTGCTTCAGGTGCATTTATGGCCTTAAATCATGGAAGTAATGATGCACAAAAATCTATGGGATTAATAACTATGGCTTTATTAAGTGGTAAGTTTATAAGTACATTTAATGTGCCTACATGGGTTATAGCATCCTGTGCATTAGCTATGGCAATTGGAACTGCAGCTGGAGGAAAAAAAATTATCAAAACTATGGGAAGCGGGATGGCAAAATTAACACCTGTAAATGGATTTGCAGCCCAAACTGGTGGTGCGGCAGTAATTTATTTAGCGACATTCTTCCATGCTCCAGTAAGTACAACGCATATTATTTCTACCTCAGTAATGGGAGTTGGAGCATCTAAGAGAATAAAATCAGTAAAATGGGGCGTAGCTCAAAATATAGTTTGGGCTTGGATTTTAACAATACCAATTACTGCAAGCCTTTCAGCATTAATTGTCTTTATAATGAAATTGTTTATGTAATAATTAATATAGTAAGAATTAAATAAAATTTAATTTTATAAGTTATGGCCTGTAGATTTTTATTAGCATAGAAAATCTACAGGCCATTTTAGTTCAATTCATATTTAATTGCATTTGATTACATAATTCAATTATGAGTACAATTTAATTTACATTTATCAGAGTTACATCTCTTTTCACATGATTCAAGGTGAATCATAATTTCTGTATGATTAAGACTTTCTTCAATATCTTTTTCGATTTTATCACATATATCATGTGCTTCTTTTATAGTCATGTTTTCAGGGAATACTAAATGCAAGTCGATATATCTAATTCTACCTGACTTTCTTGTCTTGAAATTATGGAAGTTACAGAAGATAGGAGAATATTTATTAATCCTATCTTTTATAATATCCTTTTCCCCATCAGATAAGGCAACATCTAATAGTGGATTAAATGCAGATTTTAATAATTCAAGTGCTTCTTTTAATATAAAGATTGCAACTAATATTGCAACAACCGGGTCTAAGTAATTTAACTTAGTAATCCAAATTAAAAATAACCCTATTCCAACTCCAAGTGAAGTGTATACATCTGCTTTCAAGTGTAATGCGTCTGCCTCTAAGGCTATAGAATCTTCTTGCTTGGCAACTTTATATAGTTGCTTAGATACTGCAAAGTTTATGGCAGAAGAAATAAACATAACTATAAATCCAAGTCCAATAGATTCTATTTCTCCAGGATAAATTATTTTTTTTACTGCCTCAATTATTATCCAAATTGATGCTACAAATATAAGTAGTGCCTCTATTACCCCAGAAATATTTTCTACCTTTCCATGTCCATAAGGATGAACATCATCTGCAGGCATGTCAGATATCTTAACAGAAAAAAATGCTATTATTGCTGCAAGCAAGTCCATTGTTGAATGTATAGCTTCAGAAATTATGCTAACCGAACCTGTAAATAGACCAACAATCAATTTTAGAACTATCAAAGTGGTATTTGAAAGTAGAGACAATCTTGCTACTTTGACTTTAGCATTCATAATAAATACCTCCTAATAAAATTAATGCTTTATCATTTGATAAAACACATTAATAATATAATATACTTTTAAACGCAACAAAGTCAAGGAAAAAGCCTAATTAGAACATAATATCAATTGATAATGATTTGTATTATTGTAAATGATTAATAGTTCCAATACTGGGTTTATTGACAATTAGAGTTAAAATTAGGTTCGGAATTTAAAGAAATGTTGTTAATTAGAATGAAAAATATATTACTTTTTTATAGGTACTGAATAGTATATTAGGAAAGTATTAATTGAAAAATAGGGGGATAAAATGTCGAGATTAACATATGAGGAGCATATCCTATTAGATAATTTGATATATTTGGAGTTAAATCCTAGTGAAAATAAGAAGATTATTGATATTGTCTATAATTTAATGAATAATGGATACTTTGATTATTTCATGAATAAAGTTGGAGATTGTTTGATTAGAATGCCTAAAAGTGAATGGATAAACTTGCTAAAGCAAATACTAAGCAAGCCTAACTTGCGAGAACTGAGAATTACAAATACAAATACTTATTACAACAGTGGAATGAAATACGCTTGCTTTGTAGATGAAGAGGATAATGCTACAGTGGTTTTTAGAGGAACAGTAACAAGTGATGAGTGGGTTGATAATGGCAAATCCGCTTATGATGTTGAAACAACGGAGCAGATAGATGCATTAAACTATATAAATACTCTTAGGTATAACAATATTACTGTAACTGGGCATTCAAAAGGAGGAAACAAAGCTCAGTTTGTAACGATTTTATCGCCGAAGGTAAGCAATTGCATTTCAGTAAATGGGCAAGGTTTTTCTAATGAATTTATAAATAGATATAGTAATGAGATTAATAGTAATAAATCAAAAATTGTATCGATTAATGCAAAGTATGATTATGTTAGTTGTCTATTTAATAGAATTTCTGACAAAATTCATTATATTAAAACAGATATTCAACTAAATCCTTTTGATTACCATAAAATTAGCATATTGCTTGATAGGAATGGAAGATTAAGGGCGGAAACAAATGAAGCAGAATTTACAAAGATTATTAATGATTTTTCAAATAAGATTATTTCAGATTTACCAGAAGATATGAGTAAATTAATTATTAATGAAGTAATTAATATTGTTGAATTGATTACTTGTAAGGAAAAAGATGACAAAAATCTTTTAAAAGTTGTTGGAGAATATTTATTAATGTTTTGTTATGAGAATTATTTAGAATATCAAGAAGTCTTTAATATTGGTTATACATTAATGGAAGCTTTAATTCTGCCTATGTATTTTTGGAATGATTTGATATATGCCCAAGAAACACAATCTAAGGATTCCCTGAATGATATTATAAGGAGAATGGATACGCTCGGAAGCAGTGTTATAAAGAAATTAGAGATTTCCAATAAAAATCAAATTAATGTAACAAATAGTCTTTCAAATTCAATTAACAATTTAATAGACAGGCTTAAAAATGAAAGCCTAAAAAGTTAAACTAATAAACTGTCTCTAAAAGAAATCTAGTATAGTAATCTTTATTTATGATAAGTGACAATAATGAATAATATTAGATTTTGTTTTGGTGACAGTTCTGTTTTAATAAATTTAAATTTATTAATGCATTGATAGATTTTGAAAGACTCTATCCTATTAAATAATTGAAAATTGTATATAATAGAGTATAGAATAAAAAAATAGCATTTAAAGTGTAAAAATGGGAGATTTTATGATTGAAAATTTATTTATATTTTCAGGACTAGTTTTATTATCTGGAGCAGCGTATAGAGATAATAAACTTATAAAAATATCGAAATATCAAATTCAAAGTAATAAGGTTCCAAAGGAGTTTAATAAATTTAAAATAATCCAATTATCCGATTTTCATAATTATATTTTTAACAAAAACAACTCTAGACTTGTTAAAAAGATATTGAAGGAAAATCCTGATATTATAGTTATGACTGGGGATATGGTTAATAAATATGACAAGGATTTTAATGTATTTTTGAACTTAGCAGAAACCTTAAGTAAAAAATATAAAATTTATTATATTATAGGAAATCACGAAAAAAGATTAAAAAAAGAACATTTGAACTTACTTATTAAAAAGTTGACGAATCTTAACATTAATGTGGTTAATGATAAAAATGTAACCATTATTAGGAATAATGAAAGAATACATATTTACGGATTTGATATACCCTTATCGTTTTATAAAACAAAAAATAAACCTAAGAATATAGAAGAGGTTATTTATAAAGCACTAAATAAATGTGAAGAAAAAAATTATAATATTTTACTAGCGCATAATCCTTTGTTTTTTGATATATATGCAAAATACAATGTAGATTTAACATTATCAGGTCATGTTCATGGAGGAATGATTAGACTGCCTTTTATTGGAGGACTGCTTTCTCCAGAAAGAAAGTTTTTTCCAAAGTATAGTGAAGGAGTTTATGAAATAAATAATAAAAAACTTATTGTTAGTAGAGGGTTAGGTTATAGCAAGCCAGGATTTAGAGTAAATAACATGCCTGAAATTGTAAGCATAACTTTATTGAATTTATAACACACCATTTAAGGCTCTATTTTATTTCAACATTTAATTGAATAAAAAATTATTATAAACAAATAATATTTTTATAAATTAATGTAAAAATAGGAGTATAAATTATGGGAAATAAAATGGTTGAATTTTTATCAGAAATTACTACAAAATCATTGCAAATAACTCCAGAAATATTGATTTTAGAATTTACTGTTGTGAATGCTTTTATTATAAGCAATAAGAATAATGAATGGGTACTTGTTGATACCGGACTTGAGAATTCGGCAGATTTTATAATTAAATGTGCAGAAGAAAAGTTTGGCAAAAACAGCAGGCCACAAGCTATAATTTTAACACATGGGCATTTCGACCACGTTGGATCAGTTATTACCTTATGCGACTATTATAATATTCCAGCATATATTCATGAACTAGAACTTCCATATGTAACAGGAGTTAAAGATTATCCTTTAGCAGATCCAACAGTTGATGAGGGAATGGTTGCTAAAATATCAAGATCCTTCTCACATACAAGTATTGATTTAGGTAAGCATGCTAAAGTACTCCCAAAAGATAACAGTGTTCCTGGATTACCGGATTGGAAATATATTCATACACCAGGGCATAGTGAAGGACATATTTCGTTATATAAAGAAGAAGATAAAATCCTTATTGCAGGAGATGCTTTTTGTACAGTAAAACAAGAATCCATAATTTCTGTCTTAACTCAAAACGAACAGATAAGTGGTCCTCCTAAATATCTTACAACAAATTGGGAAGCAGCAGAGGAATCTGTGAATGTATTGAGTGAGTTAAAACCTAATTTAGCCATTCCAAGTCATGGAAAACCTATGGAGGGTGATGAATTAACACAACATTTAAATTTGCTTAAGAATAATTTTAAAGATATAGCTAAACCAAGGCATGGAAAGTTTGTTTAAAAGTAATTGTTAAAATATCTAAAAATAGAAATTTAATATTATTTTGTGAAGCGTTACATAATAAAAAATAACATATATTTTATAAATACGGGAACAATAAATATACACTCATATATAAACATAATGTTTAAGGAGGTAATTATTTATGGTGAATGATAAAGAACATTCAAGTAGAGAAAATTTCGGTAGCAAAAGTATTCTTGGTTGGTTAGGAAGATTAGCAATAACAGTAGTAATCTTAGGAATAACTTCATTTTTAACTCCAGGATTTAGTATTAGAGGCTTATGGTCATTTATATTAGCTGCGATAGTGATTAGTATACTAGATTATTTAGTAGAAGCATTTATGGGAACTAGTGCATCGCCTTTTGGAAGAGGTATAAAAGGATTTATTATTGCTGCTATAATATTATATGTAACACAATTCTTTGTACCAGCTATGAGTGTGTCAATACTTGGTGCTATTTTAGCAGCGTTAGCTATTGGAATATTGGATGCAATATTGCCAGGTAAAGCAATGTAAAGAAATTAGGTTATAAAAATAAGGATGAGTATATGCTCATCCTTATTTCGATTATAACACTTAAGTATAAAAGTAAAACTATTCATGCAATTCTAAAGGTAGCCCATCTGGATCACTAAAAAAAGTGAATTTTTTTCCTGTATATTCATCTATTCTAATTGGCTCAGTATTTATACCATTTGCATTTAATTCTGCAACAACTTCTTCAATATTATCAACACAAAAAGCTAAATGTCTTAAACCGCAAGCCTCAGGATAAGAAGGCCTTTCAGGAGCATTAGGCATAGAAAAAAGTTCAATTTCACTATTACCTATTTTTAAATCTAATTTATAGGAATCTCTGTCTATTCGGTAATTCTCGCGTATAATCTTTAGTCCTAATATATTTACATAAAAATTCTTTGATACTTCATAGTTAGAAGCAATAATAGCAATATGATGTATTAAATTTAAATTCATAGAATTTCTCCTTTTGTTATAATATTTTTTATAATCTATAAAATGTTCTCTTAAAATATTATATAACATTTTAGGTATAAGCTAGCAAATTTATTGATAATTAATAATAATAAGAGTAGTATATATTAAAAGAAAAATAAGTTATCTAATCAGTAATAATAATAAAAATAATGATATGTATTAAAATAATTTCAATGTATAAAAATGGAGGGATTAAATGAAGTATGATTTTGAAACTTTAGTATCTAGAAAAAACATTGGTTCAAGTAAGTGGAATTTGATGAATAAATATAATATGGATATTGATGAGAACATAATACCTCTATCTGTTGCCGATATGGAATTTAAGAATCCTCCAGAAATTACTGAGGGATTAAAGAAATATATTGACTCTAGTATATTTGGATATACAATTGCAACAGAAGCTTACTATAAATCCATATGCAATTGGATGGAAAGAAGGCATGATTGGAAAATTGCTAAAGAATCAATTATAGAATTTGCAGGTGTTGTTCCTGCTCTGTATATGATTATTAGAGCTTTAACAAATCAAGAAGATAATGTTCTTGTTTTGTCTCCAGTGTATTATCCTTTTTACAAAGCTATTACTCTTAATAAAAGAAATCTTATTAAGTCTGAGCTAGTACATTGTGGAGATCATTATGAAATTGATTTTGAAGATTTTGAAGAGAATGCAAAATTAGAAAACACAAAACTATTCATTTTATGTAATCCTCATAATCCTGTTGGAAGAGTTTGGACAAAAGATGAATTGATAAAAATAGGCAGAATATGTATAGAGAATAATATACTAATCGTATCTGATGAAATTCATTCTGATTTAATAATGCCAGGATTTAAACATACTGTTTTTGCAAATATCTCTGAAGAATTTGCTAATCATTCAGTAATTTGTACTGCGCCAAGTAAAACTTTTAATTTGGCAGGACTTCAAGTTTCCAATATCATTGTATCAAATAAAAAAATTAGAGATAAAATTGTAACTGAGCGAAGGTTATCTACAGGTAACATGGGATTAAATATTTTTGCATATAAGGCTTGCGAAATTGCCTACAATGAGTGCGAAGAATGGCTAGAGGAACTTTTGGAAGTTATAAATAAAAATAAAAATTTAGTGGAAGAGTTTGTAAAAACAAATCTGCCTCTTATTAAAGTTATTAATATGGAGGGTACATATCTTCAATGGTTAGACTTTAGAAATTTGGAAAAAGATCATAAAGCCTTAGAAAAATTTATGACAACTGAAGCTATGCTATTCTTAGATGAAGGATATATTTTTGGAGATGAAGGAAGAGGTTTTGAAAGAATTAATTTAGCATGTCCAACAAGTGTGTTACAAAAGGCATTAGAACGTTTATTGGAAGCTGTAAAAAGGTGTTATAAAGAATAAGAGACGAACTTTATTAATTAAGAAATATTTTAATTAGGAATTATTGACAATCTTTATTGAAGAGTATAACATAAAAATAATTAGCAGACAGAAAAAATAAAAATGTGTCTTACAAGAAGGTTGGGATTTTTATGAGCATCACAAAAAGGCCAAATATTAAACTTCCACTATCAAAGAAGGATAAAGCCTTAATTATAGCAGCAACAGTTCCCATTATATTTATAATAATATATTTAAAAATGGTTTGGAGTAATATTCCTGAAATTATACCAACTCATTTTGGGTTTTCCGGAGCACCCGATGCTTATGGAAATAAAACCAGTTTATTTATAATAATAGGAATTTGCACAAGTCTCCATATAATTTTTGTTTTATTAAGCAAAGTTCCTAAATTCTATAACTATCCAGTTTCAATTACAGAAGAAAATGCAAAAGATTTATATAAGGTTGGGCGTCAATTAATTCTTTTAATTGATTTAGAAGTATCATTTATGCTGAGTATATTAACATGGCAAAACATACAAACTGCTATGGGAAATAGACAAGGAGTAAGCCCTATCATGTCTGTGGCAATTATAGTAATTACCTTTGCTACTGTAATATATGGAATTATAAATATGATTAAAGTTCAAAGTAAGTGATATAAATTAGCCTTGTTAATAAAAAATATTAGTAAAATTAAAGTGCAGTAGCAAAAAATAAATGCTACTGCATTTATTTTTGTGAGAATTTATATATATTTGTATAAATTTTTATATTTGGATTAGATAGATAATTATTCCACGTGCGAGAAAATAGGATTATAATGGAGTATATAGTCTAATAAATTATGGGGTGTTTTATGCTTATTATGTCTATAATGGGAACTTCATTCTATTAGATAAAAAAATTTAAATGCTAAATAAGGTTTAGGATAATGAAAGATTAACCGTATCATAAGCGACTGCGGTTTTATTGTTTAGGTCAAAAGCATTATCTCCATATTTCAAATTAACCATTTTTTTGCAAGAGAATATAGTAGTTCTTTGCATTATGATTTATATTTTAAGAGATAGTATAAGCTATAAAAGATGGAAATTAGATATGTAGATGATTATTGGCCATGAACGATTAAAAAAGTAGAATGTAAAGGAATTTATATTTTCAACATGGAAATTAATAATCAGATGTTGGTATATATTAAAGTAAGCTTGAATTTACATTTTGCTCGTCAAGCGAATAGTATAGAAGAGGTGATATATATGGTTAAACCAAATTGGGATGTCTTTAAAGCAAAATTTAGCGAAAATCCTCAAAATAATTTCGAATGGTTTTGTTATTTACTATTCTGTAAAGAATTTAATATAGAGTATGGAATATTTAGATATAAAAATCAGTCAGCTATAGAAACAAATCCGATTGAGATTAATGATGAGGATGTAGTTGCGTGGCAAGCAAAATTCTATGAAACATCGCTTTCAAATCATAAAGAAGATTTAGAGGATACATTAAATAAACTAAAGAGGGATTATCCTAACGTGAATAAGTTATATATCTACTCTAATCAGGAGTGGGGACAAAATAAAGGACAGATGCCTCAAGGACTAAAAGACATTGAAAAGCTAGCAAAAGAATTAGATATTAGTTTAGAGTGGAAATTAGCTAGCTTCTTTGAATCTGAATTTGTTACAGTAAAAAATGATATTATTTCGGAGCACTTTTTTACATTTGAAAAAAACATATTTTCAACATTAGAAGAAATGCAGAAGCATAGCAAGAATTTATTAAGATTCATAGATACTGATATTTCTTTTAACGAGAAAAAATTTGAGATTAAGAGAGAAAATGAATTGAAACAGCTCGTTAATGGTTCTAATCAAGTATATATTATCAGTGGTGCAGGTGGGGTTGGAAAAACTGTCTTAATAAAAAAATTATACGAACGCTTCGAAGAAAATGCTCCATTCTATATCTTTAAGGCCACAGAATTTGAGTTGAGAAATATCAATGATGTATTTGGTGATTTCAATTTGAATGATTTTCTTAATGTTCATAAAGATGTGGAACATAAGACAATAGTAGTTGACTCAGCTGAAAAACTACTGGATTTAAAAAATACAGACCCCTTCAAAGAGTTGTTATCAGCAATAGTTGAAGATAAATGGAAAGTTATTTTTACAACTCGAGATGCTTATCTCAAAGATCTTAACTACCAATTTTTTGAGATTTACAAAATTGCTCCATTAAATATTGGTATACACCCTTTAGAACAAGATGAACTAGACACTATCTCTAATGAGAACGCTTTTACATTACCTAAAGATGAGAAATTACTAGAACTGATTAGGAATCCTTTCTATCTTAATGAATATTTGAAATTCTATAAGGATATTGATGAGATTGATTATGTTGAATTTAAATCAAAGTTGTGGGAGCAAAGAATTAAAAAAAGTAAACCTGAAAGAGAAAAGTGCTTTTTAGAGATTGCTTCTCAAAGGGCGAATACAGGTCAGTTTTTTGTTCAGGTAAAAACTGAAATAGCTAATTATTGTGATGAATTAATGAGTGATGGAATGCTGGGATATGAGGAAGTAGGCTATTTTATAACTCATGATATTTATGAAGAATGGGCGCTAGAAAAAATTATAAATAGAGAATTTACTAATATGTCTGATGAATATGGTTTTTTTGTGTCAATTGGAGAATCGTTGCCTATAAGAAGGTGTTTAAGAAATTGGATATCAGAAAAACTATTACTCGAAAGCCGTGAAATTGTAGAATTCATTGAAGATACTATTAAGAATAATGAGATTGAGTCTTTTTGGAAAGATGAGTTATTCGCTTCTGTTTTACTTTCAGATTATTCAAGAAACTTTTTTGAAGTTTTTAAGAATGAATTATTATCAAATCAGTGTGGGCTTTTAAAAAGATTAACGTTTATATTAAGGATTGCTTGTAAAGAAGTTGATGATGAATTTTTCAAGCGATTAGGTATAAAAAACATAAATCTGTTTACTCTCGAGCACATTCTGACCAAGCCTAAAGGATTTGGATGGGAGGCATTAATCGAGTTTATATACAATAACATTGAGGAAATTGGAATTGAGAACATTAATTTTGTATTACCTTTAATTTATGATTGGAGCGACAAAATTAAAAGTGGAATTACTACTAGGTATGCTGGTCTTATTGCTCTAATATTTTATCAGGAAGTTATCCAAAAGGACATTTACTATTCACAAGATAATACATTAGAATTTATTTTTAAAACAATTATAAACAGCTCTCATGAATTGAAATGTGAATTACAAGATATTATAAAAGAAATATTAAGCAATAAATGGAAGAATCATAGAGACCCATATTACGATTTAGTTAAGTTAATTTTGACTACGCTTGATGGTTTACCAATCTGTAAAGTATTACCGAAAGAAATCTTGGAGTTAGCTGATTTATTTTGGACTTATACACCAAAAGAAAATCAGTTATTTTCAGGCTGGAGCGGTGATCCCGAATATGATTTTGGTATAGAAAACGACTATGGAGATTATCATCCTGTGAGTGCGTATCAAAGCCCTATTTACTGGCTATTACAGGTTAGAACAAAAGAAACTATTGACTTCATAATAAATTTTACAAATAAATCTGTAAATAAGTATATTACATCAAATCTAGCCTCTACACTTGATGTGATAACTGAAGTTGTAGTTAAGTTAAATGACCAAAATCATAAAAAACAGTATAGTAGTCAATGCTTGTGGGAGATTTACAGAGGGACGAGTTCTCCGGTAAGTCCAAACTTGTTGCAATCTATTCACATGGCGTTAGAAAAATTTCTTCTAGAAGTAGCAGAGAAAACAGAAGCTGAAGTGTTAGTAAGTTGGTTAAATTATCTACTAGAATTTTCTGAGAGTGCCTCAATTTCATCAGTAGTGACAAGTATTGTGTTGGCATATCCAGAAAAAACATTTGATACTGCAAAAATCTTATTTAGAACTAGAGAATTCATTATCAATGATATTCATAGACTTGATTCAGAGCAAGGTGCTAAAACACTATATTCAATAGGACAAAACTGGGGCTTTAGCCAAAATAGTATATATGATAATGAGAGGTTAAAGACTTGTGATGATAAGCATCGAAAGTGGTGTTTAGAAAGCTTATTTCTAAACTATCAAGTTTTTGCAATGCAAGAATTAGGAGAGGAAGAGACTAATAAACGTCAGAAAATTCTATGGGATATTCTAGATGATTATTATAATAAACTACCACCAGACTCTGAACAGGATGAAACTGATAAGACTTGGAGATTGTTTTTAGCAAGAATGGATAGACGGAAGATGAAAATAAATACTGAAGAGACTGATGGTGGTATTCTAATTCAGTTTGAGCCAGAGATAGAACCAGAAATTGATGAGTTTAGAGAGGAAAATCAAAAGACATATGACGAACATATGAGATATGTTCCATTGAAGCTATGGGCTGATTTCAAATTCAAAAATGATGAAAAATCAAAGAAATATGAGCAGTATGATAGCAATCCCCAAAATGCATTAGATGAAGTTAGGGAAATATTAAAAAGACTTAACGAGCCTTATAACCCAGAGCTTACTCAAACAACACACGCTGAAAATGAGAGATTCCATTTATTTAATTACCAAATACCATCATGTGTATGTGCGGTGTTAGTTGAGCATTATATCGATAAATTGAATGATGAAGATAAAAAATTTTGCAAGGACGTTGTAATTGAAAAAGTGATATCCTGTGTACAGCCTAATTATTTCTATCAAGTAGGGGATGGTGTGCAGGAAGCAATTGCTTCATTACCAAAGCTGATGAAGTTATATCCCGAGGATAAGGACACTATAAAACTATTGCTATTACTTATACTGTTTAAGGATGAATCAGTTGGGGGAATTCTATCAACTGAAAGATTCAACGTTTTTCCTATGATAGCAATACATCAATTATGGGAAATCGAATTTGATGATGCGCATTCATTATTATTGGGTTATCTAGTATTCAAGTACAGATATAATGAATTAATAAGTGAAATTCGAAAAGAGAGCTATGAAAATGGAATTTATAAACCTGATTTAGGAGGATTATTGAATAGATTTCTAACTGTAAATGAGGTGAACCTAAATAAGATGGTTAATAACGAATTATCCATTTCAGATTTAGGTAATATTCAAGAACTTGATTTGTTTATATTATCGAATGCTTTGAAATTGATGCCTAGCAAGTTAAAGGATAGAGGGCATATCGCTATTGCTTATGAGATAATATCTGTGTTTGCAAGAACGCTAACGCAGAGTAGGGGTGGTAATAAAGTTGATTACATGGTACGTAATGACTTTTTAAAGAAATACGCTTACCTTGTTTTGGGTTCAGAAAGTAGTGAAGTTGCCCAATTGATTCAACCATTTATAGATAATTTCAATTCATCAGAATCAATTGCAGAGATGTTTCAAGAATTTATTTATGCTGAAGATAGATTGAATAGTTATGATAATTTTTGGTTAGTATGGAATCAGTTCAAAGATAAAATAATTGAATTAACTGTTAATGGGGTAAATAAGTGGTATCTAGATGAAATTATTAAAAGTTACTTATTTGCACAAACACGATGGAACGATAATGCTAAAGGATGGCATACATTGAAATTAACAAACATGAGATTGATAAAGGATGTATCTGAGCAGATAGGTCAACATCCTTCAGTCCTATATTCTATATCTAAACTATTGAATGATATTGGGAGTTCATTTGTCGCTGATGGACTAATATGGATATCTAATATGTTATCGAAGCATTCAAAATATGAAACTTTAAAGATCGAAAGGAATACTTCTTATTATCTAGAAAACTTGGTAAGAAAGTACGTTTATAAAGAGCGAGAAAAGATTAAGAAGAACAAACGGTTAAAGCAGAAAATTCTAGTTATACTAAATTTCCTAGTAGAAAAAGGTTCAACTGTTGGCTATATCCTTAGAGAAAATATTATTTAGATTGACTAAAATATGCTTAAAGTAGAAATGGAGTTTATTACCAATTAAGAAAACGGACTTTGATACAGTACGATGAACCAGATTATAAATTCATATAATCTACTCAGAATGACTTTATGTAGTAACTAATAAAAGAAGTTTTTTGATAAACGAATATGATGATAGTAACAAAACATTTTATAATCGAATCATAACTATATAAATGTAAATTGCTTTTATTTAATGAGGTTTAAGGAGTGATGTAATGTATAGAGAATGTACTAAAGAGGTAGCTGAATGTGCTTATAGATTTGATTATCGTCGCTGCAATAAAGGAAACTGTCCTTTTCCTAATGAATATGAACAAATTAAACCTAAAATAGTTGAAAGAGTGAAGATAAATCAAATATATTTTGAAAAACTTAATAAGAAGAAGGAGTAATTATTAAATGCACAAATTAATAAATTGGACATACCTTAGTGATTTCAATTAAGCTAACAATGTAAAAAATTGAATCAACAGGTAAATAATTCATAAGCGTTATATTAAATAAAAAGTGCAAAGGAGCCAATAAAAATGAATCCTAAAACAATATATGAAAAAGGATTACTGTTTCATCATTATTCAAATACAGCATATCCATTAACTCCATCATCATTTATGGAGTACAGAATAAGCGATGAAAATCAGATTCCACAGTTTCTTGAGGAAGAACTTAACAAGTTTGAAGAACTGAGTCTTTATATACATATACCTTTTTGCAAGCAGAGATGCCGCTTTTGTGAATATGCAGTTTTGGAAAACACAGATGATGAAACAGAAGATCTATACGTATCACTATTGTTGAAAGAAATAGAAATGTATTCTAAACTTCTTAAGGGCAAAAAGATTGTAGGATATGATATAGGGGGAGGAACACCGAGTAAGTTATCAGAAAAAAACTTGATGACAATTACTGAGACACTTCGTAATTCATTTGATTTTTCAAAAGAGACTGTTTATAGTATAGAAACTACACCTCTAATTGCTATGCAGGAGCCAAAGAAAATTCTAGCTATTTTTAATATGGGATATCGCAGAATAAGTATGGGTATTCAGACTATATCAGAAAAGCTGCTTAATGAATTAGGTAGAGAAGGTACTACTGGAATATATGAAAAGGCTGTTATGAATATAAGAAAAGCTGGATTCACACAGTTAAATGTTGATTTAATGTATGGTTTTCTGCATCAGACTGATGATGATTTTGAAACAACATTGAGATATGCGATTGGTCTGAACCCAGAGTATATTACACTTTATCGTAACAGGTATAAAGGTACTAAGATTGAGGCTGAGGCCGGTGGAGTATCTTTGTACAAGATTATTCGCCAGTATCGTCTTGCATTCGAGATATTAAATGAAAATGGATATAAAGCAAATTATGGCAAGAATACATTCAGCAGAGTTGATGGAGATTATGGTACAAGCGATTATCTTACAAAACGTGTAATTAGTGGATTACCATATGTAGGTATTGGTCTAGGAGCACAATCTTTTGGATATGATTATCTGGCATACAACGAAGGTGCAGCTAGTAAGCAAATTAATACGTATCGCAAAAAAATTGAAGCAGGAAAGTTACCAATACAGGATATTTATAAGCTGCCACTTGAAGAATCTATAGGTAAAATGGTTTCAGTTGCATTTTATTTTGGTTTTATTAATTTTAAGGCTTTTGAAAAACGATTTGGGATTAAATTTTGTGAACATTTTAGTGAGGAAGTTAAATTTGT
Organism: Clostridium sp. LS; assembly: GCF_002760435.1. Classification (GTDB taxonomy): domain Bacteria; phylum Bacillota; class Clostridia; order Clostridiales; family Clostridiaceae; genus Clostridium. The sequence continues at coordinate 117,557 of NZ_AUUU01000041.1, forward strand.
CACCGAAAATGGACTTATGGAAATAAAAAATGGAGGGATTTATCTTACTGAAAGAGGATCTGACTACATAACTGGAGTAATTCCACTTTTTTATTCAGAACGTTCCAAAAAAGAACTTATTAAATTATCCAGCAAAACAATTAATAGATCACAAGATGAGAAAGTTTTTTTAGAGGCGTATAATATTGAAGAATATTCAAAACCGTCATTGACCGTTGATTGTGTAATATTTTTTGCTGAACAGGATAAAGTGCTTAACGATAAAAATATGAAAGTCCTTTTAATTAAGCGAGGAGAACATCCATATATGAATTGTTGGGCAATCCCAGGAGGATTTGTTAAAATAAATGAAACCTTGGAAGAAACAGCAGTTCGTGAGCTTGAGGAAGAAACGGGATTAAAAAATGTTCAATTATCTTTGGTTCATGTATTCAGTAATGCAAAGAGGGATCCAAGAGGATGGATTGTTTCTTGTGCGTATGCAGGATTAATTAGAGAAGAACCAGATTTTCTACGTTATGGTGAAGATGCCATTGATGTAAAATGGTTTGACGTAACAGGGCTTGGTAAGATGGAACTTGCTTTTGATCATGCTGAAATAATCCAAACAGCTCTTAATAAAATTAAAGAATAAGGTTATATTAGTATTTCAAATAGCAACTGGCAATTAGGCTAACAATGGGTAGTTGATGTGATTCGACAAAAGCATTTAAATTTTTGAAGATAGTTTATGATAATTGTTTCAGAAATAAATGATGGTTATAGTTTTAGGCCATTTTTATAAGTGAAAATGATGTTTAAAGAAGTTATATATTCTACTATTAAAAGTTATCATTTTCAGTAATATTAAAAAATGAAAGTAAAATTCTTATGAAAATGGAATCATTGGTAGCTATGTAAAAAGTGTTTGGGAGAGTGGCTTTAAAATGATAATTAAAAAATCTTTGATAAATAAAAGTATTGAGTACATTTTGCTGCATATAGATGAGGATATTTCAATTGAAGATGTTGCTAATCACTGTAATTTTTCAAAATATCATTTTAGCAGAATGTTTAAAGAAGAAACAGGAGTAAGTATTTATTCCTTTATCAAACGTATAAAAATGGATCAAAGTGCAGTAAGTCTTAAGGTTGAAAAAAACAAAACTATTACTGATATTGGAGTTAATTATGGATAAAGTTCTTCCAATTATAGTTCAGCTTTTAGTAAGCAATATAGCATTTGTCCAGCAGAATTCAGAAAGGCAATGAATTCAACAAGTATTACTAATCCATTTTTTTCTAGTGAATATAATGCTTTTAAGTCTTTTGAGCATTATAATGAGAAAATAATTATACAAAATTTAGCTGATTTCAAAGTGATTTATGAAAGATATATTGGAAATTATAGTGATATAGGTGTTAATTGGTATAGTTTTATGGAACGATATAAAACTTATATTAAACCAAATACACTTTTAATTGAAAAATCTTATGATGATCCATCTATTACCCAATTAGACAAATGTATATATGATTTATGTATTACTGTTGATGAAGAGGTAGATATAGAAAATGTTACAACAATAAAAAGCGGTAAATTTGCAGTTTATGAATTCAGTGGATATATACATGATATTTTTGCGACATTCCTAGGGATTTTTAATATTTGGCTTCCACGTAGTGGATATAACAGGGATGAAAGATATGCATTAGGTATCTACCAAAATATCGATAGAAAAAATAATCATGTTACTATGGATTTATGTATTGCTATAAAATAGAGCAAGAATTCAGAAGTAAAAAAGTAAAAATTCCTTTAGTATAAAAATAGTGATAAGGTCATCACTAGATAAAGTGAAGAAAAGAGGAATTTTATGTTTGATATAAGGAAAATCCAAGAGCAGGTTATTTATGAAGCGGTAAAAAATGAGAGCAATGAAGATATTGCAAGGGAAGTTGTATATGGAAAAGCTGAAAATGGTAAATCAGAGAGTAATGCTATGTGGGTAAATTCTACAATGAAGAGATTAGAAAGCAAATTTGATAAGGCAACCACAAAGAAGATAAGAATGAAGTGTCAGTGCGGATATGGAATGGATAAGAAGTTTGAATTAGTAAAAGAACTAATGGAATTATCATCAAGTTTAGAGGAGTTTGGAAATTTACAGAAAGCAAAAGATGCAGGGTTGTTTTATGAAAATGGGGATCTTTATTTACAATTTAATTTCTGTCCATGCCCAATGCTTGCAGAGGTAGATAGGCTAGATTCTGATGCATGGTGTCAATGTACTACTGGATATAGTAAAGTACTATTTGAAAAAGCCTTTCAGTGTAAAGTTGATGTTGAGTTATTGAAAAGTATAAAAATGGGTAATGAAAGATGTCTTATGAAAATAATGCCACAAGGGGTTATATGGAAATAGAATATTTTACTTTGCTTTAAGGCTATTAAATGAATAAAATTAATATTTTAGCGTGAGACACTATTCTTGGTGGGATAAGTTAAAGCCTAGTAGACATACGCTACGGAATTTCTATATTTGTACTTTAAATTTATACAATAATTATGTAAGATGCATACGTAAGAATAAAATAGAAAAACATTATTTAATTAGTTACGGTGAACATTATCGCAGAAAGATGTGATTTCGAATTAGAGATGAAATTCCCAGTATTCATATACCCATTAGGCTAATAATACGAAGCTAAGATTAAAATTTGTTTTTTAAGAATTGGGTAGTATGGTATTTTGAAAATATGTTTAAGGATTAATTTACATATAAATTGAAGCTTGAAAGGAGGATTTTACTATGAAAAATCTGAAAGTAGCTTTATTGCAGCTTATGCCTGAAGATACTTTAGACGGCAATACACAAAAAGGATTAAAATATTGCAGAAAATCGAAGGAAATGGGTGCAGATATTGTATTGTTTCCTGAAATGTGGAGCGTTGGCTATAACATTCCTGAGGACATTAATGAATTGAAAGCAAGCGCTGTAACTGCTAATAGTTCGTTTGTTAATTCATTTGCTAAACTTTCAAAAGAACTTAATATGGCTATTGGAATAACATTCCTTGAAAAGTATGATCCATTACCAAGGAACACCTTTTGCTTGTTTGACCGTTTTGGCAACAATATACTTACTTATGCAAAGGTACATACCTGTGATTTTGGAGATGAATGTAGGTTAACAGCAGGTAATGATTTTTATGTTGCCGATTTAGATACTGCACAAGGTAGTGTAAAAATAGGTGCAATGATTTGCTATGACAGGGAATTTCCAGAAAGCGCAAGAATTCTAATGTTAAAAGGTGCCGAGATTATTTTAGTACCTAACGCTTGCCCTATGGAGATAAACCGAATTTCACAGTTGAGGGCAAGAGCATATGAAAATATGGTTGGCATTGTAACTGTAAATTATCCAAAAGGTAAACCTGACTGTAATGGCCATTCTACTGCATTTGATGGGATTGCGTATAGACCTTCTGACTTTGGTTCAAGAGACACGCTTATTATTGAAGCTGGTGAACGAGAGGGAATTTATATAGCCGACTTTCCTATTGATGAGATCAGAGAGTATAGAAGCCGTGAAGTACATGGGAACTCATACCGTCACCCACAGAAATATAAATTACTTATTTCAGAAAGGATTGAAGAGCCATTCATCAGAAATGATTACAGAAAATAGTAAAAGGAAAGTAAAAAATTAAAATGCAATTTCAATTAATTATTCATATAATTGGACGTGCTGTAGTGATGCTAATTAGGCTAATAATCTACACAACATGTAGATCTGACGTGGAAAGTAAAACTTATTATTTTTATTCAACAAAATCTTGAGTAACTTATTGTAGTGATAATTAAAATTTAATGAGATGGATAAATTCCAATGTAAGGTTGAGCGATATAAATAGTAATTTATCCGTATGTTAATCAGCGTATTAATTTTAATGGAGTAGGGGGAAAAACAATATTACTTGCAAGAGCTCTAAGCCTGAACAAGAGGCTTTTATAGGAAACTAAGCAGGAGGAAGGTTTTTTTCTTTTCTTAGAAACTGATGATTTTTGGCGTGATTATAATGAAATGAGAAGAATAGGAATAAAATTTGTTAGAGAACCTAAAAACCAGGATTATGGAACAGTTGCAGTATTTAAGGATTTATACGGAAACTTATGGGATTTAGTTGAGTTCAATGGAAATCATCCAATGTTCAAAAGGATTAAATAAATTTTTATAGTAATAATATAATGTTATTCCTATCCATACCTAATGTTATTATTTCTATAGTAATATTATTATTTAGAAATTAAATGTAGAGAACAGTTAATTTGAATAAAAAATGAGAGACGGTTTAAATAAAATTAGATTGTCTCTTTTCTTATGTTAGTAAAAAAATACCTTTCGGTTCATTTTTTTAGCAATACAATATTTTTTAAAGCTTCTAGTGGTGCTGACATCCATTTTTCTCGATGATATATCATTCTAGCATTTATAAATATCCTATCAATATCTACGGGCAGCATTACAAGTTCGCCTCTTTGAATTTCTTTATCAACTGCTATGCTCGGTAGTAGGGTAATACCAAGGCCATTTTTAACGCACTGCTTTATTGCTTCTAGACTACCAAACTCCATAATAGTGTTTGATTTTACATTTAGATTTTGAAGCAATTTTTTCAATTCAAAGCTGTAACCGCTCTTTGCTTCAGTAAGAATAAATGATTGGTTTTCAAGTTCATATGCAGTAATTTTTTTCAAAGCAGTAAGCGGATGATCCGGTGCAGCAACAAAAATAGCAGAATCTTGAAAGAGATCTATTTGAGAAAGATGTTGTTGTCCAGACTCATCATGAAGACCAAATGCAACGTCAATAATATTTTTTTCTAGCATTTCAGGAAATTCGGGGCACTCTGCCATTTTAAGTATTATTTGAACATCGGGATAGATTTTACTATATTCTTTAAGGAGTGGTGGAAGCCAAAATACACAGAGGGTTTCTGCTGCTCCTATTTTCAGCGAACCTTTAACTTTTTCATCATTGTCAAATAGTTTATGAATTTCTTCAGCGTCTTTAATCATTCTTTCAGCCGAAGAAATTAGTTTTTTTCCTTGTTCGTTTAAGAATACCTTTCGCCCAAGTCGTTCAAAGAGTTTAACATCAAGTTCTTGCTCAAGATTGCGTATATGATCTGATACAGTGGATTGGGAATAATTAAGTTCCTCAGCAGCAGCTCTAAAATTTAACAACCTTGCAACAACAATAAATGTTTGAAGTTGTCTAATATCCAATAAATCACATCCAATCGGGATAGTCGATTAAATTAATTGAAATAATCGACTTATCAATATGTTTCTTTTATGATACACTAACCAAAAATGTATTTCAACGAATTATTCTGGAGGTTAAAGTATGAAACAACAAATTGAATTAAGAAAAAGCATTACTTGGGTTAAAGGTTCTGCTATTACTATAGGAGCAGTATTAGGTTCTGGAATTCTTGCATTGCCAGCAATTGCTGCGGAAATGGCAGGACCAGCATCCATACTAAGCTGGCTTCTTATGAGTATATTTTCTGCTCCCATGGTAATAGCTATTGGTATGATGTCTTCTCAATTTCCTAACTCAGGTGGAATGGCAGCATATGCACGGCAGGCATTTGGTCCATTTTGGGGACGTCTTATAGGATGCCTTATACTAAGTGCAATGCCTTTGGGAATGCCTATAACTGCGCTCATTGGTGCTCAATATCTTGGTAGTGCTTTTTCATGGTCTTCGTCTTCAATTCATATAGCAGCTGCACTACTTATTATAGTCGCAGTAATCTTAAATTATATGGGTGTTGAATTATCAGGTCGAGTACAGGTTGTTGTGATTTCAATAATATTAATTATATTAATTTTTACTGTGGGTTCATCCATGCAGCAGATTAGATTCACAGCCTTTTATCCATTTGCCAGCAATGGCTGGATTCCAGTAGGTCAAGCTATGAATCTTTTGTTCTTTGCATTCATGGGCTGGGAAATGATCGGTCACTTGTCAGAAGAATTCTATAATCCGCATAAAGATATACCATTAAGCCTTTGTGTTGGTTTTTTGTTGATTAATCTATTATATTTTTCAGTAGCTTTTGTTACTATAGGTAGTAGTATATATAAAACAGGTAATCCTACAACAGCTATGATTGATCTGATTGCTTATAGATGGGGGACGAATGCAGGGGGAATAATAGCTTTTTTAGGATTTATCATTTGTTATTGCACTGTGCATACTTATATTGCAGGATTTTCTCGACTTGTTTATGCTGAGGCTAAAGAAGGAAATTTTCCAGCTTCATTTGGCAAACTTCATTCTCGATATCAGTCACCTTATGTGGCATTGTTTTCTTTTATTCCATTATTTATAATTATGCTATTTCTTAGTTGGAGATTTTCATGGGAATTAAAAGCACTTGTTAGTATTCCAAGTACTACATTTCTTATGGTTTATATTATCAGTATGGTGGCGGCGGCAAAAGTTCTATGCAATAAAATTGGGAAGATTTCTGCTTATATAAGTGCTTTTTTATCTTCTATAGTTTTTTTATTCGCTGGATGGTTTGTCGTGTATCCCTTAATGGTAATAATTATAGGATTTTACTTTAAAAAAAGAAAAGATGAAATATGTATCTGATTAGAAATGATTTTGGCTCAGATATTGAAAGATTTATTTAAAGAAGTCTTTTAGAAAGAGTGGATAACGTATATTTTTTATTGTGATAGCTAAGGGGAGTAATATGATACTGAATTTAAATTTTAAAATTAACCATGTCATAAATAAAATACAACTTCCCATTATTCATACAATGGGAAGTTATATAACTAAAAAAAAGCTAAATGATAGATAAGTTTAGGGCATGTATAATAAGTGAATGCGAAAATTATTAAAATTGGAGAATAGGGTAGGGGCTAAGTACGCTTCGCATCCACCATGAAACCCACGAAAATCCAAATGGATTTTGTGGGTCTTTTATTTTATGCTTTAGCGTTCAGAAAACCACCTGCTAAGCGGGTGGTGGGCGGCTGGTTATACCGTTAAAAAGCCATGAGTATCCTAAAACAATGGTTCTACCACAAACTTTGTATTACTACTAAACTAATACTGGTAATACAAAACTAAAAGTTGTTATAAAACTTAAGTTTCATGACCTCATTTAAAATATGGAGTAACTAAACAATTAAAAAATCTATGGACAGTTTTAGTTAGAAAAACGCTTCTATATATTTTTTAGGCTTACAGCCGCAGAGCAAGCCACCCGTTTGACGGGTGGTCCTGACTTTTCAAAGGAAACAAAAGTGCCACTCCCTACAGTTGCACTTAATAACCCTTTTAGTTCGCATACTTTTATAGCTTTTGAGGCGATGCTTACATTTAAAAAGTCAGTAAGTTCACTATGGGGAGGTAACTTAGTTCCTGGAAGTATTGATCCGTTAAGAATATCTTCTTTCAGTTGATTTGCTAAAGAAAGATATAGTGGTTTATCAGCTCTGTCTACGACAGGATTCCAAGTCATAGGATAGTTTTTAAATGAATTTACCGGCATATTAACACATCCTTTCCTATCACACAGTATGGAAGATGTGGCAAGAATTTTCCTGAAAAAATAAATGTAATAATGGCTATCGATACTCTAAATAATCTAAAAATCGCTTAACTGCAAGTGACGTACTTTTTTTATCTCTCAATGCCAATCCAATTTCTCGATAAGCAGGTACTTCTAATTCCTTTGTCACAATACGATAAGGAATACGTTGTAAAATAAGCTGTGGCAAAATACTAATGCCCAAACCGTTTTCTACCATAGACATAATGGCATAGTCATCCCATGTTGTAAACTGAATTTTAGGAGAAATGTTACATCGTTCAAATATCTCTGAAATCTCTGCCTTTGCACCTTTTTCCAACAGCATAAAAGGGTAATCACATAATGATTTGATTGGAAAGTATTCGCAATATACAAGTGGGTGGTTTTCAGGTAAAACCACAAGTAGTTTATCCTGTTCTAAAAAAATTGTTTCAAACTCTGGGAGTGTAGGAAGTCGAAGAAAGCCGCAATCTACGCGTCCTTCTAAAATCCAGCTTTCTATTTCCGTATAGTCGCCGAGTAACAACTCATAATCAATATTAGGATAATCCTTTTGAAATTCTTTAATGATATTAGGTAGCCAATGAGTGGCTACGCTTGAAAATGTACCTATTCGAATAAGTCCTGATTGCAATCCGTTCAATTCTTCAACTTGCGTCTGTAACTTCTGATATTCATTACACATACTTTTAGCAAAAGGCAATAATTTTAAGCCATCGGAAGTTAATCGTACACCAGAGCGTCCACGTTCAAGAAGTGATACACCCCATTCTTTTTCTAAATCATTAATCATACGACTAATACCAGATTGAGAATAGTTTAATATCTCTGCTGCCTTTGTAAAGCTCCCATATTCAACAGCCCTTATAAATGCCATATATTTTTGAATGTTCATATCCATATATATTTACCTCACATAAATCTGATTTTGTCATCTTTTCTATGATAAACATCCGCTTTTGTAATTGATAAATTTATGATACATTATGTCCATGAGGTTTTCAAGGGAAAGGAATAGAATAAATCATGTTTTTTGTAAGTGATATTTATTCAATAAACCTAAAAAGCATTAAAGAGGAGAAAGAGTATGAAATATAGAATTCAATTCATTTTATCTATGATTATTTTTGGAACGATTGGTTTAGTTGTTAGGCATATAGGACTATCTTCAAGCGAATCAGCACTATTAAGTAGTACCATTGGCTGCTTGTTTCTAACTTGTGTTTTTGTGGCAACTAAAAAGAAAATACCTTTGGATATGATAAAAACTAATTCTGTCTTGTTACTCTTCTCTGGAGTTGCTTTAGGAGGAAATTGGATTTTTCTATATGCATCTTATCAATATACAACAATTGCTAATGCTACACTTGCTTATTATTTTGCACCAGTAATCGTCATATTTTGTTCACCAATCCTTCTTCAAGAAAAACTATCTATTAAAAAGGGGATTTGCGTTTGTATTGCGCTGATCGGGTTAGTCATGATTGTGGAAAATGGTATGAGTAAACTGGAATATCATGATTTTATTGGGATTATCTTGGGACTAATTGCAGCAGTTTTTTATGCTTCACTTATGTTAATAGGTAAATTTATTCATAATATAGATAAGTTAGAACTAACAATTATACAACTAGGTATTACTGCAGTGCTTCTTGTCTTTTATGTATTTTTCACAAAGGGAATATCTTTTTTTAGTATTTCAGCATCATCAATACCTTTCATTGCTATACTAGGCATTGTTAATACAGGGATTGGGTTTTGGTTATTCTTTTGTGGTATGGAAAAGCTCTCAGGGCAAAGTATAGCTGTGTTAAGTTACGTTGATCCATTGGTGGCGATTGTAATTTCGGCAATTATTTTACACGAACAAATGACTACTATTCAAATAGTAGGTGGGATTTTACTTTTAGGATTCCCCTTTATTAGTGAAATCAGATTAGATGAATAGAATTAATTGAAAACTAGATTTTCTGAATCTTTGATCATACAGAAAGGAAAAAATAAACCTTATTATAATATGTACCTAGTAATTATAACTAATAATGTAGTTTATGGAGGTAGTTTAAATAGTTCAAGAGCTCATCCAGGAAAGGTTTTCAAACCTGCAATTCTAAGTAATTCAGCTTCAATGTTACGTAGTTAAAGCTCTTCAAAACGGAAAAATGTATAAGTTATTTTTAGTGAGGCATAGTGGATTTCAAAGGTCACGCTTCTCCTTTATCACAAGACCCATAAAAATCTAAATTTAGATTTTTATGGGTCTTGTATTTTGTGGGGGAATTATATTCCTTTATGTAAATTCTAACTACAATGCTTTCTTATCCATAGCAGTATGAAAAGAAGGATATTTTGGGTGGAATTTAAGTTCATTTTTAATACGCTCCGTATCCAATATCATATCACATGGACTAAAACTAGGCCATCCGCCATTAGGAGGTACCTGTTCTGGTAAGCCATTAAGTTTAAGAAGTTCAGCAACAGTAATTGGTGTATCATCAGCAACGTTATATATGTGACCGTCAAAACCTGGTGTACTTGATGCAAGCATTAACGATTGACAGACATCCGCATGATGTACTAGCGAAAGCTTTTGCGAAGGATTCCATGTACTCATAATTGGTGAAAATTCTTCAATGTGTGGGTCATGATCGCCATAAACAAAGGCAAATCTTACAATACGCAAATCTAAGCCCATTTCATGGTGCAGATTAAGTAAAGCTTCTTCCGCCACAACTTTTGTTTTTGGATAGGCTAGAGTCGGTTGAAGGACATCATCTTCACGACATGGATTATTTCTGCTGATACCACTGTATACCAAACTGGTGCTACTAAAAACAAATCTTGTGACACCGGCTTCCAAAGCAGCTTTAGCTAGTATTATGCTTGCATCTACATTTGATGCTCGTGCTATTTCTTCGCTGACACCGCGAAATTGAGCTGCCAGATGCACCACAGCTTCAACACCCTTTATAGCTTCAGTGAGATTTTCATTATCTAAAAGATCACCTAAAACCACTTCTGCTCCTTGTTCTTTCAAGGTAAGTGCACGCTCAGCATTTCTTACAAGAATACGCACGTCATGACCTTGCTCTAATAAATATGGTATAAAACGACTTCCAACCTTACCTGTTGCTCCAGTTACAAATATTTTCATAAGTTAATTCACTCCAATCTAAACGGTTTTGTTTGCTAATCAATTTTGTGTTATATTACTAATATATCAGGCTTAGAATAGGTTAACCATATTGTGATTATCATACGATTGAGAGTGGTAGGATAAAGGAGGAAAATAAATGAAAGAGATTACAGTACAGAAGTCGTTAGGTGAATTTTTACGTGCAACTAGAGAACGTCTTACACCAGAACAGGTTGGTTTGCCTTCATATGGACGTCGCCGTACACCAGGACTTCGACGAGAAGAGATTGCTCAACTTGCAAATGTCAGTGTTTCTTGGTATACATCGATAGAGCAAGGTAACGACGTACGTCCTTCCAATCAAGTATTAGAAAGTTTGGCTAGTGTGTTAAGATTATCTGAGGATGAACGTCGATATCTTTTTCTATTATCTAAATCAGATGAGATAGAGGAATCAGAAATTTATAAAGAGATCAGTATTGGATTAGAAAGAACTGTTTTTGCATTGGAACCTAATCCGGCATATATAATTAATAAATATTGGGATGTATTATTATGGAATCGTGCAGCAGAATTTTTATTTCGATTCCCTCCATATTCTACTAGCATGAATTCGAAGCCGAATTTGTTGTATCAATTTTTAACAGATCCGTTTAAAAAAGAAATTAATTCTGATTGGGAAGAGAAGGCTAAAATCATGATTGCGAGGTTTAGGGCAGATTGTGTAAGGTATCCTCAAGATGAAAGGTTAAAAGAAATGATCGAAAAATTTAAGCAGGAAAGTGAATTATTCGATTTATGGTGGCCTCGTTATGAAGTTAAAACTGTTACGGACTGTCATAAATCATGGGATTACCCTGAAATTGGAAAAGTGGAGTTTGAACATGTGAATTTACAGTTGTCTAACCATCCCGATTTGAAAGTGATGATTTATACAGCCTCATCATCTACAGCAGAAAAACTTAAACAAAAAATCTATTCTTAAGAATATTATAACTACAATTGGTAATATATAACATATTAAGGGAAAAAGTTAGATGAATTTCATTGGTGGATTTCAAAGGTCGTGCTTCGCCTCCACCATGAAACCCATGAAAATCTAAAATTTGGATTTTCATGTTTTCTTATGGGAGAAATTAAATAGTAATAGTTAATCTATATCGAATTAAAAATAGAAGTCAAATATATATTATAATAATGTAATAAAAAGAAGGAATACTTAAAGCAATACATGGCTTTAAGTATTCCTTTATCTATTTTAAAGGAGAAGTTAAGCATGAAAAAGCTATGGGAATTAGAGCAGATAGAAGAACTGAAATCAAAATATGCAAAAGAGGTGTTGCAAAGTATTGAAGAGGTTATTACAGTTTTTAATGAAAATTACGGAAGGGGGGATCAAGAAAGATATTGATGCAGATTTGGCTGGTTATGTAATATGAACTTGCGATTTTTGGATGCGTAATTCTCATTTGACGTAGTAATCAATATAAATTATGTTCCTTGAAAATTGAATAATGCGATTTTTACAAAATAAATGGTATATTAAGATGAACTTAAGTATATTATATTAGTGGAGGCGATGAAATGGCAGGGATAAGTATTGGAGCTCTTGTAGCAATTGCTGCTGCGTTTTACATAATTTTAAAGAAAAAGAATAAATGACAGAGGAACGCTTCACCTGCTCAGCGGGCGAACATTGTTTATACTCATAAGAAAGAAGCGATAAACCAGAGGACAGATTATAGCTAAGTTATTAGGCTCTGGTATCTGATATCCTCCTGCAGATAATAATAATCTGCAGTAACCTTAATCTGCAATATTTTTAAGTAATGGATCAATAAAATTAAATAAAAAATTGTAAAATCGTATTATTCAAGAGATGAACTGCACCCTGTCAAGTAGACAGTGAAAATAATAAAAAATAGTTTAAGCGGCT
>NZ_AUUU01000236.1 GCF_002760435.1 Clostridium sp. LS
GCTTATGATTTAATAGTAGAAGAAGTTAAAAAGGGAATAATAGATGTTGCAACTGATAGAGTATCAGGAATTGACAACTATGATCCAGGATATATAGATAAAGATAATGAAGTTATAGTGGGACTTCAAACAGATGCACCTCTTAAGAGAATTGTAAATCCATTTGGTGGAATGAGAATGGTTCAAAGCTCACTAAAAGAGTATGGATATGAATTAGATAAGAATATAGAAGAATATTTCCCTAAATATAGAAAAACTCATAATGAAGGTGTATTCGATGGATATACAAGAGAAATAAGAGCTGCAAGAAGTGCAGGACTTTTAACAGGTCTTCCAGATGCATATGGTAGAGGAAGAATAATAGGTGACTACAGAAGAGTTGCACTTTATGGTATAGATTACTTAATAGAAGAAAAGAAAAAGGATCTAGATAATTTAAATGGCGATATGCTTGATGAATTAATAAGAAAAAGAGAAGAAGTTTCTACACAAATTAGAGCTTTAGGTGAAGTAAAATCAATGGCAGCTAAATATGGAATTGATATATCTAAGCCAGCATCAAATGCA
>NZ_AUUU01000237.1 GCF_002760435.1 Clostridium sp. LS
AGTTCGCATTAGGATTGGACTGCGATATATATGCATCAGCTATAGGATTAATAACTGCGGTAGGCATTACACCATCTCCTTATTCTTTCTTTTCCTCTGCTTTGCACCAATCTCAAAAAATTGGGCTACTTTAATATATGCAAAAAAACAAATTTTGATATGAAAATACAAATACCTTCACACTACTAATTGCATTAATTTTAATTCCTCATTCGATGTAATTTGAAAGTACTCAATGTCATCTGATATCTTATTTAATTTTCCATCAACATTAGTGATATGAAGTTATTTGCTCATTTTTTTCTATATATAGCAATTAATTTTTGCAATATTGAAATCTTACCCTCTAACTTATAAATTGTATTTTTATAGAAAATAATCCTTTCCAGAAATCTAGGAGCTAATAATCATAAATTGTTATTGCACTATGTAGAAAAATATAAAGAGTACGGTGAATAAGGCTAAAAAACCTGAATACAATCTACTTATAAAAATACTGAATACTAATAATTTAATAATATGAAGCTATTGCTTATATAACTATGAATGTATACAGAACAGATTACGCTGTTAAACATTAGTTCAGTTCAAAGCAAATTAAATGTTATGATAAAAAAAGAAAGTGTATTTTAAGTCACACTTTCTTAGATATATTGGTTTTGTTTTTATTGTTTGCTTTTTATAATAGAGTTCAATAACCGATGGAATTCAACATGCAAAAAAAGCCTTGAAATGTAGTTACTAATATTTCAAGGCTAATTTTAAAATGCTGTTACTCCTTAGGCGGCCTTGCTTTAGACAAATTATCGTGTTTATAATAAATTAATTTAATTGCGTAATAGTTAACTGAGCACTAACTGCTGGAGCTAAAGCTACAGTTAAAGCTACAGCTGAATTGTTTCTCAAGGTAATCACATCACCGGCAGCAAGAGTTAGCATAGCAATTCCAGATATTTCACCAGTAGCAACCAATGCTGAAACACTGGTTGATGGATCAACTGTACCATTTACGGCAATTGCAACTTGCGACCCAATTCCTGCTGTTATACTAATACTATATTTAATTTCATAAATACCAGCATTAGTTACAGTAATTGTAGTAGTACCTGCAGTATGAGCAATACTACTTAGTGGACCATTGTTAGAAAATGGAATATCAGCTCCACCTACAATAGTTGCATCTGCTATTGTAGCAAGTTGATATGCACTACCAAATGATGATGATCCTTTTGGTCCTGTAGCTCCGGTTGGGCCTGTTGGGCCTGTTGGACCTGTTGCTCCGGTTGCTCCTGTTGGGCCAGTTGGACCTGTTACTCCTGTTGCTCCAGTTGGGCCTGTTGGACCAGTTGGACCTGTTACTCCTGTTGC